>NZ_JAUSLE010000024.1 GCF_030646845.1 Rhodoferax sp. | reverse complement strand
GGTGGTCTACGCCAAGAGCGAGCCGGAGCTCGGCGCGCGCGGTGTCACCGCCTTCCTGATCGAAAAAGGCATGAAGGGTTTCTCGGTGGCGCAAAAGCTCGACAAGCTGGGCATGCGCGGCTCCCATACCGGCGAGCTGGTGTTCAACAACGTGGAGGTGCCGGCGCAGAACATTCTGGGCGGCCTGAACGGCGGCGCCAAGGTGCTGATGAGCGGGCTGGACTATGAACGTGCCGTGCTCACCGGCGGGCCGCTGGGCATCATGCAGTCGGTGATGGACAACGTCATTCCCTATATTCACGACCGCAAGCAGTTTGGCCAGAGCATTGGCGAATTCCAGCTGATCCAGGGCAAGGTGGCGGACATGTACACCGTGCTGCAGGCCGGGCGCTCCTTTGCCTACACCGTCGCCAAGAACCTGGACCTGCTCGGTGTCGAGCATGTGCGTCAGGTTCGCAAGGACTGCGCCTCGGTCATTTTGTGGACGGCCGAGAAAGCCACCTGGATGGCGGGCGAGGGCGTGCAGATTTTTGGTGGCAACGGCTACATCAACGAGTACCCGCTGGGTCGCCTGTGGCGTGATGCCAAGCTGTATGAAATCGGTGCCGGCACCAGCGAAATCCGCCGCATGCTGATTGGACGCGAGTTGTTTGCGGAAACCATGTAGCCCGATTGATCGGGGCAGGCGAAAATACCTCTCATGACCACATCCCTTCAAGACCTCTTCACCCACAACCGCGCCTGGGCCGCCCAGATGGAGCGTGACCGCCCCGGCTTTTTCACCAACCTGAAAAGCCAGCAGCACCCCAAGTACATGTGGATCGGCTGCTCCGACAGCCGGGTGCCGGCCAACCAGATCACCGGGCTGGAGCCGGGTGAGGTGTTTGTGCACCGCAATGTTGCCAATGTGGTGGTGCACTCCGACCTCAACGCCCTGTCCACCATCCAGTTTGCGGTGGAGCGTCTGAAAGTGCAGCATGTGATGGTGGTTGGCCATTACGGTTGCTCCGGCGTCCAGGCGGCACTGGAGGGGGCGCGCATCGGCCTGGCGGACAACTGGTTGCGCCACATTCAGGATGTGCGCGACCGGCATCGCACCCTGCTGGAGGCGATCCCTGAGCACGCGCGACACGACGCGCTGGTGGAGCTCAACGTGATCGAGCAGGTCATCAATGTGGCACAGAGCACGGTGCTGCAGGACGCCTGGAACCGCGGCCAGAACGTCACCCTGCATGGCTGGGTCTATGGTGTGCATGACGGTCTGCTACAGGATTTGCTGCTGACCGTGGCCGCCACCGAAGGGATGGATTCCCTCTATCGGGCTGCCATTGAAGGCATCGCCCACGCCAAACGGCTGTAGTCAGCTATAAAAATGGTAGCAATCATGTTCCCGCAGCGACTTGACTCCACCCTCGCCTACGACATCGCCAAAGCCATGATGGATGGCTTCAACCGCCACTACCGGCTGTTCCGCACCGAGTCAGGCCGTGCCAAGCATCGTTTTGAGACCGCTGACTGGCATGGCCAGCAACGCGCCCAGCGCGAGCGCATCGAGTTTTACGACCTGCGGGTGCGCGAGGCCTCGATGCGGCTGGAGCGCGAGTTCAAGGCCGGCGAGCAGCCCATGGACATCTGGCAGCAGATCAAGCTGCATTACATCGGCCTGCTGGTCAATCACCATCAGCCGGAGCTGGCCGAGACCTTCTTCAATTCGGTCACCACCAAGATCCTGCACCGCAGCTACTTCCAGAACGATTTCATCTTTGTGCGGCCGGCGGTCAGCACCGAGTACATCGAAAACGACGAATCCGAAAAACGACCGACCTACCACTGCTACTACCCCACGCGCGACACCATGTGCGCGGTGCTGATGCAGATGGTGAAAGACTTTGACCTGCGCCTGGCGTTTGACGACCTGCAGCGCGATGCCGACCTGGTGCAGGCCGCCATGGCCGAGCGGCTGGGCGATGCCAAGCTGCGCGCCAACTTCCAGATTCAGGTGCTCACCGGCCTGTTTTTCCGCAACAAGGGTTGCTACATCGTGGGCAAACTGATCAACGGCTTCAATGAGTTCGGGTTTGCACTGCCGGTGCTGCACAACCGCGCCGGCAAGCTGGTGATTGACGCAGCCCTGTTCGGCGAGGATGACCTGCTGATGCTGTTCAGCTTTGCGCGGGCCTACTTCATGGTGGACATGGAGATACCCAGCGCCTACGTGCAGTACCTGCGCAGCATGATGCCGCGCAAGCCGCGCAACGAGATCTACAACGCGCTGGGTCTGGCCAAGCAGGGCAAGACGCTGTTCTACCGCGACTTTCTGCACCACCTGCGCCATTCCACCGACAAGTTCCGCATCGCCCCCGGCATCAAGGGCATGGTGATGCTGGTGTTTGACCTGCCGTCCTTTCCCTACGTGTTCAAGGTCATCAAGGACTATTACCCGCCGCAAAAAGACACCAGCCGCGAGCAGATCAAGGGCAAGTACCTGCTGGTCAAGCAGCATGACCGCGTGGGGCGCATGGCCGACACGCTGGAGTACAGCGAGGTCGGATTCCCGCGCGACCGCTTCGACGATGCGCTGATTGCCGAGATCGAGAAGTTTGCGCCCAGCCAGCTCGAGATCAATGACCGTGATGGCGATGGCACCGTGGAAGTCATCATCAAGCACTGCTACATCGAGCGGCGCATGATTCCGCTCAACATCTATTTGCAGGAGGCGTTTGACGCCGGCGGCGCCAATGCCGCTGATCTCAGCCCCGCCGCCGAGCGGGCGCGCGAGCAGATCGAGCGCGGCGTCATCGAGTACGGGAATGCCATCAAGGACCTGGTCGCCGCCAACATCTTTCCCGGCGACATGCTGTGGAAAAACTTCGGCATCACGCGTCACGGCAAGGTCGTGTTCTACGACTACGACGAGATTGAATACATCACCGACTGCAACTTCCGCCGCGTCCCCACGCCGCGTAATGAAGAAGATGAAATGTCGGGCGAAGTCTGGTACAACGTCGGCCCCAAAGACGTGTTCCCCGAGACCTTCGGGCCCTTCCTGCTGGGCAACCCGGCCGTGCGCGGCGTGTTCATGAAACACCACGCCGACTTGCTGGACGTCGTCTTCTGGCAAGGCCACAAGGAGCGCATCCTGGCCGGACATGTGTTTGACGTGTTCCCGTATGAGCGCGAGAAGCGGTTCAACCCCGAGCAGATTGAGTGAATCCGGCCTTTTTTCTTTGACCCATTTGACAGGAGATCAACACCATGACTGATTCCATCGTTATCGTCGGCGCCGCCCGCACCCCCATGGGGAGTTTCCAGGGCGACTTTTCTTCCCTCGCGGCCCATGACCTGGGTGGCGCCGCCATCAAGGCAGCCATGGAGCGCGCCGGTGTGGCCGGCGACCTCGTGAACGAAGTGCTGTTTGGCAACTGCCTGATGGCGGGGCAAGGCCAGGCGCCGGCCCGCCAGGCCGCGTTCAAGGGCGGCTTGCCCATCAGCGCCGGCGCCGTCACCTTGTCCAAGATGTGCGGCTCCGGCATGCGTGCGGCCATGTTCGGCCATGACATGCTGCTGGCCGGCAGCGCGGATGTGCTGGTGGCCGGCGGCATGGAGAGCATGACCAACGCGCCCTACCTGTTGCCCAAGGCGCGTGGCGGCTACCGCATCGGCCATGACCGCATTTTTGACCACATGATGCTCGACGGCCTGGAAGACGCCTACGAGGCCGGTCGCTCCATGGGCACCTTTGGCGAAGACTGTGCCGCCAAATACAGCTTCACCCGCGAGCAGCAGGACCAGTTCGCCATCACCAGCGTGCAGCGGGCGCAGGCGGCGACCAAATCCGGCGCGTTTGCCGCGGAGATCACCCCGGTGACGGTCAAGGGCCGCGCTGGCGATACGGTGATCTCGATCGACGAGGGTCCCGGCAAAGTCAAACTGGAAAAAATTCCCGCGCTCAAACCGGCCTTCAAGAAAGACGGCACCATCACCGCCGCCAGCAGTTCCAGCATCAACGACGGTGCTGCAGCGCTGGTCATGATGCGGGCCTCGACCGCGGCCAAGCTCGGCTGCAAGCCGCTGGCGCGCATCGTCAGTCATGCCGTGCATGCGCAGGAGCCGAACTGGTTCGCCACCGCCCCGGTGGGCGCGGTGAACAAGGCACTGGCCAAGGCCGGCTGGAGCGTGAAGGATGTCGACCTGTGGGAAGTCAACGAGGCATTTGCCGTGGTGCCGATGGCGCTGATGCATGAGCTGGGGCTGAGCCACGACATCGTCAACGTCAACGGCGGCGCCTGCGCACTGGGCCACCCGATTGGCGCGAGTGGTGCCCGCATCATGGTCACCCTGATGTATGCCCTGCAGGCGCGCGGCCTGAAAAAAGGCGTGGCGACCCTGTGCATTGGCGGCGGCGAGGGCACTGCCGTGGCGCTAGAAATGCTATGAATTAAATAGCTGCCTGCGCAATGGATACGGGGGCCAGAGCCCTGTTTTGTATAAATATCTGCACGGATGCCTTCGAGCCTGACACATGCTGCTGACCCAAGACCAGGAAATGATCCGCGACGCGGTGCGCGATTTTGCCCAAGCCGAGCTGTGGCCGCACGCCGCGCGCTGGGACAAGGAGCACCATTTCCCAAAAGAGGCGCACAAGGGGCTGGCCGCCCTGGGTGCCTACGGCATTTGCGTGCCCGAGGAATTTGGCGGTGCCCATATGGACTACCTGACGGTGGCGCTGGTGCTGGAGGAAATCGCCGCCGGTGACGGCGGCACCAGCACCGCCATCAGTGTGACCAATTGCCCGGTCAATGCCATCCTGATGCGCTACGGCAACGCCCAGCAGAAAAAGCAATGGCTGACACCGCTGGCGCAGGGCCTGATGCTGGGCGCGTTCTGCCTGACCGAGCCGCATGTGGGCTCGGATGCCTCCAGCCTGCGCACCACTGCGGTGAAGAACGGCGACGATTACGTGATCAACGGCGTCAAGCAGTTCATCACCAGCGGCAAGAACGGCGATGTGGCCATTGTCATCGCCGTCACCGACAAGGGTGCCGGCAAGAAGGGCATGAGCGCCTTTCTGGTGCCCACCAGCGCGCCCGGCTATGTGGTGGCCCGCATCGAAGACAAGCTGGGCCAGCACAGCAGCGACACGGCACAGATCAACTTTGACAACTGCCGTATTCCGGTCGAGAACCTGATTGGCGCGGAGGGCGAGGGCTACAAGATTGCCCTGGGCGCGCTGGAGGGTGGCCGCATCGGCATCGCCGCGCAAAGCGTGGGCATGGCACGCAGCGCCTTTGAGGTCGCGCTGGCTTATTCCAAAGAGCGGGAGAGCTTTGGCACCGCCATCTTCAACCACCAGGCCGTCGGATTCCGCTTGGCCGAATGTGCCACCCAGTTAGAGGCCGCCCGCCAGCTCATCTGGCACGCCGCCGCCTTGCGTGACGCGGGACGGCCCTGCCTGAAAGAAGCCGCCATGGCCAAGCTGTTTGCCAGCGAGATGGCCGAGAAAGTCTGCAGTGCCGCCATCCAGACGCTGGGCGGCTACGGCTATGTGAGCGACTTTCCGGTGGAGCGCATCTACCGCGACGTGCGCGTCTGCCAGATCTACGAAGGCACCTCGGACGTGCAGAAAATCATCATCCAGCGGTCACTCGCCTAGCAAGGAGAACCACATGCCTATCACCAAGGGATATCAACAACTGGTCAGCGAAGCCATGGCCGTGGTCCGGACCTATTCGGTGCCGCAGACGCTGGCGCGGCTGAACGACCCGCGAACGCAGATCGTGGACATCCGCGATGTGCGTGAACTGGAACGCGAAGGCACGGTGCCCGGCGCCTTGCTGGCACCGCGCGGCATGCTGGAATTCTGGGTCGACCCGGCCTCGCCCTATTACAAGCCGGTGTTTGGCGACGAAAGCCGCGAGTTCATCCTGTTTTGCGGCGCCGGCTGGCGCAGCGCGCTGGCCGCCAAGGCGCTCCAGGACATGGGCATGACCAATGTGGCGCACATCGACGGCGGCTTTACCGAGTGGGTGAAGCAGGGCGCACCCACCGAAACGCTGGAAGCGCACAAGGCCCGGCGCCACCCCAAGGCCTGAGCCGGCGAGATTTTGATCAAATTGGCCTCCAACCCCCGTCGTATATGCCTGAGCAGCTATGAAATTCGAAGCAATCCTGTTTGACTGCGATGGCGTGCTGGTCGACAGCGAACCCATCGTCAACACCGTGCTGCGCGACATGCTGGAAGAGCGGGGCTGGGCCATGAGCGCCGAGGCGTGCATGCGCCACTTTGTCGGCCGCGCGGTGCGCGACGAACGGGTTGCCATCGAGGCGAACACCGGCCAGCCCCTCACCGAGGACTGGATGCAGCTTTTCTATGCCCGGCGCAACCGGGCGCTGGAGGCTGATTTGCAGGTGATTGACGGCGCGCACGCCGCCGTGGCCGCCGCGCACACCCACACGCGGCAACGCATTGCCTGTGCGTCCGGAGCGGACCGGTTCAAGGTCGAAATGCAACTCACCATGGTCGGCTTGATGGATTTTTTTGACGGCCGCGTTTTCAGCGGGCACGAGATGCCGCGCTCCAAACCCGCGCCCGATGTCTACCTGGCCGCCGCCCACCACTTGAACGCGCCCGCGCCGCAATGCCTGGTGATTGAGGATTCGGTGGTCGGTGTGACGGCTGGCGTGGCCGCTGGCGCCACGGTCTGGGCCTATTGCCCGCGCCCGGACGCCGCCGTCGCCCTGCGCCAGGCCGGGGCCCACCAGTTGTTTGGTCACATGGCGGAGTTGCCCGCGTTGTTGGCGGCAACCGCCTGATCGCGGCGCCTGGGGGCAACTGCCTGTTTGGCAGGCACCCGGCGGCAGCCCGCGCCAGCCATGGTCTTGCGGGGCTTGTACCGGCACCACTGCACAAGCTTGTCCACAGAAGCTGTGCATGAGCGGCGCCCGGCCTGGGCGGGCTGGCCCCACGCTCAGGATGGATAAAAATTAAAAATAATTTCCCCCGAAATGATCCAGGCGGCCCCTGTATCGTGTCTTATTTCTGGTATGGCGAAGTGCCATTTTTGGACTGACAAGAACAACTTATGCCCACTGCCTGTTTCGCGGGCACCGTGTTCCAGGCCGCGCCAAATATGGCTCCGGCGAGTTTTCCCTAGGGTGTTGCACACACTTGTCCACAGAAGCTGTGGAGTGGTGAGCAGGCTGTGCACAAAGCCAGAGCGACTCAGGCTGGCGGCAATGCCTTGCCCAATCGCCTGAACTGTGCTGGCGACTGGCCGGTCCAGCTCCGGAAGGCCCGAATGAAGCTGGTTTCGTTCTGGAAACCGGCCGCCTCGGCCACCTGCTTGATGGGGCGGGCGGTGCGCAGCAGCAGGTCCCGTGCGCGGGCCTGGCGCACCTCGTCTTTCAGGGCCTGCAGCGAGGCGCCTTCCTCTTTCAGCTGGCGGTGCAGCGTGCGCGGCGAGATCGCCAGCAGGGCGGCCAGCGCGTCCGCGTTATGGGTCTGCGCGGTGTGCGCGGCAAGTGCCTGGCGCACGCGCTGCACCAGCAGGCGGTCGCGCCGGTACTGCAGCACGGTGAGCGGCAGGGCGCGTTGCAGCATTTGCTGCAGGGCGGGCTCGTCGCGCCGCAGCGGCAGGGCCAGGTAACGCGCATCAAAACGCAGGCTGGCCTGCGCGGCGTCAAATTCGGTCGGGCCGGAGAACAGCACGCGGTACGCGCCGGCATGCGGCGGCGCTGCAAACGGGAACTGCGCCCGGTTGAGTGGCAGGCGCGAGTCGATCAGCCAGCAGGCCACCCCGTGGATGTTGCGCAAGACCGAGACCAGGCAGAACTCGCGCAGTTCGCCTAAGGATCGGTGTTCGGTGATGGACAGCGTGGCGCTGTCGCCAGTCACTGCCAGTTCCAGGGTGATGTCGTCGGCGATCAGCCCGTGGTGACGGCACCAGCGCTGCAGCGCCAGGCCCAGGCTGGGCGCGCTGATCGAGGCGCGCGCCAGCATGCCGTAGCTGCCCCAGGGCAGGCGGCGGCTGAACCAGCCCAGGGCCTCGTCGTCGAGTTCCTGCATGGCGGCGCCGGAGATGCGCTCCATTTGTGCCGCGGTGATGCGGGCGGCCGGGTCAGTCAAGTCATCTGGCGCAATTTGTGCCAGCGCCAGCGCGGCGCTCGGGTCTTTTCCCCGGTGCCTGTAGGCCAGCACAATCGCATTGACAAATGCCATGGGCGTCAGCGCCGGACCCGATGTCAGGCTGGTACTGGCGGGCGCGGAAAGAGGGGGGCGATCGGGCATGGGCTGGAGTATGTCGCCATGTGGCACGATTTGCAAACTTTGTGGCGCACACCGATGCGCACGGATCGCTATGCTTGCCTATTCAGCGGTTAACCGGGCGTGCGCCCGACTGGGGGAATGACATGACACCAACACCTGCGAACGCGTTGAGCGCGCCCGCCCTGACCTGCAGTTTGTCCAGCGGCGCCACCGATGTGCCCCTGATCGAGCAAACGCTGGGCGAATTCTTTGACGCCATGGTGGCGCGCCAGCCCGAGCATGAGGCGCTGGTGAGCGTGCACCAGCAGCAGCGCTACAGCTACCGCGCGCTGCAAACCGCCAGCAACCAGCTGGCCAGTGCCTTGCTGGGCCTGGGCCTGCAGCCGGGCGACCGGGTCGGCATCTGGTCGCACAACAACGCGCAATGGCTGCTGATGCAACTCGCCACTGCCAAGGTCGGCCTGATTCTGGTGAACATCAACCCGGCCTACCGCGTGGCCGAGCTCGACTACGCCCTCAACAAGGTCGCGTGCAAGGCACTGGTGACGATGGCCCGCTTCAAAACCAGCGACTATCTCGGCATGTTGCGCGAACTGGCACCTGAATTGAACACGGCCCTGCCGGGCGCCTTGCAGGCTGCGCGCCTGCCGCATCTGCGTACCGTGGTGTGGCTCGACGAGCCGGGCCAGACCCAGGAGGAGGCCGGTTTGATGCGCTTCTCGGCCCTGTTGGCGACGGGTGATGCGGCGGACCCGCGTCTGGCTGCGCTTGCCAAAACACTGCATGCGACCGACCCGATCAACATCCAGTTCACCAGCGGCACCACCGGCTTTCCCAAGGGTGCCACGCTGACGCACCGCAACATCCTGAACAACGGCTTCTTCATTGGCGAAGCCATGAAGCTCACGCCGGCTGACCGTTTGTGCATTCCCGTGCCGCTGTACCACTGCTTTGGCATGGTGCTGGGTAACCTGGCCTGCCTCACCCACGGCGCCACCATCGTCTATCCGAATGACGGCTTTGATGCCTTGAGCGTGCTGCAAACCGTGCAGGCCGAGAAGTGCACCGGTCTGCACGGCGTACCCACCATGTTCATTGCCGAACTGGACCACCCGCGCTTCAAGGAGTTCGACCTGTCAACCCTGCGCACCGGCATCATGGCCGGCTCGCCGTGTCCGATCGAGGTCATGAAGCGGGTGGTGAGCGACATGCACATGTCGGAGGTCACCATTGCCTACGGCATGACCGAAACCAGCCCGGTCAGCTGCCAAAGCAGCACCAGCACGCCGCTGGAAAAACGGGTGGCGACGGTGGGCCTGGTGCAACCGCATTTGCAGGTGAAAGTGATTGACCCCGCCACGGGAGAAACAGTGGCACCGGGGGTGTCAGGCGAGCTGTGCACCCGCGGCTATTCCGTGATGCACGGCTACTGGGAAGACCCGAGCCGCACTGCGGAGGCGATCGACGCCGAGGGCTGGATGCACACCGGCGACCTGGCGACCATGGATGCGCAGGGCTATGTCAACATCGTTGGCCGCATCAAGGACATGGTGATCCGCGGCGGCGAAAACATCTACCCGCGCGAGATCGAGGAATTTCTCTACCGCCATCCCCAGATTCAGGACGTGCAGGTGGTCGGCATCCCCGATCAGAAATACGGCGAGGAGTTGTGCGCCTGGATCATCGCCAAGCCGGGCCAGACCCTGAGCGAAGACGACGTCAAGGCCTTCTGCAAGGGCCAGATTGCGCACTACAAGGTACCCCGCTACATTCGCTTTGTGTCCGAGTTCCCGATGACCGTGACGGGCAAGATCCAGAAGTTCAAAATCCGTGAAGACATGAAGCAGCAGCTCGGACTGCAAGAAGACAAAACCGCCTGAAAGAAGTTCTATGCCCATCCTGGATACCAAACTCAACGCCCGCTCCGCCGATTTTCAGGCCAACGCCCTCGCCATGCGGGGTCTGGTCGATGACCTCAATGCCCAGCTCGCCAAGGTCGCGCTGGGCGGCGGCGAGGCGGCGCGCGCCAAGCACACCGCCCGCGGCAAGCTGCTGCCGCGCGACCGCGTGCAGATGCTGCTCGACCCCGGCACCCCGTTCCTGGAGCTGTCGCCGCTGGCCGCGATGGGCATGTACCCGGACCGCGATGGCACCGACAGCGCGCCCAGCGCCGGCGTGATTGCCGGTATCGGCCGCGTCAGTGGCGTGGATTGCATGATTGTGTGCAACGACGCCACGGTCAAGGGCGGCACCTACTACCCGCTCACGGTCAAGAAGCATTTGCGGGCCCAGGAAGTGGCGCAGCAGAATCGGCTTCCCTGCATCTACCTGGTGGACTCCGGCGGCGCCAACCTGCCGAACCAGGACGAGGTGTTTCCTGATCGCGACCATTTCGGCCGCATCTTCTTCAACCAGGCCAACATGAGCGCCGAGGGCATCGCGCAGATTGCCGTGGTGATGGGCAGTTGCACGGCCGGTGGCGCCTATGTGCCGGCCATGAGCGACGAGGCCATCATCGTCAAGAATCAGGGCACGATTTTCCTGGGTGGTCCGCCACTGGTGAAGGCTGCCACCGGCGAGGTCGTCACGGCCGAAGACCTGGGCGGCGGCGACGTTCACACGCGCCTGTCGGGCGTAGCCGACCATCTGGCGCAGAACGACCTGCACGCGCTGGCGCTGGCACGCCAGGCGGTGAAAAACCTGAACGCCAGGAAGACCCCGCCCATCGCGACGCACGAGCCGGTGGCGCCTAATTTTCCGGCACAGGAGTTGTATGGCGTGATCCCCACGGACACCCGCAAGCCGTTCGACGTGCGCGAGATCATCGCGCGCATCGTGGATGGCAGCGAGTTCGACGAGTTCAAGGCGCGCTACGGCACAACGCTGATTACCGGTTTCGCCCGCATTGAGGGCATGCCGGTGGGCATCATTGCCAACAACGGCATTCTGTTCAGCGAGTCGGCCCTGAAGGCCGCGCATTTCATCGAACTGTGCTGCCAGCGCAAGATCCCGCTGGTGTTCCTGCAGAACATCACCGGTTTCATGGTCGGGCGCAAGTACGAGAACGAAGGCATTGCGCGCAATGGCGCCAAGATGGTCACGGCCGTGGCCACGGCCAGTGTGCCCAAGTTCACCATCATCATCGGTGGCAGTTTCGGCGCCGGCAACTACGGCATGTGCGGGCGTGCCTACAGCCCGCGCTTCCTGTGGATGTGGCCCAACGCCCGCATCTCTGTCATGGGCGGCGAGCAGGCGGCCAGCGTGCTGGCCACTGTGCGGCGCGATGGCATCGAGGGCAAGGGCGGCGCCTGGAGCATGGAGGAAGAAGAAGCCTTCAAGGCGCCGATCCGCCGCCAGTACGAAGAGCAGGGCCATCCCTATTTCGCCACCGCCCGCCTGTGGGACGACGGCATCATTGACCCGGCCGACACCCGCCGTGTGCTGGCGCTGGGCTTGAGCGCGTCGCTGAACGCGCCGATACCCGATACGAAGTTTGGCGTGTTCCGGATGTAGCAGCCGGGGCCATGGACACACTCCTTCAACTCTGGCAGTCCTTCGCAGGCGTTGCGCAACGCAGCGCGTATGTCATGGACTTGCCCAGCCTGCTGGCGTTGGCGGCGGTGCTCGGCTGGGCCAGCGGTTTCAGGCTGTATGCCGTGGTGTTCATCACCGGCATGGCGGGTGCGCTGGGGTGGATGCCGCTGCCTGACGGGCTCAAGCTGCTGCAGCATCCGGTCATGCTGGCGGCGAGTGGCCTTATGCTGTTTGTCGAGTTCTTTGCCGACAAGATTCCCGGGGTCGATTCGCTGTGGGATATCGTGCACAGCGTGATTCGCATCCCGGCCGGGGCGGCGCTGGCGGCGGGTGTTTTTGGGGCTGACAGCGGCACGCTGGCCGTGGCCGCAGCGCTCATGGGTGGCACGCTGGCTGCCACCAGCCAGGCGGCCAAAACCACGACGCGCGCGGCCATCAATACCTCGCCCGAGCCCTTGTCCAATCTGTTTGCCAGCTTCTTCGAGGATGGGCTGGTCGTCGGTGCCGTGTGGCTGGCTTCCACGAGTCCGTTGCTCTTCGGCCTGCTGCTGGTGGTGGTGGTTGTGCTGATGTGGGTTGTCACCTGGCTGCTCATCAAGTTTCTCAAGGCGGCGTTTCGCCGTGTGTCTGATCTCTTTTCCGGTTTTCAAAAGGTTGCCTGAATGTTTACCAAAATACTGATCGCCAATCGAGGCGAAATCGCCTGCCGCGTGGCAGCCACAGCCCGGCGCCTGGCCATCAAGACCGTGGCGGTCTATTCCGATGCCGACGCCAACGCCAAACACGTCAGCGTCTGCGACGAGTCCGTCTACATCGGAGGCAGCGCGCCCAAGGACAGTTATCTTCGATGGGAAAAGATCATCGAGGCGGCCAAAGCCACGGGCGCCCAGGCCATCCACCCGGGTTATGGCTTTTTGAGCGAAAACGAGGAGTTCGCCCAGGCCTGCGCCGACGCGGGCCTGGTGTTCATCGGCCCGCCACCCTCTGCCATCAAGGCCATGGGGCTCAAGGCCGAGTCCAAGCGGCTGATGGATCTGGCCGGCGTGCCGCTGGTGCCGGGCTACCACGGGGCCGACCAGGACCCGGCCTTGCTGCAGCGCGAGGCCGACAGCATCGGTTACCCGGTGCTGATCAAAGCCAGCGCCGGTGGCGGCGGCAAGGGCATGCGGGCGGTGGACAAGGCGGAGGACTTTGCCGCGGCCTTGGCCAGCTGCAAGCGCGAAGCCATCAACAGCTTTGGTGACGATGCGGTGCTGATCGAGAAGTACGTGCAGCGGCCGCGCCATATCGAGATCCAGGTGTTTGGCGACACGCTGGGCAACTATGTCTATCTGTTTGAGCGCGACTGCTCGGTGCAGCGCCGCCATCAGAAAGTGCTGGAAGAAGCGCCCGCGCCGGGCATGACGCCAGCGCTGCGCCAGCAGATGGGCGAGGCAGCCGTGGCTGCGGCCCAGGCGGTGAATTATGTGGGGGCCGGTACGGTGGAGTTCATCGTGGAACAGCGCCCCGATGGCAGCATGGACTTCTTCTTCATGGAGATGAACACGCGGCTGCAGGTGGAGCACCCGGTGACCGAAGCCATCACCGGGCAGGACCTGGTGGAGTGGCAGCTGCGCGTGGCCAGCGGTGAGCCGCTGCCGCTGGCGCAGGACCAGTTGAAGATCACCGGGCACGCGATCGAGGCGCGCATCTGCGCTGAAAACCCGGACAACAATTTTCTGCCGGCCACCGGCACCCTGCATGTCTACGGCCTGCCCGATTGCGTGACCTTTGAGCGCAACAGTGGTGGCGTTCGCGTCGATTCCGGGGTGCGCGAGGGCGATCCGATTTCGCCGTTCTACGATTCCATGGTGGCCAAATTGATCGTGCATGGCGACACCCGCGAGCAGGCGCT
The DNA here is from genome assembly GCF_030646845.1 of Rhodoferax sp. Classification (GTDB taxonomy): domain Bacteria; phylum Pseudomonadota; class Gammaproteobacteria; order Burkholderiales; family Burkholderiaceae_C; genus Rhodoferax. Next base: position 25,159 of record NZ_JAUSLE010000024.1, on the reverse strand, counting down.
GGCGCGACTGGACACGGCCCTGGCCCAGACCCACATCGTCGGGCTTAACACCAACGTCCAGTTCTTGCGCAACGTGGTGCAGAGCCGCTCGTTTGTGCAGGCGGATCTGGACACCGGGCTGATTCCGCGGGAAGAGGCGGTGCTGTTCAAGCAGGAGAAGGTCGGCCTGACCCTGGCGGTGGCCAGTGCCATCGCGCACACCCTGCTGCAGGAAAAGGCGGCAGAAACGCCATTGGCCGGTCGGGCCGTGTGGCTTGATCCCTGGGCCAGGCAGGATGGCTGGCACTCGCATGGTCCCGGCACACGCCGCTTCGACTATGAGTTTCAGGGCGTGACCCATGTCGTGCAAATGACCACGCTGCACGACGGTGCGCTGCAGCTCGATGTGGCGGGCGAGATCGGAATTTTTTCGTTTGTGCCGGTGACCGATGGCATTGATGTGCGGTTTGCGGCGCGGCGCCAGATTGTTAGTGTGTACAGAAAAGGCGATGTAGCCCACGTGTTTACTGCGAAAGGCGCTACACAAATCATAGCGATTGATGCGCTGGCCCATGCCGGTGACGCCGCGGTGGAGGGCGGCCGCCTGACGGCGCCGATGCCGGGCAAGGTGGTGTCGTTCGCGGTGAAGGCCGGCGACAAGGTCAAACGCGGCCAGGCGCTGGCGGTGATGGACGCCATGAAAATGGAGCACACGATTGCCGCCCCCATCGATGGCGTGGTGGCCGAGTTGCTCTACGCGCCCGGCGATCAGGTGACCGAGGGCGCCGAGCTGCTCAAGCTGGTGGCCTGATGAGGGTGCGGTCTGGTGCGAGGTGGCTTGGCAGGACCGGGTACCCTTGGCATCCATGAAAATCACATTTTGCTGCACCGATACCAAGGCCGAGCCCTGGCTGGCGGGTCTGCGGGCTGCCTTGCCTGCCGCCCAGGTGGAGCTCTGGCAACCCGGCGCGCCGCCTGCTGACCACGCCGTCGTGTGGGCGCCGCCACAACAGTTCTTTGACGAGCAGTCGCAACTCAAAGGCGTCTTCAACATCGGCGCGGGGGTGGATGCGCTGCTGAAGCTGCGGCTGCCGCCGCGGGCCACGGTGGTTCGCCTGGACGACGCCGGCATGTCGGTGCAGATGGCGGAGTATGTCTGCCACGCCGTGATCCGGCACTTTCGCGAATTCGATGGCTATGAGGCCGACGTGAAGGCGGGCAAGTGGTCCTACCGCAAGCCGCGCAGCCGGGCCGATTTCGCCGTCGGGGTGATGGGGCTGGGCGTGCTGGGAGAGCGCGTGGCGCGGGCACTGCAAGTGTTCGAGTTTCCGGTCAATGGCTGGAGCCGCAGCGCCAAAACCATCGACGGGGTGCGGGGCTTTTCTGGGGCGGCGCAGTTCAACGACTTTCTGCGTGCCACCAGAGTGCTGGTCAACCTGCTGCCACTCACGCCGGACACCCGCGACATCATGCGCCGCGAGACCTTGTCAAAACTGCAGCCCGGTGGCTATGTCATCAACGTGGCGCGCGGCGCGCATCTGGTCGATGACGACCTGATCGCCCTGATCGACAGCGGGCATCTGGCCGGCGCCACGCTCGACGTGTTTCGCACCGAGCCCTTGCCCGGTGACCACCCGTTCTGGCGTCACCCCAAAATCAGCATCACGCCGCACACCTCGGCGCGCACGCTGCGCGATGAAAGCATCGCACAGATTGCGGGCAAGATCATGGCGCTGGAGCGAGCGGAGCCGATTGCCGGTATCGTGGACCCAGTGCGCGGCTACTGAGGGTGGTCGCGCCATTCAATTGAGGAAACGAAGATGAGCATCCCTACCCGAGTCAAACTGGTCGATGTCGGTCCGCGCGACGGCCTGCAAAACGAGAAACAGCCGGTGCCGGCCGCGGTCAAGATCGAGCTGGTGCACCGCCTGCAGGACGCCGGTCTGACGGAGATCGAGGTGACGAGCTTCGTGTCGCCGAAATGGGTGCCGCAGATGGCGGACAACGCGGCGGTCATGGCCGGCATTGCGCGCAATGCGGGCGTCCGCTATTCGGTGCTCACGCCCAACCTGCAGGGCTTCGAGGCTGCGCTGAAATCGAAACCCGACGAGATCGTGGTGTTCGGCGCCGCCAGTGAGGCCTTCAGCCAGAAGAACATCAACTGCTCGATTGCCGAGAGCATCGAACGCTTTGCGCCCGTGGTGCAGGCGGCACGGGCTGCCGGCATCCATGTGCGGGGCGCCATGTCGTGCACCGTCGGTTGCCCGTATGAGGGCGTGATCGCGCCGGAGCGGGTCAGCTATCTGGCCGGGCTCATGAAGGGCATCGGCGTGCAGCACGTCGGTGTGGCCGATACCATTGGCGTCGGCACCCCGCTCAAGGTGCAGCGCGCCATGGAAGCCACGCTCAAGCACTACGATCTCAACGATGTCTCGGGCCACTTCCACGACACCTACGGCCAGGCCCTGGCCAACACCCTGGTCTGCCTGCAAATGGGGGTCTGGCAATTCGATACCTCGGTCGCCGGTCTGGGCGGCTGTCCCTATGCCAAGGGCGCTACCGGCAATGTGGCCAGCGAGGACGTGGTCTACCTGCTGCACGGCATGGGCATCGAGACCGGCATCGATCTGGACAAACTGGTGGATGCCGGCAAATTCATCAGCGATTTTCTGGAGCGCAAGCCCAACTCGCGTGCGGCCACGGCCATCCTGAACAAGCGCCTGAACTGATATGTGTGGGGCTGAACTGAAACCCTTGCCTGATGGCGTGCAGCGTGTCGCCGCCGCCTTGCAGGTACAGGGCCACCCGCATGCGCCGCTGATGCTGGATGATGCCGCGCGCACGGCGCAGCAGGCGGCGGACGCGCTGGGCATTGCGGTCGGCCAGATCGCCAAGAGCATCATCTTTCGCCGCAAGTCAGACGACGCTGCCGTGCTGGTGGTGACCTCGGGCGACCAGCGGGTCGACGAGAAGAAGGTGGCGGCCCTGGTGGGGCCGCTGGGCCGCGCGGATGCCGCATTCGTCAAAGCCAGCACCGGGTTTTCGATTGGCGGCGTGGCGCCCATTGCGCACGCAACAGCGTCCGTCACCTTGATCGACCAGGAACTTTTCCGCTTTGAGGAAATATGGGCGGCGGCTGGCCATCCGCATGGGGTTTTCAAACTGCGTCCGCAGGATCTGGCGCGCATGTCCGGTGCGCCGGTGGCAGATGTGGTGCAGGCCCCGGTGGCCGGGCAGCCGGTCGTTGCTCCTGAATCAATAGCTGCCCGAGCAATACTGGCGAGGGCTACAGCCGAAAATGTCTCATCCCCCTGTATTTCGGTCTGTCGCATGAGTGAGCTGACCGGTCTGTGCGAAGGGTGCTATCGCACGCTTGACGAGATTCGCGATTGGAGCAGCGCGGATGATTCAGCCAAGCGGGCGATCTGGCGCCACATTGAGCAGCGACTCACTGCGAGCCCTTCATGAAACACATCACCGTCTACCTGGATTTCATTTCGCCCTACGCTTATCTGGCGTTCGAGCAACTGCCGGTGGCCCTGATGGGGCACAGCTACAGCGTGACCTACAAGCCCATCCTGTTTGCCGCGCTACTCAAGCACCATGGGCAACTCGGCCCCGCTGAAATTCCGTCCAAGCGCGATTGGACTTACCGCCAGGTGCTGTGGCTGGCCCACACCCATGGCCTTGAGCTGCAGTTGCCCGCCAGCCACCCCTTCAATCCGCTGGCGCTGCTGCGGCTGGCGGTGGCTTGCAATGCGCGGGGTGAGCCGAACCGCTACGTCTGTGAAACCATCTTTCGCCATGTTTGGCGCGGTGGCCAGGAGGCCGCCGATGCGACCGGTCTGGAGGCGTTGACGGCGCAACTGGCCCCTGCCCGGGCGGCGCAGGATGCCACGGTCAAAGCCCAGCTCAAGGCCCATACCGATGAAGCCATCGCGCTGGGGCTGTTTGGCGTGCCGTCGTTTGTGGTGGACGGCAAGGTGTTCTGGGGTTTTGACGCGCTGCCCATGCTGCGGGCCTACCTGGCTGGTGACCCGTGGTTCGACAGCGGCTGGCCCGCCGCTGCAAGCGTGGCGCAAGGCATCCGGCGTTGAATGCATGGGCTTGATGATTGGTCCGATCTATGCCCAATGCTTTCAATTTCTCCGCCTCGCCGTTTGACTGCCTGAACCCGGACGAGCAGCGGCTGGTTCGCAACAGCGTTGACGTTGTCTATTTCCGCGAGGGCGAAACGATTCTCGACGTCGGCGTGGCGCCGACCCACCTCTTCGTCATCATCAAGGGCTACGTGACGCAGCTTGAGGGCAGCGAGGTGACGACCACCTATGGCCCGGACGACTGCTTCGATGGCCGGGGCCTGGTGGCGGGCAAGGTCAGCAGCCGTTTTGTCGCGGCCGAGGAGGTGGTGGCCTATCAGCTGGCGCACCAGGCGGTCAGTGACCTGATTGCGTCGAACGCCACCTTTGGCGCGCTGCTGTTCTCTGATCTCAGCAACAAGCTCAGCGCCCTGTCCGAGCGACAGAGTCAGCACGAGCTGCAATCGCTCACCCTGTCCCGGGTGGATGAGGCCTATCTGCGGCCGCCCCACTTTGTCGATGCCACCACCGACATTCTCTCGGTCGTCAAACTGTTTCAGGCGCAGCGCACGTCCAATGTGCTGGTGCGCGACACGCAGTCTGAGCCACCCCGCCTCGGCATTTTTACGGCTACCGCACTGCAGCGCGCCATTCTGGACGGCCGGCCGCTGGACCAGCTGGCGGTGGGCGAGTTGTCCAATTTTTCATTGATTGAAGTGCGGCCCTCCGACCAGCTGGGCGATGCCATGGCCGTGATGCTGCGCCGGCGCGTGCACCGCGTCGTGGTGGCGGAGGGTGAGCACGTGGTGGGCATTCTGGAGGCGCTGGACCTGTTCAGTTTCCTGTCCAACCAGTCCCACCTGATCACGGTGCAGATCGAGGAGGCGAAAGACCTGGCCGGCTTGAGTCAGGCGGCGGCCCGGATCACGCGCATGATCGCTTTGCTGTACCGCAGTGGCTCACGCGTTAACCTGATCGCCAAACTGGTGCAGCAGCTCAATGCCCGCCTGTTCGAACGCGCCTGGCACCTGATTGCGCCCGCCGACCTGGTAGCCAATAGCTGCCTGTTTGTGATGGGCAGCGAGGGCCGCGGCGAGCAGCTGCTCAAGACCGACCAGGACAACGGCCTGATCCTGCGCGATGGGTATGTGCCCCCCGACAACCTGGAAGCAATCTGCCAGCGCTTTTCCAGAGCGCTCAGTGATTTTGGTTACCCGGAGTGTCCGGGGCACATCATGGTCAGCAGTCCGCAGTGGCGCAAGAGCGCCGGCGAATTTGGTCAGATGACGCGCCAGTGGCTGCTCATGCCCGACGCCGACAGCCTGATGAAGCTGGCGATTTTCATGGACGCGCACACGGTTTGTGGCGACGCCGTTTTGCTGGAAGAGGTGCGGCGCGGCCTCATGGGGATCGCGGTAGACAGCGACGCCATGCTGAACCGGTTCGCGGCGGCGATCGATTTCTTTGCCAGCAGCACCGGCTGGTGGAACCGGTTGCTGGGCCTGGGTGACGCCGACCAGCAGCTCAACCTCAAGAAAGAGGGCATTTTCCCGCTGGTGCATGGCGTGCGCAGTCTGGCGCTGGCGCACCGCGTCACGGAAACCAGTACCACCGGGCGCATTGCCGCACTGGTGGCCGCGGGCCGGCTCGATGCGGACATGGCCACCGACCTGACGGACAGCCTGCACTTCTTCATGGGGCTCAAGCTCAAGGCGGGGCTGGCTGAGCTGGACACGGGCAAGGCCGTGACCGGTGCCATCAACGTCAGCCGACTCAGCAGCCTGGACCGTGACCTGCTCAAGGACACGCTGGGCGTGGTCAAGCGCTTCAAGACCCTGCTGCGTCATCGTTTCCATCTGGAAGCTGTCGCGTGACAGACCGGCTTTCATCGTCGCGCTGGTGGGGTGCGCTCAAGCGCGAGTGGCTGCTCTACCACCTGGGCGACCCGGCATTTCGCTTCATGTTTGACCCGCCGCCCGCCAATGAGTGGGTGTCGCTGGACTGCGAGACCACGGGGCTGAATGTGCGCACCGACGAGATCATCTCGATTGGGGCGGTGCGCATTGTGGGCAATCGCATCATGACCAGTGAGCGGCTGGAGTTGCTGGTGCGGCCTGAGCGTGGTGTTACGGCCGGGAGTGTGCCGATCCATCGCCTGCGTGAACGCGACGTGGCGCAAGGCCTGCCCGTTCTTGACGCGGTGAAGCGCCTGATGCATTTCATCGGCAGTCGGCCCCTGGTGGGCTACTACCTGGAATTTGACGTGGCCATGCTCAACCGGGCCATCTGGCCCTTGTTGGGGCAGGGCCTGCCGCAACCCAAAATCGAGGTGTCGATCCTGTACTACGACTACAAGTTCAGGCAGCTGCCGGCGTATCAGCAGCAGGCCAATGCCAACATTGACCTGCGCTTCGCCACCTTGATGAATGACCTGGGCCTGCCCCTGCGCGATGCGCACGATGCCCTCAACGACGCGGTGATGGCGGCGCTGGCGTTCATCAAGCTCCGTCACTTGCGTGCTGCCTGACGCCTGACTCCCGAAAAAAAACCGGGCACATGGCCCGGTTGATGTCTTCTAGAACGCGTACCCGCAGGCCGCGTTGCTATCGTCGTGTCAGTGGCCGGACGCTCCCGAGGCGCCATAACCGGTTTCCGAACGCACTTGCTGCGCGGGGAACGCGGCACGTTCCTGGGCGGCATTGGCGCTGCGGTCCAGAATGGAGAACAGCCAGATGCCCACGAAACCAATGGTCATGGAGAACAAGGCCGGTGAGGTGTAGGGGAACAATGCAGAGCCCTTCGGGTAGCCCAGCGTGGCTTCCCAGACCGAGGGCGACACCACGGTCAGGGCGACGGACGAGATCAGCCCCAGAAAGCCGCCGATCACCGCACCCCTGGTGGTGCAGTCTTTCCACAGCACCGACATGAACAGCACCGGGAAGTTGGCTGACGCTGCGATGGCAAACGCCAGCGACACCATGAAGGCGATGTTCTGCTTCTCGAACGCAATGCCGAGCGCTACCGCGACCACACCGAGGACCAGCGTGGTGATGCGCGACACCTTGAGTTCGGAGGCGCTATCGGCCTTGCCTTTTTTGATCACGGTGGCGTAGATGTCATGCGAAACGGCAGAAGCGCCTGACAAGGTCAGGCCAGCCACCACCGCCAGAATCGTGGCAAAGGCCACGGCGGAGATAAAGCCGAAGAAAACGTTGCCACCGACGGCTTTGGCCACCAGCACGGCCGCCATATTGGCCGAGCCGCCGCCGCCCTTGATGACGCCCGTCACCGTGTTGGAGAACTCGGGGTTGGTCAACACCAGGGTGATCGCGCCAAAGCCGATGATGAAGATCAGCACGTAAAAGTAGCCAATCCAGGTGGTGGCCCACAGCACGGACTTGCGTGCCTGCTTGGCGTCCGGCACCGTGAAAAAGCGCATCAGGATGTGCGGCAATCCGGCGGTGCCAAACATCAGCGCCATGCCGAACGAGATGGCCGAGATCGGATCTTTCACAAAGCCTCCTGGGCCCATGATGGCCAGGCCAATTTTGGCAGCCTCGTCTGCCGTGCTGCCACCGTTGACCGCCAGCTGGGTTTTGACGGCAACGCCTTTGGCAAACAGTGCTTCGAAGCTGAAGCCATACTGCGCCATGACCATGAACGCCATGAAGGTCACGCCGGCCAGCAGCAAGCACGCCTTGATGATCTGCACCCATGTGGTGGCGGTCATGCCGCCAAACAGCACATAGATCATCATCAGCGCGCCCACAATCACCACCGCCAGCCAGTAGTCCAGTCCGAACAGCAGTTTGATGAGGGCACCAGCACCGACCATCTGGGCGATCAGGTAGAAGGCGACGACCACCAGCGTGCCGGAGGCGGCAAAGATACGAATGGGTTTCTGCTGGAATCGATAGCCCGCCACGTCCGCAAAGGTGAATTTGCCCAGATTGCGCAGGCGCTCGGCCATCAGGAAGGTGACCACCGGCCAGCCCACCAGAAAGCCGATGGAGTAGATCAGTCCGTCATACCCGGACGCCATGACGGCGGCCGAGATACCCAGAAAGGAGGCGGCTGACATGTAGTCGCCTGCAATCGCCAGCCCGTTTTGAAAACCCGTGATGCCGCCGCCACCGGTATAAAAGTCGGCCGCCGATTTGGTCTTGGCGGCCGCCCATTTGGTGATGAACAGGGTGGCGATCACGAAGCCGCCAAACATGCTGATGGCCACCCAGTTGGTGGGTTGTTTGTCGACTTGCCCGAGGTCGCCGCCTGCTGCCAGGCTTGAGCCTGCCACCAGCAGCATCAGCACGGTGGCAAGCGTTGCGTGTACTTTTTTCATTTGGAAGCGTCCTTCAAAATTTCCGTGGTCAGCGTGTCGAACTCGCTGTTGGCACGGCGCACATAGATGGCAGTGATCAGCACGGTGAACACGATGACCCCCATGCCGATCGGAATCCCCAGGGAGATCACGCCAGCGCCGATGGGTTGGGCCAGGAAAGGTTTGTTGAAGGCGATGAGCGCGATGTAGCCGTAGTACACGACCATCATCAGCAGTGTCAGGGACCAGCCGATCCTGTTGCGCTTTTTTCGAAGTTCCAGGTACTTTGGATGGCTCTGGATTCTCTCGATTACCGAATCATTCATGGCGGCCTCCTGAAGGCAGTTGGGATGGATTGAGAAATATATGCTTTAGCACATTTCCACATTTTGTAAATAGGTGCTGACCAGGCCCTTACGCACTCAAGACCGGCATGTCATGCACGTGAAATGGTGCTTTCGCCTGAATTTGGCGCGGCGGCGCAGCTGCAACGGGCAGCAGTTGCTCCGGGGTTTCGAGGTCCGCCTCTGTCGCGTTACAGGCGGTAGTCGAGTCTGAGGCGGCTCTGCAGCTTGCGCGCCTGTTTGAAGGCTTCTTTCAGGATGTGGCGATCGAGTTCGTTCAACATGTCGGGGTTGATCCGGTTGCCGCCGCCGTGTTCGCCCAGCACCTGATGCTGGTGACGCAATCGCAGCGACTGGATGTAATAGAAGCTGTCCACCATGGCCGCCACGTCGTCACCACCGAAATTGACGGATTGGGAGGCCCCCAGCAGGCGTTGCGCCGTGCTGGTCTGGCGCACGCCATGCGTGAGCGAGAGCAGGCGCGCCGCGTCGACAAAGGGCCGGGAACCATACATTTTGAGATCGATGGTGTTGGGAAATTCCTTGCTGCTGTCGAAAACGAAATCGCGAATCAGCCCCAGCGGTGGCGCGCACTGCAGCGCGTTCTCGGCCATCAGGCGAAGAAACAGTTGCGCGTTGCGGGTTTCATCGAGCAACCAGCTGCGCAGGGCCTCGCTGAGGGCCTCGTCGCCATAGAGGGGGCGAAAGTCGAAAAAAATTGCAGCGTTGAGCAAGGCCTTGGGCTGCGGGTGTTCAATCCAGCCGCGGAACCTGGCGCACCATTCGGGCAGGGACAGACACCATTGCGGGTTGCCTGCCATGATGCCGCCCTTGCAGAGCGGAAATCCGCAGGCATCGAGCTTGTTGTTGACCGCCTGGGCAAAGGGCAGGAAGCGCTGGCGCAGCGCTTCGGTGGCCGTTTCGTTCTCGCACTCGAAGATGATGCCGTTGTCCTGATCGGTGCACAGGGTCTGTTCGTAGCGTCCCTCCGAGCCCAGCGCGATCCAGCACCATTGAATCTGCGGCAGGTCGAACTCGTCGTGGGTGAGCTCGATCACGCGCAGCGTCAGCAAGTCGTTGAGGGTGGAGATGAATTGAGTGAGCGGCTCCGCCGCCATGCCCTGCGTCAGCAAGGTCAGTGCGATGCGCTGGATGTCCCTGGCGCAGGCCTGCAGGGTGGGCAGGTCCCGGGCCTGGCGGATGTCATTGCTGACGTCCTTCAGACTGGTGCGCTGCAGGGCGAACAAGTCGTTCTGCGACACGATGGAGACCAGGTGGGCGGCATCGTCCACCACGAGCAGGTGACGCAGCCCACGGCGCGCCATGATGACGGCGGCCTCGTACGCGGTGGTGTGCGGCTTGACTGTGATGACGCCGCCGGTCATGACGCTGGCAATTGGTTCGTCCAGGCTGACTTGCGGCAGCGCCACGCGGTGCAGCACGTCGCGCAGCGTGAAGATGCCCAGCGGCATTTTTCCGTGTTCATCCACGACGATGATGGAGCCGATGCGGCGGCGGTCCATGATGGCCAGCGCTTCGCGCAGTGGTGTGTCCAGCATGACCGTCACCGGTTCGCGCCTGGGCAACTGGCTCAACGGGCTGTGCATGGCCTGGAAATCGTTGCGCGGGCTTGAGCTTGGGGTTGACGGCTGGTCCATGATCTGGTGCTGCGAGTTCAGTAGCTGGTTCGGGCGTACAGGGTGCGCGCCGCGGCCGCGCGTGCCTGTCCCAGGGTGTGGATGTTCTGTTCGGCCAGCAAGGGGATCATCTTGAGGAAGATTTCACCGGTGACGATGGCGTCGCCCAGCGCGGTGTGTCGACCGATCACATTCACGCCCAGGCGCCCGGCAATGGCCTCCAGCCGGTGCGACTCCTGGTTGGGGTGAATCACCGCTGACAGCAGCAGCGTGTCGAGCACCGGATGGGAAAACACGATGCCGGTCGCCGCCTCCTTGAGTTGCAGGAAGCGCATGTCAAACGCGGCGTTGTGCGCCACCAGCACCGTGTCTTCGCAGAACTCATGAAACGTGGGCAGGACCTGATCAATCGTGGGTTGCCCCTTGAGCATGTCATCGGTGATGCCGTGGATGGGAATGGACTCGGGCTTGAGACGGCGCCGCGGGGCAATCAGCTGGTCGATGGTCTCGTGTCGCAACAGGCGGCCATTGACGATGCGGGTGGCACCAATCTGGATGATTTCATCGCCCTCAGACGGCTCCAGTCCGGTGGTTTCGGTGTCAAACACCGTGTAGCTCAGTTGCGTCAGCAGGCGATCATCCAGCGCATGCGTTTCCTCGGTTTGCCGGAACAGGTCGAAGTCGTAGTACTCGGGGCGGCTCTCATTGCGAAGCCAGACAGTCGGATCAGCGGACTCTTGCGCCACCGTGGTGGGCAGCAGCATGCGGATCAAAGACAGTGGCGTTTCCTGGTCGCGCTGCTGCCAGAGTTCACCGCCATGACGTTGAATCACCTCACGTAGCGTCAAGGGCGTTTCTTCGCCGCCCGCGCTCATAGGCGCCTGTTCCCAGATCACCAGCGTCGCCGCGTCCAGGGCGGCGCCCGACCAAAGCAGGTCCAGCTCTGCCAGCCGCCCGGACGGTCGCAGACGCAAGGCCACTGCGTCCACGCCGAACACATCCTTGAGCCGGGCGGCGAGGTAGCACAGTCCCTGCAGCAGCGAGAAACCGTCGACTCTGATCCACAAGTCGCCCGCAAGTGCTTCAACCGTGGCGCTGAGACCCAGCTTGTGTTCAATGCGCCGTTGCGCCGCCTGCAGCAAATCCGATCCGTGCATGTCTTCCAGCGACCAGCGCGCCTCAAGCGTATCGGCGAACTCGGTGCTGGCATGGTTGATGCGCCGGCTCATCGCTTCCACTTCGTCGCTGATCACGCCCACGAACCGGTCGCGCTCGTCGTTCTGCATGTCCGGGTATTGCAGCAGGTTCTCAACCGCTGCACGGACATTGCCCAGCGATGCACGACTGCCTTCGGTGAGCGTCTGCAGCAGCGAGTCCCGCCGACCTTGCGCTTCGACATGGCGGGTGATGTTGTCGAGCATGAGGACGTAGCCGCTGATGGTTCGCGTTGCGTCGGTGCTGGCGGATGCGTCCTGGTCGCCGCCGGTGTTGCTGAAGACCGGGGCCATCTGGACACGGATCAGCTGCCCGGCGCGTGTGGTGGTGACGAAGTTGGCCGAGGGTTGGGCACTGCCGCCCTTGAGCCGGTGCTGCACGCTCTCCAGCGCATGGGTAATGAGGCTGCGCTCCATCATGGAAAAAATGGAACGACCCAAGCCGATCAAGGCTGTGCCGCCCGCCTGAGCGCCTGAACCCAGCACCTGAAACTGCAGTCGCGCACGGTTGTTGTAGAGGAGAATTCGTCCATCAAGATTGCACACCACGACGCTCTGCGTGAGCTCTGACATCAATGCCGCCAGGCGGTTCTTTTCTTCTTCGACTGACGCCTTGGCTTGCAGGATCTTCTGCTCCACATCACGCTGCAGTGACTCACGCTGGTCGGCCAACGCATTGACCACCTGCGCCAGCGTCCGGATCTCGGACGCGCCCAGCTCCTGCAGGCGTAGCGCCGGGTTGGAGTTGACCATCACCAGCGCCTGCTCACGCAGGCGCAATGGTGCCAGCGCATAGGCCCGGTACAAGGCCCAGACCAGCAGTCCCAGCCCGAGCCAGGCCAGCAGGATGATGACCACGGCCATGGCGTAGCGCGGCCGCATGATGGCCAGCATGGTCTGGCGCTCGGCGTCCTGCATGTCGGCCCACAGGACCAGACCAAGAATCCCAAAGAGCACGGCCAGCAAGCCGTAGAGCCCACCGAGTCCGACAGCGAGCCTGATTCGGTGATTCATGGCGGCTGAGTGAAGCGTTGGGAGAGCTGGCAGCCGCTGAAGGCTACTGGGCGCCCAGCCCCAGCAGTTGACGCACCTGGGCCACCAGATCCCTGGTGGAAAACGGCTTGGTCATGTAGGCATCTGCCCCCAGTGCGAGTCCTTTGCTGACCTCGGTGTCGCGCCCTTTGGCGGTGAGCATCACGACCTTGAGCGACTGCCACTCAGGATTGGCACGGATCTGCTGGCAGACCTCAAAACCGTCCTTTTTGGGCAGCATGATGTCGAGCAGAACCAGATCAGGCACCTGCGTTGCGATGGCCTGCAGGGCGGCTTCCCCGTCAGCGGCCACCTGGACATCGAACCCTTCGCGTTTCATCAGAAATTCGAGTGATACCACGATGTTGGGTTCGTCGTCCGCAATCAGGATCCGTTTGCTCATGTGCTGGTCCAATCTGGCTAATGGGGCGCTGCGGCCGGGCCGCTGTCGCCCTGTTTGAAGGGCAGTGTAAACGAGAACGTGGCCCCTTTACCCGGCTCGCTTTGTACCCACAGCCGGCCGCCGAAACGCTCAATGATGTGCCGGCTGATGGGCAGCCCCAGCCCGGTTCCCTGGGGCTTGTCGGTCATAGTATTGCCCACTTGCCGAAAGCGCTCGAAAATGACTTTCTGGTTGGCGGCGCTGATGCCACTGCCGTTGTCCTGCACGTCCACGCGCACGCCGTCGGGTTCCTGGCGCAATGAGACGTGCACCTTGCCCTGGACCGGATCGCAGAACTTGACCGCATTGGACAACAGGTTGAGCATCACCTGGATCAGGCGATCCCGGTCGGCCAGGATGAGGGGTGTATGCGCGGCCAGGTCATGGGTCAGTGTCACATGCCGGTCGTTGAATAGCGAGTACGTGGCAGCCACCGATTCCTCGATCACTTCGCGCAAATCCAGCTCGGCTGTGTGCCACTCGGCATTGCCGGACTCGATCTTGGCCATGTCCAGCACCTGGTTGATGAGGCGGGTCAGGCGCTCGGTTTCCTTGACGATGATGCCCAGGAATTTCTTGCGCTCAGCCAGGCCGGTCTTGGGGTCCTCCAGCAGGATTTCCGAGAATGCGCGAATGGAGGTGAGGGGCGTTCGCAGCTCATGCGTCACCGTGGACATGAAATCGTCCTTCATGCGATCGAGCTCCTTCAGGCGTTCGTTCGCGGCCCGCAACTCGGCGGTCGCGGCCTCGAGTTCCTTGGACTTGAGTTCGAGCTCCCTGGAGTAGGCGCGCACCTGGGAGGCCTCGTCAAGGATGTTCATCACCTCGTCAATGCTCAGCGGTTCTTCCTGCACGACCGAGGCCACCATGGCGCGTGCGGAGGCGCCGCCAATGGCACCGGCCAGCAGCTTTTCGGCGTAATGCACCAGATCGGCGTCGGCCTTCAGTTCTGCGATGGCCGACAGGCCGCGACCCCGGGCGTAGCTCAGGAAGGCTTCCTGCGCACGCACCGGTCCGAGAAACCGGCCAATCAGCGGAAGCAGATCCTGCACCTGGGCGCTGCCGCGCCACAGGCGAGAACCGCCAGCCGGGCTCACTGTGTGACGAAACACATCCACAAACGCAGTCGCTTGCCGGGTCTCCGCCACCGTCGCCCGGCCCGCCAAAGAAACGCCCAGATAGAAGCCGATGTTGGCCAGCATGCTCCAGAACAGACTGTGCGAAATCTCGTCCAGGCCGGACAGGCCGAACAGCTGTTGGGGCCGCAGCAGCTCCAGTCCGAAGAAGCCTTCACTCAAGAATGTCGAGGGCAGCCAGCCCGATTTGGCAAATGAAGGCAGCAGCAGGGTATAGCCCCACACGGAGAAGCCGCCGAGCAGGCCGGCGATGGCGCCGTTGCGCGTGCCGCCTCGCCAGTAAATGCCGCCAAAAATGGCCGGCGCAAACTGGGCTACCGCCGCAAACGAGATCAAGCCGATGCCCACCAGGGCGTAGGCGTCTCCCGCGGCGCGGAAGTAGATGTAGCCCAGCATCAGGATGGCAACAATCGCCCAGCGGCGTATGCCCAGCAGCAAGCCGGAGAGATCCTGTCGCTCGTTCAAGCGCAGGGCCTTGATGCGCAGGGCCAGCGGCATCACCAGGTCATTGCAGATCATGGTGGACAGCGCAATGGTTTCCACGATCACCATGCCGGTGGCCGCCGACAGGCCCCCGATGAACACAAACAGGGTCAGCGCCTCATGCCGCTGGGCCATTGGCAGGGTTAGCACGAAGGTGTCGGCATCCACATTGCCCGTCGGGAAATGCAGCATGCCACCCAGGGCGATTGGCAGCACGAAGATGTTGATCAACAGCAAATACAGTGGAAAAAGCCAGACCGCCTTGCGCAAGTGCTCCTCGTTGACGTTTTCCACCACGGCGATCTGGAACTGCCGGGGCAGCAGCATCACCGAGAGCATGGACAGGAAGGTCAGAGACCACCAGCTGCCATAACTGTTTCCGGTGTCGGCGACGGTCATCAGCGCCTTGAGTTTGGGCACCAACTCGGCGCGCGCGAAGATGTCGCCCATGCCATTGAACATGCCAAACGTCACAAACAGACCAACCGCCAGGAACGCCAGCAGCTTGACCACTGATTCAAAGGCAATGGCCGCCACCATGCCTTCATGCCGCTCGGTGGCGTCCAGATGCCGCGTGCCAAACAACACGGTGAAAGCGGCCAGCGTCATGGCGATATAGAGCGCGCTGTCCTGCCACAGCGCCTGTGTCGCGGCCTTGGCGGGCATGACGATGTCGGGGTAGTGCAGCAGGATGGTGAAGCTGTTGGAGACGGCCTTCAACTGCAGCGAGATATAGGGCACCACGCCGATCACGGCAATCACCGTCACCAGCCCGCCCAGCAGTTGACTCTTGCCGTAGCGCGACGCCACGAAGTCGGCGATGGAGGTGATCCGGTTGGCCTTGCTGATGCGAATGATCTTGAGCATCACAAACCACCAGAGACCGGCCACCAGCGTGGGTCCCAGGTAGATGGGCAGGAAACCAATGCCGGTCGATGCGGCGCGTCCGACACTGCCGTAGAAGGTCCAGGTGGTGCAGTAGACCGCCAGCGACAGGGCGTAGATGGCCGGATTGGAGATGATGGAGCGCCCGGCGTCGGCGCGCTTGTCGCCGTAATAGGCAATGGCAAACAGCACGCCCAGGTAGGCAAAGGACACGCTGATGATGACCCAGCCCTGCAGCATCACCCGCGCCGTTCAATCACATAGGCGGTCAGGCCAATCAACAGAGCCCACACGATGAAGATGTACAGATACAGGAGCGGGATTCCCAGCAAGGCGCCGGGCTTGCTGAAAAGAGAGAGCACCGGGTAGTTGAACAGCACGCAACCCAGCAAGACGATGGCAACCAGGCGTTGACCGGTGATGTCGGAGCGTTGCATGGCTGTGTCCCCCCATCAAGATGTCGTCGAATTGTAGGCGCAGGCTTGATTAGGACATTCCCTAGGTTGGTGCCATGCCAGCCGGTTATTTTTCAATATGAAAAACAAGCTAATGGTTAGTACCTGGTTTGTAAGTTTGCGTTCAGCGGGTCGTCAGAATCTGGTCAGGACACAGCCTCAAATTCCACCCAGTTGTCAGAATTTGTAAGAAAGCACCAAGATTCATGTTGTTGGCCATTGTTATTGCAAAGAGCTTGATCGAGTTGTCGCTCATGTTCATCGTTGGGCGTTTCATTCTGGGCTTGCTGGCGGGGGCCAAGCGCCAGACCAACGTGTTCTGGCAATTGCTGGACGTGGCGGCCAAGCCGGCACTGTGGTTGACCCGTCGCATCAGTCCCAAACTGATACTGGATCAGCACATTCCGCTGGCCGCAGCAAGTTGGCTCATCGTGGCCTGGGTGCTCGTGGTCAAAGCAAAAATTGACTTATGTCTTCAGTTAGGAGCCGCAGCATGTCAGTGAATACCCATCGCACCAATGCGAGTGCGACCGGCCTGAGCCGTCTTGACCGGTTTGTGCTGCACTGGAGAGCCAAGATATTTTTGTTCCTCGGGCTGCGCGGCCTGGCCGCTGAAGTCTTTCAGACGGTCCTGACGCGGTCGCCGGATGATTTGCTGGCTCTGAACAGTCTGGCTTATGACGCCATGCAAAGTGGACATCATGTGCTGGCCTTGACCTACTACGAGAGGGTGTTGGTGCTGGCGCCCGATAGCTCGAATGCCCATTTCAACGTGGCATTTGTGTGTGAAGAGTTGGGGCGACTTGAGGATGCCGAACGCGAGTTTCGTGCAGCCATTCGCATCGAGGAAAAGATGGACCGGGCCTGGTACGGCCTGGGCCTGGTGCTGGTGCGCCAGAGGCGGCTGGACGAGGCCGTGGCGGCGCTCAAGCACAACACCAAACTACAGCCTATGAGCCCGTTTGGCTGGTACCAGCTGGCACGGGTGCATGTGGACTTGATGCAACCGGAGGAAGCGCGTGCGGTCATTCGGCACCTGAAGGGGTTCGAGCCCAAGGTGGCGGCCCAGTTGGAGCGTGAGACCGGTTTGGCAGTCGGGAACTTGATTTGAGGTTTGTCGGGTGGTTTTTCATTAATGATAAGAGGAGCAAGCTATGCAACTTACGGCCAGGCACCAGGAATACTGGAGCAAAAATCTGCGAATCACAGCCTTCTTACTGGGCATATGGTTCTTTGTCACCTTCGTTTTGGTGTATTTCGCCCGTGAACTGACGTTCAGCTTTTTCGGCTGGCCGTTCTCGTTCTGGGTGGCGGCCCAAGGGGCCTTGGTGGTGTATTGCCTGATCATCTGGTTCTACGCCCGCTACATGAACAACCTTGACAACGAATACGGCGTGGCCGAAGGAGAAGAATAATGGGCATGTTTGGCGGTACAAATCAGTCGCAAAGCGACTTCAAGAAAGGCCTGAACAAGGTCTACACGTGGTACACGGGGGGCTTTATCACCTTCGTGCTGATATTGGCGGTCCTGGAGCAAATGGGTCTGCCCCGGAACTGGATCGGCTACCTTTTCCTGGCGGCCACGGTGCTGCTGTATGCCGGCATCGGGGTGATGAGCCGAACCAATGATGCGGCCGAATACTATGTGGCCGGGCGTCGCGTGCCTGCCATGTACAACGGCATGGCTACGGGAGCGGACTGGATGTCGGCCGCCTCCTTCATCGGTATGGCTGGTACCTTGTACCTGACCGGTTATGGCGGCCTGGCCTTCATTCTGGGCTGGACCGGCGGCTACTGCCTGGTGGCGCTATTCCTGGCGCCCTACCTGCGCAAGTTCGGCCAGTTCACCATTCCAGACTTTCTGGGGGCTCGCTATGAGGGCAACCTGCCGCGTCTGATTGGTGTGTTCGCCGCCATCTTGTGCTCCTTCACTTACGTGGTGGCGCAGATTTATGGCGTGGGCCTGATCACTGCGCGTCTGACCGGACTGGCTTTTGAGGTCGGTATTTTTGCCGGTCTGGGTGGCATTCTGGTTTGCTCGTTCCTGGGCGGTATGCGTGCCGTGACCTGGACCCAGGTGGCGCAGTACGTGATTCTCATCATTGCCTACATGCTGCCGGTGGTCTGGTTGTCGGTCAAGCACACCGGTGTGCCGATTCCGCAAGCGGTCTATGGCTACACGCTCGAAAAAGTGACAGCCAAGGAAGAGCAGTTGCTGAAAGACCCGAAAGAGCTGGAAGTGCGTGGCATCTTCAAGGCGCGTTCCGATGCCGCGGTGGAGAAGCTGAAGGATGTTCCCGCTTCGATGGCTGCCGACAAGGCTGCTGCGCAGAAGAAGCTTGATGATCTGAAAGCTGCGAACGGCGCGGTCGCCGACATCAAGGCTGCGGAAGCTGCCCTGGCTGCACTGCCCAAGGATGAAACCGCGGCGCGGGCTGCCTATACGGCTGCGCGTGTTGGAAACGCCGCACGGTCTGCACCCCCGGTTCGTCATGCCGAGCCCTTCCCGGGCAAAGACCAGGCAGCGCGGGACATTTCGCGCAAGAACTTCATGGCACTGGTGTTCTGTCTGATGATTGGTACCGCCGCCTTGCCGCACATCCTGATGCGCTACTACACCGTGCCCTCGGTCAAGGAAGCGCGTGAGTCGGTGAGCTGGTCGCTGTTCTTCATCTTCTTGCTCTACTTCACCGCCCCGGCGCTGGCTGTGTTGGCCAAGTTTGAGGTCTACACCGTATTGGTGAACACGCCCTTTGATCATTTGCCGGGTTGGATTGCACGCTGGAGTGCGGTCGACGCGAGCCTGCTGTCGGTGGTGGACGTCAACAAGGACGGTATCCTGCAACTGGCTGAAATCAGCATCGGTGGCGACATCATTGTGCTGGCCACGCCGGAAATTGGCGGGCTGCCTTACGTGGTGTCGGGCATGGTAGCCGCAGGTGGTCTTGCTGCCGCGTTGTCGACTGCCGATGGCCTGTTGCTGACGATTGCCAACGCGCTGTCGCACGACCTGTACTACAAGGTGATCGACCCCAATGCCTCTACCGCACGCCGGGTGATGGTATCCAAGACGCTGTTGCTGGTCGTTGCTCTGGCGGCAGCGTATGTGGCAGCCCAGAAACCGGCTGACATCCTGTTCCTGGTGTCTGCCGCCTTCTCGTTCGCTGCTGCGGCGTTCTTCCCGGCCCTCACCCTGGGTATCTTCTGGAAGCGAGCCAACAAGTGGGGCGCGTCCCTGGGGATGGTGTCAGGATTGGCGATCACGTTCTACTACATGGTGACCACGCAGCCGTGGCTCTACAAGCTGACGCACGGTGGCGCAGCTATTACGCCTGAGATCATCAAGGCCAATACCTGGTGGGATATTGCGCCCATCTCGGCGGGCCTGTTTGGTGTGCCACTGGGCTTTGCAGTGATCATCATCGTGTCGCTGCTGACCAAGGCCCCGGGCCGCGATATTCAGGAACTCGTGGAGCATGTGCGCTACCCGAGCCTGGATGGCAAGGTCAGCGCTGGCAGTGCCGCCCACTGAGCATTGCATTCATGCAAATGAAAACCCCGCTTCGGCGGGGTTTTTTTTGCCCGTGTGTGGTGTTCCGTAGAGAAGCCAACACTTGACCGAGCACATGCGTGGTCTTGAATGAAACAGAAAGCGTCAGGTGTTGTCCAACCGACGAAGCCGATACCGCGAAGTTTTCGCGGACCGCTGGAAGCGCCTCAGGTGACCGGCGACGAAGTGGCGAAGTAGGTCAGCCGTCGCCAGGCAATGTCTCCACAGCATCCCCAGGCAGGCGCCTGTGCTGTGGGCAGATCGCTCCCTACGGCTGAGTTGCAGGAGTCGAAGGTAGGGCGGCCAGCAAAAACTCTGCCGCTTTCTTCTCAGACCGCATGGCTGCGACGATGCGCGCAATTTCGATGACCTTGGCGTTGAACTGGGCGGAGTTTGTGCACCGCTCAATCTGCAGGCACAGGCTTTCGGCGTTGGGCCCCAATGTGTCTTCGAGCAGGTGCGTGGCCCGTCGGATCGCCGCTTTCAGCCCTTCATCCGGGACAGGGTTGACTGCCTTCACAGGCACAGGCGCCGGCACTGGCTTCGCAACCGGTTTCGGCAGGTCCAGTTCCTGTACAAAGCCTGCGCTCAACAGCTCACCAAGGAGTAGCCGGGCTTCGTCCGGGTTGGTTGTCGACTTTGACAATTCCGCGACCGTCTTGGCCCCGTCCACCAGGATCAACAGCATGCGCAGTCGGGGCGTCAAAGCCCGGTCCCTGATCTTGATGGCATTCACCCCAGATTCAGTCTTGCGCAGAACGGCCGTGAAATCCAAATCAGTCATGTTCAGTCTCTTGTCTCTTTCTCGCCGGCCCTTGTCAGGGGCGTTATCCCTGAGTAAAAGTGCCGCCACGGTTCGTACATTTGTGTCGATTTGTATTATCCAACTGCGATAAAAACTCTGACTGAAGATCGTTGAGGGTTTACCCGAAGGGTCGTGCATTTTTATCGCATTGCGGAAGTCGGTGCGAGGGTTTCACCCTAGTTTGTCAGGCGGGGTTCAGTTTGCCGCAAGACTGTGTTGGTTTCGCGTCAGAGCAGGGTCAGAGCCATCTGCCACTATTCTCCCAAGCCTCCATGTCGGAGGCCTCATCCTTTTGGAGACATAAATATGGCAACAGCAGCGGTCGCACGGCCAATGACAGCCGAAGAAAAGAAGGTTATCTTCGCCTCGTCGTTGGGTACCGTGTTTGAGTGGTACGACTTTTATCTTTACGGCTCACTTGCAGCCATTATTGCCAAGCAGTTTTTCAGCGGTCTGGATGAAGGTTCCGCCTTCATTTTTGCCCTGCTGGCGTTTGCTGCCGGCTTCATCGTGCGTCCCTTCGGTGCCATTTTCTTTGGCCGCCTGGGTGACATGATTGGCCGCAAGTACACATTCCTGGTCACTATCCTGATCATGGGCTTGTCCACTTTCATCGTGGGTATCCTCCCCAACTACGCCACCATCGGTGTTGCTGCTCCGATCATTCTGATCGCACTGCGTATGCTGCAAGGCCTGGCACTGGGCGGTGAGTACGGTGGTGCCGCTACCTATGTGGCAGAGCACTCGCCACAAGGCAAGCGTGGCGCCTACACCTCCTGGATTCAGACCACGGCCACATTGGGCCTGTTTCTGAGCCTGATGGTGATTCTGGGTACCCGCACCGTCATTGGTGAAGCTGCGTTTGCCGATTGGGGCTGGCGTGTTCCGTTCATCGTCTCGATCCTGTTGCTGGCCGTGTCGGTGTGGATTCGCTTGAGCATGAACGAGTCGCCCGCTTTCGCCAAAATGAAGGCGGAAGGCAAGACCTCCAAGGCGCCCTTGTCCGAGTCCTTCGGTCAGTGGAAAAACCTGAAAATCGTGATTCTGGCCCTGATCGGTCTGACTGCCGGTCAAGCTGTGGTGTGGTACTCGGGCCAGTTCTATGCCTTGTTCTTCCTGACGCAAGCGCTCAAGGTGGACGGTGCTTCCGCCAACATCTATGTGGCCATCTCGCTGCTCATCGGCACGCCGTTCTTCATCCTGTTTGGCTCATGGTCCGACAAGATCGGCCGCAAGCCCATCATCATGGCGGGCTGCCTGCTGGCTGTGGTGACGTACTTCCCCGTGTTCGAAGCATTGACCAAAGCCGCGAACCCTGATTTGTATGCTGCCCAGCAGAAGAACAAGGTGATCGTGACCGCTGATCCGAAGGAATGTTCGTTCCAGTTCAACCCGACCGGCACGGTCAAGTTCACCAGCTCTTGCGATATTGCCAAGCAGGTGCTGGCCGGTTCGTCTGTGAGCTATGACAACGTGGTGGGTGCTCCCGGCTCGGTCGCGTCTATCAAGATCGGCGCTGTCGAGATCCCGAGCTATACCTCCAAGGGCCTGCCTGCTGCAGAAGCCAAGGCCAAGGGCGACGAGTTCAAGAAGCTGGTCGCTGCCGATCTGAAGACTGCTGGTTACCCCGCCAAGGCTGACATGGCCAAGGTGGACAAGGTCATGGTGATCGCCATCCTGACTTACCTTGTGATTCTGGTGACCATGGTGTACGGCCCGATCGCCGCCATGCTGGTGGAAATGTTCCCCACCCGCATTCGCTACACGTCGATGAGCTTGCCTTACCACATCGGTAATGGCTGGTTTGGCGGCTTGCTGCCGACCACGGCCTTCGCCATCGTCGCGCAGACCGGCAATATGTACAACGGCTTGTGGTATCCCATCATCATTGCCGGTATGACCTTCGTGATTGGCATGCTGTTTGTCAAGGAAACCAAAGACGTTGACATCTACGCCAACGACTGAAGTTTGCTTTGGCAGTGCGACCGTGCCAGGCTGGCACGGTCAACATGAAACGGCCCTCCAAGTGAGGGCCCTTTTTTGCCCCTCCTCTGGAGGGGCTGTTTTTCAGGAAATTTGATATGTGGAAAATTGCAGTGGGTTTCATTATTTTTGCGGGCCTGGCCCTGTTTATTCTGAGCAAGGGTGGGGACATTGACCTGAGCGGTGAAAAGCATGGCGCCGAAGCGACCCATGCGCCGGCCGCTGCCGAACCGGCGTCTGCCCCTGCCGGCAAATAATTGTCCGGACATGACCGTTGTCATTGCGTATTGGGGAATATCCGCGCTTGCTTATTGACAGTCCAACTCTAAAATGGCCGAATGAAATACGCAAAATCTGAAGTCGGCCAGCAGGCATTCAAGGCCCGGTCAACTCTCTTGTCGGCTCGTCAGCGGTCGGCCTTTATCCTGTTTGACGGTGTCAAGTCGAATGAGCAGGTGCTGGCTGCCACAGGCGGTCTCGGAATTACCCAGGACGATATAGATCACATGGTCCAGCAGGGGTTCCTGTCGGCTGTGCCGGATTTTGTGGTGTCTTCTGCTTCGGCCCCCGGGGCCGCCAGTACCGGGGGCAGCGCTGAATCCCCTGTTGTGTCCGTGAGTGGACGTTCTCCCCAAGAGCGCTATCGGGACGCTATGCCGATCGCCACCAAATTAACGGCCGGTCTCGGTCTGCGGGGATTCCGGCTGAATCTGGCAGTGGAGGGTGCTAGCGGTTTTGATGACTTGCTCGCGCTGTTGCCCAAGATTCAGGACGCCGTTGGCGCCAAGCCTTGTGTTGCCCTGGAGCAGGCACTCAAGGGCTAATCCTGTCCCGGCTTGATGCTTGGGCAGGACGTTTGCGGCCCGGGACAAGTCTTGACGCACCCACCCTGGAGTGCTCCGTCTGGCCATCTCTGATTCGCGGATGACCTTGCCCGTCGACTGGTGCGGCGAAGCCCCTAGAATCTTCTGCCTCAACAGACAAAAGGCCAGCCATGTCCCAGGGAGTCATCCGCATTCGTGGTGCGCGCCAGCACAACCTCAAAAACATCGACATTGACATCCGCACCGGCGAATTGACGGTGGTCACCGGCCCCAGCGGCTCGGGCAAGTCGAGCCTGGTGTTCGACACGCTTTTCGCCGAGGGCCAGCGCCGCTATGTGGAAACCTTCTCGGCCTATGCGCGCCAGTTTCTGGACCGAATGGACAAGCCGGCCGTTGACAAGGTGGAGGGCGTGCCGCCCGCGATCGCCATCGACCAGACCAACCCGGTCCGCTCATCGCGTTCCACTGTGGGCACGATGACCGAACTCAATGACCACCTGAAGCTGTTGTTTGCCCGGGCCGGGCAATTGTTTGACCGCGACACGGCGCATGCGGTGCGGCATGACTCGCCGGAGTCCATTTACGCGCAGCTGGTTGAACGGGTGGCGCAAGATGACGTCCGGCTGGCGTTGACCTTTCCGGTCGAGTTGCCCGCCAACACCACGCCGGAGGAAATCGAGCAGTGGCTTTCAGTCAGTGGCTTCACCAAAGTGCAGGCACAGCGCGAAGTGGCCTCTCTGACGGGGCCGCGCAAAGTGCTGGATGTGGTGGCCGACCGTTTCCGGCTGGGGTCGGCCGAACGGGCACGCGTGCTGGAGGCGATTGAGGTCGCGCTCAAGCACGGCAGCGGACGCATGGCCGTGTACAAGCTGGGTCCGGATGCCGACACGCCTGACACGATCTGGAAATTCTCCACCGGTCTGCATTGCCCGGAGAGCGATGTGCGCTACACCGACCCCATCGCGTCGATGTTTTCTTTCAATTCGGCCGTCGGCGCGTGCGAGACCTGTCGTGGCTTTGGCCGGGTCATTGGCGTCGATTACGGTCTTGTGATCCCCAACGAGAAACTGACCTTGCGCGCCGGGGCCATCAAGCCGATGCAGACACCGGCCTGGCAGGAGGCCCAGGACGACTTGATGCGCCATGCCGAGACCGCCGGCATTCCGCGCGACACGCCCTGGTACAAGCTCACGCCGGAGCAGCAGCACTGGGTCATCCATGGCTCACCGAACTGGAACGGCAAATGGAACCAGCATTGGTTCGGCATCAAGCGTTTCTTTGAATACCTGGAGACCAAGTCCTACAAGATGCACATTCGCGTGCTGCTGTCCAAATACCGCAGCTACACGCCGTGCGGTGCCTGCGGCGGCGCCCGGCTGAAGACCGAGAGTCTGTTGTGGCGCATTGGCAGCAAGGCAGATGCAGACTCGGTGCTGCAGCCAGGCAAGCGTTTCATGCCGCAGGGCGTCAAATGGACACGAGCGCAACTGGAGGGCCTGCCGGGCCTGTGTCTGCATGACCTGATGCTCATGCCGATTGACCGGCTTCGACGCTTTTTCGAGGCTATGCAGGCAGCCAGCCTGGGGCTTGATGGAGGCGTCGCGGTCAACAAGGGCGCGGCCCAGGCGCTCAAGCTGCTGTTCGAGGAAATCACGACCCGCCTCAAGTACCTGTGCGATGTCGGGATTGGCTACCTGACGCTGGACCGCCAAAGCCGCACCCTGTCGGGTGGCGAAGTGCAGCGCATCACCCTCACCACCGCGCTCGGCGTCGCAAGCGGCGGTATGGGCACGAGCACCTGGATTACCAATTCCATCCCGTACTTCAACGGCACCAATTTCACCTCCAGCAACGCCGCTCTCAACTTCGACGGTACGCGCCTCAACGCGACCTTCGCCTCCACCACCGCCATTTCCTCCTCCGGCAGTGCGTACTTTGCAACAGCGGGAGGCAACGTCGGCATCGGGACGGTGAGTCCTAACGAAAAGCT
>NZ_JAUSLE010000021.1 GCF_030646845.1 Rhodoferax sp. | reverse complement strand
GGTTTCAGCCGGTGGCGTCGCTGGTAATTCACCGGCGCTTGAACAGGCTTTGCGCCGGGTGCTGCGCGGGTGGTCCAACGGGCATCCGGCCAGGCGCCCAGGCTGAACGCGGGGCACCGCCTGCTGGGCGCGATGCGGTTGATCGGCCGGGCCGGCGATTCGTCGGCGCCCGTTGCGGTTTGGTCGCAAGGCGCTCGCAGCGCGCGGGGTGGATGCCTAGAGTTCAGCCATCGACCCCCCACCGCCCACCCGAAGGAGCCCACCATGACCACCGCCCGCAGCCTGCAGACCACCCTGTCGCAACAAGTCCTGTCGCTGGGTCTGGCGGCGCTGGTGACCACCGGCGCGCTGGCCGGTGTGCTGGGGCTGGCGGCGTCCGACCAGGCCGCGCTGATGGCGCGTCAGGCTGCGGCGGCGCCGCAGGCCATCGCCGCGGTGCTGGTGCTGCCCACGGCCTGAACCGATCCTCTGCCCGGCCCTGTGATCCAGGGCCTTTTGACGAGCCGGCCTGGTGCCGGCTCTTTTTTGCTCAGGCCGCGGCGTGCGACAGCTTGAAGGCCCGGATCACCGTGCCCAGGTGAGTGGCCTGCTCACGCAGGCTTTCGGCCGCGGCGGCGCTTTCTTCCACCAGCGCGGCGTTCTGCTGGGTCATGCCGTCGAGCTGGTTGATGGCGTTGTTGACCTGGCCGATGCCGCTGCTCTGCTCGCCGGTGGCGGCGCTGATCTCGTTGATCACGTCGGAAACGCGCTGGATGCCCGAGACGATCTCGCCCATCACGCCGCCGGCGTCCTGCACCAGGCGGCTGCCCGACTCCACCCGCTCGACGCTGGCGCCGATCAGCGTCTTGATCTCGCGTGCCGCTTCGGCGCTGCGTTGCGCCAGGCTGCGCACTTCGCTGGCGACCACGGCAAACCCACGGCCCTGCTCACCGGCACGGGCCGCTTCCACCGCCGCATTAAGCGCCAGAATATTGGTCTGAAAGGCAATGCCGTCAATCACACCGATGATGTCGGAGATCTTGCGGCTGCTGACGTTGATCTCTTCCATCGTGGACACGACCTGCTTCACAACGGCGCCGCCCTTCTCGGCCACGGCCGACGCATTGGCGGCCAGCGTGCTGGCCTGGCGTGCGTTGTCGGCACTTTGCTGCACGGTGGAGGTGAGCTGGTCCATGCTGGAGGCGGTGGACTGCAGGTTGCTGGAGGTTTGTTCGGTACGCTGGGCCAGATCGTTGTTGCCAGTGGCAATCTCGGCACTCGCGGTGGCAATGCTGTCGGTGCTCTGGCGCACCTGATGCACCATGCGGCCCAGGGAATCGTTCATGGCGGCCAGCGACTTCATCAGGTCGCCAAACTCGTCGCCGCGCGAGGTGTCAATCTGCATGCTGAGGTCGCCCTTGGCGATGCTGGACGCCAGCGCATTGGCATGAACTAGCGGCTGGCGGATGGAGCGAATCAGCCACGCGGCACCACCCAGAATACCGGCAATCAGCAAGAAGACACCGATGGCGGAAATGGTGATCAACTCTCTGGAGCGCTGCGCGAAGGAGAGCCGGGACGCCTCGTAGCCCCCTTCCTGCATGGCCACAAAATCGCGCTGGGATTTTTGATAGGCCTCCATCGCTGGCATGTACTGACTGTTGATCGTCGCCGTCATCTCGTCCGGCTTGCCGTCAGCCCGCAGCGCCATGGCCGCTGCCCGCGACGCCAAAACAGCCTTGCGGTTGTTGGCAATGGTGACCATCTGCGCCCGATCAGCTGCAGTCAGTTCCGTCGCCTCAATGGCCTTTTGAATCTCACCAATCTGTGCAGACGTGGCAGCAATGGCGGCTTTCAATCCCGCCTCCACGGCCGGTTCGGCACTGAGCAAGACCGCCTGTGACCGTGCTGCATTGGTTTCGGTCAGCGCCGCCCATCGGTTGGTCAACTTGATCTTGTTGGTGAAGCCCTCAAGAACCGTTGCACTGGCGGTCCGATCGCCCGCGGATCGTATGGCGGCAAACGCGATGACGGCGCACAAACCCAACACAATGAGCCCCGTAGCGAGCCACAACTTGGCGGCAAGTCGAATATTGTTGAAGTTCATGGCGAAGGTCCATTGATGCGGTTGGAAAGGGTCCAATTTTACCGCCATGCCAGCCGCGGCATCGCTCGGGACTACAGACGTTCGATCGACTGCGACTCGACCGCCTGCAGCTGCGCCAGGGTGACCGCGTGTGGCGCGATCTCGGCCAGCGGCACGAGCACAAACGCACGCGCCATCATGCGGGGGTGGGGAATAACCAGTGTCGGGCTGTCCACGCAGGCATCCCCATACCGCAGGATGTCCAGATCCAGCGTGCGCGGCGCATTGCGGTGCGGGCGTTCGCGGCCAGCGGCCTGCTCCAGCTGCTGCAACTCAAGCAGCAGCTCCTGCGGACCCAAACCCGTGGTGACCTCAACCACCGCATTGATGTAATCCGGTCCCGTGGATTGCACGGGCGCGGTGCGGTACAGCGAAGAGCGCCGCACCAGCGTCGTCAACCGCAGTGCAGCGATGCCTTCGATGGCCTGCAGCACGGTGGCGCGGGCATCCCCCAGATTGGCGCCCAGTGCGATATAGGCCGTCACCGGGGCTCGCACAACTTCGCTCAAACGCCAGCGTCTGGTGTTTGTTCGCCACCCTCCCGGGGGCCGGAACTGCGCCTGCGGCGGCGCCGTTTCTTCGGAGCGTCACCGGTATCCGATGGGCCGTCTGGCGCGGGGCTGGCACTCAGGTCCGCTCGCCCTTGGTCCGCATCCGTCGCCGGGACTGCGGTGCGTTCCCCAGGCGCCGCATCTCGTGCCACAGGCGCCTTGTGCACGCGCGGCGCCCGCTGCCGCTGCTGCTGTTCTTCGCGCACCTGGTCCACCATGTCCTGGCGCAGTTCGTCGCTGGCCATGCTGAACTCCTGCCACCAGTCGGCCAGCACCACGTCGATCTCCCCGGCGTCCGCCCGCAAACGCATGAAGTCAAACGCGGCGCGAAAACGCGGCTGGTCCACCAGACCAAAGGGCGTGCTGCCCACGCGCTTCTCAAAACGCGGCTGCATCATCCAGATCTCACGCATGTCGCCGGCGAGCTTGCCGCGGCCCGACACATCGCCAATGCGGGCATTGAAGACGTCGTCGATCGCATCCTGCAGTGCCGGATGGGAATGCTGGCGCTGGTTGATGCGCTGCGCCCAGCCATCACGCACATCCGCCCACAGGACGCAGGCCAGCAGGAAGCTGGCGACCACCGGTTTGCCTTCGCCCACGCGGCGGTCGGTGTCCTGCAGGGCGGCATTGACAAACGGCTGCCCGGCCCGCTCCACCACCACATCGAGCAAGGGATAAATGCCGCGCGCCATGCCCAGTGCCTTGAGCTGCTCGATGGACGCCAGCGCATGGCCAGTCTGCAGCAGCTTGAGCATTTCATCAAACAGGCGGCTCTGCGGCACATCGGCCAGCAGTTCCTGCGACTTGACCAGGGGTGCAGCAGTTTTGGCCTCCAGCTGGAAGCCCAGAGCGCTGAGCTTGGCCGCAAAGCGCACGGCCCGGATGATGCGCACCGGGTCTTCGCGGTAGCGCGTCGCCGGGTCGCCAATCATGCGAATGACGCGTTTTTTGGCGTCCTTGATGCCATTGTGATAGTCGACCACGATCTGGGTTTCGGGGTCGTAGTACATGGCGTTGATGGTGAAATCCCGCCGCACCGCGTCTTCCTCCTGCGGGCCCCAGACGTTGTCACGCAGCACCCGGCCGGTGGAATCCACCGCGTGCTTCATGCCCGCCAGCTCGCTTTTGCTGGTTTTCTCGTTGCCTGCCACCTGTTCCGCCGCCGCGTTGTCCATGTAGGCGCGAAAGGTGGAGACTTCAATCACTTCGTTTTCACGACCGCGCCCGTACACCACATGCACGATGCGAAAACGCCGACCGATGATGAAGGCGCGCCGAAACAGGCTCTTGACCTGCTCGGGTGTGGCATTGGTGGCCACGTCGAAGTCCTTGGGGCGCAGACCGACCATCAGGTCGCGCACCGCGCCGCCGACGATATAGGCTTCAAAGCCCGCATCTTTCAGGGTATGCACCACGTTGAGCGCCCGGTCATCCACCAGGGCCGGGTCGATGCCGTGGGCGGCAACGCCGACCTCTTCGCGTTTGCCAAACTGAAGCTTTTTGCCTTTAGCTGTCGAAGGGGATTTGCCCAGCAGCTTGTCGATAAATTTTTTAATCATTAATTCTGATACTTTGCGGGTAAGACCACTGCCACACGAAGTGAACAGCTTCTGTCCTCAACACTTTGAGAAGCCTAAAACAGGTCAAGTATGCGCCATCCGCGCTCGGTGGCAACCGCGCGCAGACGCTCATCCGGGTTGGTGGCGACCGGGTGGGTCACATTCTCCATCAGAGGCAGATCATTGATGGAATCGGTATAGAAAGTGCTATCGACATCGGCCCAGTCCAGCTTGCGGCTGGCCAGCCACTGCGCGACCCGGGTCACCTTGCCTTCGCGAAACGAGGGCACACCCCTGATTTCACCGGTGATCCAGCCCGTGCCCCCGGGCGAGGTGTCGCGCTCCAGCTCCACGGCAATCAATTCGCTCACACCAAAGGCCTGCGCAATCGGGCGCGTCACGAATTCATTGGTGGCAGTGACGATGATGACCTCGTCACCGGCCTGCTGGTGTTCGCGGACCAACGCCAGGGCCTGGGGCTTTATGGCTGGTTGCACGACAGCCCTCATGAAATGGTCGTGTGCCGCTTCTGAATTGATAGCACCCTGGCGCCGCAGAGCATCCGTGGCAAAACGCACATAGTCATGGACATCGAGCGTCCCCGCCTGGTAGTGCGCAAAGAATTCGTCGTTACGGCGACTGAAATCCACTGGATCGGTCCAGCCGATGGTGGTCGTGAAGACGCCCCAGGAGTAATCCGAATCAATCGGCAGCAAGGTGTGATCAAGGTCGAAAAGGGCCAGCTTCATGCCTGTGAGTTACCGGTTAGGTGTTTTCCATCATGGATTTGATCAGGGGAATGGTGATACCCCGCTTGGTTTGCAGGGCGTAGCCGTCAATCAGGTCGAGCAACTCCATCAGGTGCCTCAAGTCCCGGCTGAACCGGGTCAATATGTAATCCATCACGTCGTCGCCCAGGAAAATCCCGCGCGCGTCAGCGGCCTTGCGCAACACGGCGCGCCGCTCCGGTTCGCTGAGCACCTGCAGATGAAACACATGGCCCCATCCGAGCCGGGTTCTGAGGTCTTCCCGCAACTTCAGGTCGGCCGGGGGCAA
This sequence comes from Rhodoferax sp., assembly GCF_030646845.1. GTDB lineage: Bacteria > Pseudomonadota > Gammaproteobacteria > Burkholderiales > Burkholderiaceae_C > Rhodoferax. The sequence goes on along the minus strand of NZ_JAUSLE010000021.1, from coordinate 215,371 downwards.
CTCGCCCGCACCCAGCACCCAGCGCTGGTGGGTTTGGGCATTGACGAACCAGTTGAACGCCGCGTGCTGTTGCACCGCCGTGTACAGATGGACATCGTCCATCAGCACAGCGGCCCAGTTTTCGTTGAATTCGGGTGGTTCCTGCACGGTAGCGTCGAGCCAGCCCACCGAAGCGCCCTGCTCGCGCAAGGCTTCCTGCACCGCTTTGAGCAAATGCGTCTTGCCGCTGCCGCTGCTGCCCCACAGGTAGGTGGGCACCGGTGAGCGGGCAACGGGACCTGACTTCTGCCCCACCCATATTTCAAGGTGCCGCAGCGCCGCCTCGTTGGGACCGGGAAAAAAACTCGCCAGTGTGGGCCCGGTGGCCAGGCCGATATCAAGGGCAATCTGCTTCATTGGATATCTTCAACCTTGATACAGTTTGCTGGAGAGGTACCCGGCTTGCGCCCGCCGAATGGCGACCAGCAACACGGCGCTGGCGGGCAATGCAATCAGCAAGCCAACGAAGCCGAACAGCTGTCCGAACGCCATCAGCGAAAAAATGACGGCCAGCGGATGCAGACCGATGCGTTCGCCGACCAGCCGCGGCGTCAGGTAGAAACTCTCGACCAGTTGTCCGGCACCATAGACGCCCGCCACCACCAGCACGCCATACCAACTGCCGAATTGCAGAATTCCAGTCAGCAGTGCCAGCAGCAGCCCCAGGCCGAAGCCCAGATAGGGAACGAAAAAAGCCAACCCGGTGAACACGCCCACCGGCACCGCCAGATCGAAGCCGAAGAGTGCCAATGCCACACTGAAATAGATCGCCAGCACCCCCATGACCAGCAGTTGGCCACGCAGGTACTGGCCGAGCACGGAATCTGCCTCGGCGATGAAACTGTCGACTTGCGCGCGCATGCGGGGCGGCACCAGTGCGATCGCCAGGCCGACAAGGCGATCCCAATCCGTCAGCAGGAAGAACAGCGCGACAGGAATCAGCACCACGTTGCCGATGATGGCCAAGGCCACGCTGCCGCCGAGTTTGAGCGACGACACGAGCGATCCAAAAGTGTCTTCAACGTTGGCATTGAGGTACTTGACGACAAAAGTCTTGATGCTCTCGACGTCCAGCGACAGCTTGATGCCGAACTGCGCCAGCCACGGCCCCAGTGAGTTGTTCACTCGGGCCGCCAGCAGGGGCAACTGCTCGCGCAGCAAGGGCAGCTCCTTGGCGAAAATTGGCACCACCAGCAGCAGGATGGACAAGAGAATCAGAATGAACAGGCTCTCCACGATCAGGACCGCCACCCCGCGCGGCAGTCTGCCGCTGCCCAGGTCGTCCAGTTTGTTCACCACCGGCGTCAGCACGTAGGCCAGCACGGCGGCCACCACAAAGGGCGTCAGCACCGGCCCCAGTAACCATAGCGCCAATATCGCCATTGCGGCGATCAGGCACCAGGTGATGGTGCGTTTTTGGGCGGAAGTGAATTGCATAAAGCCTGACAGAGGGTGAACCCTTAGAATCTTAGGCTGAATTCTATCGGGCCTGCACACACCGATGCCCGGACCGAACGACAGCCTAACGCACTGCACCCAAGCCCTACCAACCCAATCAGCATGACCACTTCCTCCACTTCTCCCCTGAGCTACAAAGACGCCGGTGTCGACATTGACGCGGGTGACGCACTGATCGAACGGATCAAACCCCTGGCCAAGAAGACCATGCGCGAGGGCGTGCTGGCGGGCATCGGCGGTTTTGGCGCCTTGATTGACGTACCCAAACGCTACAAGGAGCCGGTGCTGGTGAGCGGCACCGACGGCGTGGGCACCAAGCTCAAGCTGGCCTTTGAGTGGGATATGCACGACACCGTCGGCATCGACCTCGTCGCCATGAGCGTGAACGATGTGCTGGTGCAAGGCGCCGAACCGCTGTTTTTTCTGGACTACTTCGCCTGCGGCAAGCTCGATGTGGACACCGCGGCTGCGGTGGTGGGCGGCATTGCCCGGGGCTGCGAGCTGTCAGGCTGTGCGCTGATTGGCGGCGAAACGGCTGAGATGCCCGGCATGTACCCGGCCGGCGAATACGATCTGGCGGGCTTTTGTGTCGGCGCCGTTGAAAAATCAAAAATCCTGACCGGCCAGAGCGTGAAGCCCGGCGACGTGGTGCTGGGCCTGGCATCCAGCGGCGTGCATTCCAACGGCTTCAGCCTGGTGCGCAAGTGCATTGAACGCGCGGGTGCCAACGCCCCCGTCACACTGGATGGCAAACCGTTCAAACAGGCGTTGATGGAGCCGACCCGCCTGTACGTGAAGAACGTGCTGGCCGCGCTGGCCGCCCACCCCGTGACCCCTGGGTCGTCTTCCGGCATCAAGGCGCTGGCCCACATCACCGGCGGCGGCCTGCTGGAGAATATTCCACGCGTGCTGCCGGACGGCACCGCGGCGCACCTGAAGAAAGGCAGCTGGCCGCAGACCGAGCTGTTTGCCTGGCTGCAAGCCACCGCCGGCATTGACGACATCGAGATGAACCGCACCTTCAACAACGGCATCGGCATGGTGGTGGTGATTGATGCCGCCAACGCAGCCGCCTGCGCCGCGACCTTGCGCGCCGCTGGCGAGCAGGTGCACGAGATCGGTGTCATCGCCGCCCGCGGTGACGGCGCGGCCGTCGTGGTCGCCTGAAAATGGGCTGAACGTGTCCAGGCAGACCCAGGCCCTGCGACACGTTCCCAGCGGCGTCTGGGCGCTGGGCTTTGTGAGCATGCTGATGGACATCTCGTCCGAGATGATTCACAGTCTGCTGCCAGTTTTCATGGTCACCACGCTGGGCATCAGCGTGTTCGTGGTCGGCCTGATCGAAGGCGCGGCCGAAGCCACCGCGCTGATCGTCAAAGTGTTTTCCGGTGTGGTGAGCGACTACTGGGGCAAGCGCAAGCCGCTCGCGGTGCTGGGCTATGGCCTGGGCGCCTTGTCCAAACCGCTGTTTGCGCTGGCCACCACTTCAGGCTTTGTACTGACGGCGCGTTTGATGGACCGGGTGGGCAAAGGCGTGCGGGGTGCGCCGCGCGATGCACTGGTGGCCGACATCACGCCGCCCGAGCTGCGTGGCGCCGCATTTGGCCTGCGCCAGTCATTGGACACCGTGGGGGCCTTCGTCGGCCCCCTGCTCGCCATGGGGCTCATGCTCCTGTGGGCCAACGATTTCCGTGCCGTGTTCTGGGTCGCTGTCATCCCCGCATTCCTGTGTGTGGCGCTGCTGATCTTTGGGGTGCGCGAGCCCGAGCGGCCTCCTGGCGCCGTTCGCACCAATCCGATCAGCCGCGTCAATCTGGCGCGCCTGGGTTCCGCCTACTGGTGGGTGGTGGGTATTGGCGCCGTGTTCACGCTGGCGCGCTTCAGCGAGGCGTTTCTGGTGCTGCGCGCGCAGCAGGGGGGCCTGGGCCTGGCCTGGACGCCGCTGGTGCTGATTGGCATGAACGTGATCTACGCGGCCTGTGCTTACCCGTTCGGGAAACTCGCCGACCGGATGAGCCACACCACCCTGCTGGCCTGGGGCCTGGTGCTGCTGATCGCCGCCGACGCCTTGCTGGCTTACAGCAACCAGTGGGGCTGGGTCTGGGCCGGCATTTCGATGTGGGGCTTGCATATGGCCATGACGCAAGGCTTGCTGGCCACCATGGTGGCCGACACCGCCCCCGAGGATCTGCGCGGCACGGCCTACGGCTTCTTCAACCTCATGAGTGGCCTGGCCATGCTGGTCGCCAGCGGCTTGGCCGGCCTGTTGTGGGACCAGCTTGGCGCTTCTTTCACCTTTATGGCCGGCATCGTCTTCAGTGTCGCGGCACTTGTCCTGTTGCTGTTGCGGGCCGCCTCCGAAAACCGGAAATGATGTCCTGAATTGATCGAATCATGTCTGGTCCCGGGCAGAATTCTGCGCGATAGATGGGAATGATAGAGACTCTGCTACAAAGGAGTCTTATCCATGAAATCCTGTCTTATTTTGATCGATGCGCAAGAGTCTTTCCGCCAGCGTCCCTACTTCACCGAGCGCGACCTGCCGGCCTATCTGGCGGCGCAGAACGCGTTGATCGAAGGCTGCGTGGCGCGCGGTGTTCCGGTGGTGCGAATCTTCCACGTCGATGGCCCGAAAACGGCTGCCAATCCATTTGCGCTGGAGTCGGGTCATGTTCGGCCGCTGTCTGAACTCACAGCCTTTGACGCCGCCGCCACCTTCCACAAGAGTCGCCACAGTGCGCTGGTGGGCACGGGGCTGGAGGTGTGGCTCACGCAAAACGGCATTCAGAAGCTGATCATCAGCGGCATCCGCACCGAGCAGTGCGGCGAAACCACAGCGCGACACGCCTCCGACCTGGGTTGGACCGTGGCCTATGTGACGGACGCGACGCTCACGTTTGATATGCAATTGCCCGACGGCTCGCCGCTGACCAGTACCGACATCAAGGCGCGCACCGCCGCAGTATTGCGAGACCGTTTTGCCACAATCTGCACAGTCGCCGACGCACTGGATTCAATCAGTTGACAACACCTTGAAGACCCGCTCGCCATGGACTACACCGATATCGGATTGCCGCAGGCGCACTCCAAACCTGATCTATGACGACGATGGCAGCGCCGCCGCTCCGGATCTTGTTCGTGCTACAGCCAGGCAGCCTGCTGCTGGACTGGGCCGGTCCCGCCGAGGCCTTGCGTCTGGCCAACCAGTGCCTGCAGGCACAGGGTCGGGAGGCGCGCTTTGCCCGGCAGTTCATCGGCACCCAGCCTGAAGCCGCCACCTCGGTCGGATGCATGATCAGCGGCCTGCAGCCGCTGCCCACGCCCCTGCTCGCCAGCCCGGCAACGCCCACCTGGGTGGTGCTGGTCGGCCAACCCGGTCAGACGATCGACGTCAACAATGCGCCCACTCAGGCCCTGCTGCACTGGCTGCGCGGCCTGCGGCTTGTGCCGGACCAGCTGGAGCTGGTCACGATTTGTGCGGGGTCGGTGCTGGCGGCCCATGCTGGCCTGCTGGCAGGACGGCGCGTTACGACCCATCACCATCATCTGGAAGAACTGCAGGCGGTGGAGCCATCGTGCCAGGTGATTGCCAACCGGGTATTTGTGGAAGATGCGCCGGTCTACAGCAGTGCCGGCGTGACCACGGGAGTCGACCTCATGCTGCACCGGATTTCTGGTCTGTGCGGTGAAGTCGTCGCCGCACAGGTGGCGCAAACGATGGTGGTAGCGATGCGCCGGGGGCCGCAGGACCCGGAGCTCTCCCCCTTCCTGAGCTACCGCAACCATCTGCACCCGGCCCTGCACCGCGTGCAGGACGCTGTGAGCAGCCAGCCCGCGCAGGACTGGACGGTGCCCGCCATGGCGAATATTGCCCATGCCTCGCCACGGCACCTGACGCGGCTGTTCCTGGAGAATGCGGGCATTGCGCCGCTGCAGTACCTGCGACGCATCCGTCTGGCCGCGGCGCAAGCCGCACTGCAATCAGGAAGCAACGTGACCCAGGCAGCAGAGATGGCAGGCTTCAGTTCGGACACACAACTGCGCCGGGCATGGCATCAATTCGACATGACCGGCACGCCATCGAAACCTGAAACGCTATCAAATAAATAGCTATCTACGCTTGCTGGACGAGGGCTTGAGCCCGATTCTTCATATATTTCGAGTTGATGCGCCTGATCCAGCGCAAGCGCGGATACCCCACAGACAAGGAGGGTTCAGCTGTTGGCCCGTCGCAACTCACTCACCCGCTGGGCAATGGCGTCCATGTCCAGCCCCTCTTCGGAATTGATGAGATAGGTTTCCAGGTCCTCCAGGGCCCGCCCGGTGTTGCACGCCTCCGCATGGGCCAGGCCGCGGTCGCGGTACTCGGCCCAGGCTTGCGGCAGCAGCACAATCAACCGGTCCTGGACCGCAATCAGGCGCGGCCAGTCTTCCTGGGTCGTGTGGATTTCCTTCAGGTTGCGCAACATCCGCGCAATGATGTCGCGCGGTGGTGACACCTGCAGGTAGAGCCCCAGCGGCACTTCGAATTCATCCACCAGGCCACTGCGGCGCCTATAGGGTTCCAGCCGCTCCGCCAGTTCTTCGCGACTCAGCGATTGCCCGTCCAGCGGATCGATCACCACCTGGCCGTTGGGCAAATTCACCTTCAGCATGAAGTGCCCCGGAAACCCGACACCCCGCGCCGCCAGGCCCAGACCCTGCGCCAGTTCCAGCCACAACACGGCGAGCGAGATGGGGATGGCGCGCCGGGTGTGCAGGACGACACTCACATAGCTGTTGTCGGGGTCGTAATAGTGGTTGACGTTGCCCGCAAAGCTCAAGTCGCGAAAGAAAAACTGGTTCACGGCGCGCAGCTTCTGCAGCGGCCCGGCATCGGCCGGAAGGCGCCGTTTCAGCCGGGCCAGCAATTGATCGACCTCCCCCAGTACCTGCTGCACATCCAGCGCCGGATATTCGTCCTGCGCCAGGCTCACGGCAGCCTCCAGCAGCGGAAAGTCGGCATCGCTTTGCACCAGGGACGCAAAGTACTCAAGCGGGGTGGGCACAGCCAGCGACAGATTCATATGAACATCCTTCCCGAAGAGTTTAAAACAGGTGCGGTTCAACGAGCGCACGGGCCTGCTGGTTTAGGCGAGCGGAGCCTCAGTTGCTATTAATTAAATAGCTGCTTACGCAATATCTGCGGGGGCTATAGGCCAATATCATGTATAAACGCCGCGTGGGCTGTGTTGGATTTCGGCACCAAGGCCTTCAGGTGTTCAAGCAAGGCATCCCGCAAACCGTGGAGCTCGCCCAGCCTTGCCAGCGCCTGCGCCTTGCGGCCCCGGGCGGCGAGCTCGCACAGCTCGGCCGCCAGCGCATGGCCCTGCCGATGCAGCGTGTCGATGGCTGCAAAAGAAGGATGCGCACAATGGCGGATCAGACCCTCCCCTTCGAGCCACCGGCCCAGCTGGCACTGGTGATGATCCATCTGTGGCGGGACGTCACGCTCGCCCCTGAGATAGTTGCCCACTGCCTTGACCCAGGCCCGGTGCTCGGCGCTGGCAAAGAGCATCGGCACATCATCGCGATTCGCCAGAGGCTGGTTGCCCCAGGCGGGATCAGGCTGCCAGGCCACCTTCCAGCCAGGCAACTCGTGCGCAGGCATCGGGCTGGCGATGCCAAAACCCTGGGCGAGGTCGCAGCCGAGCTGCAGCAGAACTTCGCCGTGTTCTACCGTTTCCACGCCTTCGGCGATCACCTGGCGCCGAAAGGCGCTGGCCAGGCCAATCACACCCTCCAGGATGGCCAGATCATCCGGGTCGTCCAGCATGTCGCGCACAAAGCTCTGGTCGATCTTGAGGCGGGCAACCGGCAAGCGCTTGAGGTAAGTCAGGGAGGAATAACCGGTACCAAAATCGTCCAGCGCAAACAGCACGCCGATCTCCCGGCAGGCTTCAATGACCCGGGCTACGCCGGCCACATCTTCCAGCGCGCTGGTTTCCAGCACCTCCAGCTCCAGGTCGCCCGGTTTGATGCCCGGATGCGCCACCAGACTCTTGTGCAGGCGCTCGACAAAATCCGCTTGCTGCAACTGGCGCGCGCCCACATTGACGCTGACCGGGAGGTCCAGACCGCCAGCGAGCCAGATCTGCCTCTGGTTCAGGGCGGCCTCGATCACCCATTCCCCCAACTCAACCGCAAGCGCATGGTCCTCGATCACGGGAAGGAACACCGCGGGCAGCAACAGGCCTCTTTGCGGGTGTTGCCAGCGGATCAGGGCCTCTGCGCTGATGACCTGTCCCGTGCGCATATTCACCCTGGGCTGGTAATGCAGCACGAATTCGCCCCTGGCCAGGGCGTGGCGAACATTCTCCAGGCTTTCGTGATGACCGCGCACGCTGCGGTCCTGTTCGGCGTCGAAGATGTGGTAACGGTTCTTGCCGGCCAGCTTGGCCTGGTACATGGCCTGGTCGGCCTGGCGCAGCAGTTGATCCGCTTCCACCTCTTGTGCCTGCGGGTAGAAGGTAACGCCCAGGCTGGCTGACACCTGAAGCACGACCTCACCCACCCGCACCGGCTGGGCGGCGGCAGCGAGCAGGCGCACGAGCATGGGCAGGCTGGCGGCGGTATCCGCCAGATCGACCAGCACGGCCACGAACTCGTCGCCGCCGATGCGGGCGAGGCTGTCGCCCTCGCGCAGCGCCTGCTTCATGCGGGTCGCCACGGCGATCAACAACTGGTCGCCGGCTTCATGACCGTGGTGGTCGTTGATGGCCTTGAAGCCGTCCAGGTCGAGGAATGCCACCGCCAGCAGCTGCCCGCGCCGCAGCGCCTGGGTCATGCCCTGGCGCAGGCGGTCGGCCAGCAGCACGCGGTTGGGCAGACCGGTCAGCGCATCAAAATGGGCAATGTGTTCGAGCACGTTCTGGTGCTCCTTGATCGCGGTGATGTCGGAGAACAGCGCCACGTACTGCAGGGTATTGCCCTGGGCATCGCGCACCGCGCTGATGGTTTCCATCGCCACGTACACCTCGCCGCTTTTGCGCCGGTTCGAAACCTCGCCGTACCAGTGGCCTCTCTCCGTCAGGTCGGCCCACATGGCGGCGTAAAAGGCCTTCTGGTGATGACCGGAGTTGAGGATGCGCGGGTTTTTTCCCACGGCTTCATCACGGCTGTAGCCGGTGATCCGGCTGAAGGCCTCATTGACGTCGATGATCATGCCGTCGGCGCCGGTGATCATGATGCCTTCGCGGGCATGGGAGAACACGCTGGCGGCGAGGTGAAGCTTTTCTTCGGCGAGGTGGCGCTCGGTAATGTCGGTGATGAAACCGTGCCACAGTACCGAGCCGTCTGCCTCGCGCTGCGGTAGCGAATTGCCGAACAGCCAGCGCACCGTGCCGTCGTCAAGCTTCACCCGGTACTCATGGCGCCACGGGGTCAAGTCGCGTGCCGATTTCTGGACGGAGGCCTGAAAGGCGTCGTAGTCGGCCGGGTGCAGCATGGCCGCAACTTTGGACGCATCCTCGCGCACGTCTTCCGGGCTGAGCCGGTAGATGTCACGGATGGCGTCACTGGCGAAAGGAAAGCAGGCACTGCCGTCGGGACGCAAACGATACTGGTAGACCATTCCCGGCATCCGGCTGGCGATCTGCAACTGGCGTGTGTACTCCCGCTGCGTCTCCTCGGCTACTTTGCGCTCGGTGATGTTGGTATGTGCGAGCACCACGCCCCGGCGATTCGGGCCCAAAGGCGTGGCGGTCATGCTGAACCAGCGCTGTTCTCGCGGTGAATGGCAGGTGTATTCCAGGTTGAAAATGGACAGGCTGCCATCCAGCACGGCCTGGATGCCCTCGCGCGCCTTCAAGGCATCATCCGATGGGGCACCGGGGCCACTGCGGCAGGCCGCCAGGTAGTTGACCCCTATTTCAGTATGCGGCACAGGCTGGCCCGGCGCAGGCGCGTTTTCCCGCGCAAAACGCCGCCAGGATTCGTTCACTGCCAGGATGACGCCGTTGCGGTCCAGCACGGCGATTTCGGCGGTGACGGAGTCCAGGATGGCCAGGGCGAAGGCCTCGCTCTCGCGCAGCGTCTGTTCCTCCTGTTTGCGCGCGGTAATGTCGCTCAGCACAAGCCACAGCACCGGCGCGCCCTCTTCGCCCTGTGCGGCGGTGGCCACCAGCTGCGCCCAGAATTGCGTGCCATCCCTCCTCACCATCCGCAATTCGCACGACTGCCCTTCGCCGCTGGCCAGCAGCTGTTTGCGGCACAGGTAGTAGACGTCCTGATCTTGCTGGAAGATGAAGCGGCTGATGGATTGCTTGACGAGCGCACTGCGGGTCACGTCGAGCATCGTGGCGGCGGTGAAATTGGCCTCCAGGACCAGCCCCGATTCGCTCACGGTGCAATAGCCCACCGGCGCCATGTCATACAGGTCGAAATAGAGGCCCCGCGAAACGTCCAGCTCGGCCTGCGCAGTGCGCAATTCGTCGTTTTGCATCTCCAGCTCGACCTGATGCTGACGCAGTTCGTGCAGGGCCTGCCGCATTGCGGCGGACGACGGGGCCGCCTGGTCTTGCTGCAACTGGGCGACTATCTCGTGGACCGCTTCTTCGGATCGCTGGTGCAGGGACTGGCCGGCGCTGGAACCTTCGTCCGCCGTGGGCCGGGTGGTGGCTGTGGGCCGCTTGTTCGCCATCACCTGTCTCCAGGTATGACGGCGTTGTCCGATCCTGCTTGCGCTACTTCCAGCACTGTGTCCAGCGCCTCCATGAACTCGTTGATTCTGATTGGCTTGGTGAGATACCTGAAAAATCCGGCCTCCACGCCTCTCTCGATGTCGCGTGGCATGGCGTTGGCGCTGAGTGCCAGCACCGGGATGTGCGCTGTGGCCGGATCTTCACGCAGGATTTTCAGCGCCTCAATGCCGCTGATGCCTGGCAGATTGATGTCCATCAGAATGACGTCCGGCTGATGCATGCGTGCCAGAGCAACGCCACGCAGGCCATCTCCCGCACTCAACATGCGCATGTCGGAGCGCCGCGCGATGAGTTGCTCGACCAGCTGCATGTTGGTCCGGTTGTCTTCGACATACAGCAGGGTGCGCAGCCCCTCGGCATGCGCCATATCCGCTTGCGGCTGCGCCAGCAGCCCGTCTGCAGCGGCGGCAAGTTGCGGTGGCGCGGCCAGATTCAGTTCGAACCAGAACACACTGCCGACCCCGACGACGCTTTGCGCGCCGATTTCACCGGCCATCAATTCGACCAGCCGCTTGCTCACGACCAGCCCGATGCCGGTGCCCTCCTCGGCGCCCGCCTCTCGTCCGAGCCGGTTGAACGACTGGAACAACTGGGCGAGTTTGTCTGCGGACAATCCTTCCCCGCTGTCCTGCACACTGATACGCAGACGCTGCGCCGTCACCGCATGGCATGTCACGTCGACCGTGCCGCCCGGGCGGTTGTACTTGATCGCGTTGGACAGCAGGTTGACCAGCACCTGTTTCAGCCGGGTCCGGTCGGCGGTGACGAAACACGGGCGATCGGACTGCGGAAAACTGATGCGGATGCCGCCTTTTTGCGCCTGCGGTTCGATCATGGCCTGGCAATCGAGCAGCACTTCGGGCAGCGATATGGGCTCCAGCGACAGCGACAGCTTGCCGGACTCGATCAGGGCGAGATCAAGGATTTCGTTGATCAGCTCCAGCAAATACCAGCCCGCCTGCAGGATCTGGCCGATGCTGGCCTGCTGGGTCGGCGTGGGCGGCGGTGAGCCCGACTCCATGAGCTGGGCAAACCCGAGGATTGCATTGAGCGGTGAGCGCAACTCGTGGCTCATGCTGGAGAGGAAATCCGATTTGGCGAGATTGGCTTTTTCCGCCACAGACCTGGCGCGCTCCAGTTCCGCGTTCTTTGTCCGCAGCTCCGCATCCAGGCGCTTGCGCTCGGTGATGTCGCGCATGGCCACTTGAATGGCAGGTGCACCATCGTAAACAATCGACGTGCTCTGGGCCTCGACCTCGATGATCGTGCCGTCGAGCTTGACAAATCTCTCCTCAATCATCGGCGTGGGAACGCCATCAAGGGTCAGGCTCTTCATCCGCGCCAGCACGATGGCATGAAAGTCGGGGTGAACCAGGTCGAGAATGGGTTTGCCGATCAGTTCTTGCTCGGACCTTGCGCCGAGCATCCTGATGGCGGCGGGATTGACATAAATCAGCCTGCTACCGCGATGAACAGCGATGGGCTCGGGCGCCCACTCAATGAGGGTGCGGAAACGTCGCTCGCTCTCCTGCATGGCCGCTTCCATCAGCTTCTGGTCGGTGACATCGCTCAGCACGATGCGCAGGACGGACTCGCCATCATCCTGCGCGGCAGTGAGCGCCAGATGCGCCCAGATTTGCGTGCCATCCTTCTTCACCATGCGCAACTCGAACGACTGCATGGCGCCGGTCGCCACGAGCTGCTTGCGGCGCAGGTAATAGCTATCCTGGTCTTGCCGCAGGATGAAGCGGCTGATCGGCTGCCTGAACAGTTCGCTGCGGTCCACGCCCAACAGGGTGGCGGCCGTGAGATTGGCTTCCAGAAACAGGCCCTGCTCGCTGAGGGTGCAATAGCCCACCGGCGCCAGGTCATAGAGATCGAAATAGCGCGCCCGCGCCGTCTCCAGTTCGAGCTGCGTGCGGCGCAATTCCTCGTTCTGCATCTCCAGTTCAATCTGATGCACGCGCAGGTCGTGGAGCATCAGCTGCGTTTCTTCGGGCGACATCGGCTGCCGGCCTTCTGACGGCCGAACTGCGCTTTCACCGGCGATCTCTTCCGCCTGCCGGCGCAGTTCCGCCTTGTTGCCGGAGCGGCTATCCATGCTGACCTTCGCCGGCCTCCACGGCCCGCCCCTTCCCGGATTCTCTTATTCTCTCCGTGGTCGCAATCGCATACATCTGCCCGGCCTCATTCATCAATGCGGAGGAGACCATGGAGACTTCGACGACAGCACCTGTTTTGGTGATCCGTTGCGTGAGATACGGCTCCAGAATCTCCGACCGGCTGAGCTGATGGACCCTGGCCAACGCTTGTTCCTGCAGCGCCTGCGGAATGCGGTCGCGCACATTCATCTGCAGCGCCTCGGCTTCGCTCCAGCCATACATTCGCACGGCGCCCGGGTTCCAGGCCAGGATGCGGCCCTTCAGGTCCTGCACGGTGATGGCGTCAGCGGCATCGCGCACCACCACCGCCAGACGCAGCAACTCATTGTCTTTGCGCAGGACTTCGCGCGTCAGCACGATTTCGGAGATATCCACAAAGGTGATCACGGCGCCCTCGATCACGTTGTCCAGCGTGCGGTAGGGCTGGATGCGCATGGTGTACCACTTGCCCTCGGTGCTCTGCACGTCCACCGCCTTGGGAACCAGCGTGTCCAGCACCGCCTGTACGTCCTCCACCAGGCGGTCGTAGCCGACCAGCTTGGAGACGATGTGGCCCACCGGGCGCCCCACGTCACTCAGAATCAGATTGATGATCACCCTGGCCTCGGGGGTGAAACGCAGGATGTGCAGCTGATGGTCCACAAACACGGTGGCGATGCCGGTGCCGGCCAGCAGGTTGTTCATGTCGTTGTTGACCCGCGACAGATCGACCACCTTGGACTGCAGCTCGGCGTTGACCGTGGCCAGTTCCTCATTGATCGACTGCATTTCCTCCTTGGAGGTCTCCAGTTCCTCGTTGGTGGACTGGAGCTCTTCATTCACCGACTGCATCTCCTCGTTCGAGGATTTGAGCTCTTCGTTGGATGTCTCCAGTTCCTCATGGGTGCTCTGCAGGTATTCGTCCTTGGCCTGCAGTTCCTGCAGGAGCGCCGCGACCCGCGCGTCGGCATTCGCATCGGGGCTGCTGGCCCCTGCAGCAGCTGACCTGGCGGTCTTCGGCGCCGTTTCTGCGTCGACGGGCGGTGCATCCTCCAGAATGACCAGGTAGAGATGCGTCTCGGGCGACTCAGCCATAGCGGCAGGGCCCGCGGTTACCGGACACACCGTCAGGTTGACCCTGGTGAAGTGTCCGTTGGTTTTGACGCGCAGACCCGGGGCGCGCACGACCTTTCGGGTGCCCGCAGCTTTGTGCAGGGCCACGGTCAGGTCCGGCCGCAGCCCTTCCCGCGCCATCTTCAGGATGTTGCTGATGCCGGCCTCGCCCGGCGCCGGCTCCAGGTACATGCCGGTGCGTCCGTGCAGGTAGAAGATGTCGCCCTTCACGTTGACGAGCGCGCTGGAAGGGGCGATGTGCTGCAGGAGCGTCTGTTCGGTCAGGTCGCGCACTGACAGTTTCACCGGGCCAGCCGTCTTTGCGGCGGCCAGCGGGAGCACCTCATGCCGCGCAGCCCGGGGCGGGTGAACACGGCCCACGGCCGTGCGATGGGCACCGAGAAACGACTCCTTGCGCTGATACAGTTTCGCCTTACGGTCCAGCGCGCCAAACAGGTCGCCAAACTCGCCGATGGTCTCCGAGGTGCCCAGAAAGAGAAAGCCGCCCGGATTCAGGGCGAAATGGAACATGGGAATGAGCTTCTTCTGCAATTCCGCGCCCATGTAGATCAGTAGGTTGCGGCAACTGATGAGGTCAAGTTTGGAGAAAGGCGGATCCTTGATCACGTCCTGCTCGGAGAAGACCAGCATGTCGCGAATGCTTTTGTGGACGCGGTACGCGCTGCCGTCGGCCTCGGCCGTGAAGTAGCGCGCCAGCCGTTCTGGCGTGATGTCGGCGGCGATGCTGGCCGGATAGAGGCCGGCGCGGGCCGTGCCAATGGCCTGGCGGTCAATGTCGGTGGCGAAAACCTGGACCTTGTAATTGGTTTTTAGCGCCTCCAGGCGCTCCTGCAGCAGGATCGCGAGGGAATAGGCCTCCTCGCCGGTGGAGCATCCGGTCGACCAGACGCGGATCAGGGCACCGGCGGGTTTGTCGGCAAAAATCCCGGGAATGACCTGTTGCTCCAGCGCCTCAAAAGCCTCTGGATCCCGGAAGAAATTGGTCACGCCGATGAGCAGGTCGCGAAACAGCGCATCCACCTCGGCCGGCGTCTGCTGCAGATACTTGACGTAGCCACCAATCGCTTCGATCTGGTGGACGGCCATGCGCCTCGCAATGCGCCGGTGCAGGGTACTTGACTTGTACTGGGAGAAGTCGTGACTGGTCTGGGCGCGCAGCAGGACGAAGATCTTCTGCAGCGCGTTCTCGCTCCGGGGTTCCGGAGTGGTAGCGGACTTGCGGGGCCGGCCAAAGGCATGGGCCACGTAGGCGATGAGCTGGGCGGGCATATCGGCCGGCGCCAGTTCGTAATCCACCTGCCCGGTGGCGATGGCGCTGCGTGGCATGCCATCGAACTCGGTCGACGCGGGGATCTGCGCCATGACCATGCCACCGGCGCCCTTGATGGCCCGCACACCGAGCGTGCCATCACTGCCGGTGCCGGAGAGCACGATGCCGATGGCCCGCTCGCGCTGGTCCTGCGCCAGGGAACGAAAGAAGAAGTCAATCGGCAGGCGCTGGCCGCGCGGCGCGGCAGGCTCCAGCAATTGCAGCGTGCCGTTCAAAAACGCCAGGTCGCGACCCGGCGGAATGATGTAGGCGCAATTGATCTGTACCACCATCCCATCCACGATTTCAAAGACCTGCATGCGGGTATAGCGCCGAATGAGGTCGGTCAGGATGCTCTCATGGTCCGGCGCCAGGTGCTGCACGAGGACAAAGGCCATGCCGGGGTCGGTGTGCGCGGGCATGCCGGAGAAAAAGGCTTCAAAGGCCGCCAAGCCCCCGGCCGAGGCGCCGATGCCGACGATGGGAAAGTCGCTGGCGCCCGCATTGGGTGTCTCTTGCGGCTCTATGGCTTTGGCCTCCACCGGCGCTGACGCGCCTTCGGCTGTGTCCTGGGTTGCCTTCTTTGTCGCCATGCTGGGGTCCTGTTCGGGCAAACGGTCTTCTGTGAACTTACAGAAACGTTAGTGTAGTGTCCACCATTTTCAAAAACGGACTTCCTGCGGACCAAACGCAGGCACCCCGATTCAGCGCCGGATGAATTGCCGCAGCTTCAGGCCAGCCGCCCAAAGCGCTATGAAATAAATAGCAGACGAGGCAATCATGACGAGGGCTAGCAGCCCAATTCGCTTGATACTCTCGGCGCGCATCTGCGTCCACGGAAAGGCCGCGTTGGCCCACATCAGGAAGACCATCAGCAGGGCGCTGGCCGCAATCACCTGCAGCGCGAAGACGCCCCACCCCGGCTCGGGCTTGTAGCTGCCGCGCCGCAGCAGCCCGCTGAGCAGCCAGACGGCATTGATCATGGCGCCGATACCGATCGACAGGGTCAGCGCAGCATGCGCAAACACCGGCACCAGTCCGATGTTGAGCAGCTGCGTGATCACCAGCACGACGACGGCAATGCGCACCGGTGTTTTCGTGTCCTGGTTGGCGTAGTAGCCCGGCGCCAGCACCTTGATGGCCACAATCCCGATCAGCCCCACACCCCAGCCCATCAGGGCATAAGTGATTTGCTGCACGTCGAAATCGGTCATCGCCCCGTAGTGGTAAAGAACGGCCACCAGCGGCTTGGCAAAGGCGATCAGCGCCACCGCACACGGCACGGCCAGCAGCACCACCAGCCGCAAACCCCAGTCCAGCATGGCGGAATACTTCCCCGTATCGCCAGCGGCGCGGGCCGCTGCGAGCTGGGGCATCAGGACCACACCCATGGCCACACCAAGCAGCGCGGTGGGGAATTCCATCAGCCGGTCGGCATAGGTGATCCAGCTCACACTGCCCGTCGCCAGACGCGAGGCAATCTGCGTGTTGATCAGCATCGAGATGTGCGCCACGCTGACACCCAACAGCGCGGGGCCCATCAATTTCAGGATGTTCTTGGTGCCCGGGTCGGCCCACGCAATGCGCAACGCGCTCCAGCGCAGGCCAATGTGGGGCGTGAGTCCGAGCTTTTTCAGGGCCAGCAATTGCACGCCCAGTTGCAGCACGCCCCCCAACAGCACGCCGCCGGCCAGCGCGTAAATCGGCTCCAGCCCCAGGGTCTGGAACCACGGCGCTCCCAGCCAGGCTGCGGCAATCATGCACAGGTTCAGCAACACCGGCGTGGCGGCGGGCACCGCAAAACGCTTCCAGGTGTTGAGGACGCCTGCGGCCAGCGCCACCAGCGACATGAAGGCGATGTAGGGGAACATCCAGCGCGTCATGAGCACAGCGACCTCAAAGCCGCGCGGGTTCTGCTGCAAGCCACCGGCCATGGCCCACACCAGCGCGGGAGCGGCTGCGACGCCAATGATGCTGAGCACCATCAGGGCCCAGCTCAGGACCGTGGCCGCCCGGTCTATCAAGACCTGGGTGGCCGCTTCACCATGCTGGGCCTTGGAGGCGGCCAGCACCGGCACGAAGGCCTGGCTGAAGGCGCCTTCGCCAAAAAAACGGCGAAACAGATTTGGGATGCGAAACGCCACATTGAAGGCGTCCGTCAAGGCGCTGGCGCCAAAGGTGGACGCAATAAGGAGTTCACGCACCAGTCCGGTGATACGTGACGCCAGGGTCAGCAGGGAAACAACAGAGGCAGATTTGAAAAGGCTCACGACGCGCAGTGTAGCCGCGTACCGGCTTGCGTCTGCGGGCCCCCTCGCCGCTTGAGCAGTACCTGATAGAATCGAAGGCTTTGCTGGCAACATCCTCAGACACTAGGAATTATTACTATGGCATCTACCAAACCCAAGAAAAAGAACCCGCGCCTGGCGTCGGGCCGTAAACGCGTCCGCCAGGACGTCAAAATCAACGCTGCAAACACTTCGCTGCGTTCCAAATACCGCACCGCGGTGAAGAACGTGGAAAAAGCGGTTGTCGCTGGCGACAAAGCCAAGGCAACCGAGTTGTTTGCCAAAATGCAAGCCGTGGTGGACACCGTGGCTGACAAAGGCATCTTCCACAAGAACAAGGCCGCTCGCGACAAGAGCCGTCTGTCGACCAAGGTGAAAGCCCTGGCCGCAAAAGCCGCCTGATTTCAGGCAAATCGCACGCATTCCCAAGTAATTGAGAATGCGCCGTTTGTAACGGGTGCGCTGTCAGCAAAGCAAAAAAGCCGTCGTAAGACGGCTTTTTTGTTGGTCACGGCAAAGGCGTTTGCTCAAGGGCTGCTGGGCGCCGGCGCGCCCTGGGATACCTGCAGCTCGTTGTCTTTGGCGAAGTTCATGCAGAAGTCCCAGGCCATGACATCGTAGTTGCGTAAATCGGAATGGACCACCACGCATCGCACGCCGTTGACGGAAGTGGGAACGCACCAGGGTGAATAGCCCAGATGGCTGCCGGGCTGCGGGCCGCCGGGGCGAAACTGACTCATGACGCCTGCCAGCCGCTCCGCCCAGTCGCTGGGGCGAAAGGCTCGCCCGCTTTGGGTCAGACCCAAAATATAGACTTCTTTGGCAGAGTTTGAAACCATCGGGTAGATGTCAGTCAGTGGGCACCGTCGGGATGTTGCGGCGCACAAGAATTCTACCCTATCTTATGTCTTATAGAAGACTTGATCTGGCACAGGAAACACATCGCAGTGATGTCAATTTGTCAAAAAACAGGGGGCGCGTTGCGCCTAGAATCACGCTTCAACGGCCCAACCCACGTTGGGCCGCTTCGTTTTTGTGACACCTCTGGAGCTTGAAACCATGAACGCCGCACTGCCCGGGTCCGAAGCTGTTGCTTCACCTTTCATTGAAGCCTCTTCGCCCCACGTGATGAACACCTATGGTCGCGTGCCGATTGCCCTGTCGCATGGCCAGGGTTGTCGCGTGTGGGATGTCAATGGCAAGTCGTATCTGGACGCACTCGGTGGCATTGCGGTCAACACGCTGGGCCACAACCACCCCAAGCTGGTGCCGGCGCTGCAGGACCAGATCGCAAAAATCATCCACAGCTCCAATTACTACCATGTGCCCAATCAGGAGGTGCTGGCGAAAAAGCTGGTCGAGTTGTCGGGCATGACCAATGTCTTTTTCTGCTCCACCGGCCTGGAAGCCAATGAAGCCGCCTTGAAGCTGGCACGCAAATTTGGCCACGACAAGGGCATTGAGCGCCCTGAGATCGTGGTTTACGAGAAGGCCTTTCATGGCCGTTCCATCGCCACCCTGAGCGCCACCGGCAACCCCAAGGTGCAGGCTGGCTTTGGGCCGCTGGTGGAAGGCTTCATCCGGGTGCCTATCAACAGCATGGACAGTCTTCTGGCCGCGACCGACGGCAACCCGAATGTGGTGGCGGTATTTCTGGAGGCTATTCAGGGTGAAGGCGGCATCAACCCCATGCACATGGATTACCTGAAAGATGTGCGCCAGCTCTGCGACGTGCGTGACTGGTTGCTGATGATCGACGAGGTGCAGTGCGGCATGGGCCGCACCGGCAAATGGTTTGCCCATCAATGGGCCGGCATCGTGCCTGACGTCATGCCCCTGGCCAAGGGCCTGGGCTCGGGCGTGCCCATTGGCGCGGTCGTGGCGGGTCCCAAGGCTGCCAATATCTTCCAGCCCGGCAACCATGGCACCACGTTTGGTGGCAACCCGCTGGCCATGCGGGCCGGGGTCGAGACCATTCGCATCATGGAAGAAGAGGGCTTGATGGAGAACGCGGCTCGGGTGGGCAAGCATCTGACCGCTGCGTTTGAGCAGGTCCTGGCGGCAGAACTGGCCTCAGGCGCTGTCAAGGAAATCCGCGGCCTGGGCCTGATGATTGGCGTTGACCTGGCCAAACCCTGCTCGGCCCTGGTCAAGCAATGTGCGGACAATGGTTTGCTGATCAGCGTCACAGCCGATACCGTCATCCGCCTGGTGCCGCCGTTGATCATGAGCACGACGGAAGCCGACGAAGTGGTCAGCATCCTGTGTCCGCTCATCAAACAGCTTCTTTTGGAGCAACCATGAGCAAACAGTTGAGCGCCACCGGGCCGTCCCAAGACGCTAAGACCCCCTCGGGGGGCAGCGCAGCACCCGCAGTGGCAAGCGTGGCGGTACCGGTTCGGCACTACCTGCAATTCAGCGACCTCAACGCCAGCGACTACGCCTACCTGTTTGAGCGTGCGGCGCTCATCAAGAAGAAGTTCAAGGCCTACGACAAGCACCACCCGCTGGCCGATCGGACCCTGGCCATGATCTTTGAGAAGGCCTCCACCCGCACCCGGGTGAGCTTTGAGGCGGGCATGTACCAGCTGGGCGGCAGCGTCGTGCACCTGACCACCGGCGACAGCCAGCTGGGCCGCGCCGAGCCGATTGAAGACAGTGCCAAGGTGATCAGCCGCATGGTCGATCTGGTCATGATCCGCACCTATGAGCAGACCAAGATCGAGCGCTTTGCCGAACATTCCCGCGTGCCCGTGATCAACGGCCTGACCAACGAATTCCACCCCTGCCAGATCCTGGCGGACATCTTTACCTATATAGAGCACCGCGGCTCCATCAAGGGCAAGACGGTCGCCTGGGTGGGTGACGGCAACAACATGGCCAACACCTGGCTGCAGGCCAGCGAGATCCTGGGTTTTAAGGTGCATGTCAGCACGCCCGGCGGCTACGAAGTGGACCAGTCCATCGCCGGCATTCGTTCGGCCGACAGCTACCAGCTGTTCAGTGACCCGATGCAGGCGTGTGCCGGTGCCGACCTGGTGACGACCGACGTCTGGACCAGCATGGGCTATGAGGCGGAGAACGAGGCCCGCAAAGTGGCGTTTGCCGATTGGTGTGTCGACGCCGACATGATGGGCGCCGCCAAGCCCGATGCGCTGTTCATGCACTGCCTGCCTGCGCACCGCGGTGAAGAAGTGCAAGCCGACGTCATCGACGGACCGCAGTCGGTGGTGTGGGACGAGGCTGAAAACCGGCTGCATGTGCAAAAGGCGCTGATGGAGTTCCTGCTGCTCGGACGCCTCTAGGCCGGCAGAAGCTTCTGCGGCTGCTGACACGGTGAGAACAGCGCCGTTACGATGTGCGCATGTGCAGCCATTACCAAGCTCTCAAGGATCGTGAACGCTATCGCCGCCACTTTGGCGTAGAGCCGCCGGACGATCTCGGCAAGTTCGATATGTGGCCGGGCTATGCGGGCAGCTTTATCCGGCGGCACCGCCATGGCGGTGTCGGCGATGAAGCCGTGCCGCCGCGCGAAGCCTTGCCGGGTTTGTTCGGCTTGGTGCCCCACTGGTCACTCGACACCCGGATCACCCGGCACACCTACAACGCCCGCAGTGAGACGGTGGCCGCGAAGCCGAGTTTTCGGGATGCCTGGAAGCATGCCCAGCACTGCATCATCCCGGCGAACACCTTTTTCGAGCCCGACTGGCGCAGCGGCACGGCCGTTCCCACCCGCATCGCGCGCGCTGACGGCGAGCCCATGGGAATTGCCGGATTGTGGTCACAGTGGAAGTCGCCTCAAGGTGATCTGGTGCACAGCTACACGATGCTCACCATCAATGCCCAGGATCACCCATTGATGCGCCTGTTTCACAAGCCGGCCGATGAGAAGCGGATGGTGGTCATCCTGCCGGAAGACCGTTATGACGGCTGGCTCAACGCGACACCAGAAAACAGCCGATCATTCATGCGGCAATACCCGGCGCAATCGTTGCAGGCCATCCCGGCCTCCGTTGAGCCGCGGATAAAGTCTTCATGACCGCAACCCTCAACCCTGCAGCAACTGCCGCAGTACATACGGCAGAATGCCGCCCGCGCGGTAGTAGTCCACCTCAATGGGGGTGTCGATGCGCAGCAGCACTGTCAGGGAGATGCGGCTGCCGTCGGCACGGGTGACCACCAGCTGCGCGTCGCTCTGCGGGCGCAAATCGGGGTTGGGGAAGATGTCGATGATCTCGTTACCGGTCAGTCCCAGGCTCTGCCAGCTGTCGCCCGAGCGGAACTGCAGCGGCAGCACGCCCATGCCCACCAGGTTGCTGCGGTGGATGCGCTCAAAGCTCTTCGCCACCACGGCCTTGATACCCAACAGCTGGGTGCCCTTGGCGGCCCAGTCGCGGCTGGACCCGGTGCCATATTCCTCACCCGCGAATACCACCGTGGGTCTGCCATGCGCCATGTAGCGGGTGGCAGCGTCAAAGATGGGCATCTTCTCGCCCGCAGCATCGGCGCCCTGGTAGAGCGTGACGCCCCCCTCCTCCCGCGCACCATCGGCCTGGGGTGGAATCATCAGGTTCTTGATCCGCACATTGGCAAAGGTGCCGCGCACCATCACCTCGTGATTGCCGCGCCGCGCGCCATAAGAGTTGAAGTCGGGCTTCTGCACGCCATGCGCCATCAGCCACTGGCCGGCCGGCGAGCTCTCATTGATGGAGCCTGCCGGGGAAATATGGTCCGTGGTGATGGAATCGCCGAACAGCGCCATGATTCGGGCACCGACCACCGATTCAGAGCTATTTGTGCGTCCAGCCCCCGTGGAACCTGCCTGAGTAGCTTCCGTTTTGATAGCAAACGAATTGAAAAACGGCGGCTCCGCAATGTAGGTGCTTTGGGGCCAGGTGTAGGCGGTGCCCGCCACGCCCCTGATTTTCTCCCAAAGTTTCCCCGGCTCGGAGGCGATGCGGGCGTAGTTCTCGCGGAACGCCTTGCCGTTCATGGCGAACTTCATCAGCGCAGCGATTTCGTCGCTGCTGGGCCAGATGTCACCCAGGTAGACATCCCGGCCCCCGGTGCCCTTGCCCACCGGCTCGGTCATCAGGTCGCGCATGACGGTGCCCGCAATCGCGTACGCCACCACCAGCGGCGGGCTGGCCAGGAAGTTGGCTTTCAGGTTGGGGTGAATGCGCGCCTCGAAGTTGCGGTTTCCCGACAGCACGGCCGCGCAGACCAGGTCGTTCTTGTTGATCACATCGTTGAGCTCAGGCGTCAAGTCGCCGGCATTGCCAATGCAGGTGGTGCAGCCATAGCCTGCGAGGGCAAAGCCGAGCTTTTCCAGGTAGGGCAGCAACCCGGTCTGCGTCAGGTACTCGGTGACGATGCGTGAGCCCGGTGCCAGCGAGGTCTTGATGTGCGGCTTGACCTTGAGTCCCGCCTCCACCGCCTTCTTGGCCAGCAGGCCCGCCGCCAGCAACACGCTGGGGTTGGAGGTGTTGGTGCAACTGGTGATGGCTGCGATCAGCACGTCGCCATTGCCGACGGTGATGCCCCGTCCGGTGTGTGCTGGCGCATCCGCGGCGGCCTTGCTCGCCTCCAGCGTCGGGCGGTTGAGCACCATCTCGGCCACGTCGCGGGCGGCGCCGGGTTGCAGCGGTGGCGCCGCTGGCGCTTCGCTGATCGACACGGCCGCGCCCAACGGATAGCGCGTGAGCAGCTTCGCCGCCGGCTGGTTGAAGCCGTTCTCGGCGCTGGGCTGGCTGAACAGATCAGCAAACTGCTGTGCCACCCGCCCCAGCTCGATACGGTCCTGTGGCCGCTTGGGGCCCGCCAGGCTGGGGGTCACGTTGCCCAGGTCCAGCTTGACCACTTGCGAGTAATCAATCTCGCCAGCAAGCGGCACCCCGAACAGGCCCTGCGCTTTGAAGTAGGCCTCGAAAGCCTCGATCTCCCCCCGGGTGCGACCCGTGCCTTTGAAGTAGTCGATGGTCTTTTCATCCACGGGAAAGAAGCCCATGGTGGCGCCATACTCGGGCGCCATATTGGCTATCGTCGCCCGGTCTGGTAGAGCCAGCGTGCGCGTGCCCTCGCCAAAAAACTCCACGAACTTTCCCACTACCTTGTGGCGGCGCAGGGTCTCGGTAACGGTGAGGACCAGGTCGGTCGCGGTCACGCCCTCGCGCAGGCGGCCGCTCAGCTCGAAGCCCACAACATCGGGCGTCAAGAAGTAGACCGGCTGGCCCAGCATGGCCGCCTCGGCCTCGATGCCACCGACACCCCAGCCCAACACACCAATGCCATTGATCATGGTGGTGTGGCTGTCGGTGCCCACCAGCGTGTCGGGGTAGTAAATGCCGTCTTTCGTTTTGTGCACCCCGCGCGCCAGGTACTCCAGATTCACCTGGTGCACGATGCCAAAGCCCGGCGGCACGACGCCAAAGGTATCAAAGGCCTGCATGCCCCACTTCATGAACTCGTAGCGCTCGCGGTTGCGCTGGAATTCCAGCTTCATGTTCAGGTCCAGCGAGTTCTTCTTGCCATAGTGGTCCACCATGATGGAATGGTCCACCACCAGGTCCACCGGCACCAGCGGCTCAATGCGCCGCGGGTCCAGCCCCAGGCGCTGCGCCGTGCTGCGCATCGCGGCCAGATCGGCCAGCAGCGGCACGCCGGTGAAGTCCTGCAGCACCACGCGCGACACCACAAACGGAATCTCCGCCGTGCGCTGCGCCTGCGCCTGCCACCCCGCCACCTGCGCCACGTGCTCTGCCGTCACCTTTTTGCCGTCGCAGTTGCGCAGCACCGATTCCAGCACGATGCGCAGGGACACAGGCAGGCGGTTGATATTGGGAAACTTTCGCGCCAGCGCCGGCAGCGAGTAGAACCGGCCCGCCTTGCCAGAGGCGCAGTGGAAGGTCTTGAGAGTCGAGCGAAAAGCTTGGGGCATGGTGGTCTCCCTGAAGGACATCGATCACCACATTCTGGCAGCATACCTTTGCCCCTGCCATGTCGCGGATCACGCGTGGCCGGGTGCCGTGGCCGCCGGCGGCGCGAAACGTTCCAGAATATGGCTCGTCATGCCTTTGGCCAACTCTTCCTCGCCATAGAAGACCATGCCAATTCCCTCGCTGCGCAACAACAGTGATTCGTCCTCACTGTGCGTGCGCACTATGATTTCGATACCCGGGTTGAGTGCGCGCGCGGTGACAGCCATTTGCCGGGCGTTGAGCGTATCGGGCGTGGCGACGACCAGCATGGCGGCGTCAGCAATGTGCGCCTGAATCAGCACCGCCGGATCGGCGGCGTTCCCTGAAACAGCAACCAGCCCTTCATGGCGCAAGGCCTCGACCAGCTCGCGGTTCTGCTCCGCGACCACATAGGGGATGCCACGGGCATCCAGCGCCTTGGCAATGCGTCGCCCCACCCGGCCATAGCCCACCAGAACGACTTGCCCTTCAAGGTACTTGCGCTCGGTGCTCGTGAGCAATTCTGCATAGGGGTCCTGTCGCTGCTCCAGGCGACGGGCCAGTTCCGAGTGTTTGAGCACCCAGCGCCGCAAGGGCTCGATGGCGGCAAACAGGAAGGGATTCAACGCAATCGAGATCAACGCGCCGGCCAGTACCAGACTCATGCCTTCGGCCGGCAGCAAGCCGAGCGACAGACCCAGGCCGGCCAGGATGAAGGAGAACTCCCCGATCTGCGCCAGACTGGCCGCGACGGTCAAGGCCGTATTGAGCGGGTAGCGAAACGCGATGACCAGTATTGCCGCCGCAAGTGATTTGCCAAGAATGATGATGGCAATCACACCGAGCACGCGCAGGGGCTGTTCGATCAGGATCGCGGGGTCGAACAACATGCCCACCGATACGAAAAACAGCACCGAGAAGGCATCGCGCAGCGGCAAGGACTCTTGCGCGGCACGGTGGCTGTACTCGGATTCGCGCATCACCGTGCCAGCAAAGAAGGCACCCAGCGCAAAGGAAACGCTGAACAGCGCCGATGCACCGTAGGCGATACCAATCGCTGTCGCAATCACGGCCAGGGTGAACAGTTCGCGTGAGCCGGTGCGCGCCACCTGCCACAACATCCAGGGCAACAGGCGGCGCCCGACAATGAGCATCAGGGCGATGAAGGCCGAAACCTGCAACAGCGTTTGTCCGATCGTGATCCAGAGCGGTCTGGCGTCTGCAACCAGTCCTGTGGAGCCGCCAAGCACCCCTGCGAGCGGAGGCAGCAGCACCAGAACCAGTACGGTCGCCAGATCTTCAACCACCAGCCAGCCAACGGCGATCCGCCCGTTCATGGAATCGAGCACGCCCCGGGCTTCGAGCGCCTTGAGCAGCACCACGGTACTCGCGCAGGACAGCGACAGCCCGAAAATCAGCCCACCCCCCAAACCCCATCCCCACCACCAGGCCAGCGCCATGCCCAGAGCCGTCGCCAGCCCCATTTGCACGACAGCACCGGGAACGGCAATGCGCTTGACTGCCAGCAAGTCCTTGAGCGAGAAATGGAGGCCGACACCGAACATCAACAGCATGACGCCGATCTCCGACAACTGCGAGGCAATATGCACGTCAGCCACGAAACCAGGCGTCGCGGGACCAATGAGAATGCCTGCAACCAGGTAGCCGACCAGCGCCGGCACCTTGACCCGCTCCGCAAGGAAGCCGAGGATCAAGGCAACGCCAAAGCCTGCAGCAATGGTCGTGATCAAAGAGATGTTGTGGTCCATTCAGTTCCTCCGGGTAGACCGCCAAAAAGGGATGTAAGACAAGGCGGCGTCACACACCGCGATAGAGCCAGGGCATGTCCAGCAAGCGCTCGCCCAGCAGTTTCATTGCTGCATCGCGCCCCCAGCGCACGACCCCGCCGGCATGAAAGATCTGGCCATTGCGAATGGCCCCGGCCTGCACCCTCGCATTGCGTTGCCAGCGGCGCCCGGCATACAGGCGCAATGCGGCAGGCACGTCCAGGCTTTCGGTCGCCAGGGCGCGTCCCAGTTCATCGGCATCTTCGATCGCCATACCGGCACCCTGTGCCAGATAGGGCAGCATGGGGTGCGCCGCGTCGCCCAGCAGCGCGACCCGGCCGTGCGCCTGCTCATTGGCGGCGCGCATCGGCGGGCGGATGCTCAGTGCCCACAAACGCCAGTGGTCAATGGCGTCAATCAGATCGATCAGGGGCGCGCAGGTCGCCGCCATGGCGCTTCTCAAGCGGGCCGGGTTGGCGCTGTGGTCCCAGTTCTCGACATCGCCATGCATCTGGCCATGCACGATCGCCACCACATTGAGCCACTCGCCACCGCGTACCGGGTACTGCACGACGTGCATCCGGGGCCCGAGCCAGGCGGTCACTTGCTGCGACCGCAATCGTTCGGGCAGACTGCTCTGCGGTACCAGGGCCCGGTAGGCCAGATGCCCCGTGGTCCGGGGTGCGCCGTCGTTCAGCAACTGATCGCGCACCCGGCTCCACAGGCCGTCCGCGCCCACCAGGACGTCACCCTTGACCTCGCGGCCATCGGCCGCATGAAGCGTCACACCTTCGGCCTGCTGCATGAAACGGTCTACCGGACTGGCCAGGTTCAACTGCACGGCGGCCTGCGGCTTCAAGGCCGCGAGCAGCAAGCCATGCAGATCGGCACGGTGAATCGTCGCATACGGTGACCCATATCGCGCCATTGCCACCGCGCCGAGACGCAAGACACCCAACTCGGCACCGGACAGGGCACTGCGCACCTGCAAGCGGTCCGGAAATGCCGCCACGCCTGCCAGCCCATCCTTCAAGCCCCAGCCATGCAAAATCTTCACCACATTGGGGCCGAGCTGAATACCCGCCCCGACCTCCGTGAATTCGCGGGCGCGTTCAAACAGCTCGACCTGAGCCCCCGCCCGAGCGCAGGCCAGCGCCGCCGCCAGGCCGCCAATTCCGCCGCCAACAATCAGAGTCCGCCTAGACATACGCGCTGGTTCTCATCGAAGTTTCGCAATCACGCCGGTTGGCACAATGGCCATGAGGCGCGCCACCACAGCCCACGGCCAGCGCGGCACCGTGGCGCGTTCGACCTTTTTTTCGATCAAGTCGACCAGCAATTTGCCGCCCTTCTCCACCGGAATGACAAAGGGCCGACTTTTCGCACCCCGGTTCAGGGGCGTGTCGATGAAGCCAGGCGAGAGCGTCGTAATGCGAATCGGGCTTGTGTGAGTCTCCGCCCGAAGGGACTCCAGGTACGTGGTGACCGCCGCCTTGGAGGCCCCATAGACGCCGCCAGCGGGCATGCCACGAAACGCGGCGACCGAGCTGATGCCAACCAGGTGTCCATGACCCTGCTCACGAAAATGGTACATGGCAGCCTCCACCGTCGCCATGAACCCGGTCACATTGGTATTGACGGTTTCCCGCACTTTGGCAAACGGCAGCTTGCCAATGTAGCCATGGTGGCCAATGCCCGCGTTGGCCACGACGATGTCCAGTGAACCCATCAGGGCGCGGGTCTCGGCAAATACCCGAGTAACAGAAGCATCGTCGGTCACATCGAGGTCCGCCACAAACACCTCGCCGCCGCCGTTTCTTTCCAGTTCGGCCTTCAGTTCCTGGAGCGCATCCAGACGGCGGGCGGTGAGCGCCAGCCGGTAGCCGCGCCGGGAAAACTCGATCGCCATCTGGCGGCCCAAGCCGGACGAGGCACCGGTGATGAACACGCTTTGTCCAGCGCCTGCTTGAAGACTCATGATGCTTACCTGCTTGTTGCTGACAGTATTTGTCAAAGAATCAGATGATTGTGCATTCGTTTGGGTTCGTGTTAACCCCACTGTTCATGCCGTCTTGTGCGCCGGCATTGCGAGCCTCGCGTGGCATCGCTATGCTGCATTTTTTTGGAAGCACCCCATGAAACGAAAAACTGCGCAAGACTTTGACCAGGAACTGCTGATTCTCTTTGACGCCTATGTGCACGGCAGTATTGACCGCCGCGGCTTTCTGGAAGGCGCCCAGAAATTTGCGGTGGCGGGCATGACAGCCGGTATGCTGCTCAGCGCGCTCAGTCCGAAATTTGCGCAGGCACAACAGGTGCCACCGAACGATGGGCGACTCAAGACCGAGCGTGTTCAATACCCTTCGCCCACCGGCACAGGCACGGTCAAAGGCTATCTGGCTCGCCCGGCAAATGCGAGCGGCCAATTGCCCGGCGTGCTGGTGATCCATGAAAATCGCGGCCTCAATCCGCACATTGAAGACATCGTGCGGCGCCTGGCGCTGGACAATTTCATGGCCTTCGCGCCCGATGCACTGACGCCGCTGGGCGGTTATCCCGGCGACGAAGACAAGGCACGCGAACTCTTTGCCAAACTCGACCAGAAGAAAACCAGTGAAGATTTTGTGGCGGCGAGCAGCTACCTGAAAAACCGGGCAGACTGCAGCGGCAAAATTGGGGCCGTCGGGTTTTGCTACGGTGGCGGCGTGGCTCACATGCTGAGCACGCGCCTGCCTGACCTCGACGCCGCCGTGTCCTTCTATGGCAACCATCCCGCCGCCGAAGACGCCGCCAAAGTCAAGGCCCCGCTGCTCATCCACTTTGCCGGCGTCGACGAGCGCATCAACGCCGCCTGGCCTGCCTATGAAGCCGCGCTCAAGGCAGCAGCGGTGCGCTATGCGGCGCATCAATATCCCGGCACCCAGCACGGCTTCAACAACGACACCACGCCACGCTTTGACGCCGCCAGCGCCAAACTCGCCTGGGACCGCACGCTGGCGTTCTTCAACCAGACCCTGCGCGGCTGACTGGCGTCAATGGGTGTCAATCAGCGCAGACGCTTGCGGGGCACCTTCGTGTGGCTCGCCACCTGGCAGGCGCGGCGGTAGGCCTGCAGCGTTTCTTGGGCTCGGCCCAGCACGCTGTCCGGCGCATACTCGCCTTCCGCGCCCGCCATGCCCGATGGGCATCCAGTGAGCAGTTCCATGCCGTCGCTCACGTGCTCTGCCGTGTAGATATGGAATAGACCTTTGCTGACGGCAGCCACGACCTTGCTTTCCAGCATCAGGTAACGCCGGTTGCGCTGGGGAATCAGCACGCCCTGCGTGCCATCGAGCCCGGCCGTTTCGCAGATCCGAAAGTAGCCTTCTATTTTTTCGTTGATCCCGCCTACCGGCAACACTTCACCATGCTGGTTGACCGCACCCGTTACTGCGATGCCTTGTTTCAGGGGCAAGCCCGAAAGCGAAGACAGGACCGCATAGAACTCGGCGCACGACGCCGAATCTCCCTCGACGCCCATGTATTCCTGTTCAAACACGATGGCGGCATTGAGCGCCAACGGCGCAATATGGGCGAACAGTGCCGACAGGTAGCTGTGCAATATGAGAACGCCCTTGTCGTGGATGGGGCCGGACATCTCCACCTCACGCTCGATGTTGAGCAAACCCTCGTTGCCGGCATACGTGCGCGCCGTCACCCGCACCGGAAAACCAAAGCGGTAGTCCCCCAGATCGATCTGTGTCAGGCCGTTGATCTGGCCCGTTTTCGAGCCATGCAGACTGATCAGCCGGTCACCGTCAGTGACAGATTCCTGCAGGCGCTGGTCAGGGTAGTCATGGCGCCGGGTTTGCGCCTGCAATGCGGTCTCAACATCGGCCGCCTCCACCAGGGTGCCGGCGCGGGCGCGGCACACGGCAGCGCTCTCCATCACCAGGCCTTCGGCGTGTGAAAAAATCGCGCTCTGGCGCGTCTGGTCATCCACCTGACGGTGCGAGTCCTCCAGCAGGCGTACCACGGCGGCGACGGAAAAATGCGGCAGTCCCAATCGTCTGCAGGTATGCGCCACAAAGACGGCCGAAGCACCGTAGGTTTGGGCATTGGCCGAAAAGCTCTCGGCAAAGTCCACCTTGACCCGAAAACGCCGGGCAAACTCCGGGTCGGCCTCCTGCAATTCATAGTACTGTTCGGTGGAGCCAATCAGGACAATCTTGACCTCCACATCCACCGCCTCGGGCTCCAGCGACACTGACGCAATCGGTGCAATGACCGTACTCGGCTCTTCGATCTGCAGTCTGCCGGTGCGCAAGAAGCGCCGCAGCTTTTCCCACACCAATTCATCGGTCAGCAGGTCGCGCAAATGCAGCATCAGAAAGCCGCCATGCGCCTTGAGCAGACTGCCGGCCCGGATGCGGGAGAAATCCGTCAACAACACGTCTTCTTCCGGCTGGTACTCAACGCTGCCAAACAGCGATCGGAACGACGGATTGTTCTCGATGATCACCGGCGCCCCCGCCAGCGCCTCGTTGTCCACCAGCAGGTTCACCCGGTAGCGGGACAGGACATCCGCCAGTTCCTCTTGCCGAAGCTCTTCGTCGACATCGGACACCCTGAACAACTCCAGGTTGTCCAGCACGTCGTGCATGACCTGCTCCAGGTAGGCCCCGAGCTTGACCGAGTCCTTGATCTGCTTCTTCAAGCCGACCCGGATTTCCTGAATTTCCCGGTCCAGCAGCGGCTTGATCACCTGGCGGCGCAGCGCGGCCATGCCTTCATTCATGACCCGCTCCATGGGCCTCGTCTTGTCCAGATAGCGGGTGATTTCCTCCCGCAATTCCTGCTCGGCCTGCTCAACCTGGGTACGTCGCTCCTTGGGCAAAGAGCGCGCCTCCGCTTCGGTCAGTGCATTGCCTTTTTCACCCAGCAAGGTAAATACCAGATGACCGTTCTCGCGGTACAGGGCAAAACTGCGGGTTTCTGCAAAGGCGGCGAGTTCAGCATAGGCCTTGGCTTCTTCGAGCTTGTAGCTGTTCTCAATGCGCTCGCTGTCGGACTTGAAATCCTGGCCATCCAGACGCTGGGGAATTTCCTTCTGCAGTGTCTTGCACATCTGCACCATGAGCTGGCGGAGCAAACGACCCTGGCCGGGTGGCATGCGCAGCGCGCGCGGTTTTTCTGGTGCGTCAAAGTTGTGCAGGTAACACAAATCCGGCGGCACCGCCTTGCTGACAGCCACCGCCTGCATGACCTGCTGCAGCAACGATGATCGCCCGCTGCCCACCTCACCCAGGACAAACAGGTTGTAGTCGGGCTGATCCATGCCCAGACCAAAGCGCGCCGCGGCTTCCGCCCGCTCCTGCCCAATCCAGGGCAGCGGGAGTTGCAGCAACTCGGAGGTGTCGGAGAAGCCGAGCGATACAGGATCGATGGTGACGCGAAGCTGGCCAGAAGCCAGGCTGGAAATAGGCATTTTCGTGATCCGTTAGACAGGTTTCATAAATTTCGTGGCCTCGATGGGGTCCAGGTCTTGTCAAGCCTGCCAGACGCCATAGCCAGCAGCACGTAGCGCAATCCCCAGCTCCACCTCCATGTCGCGTGCGCCTTCATAGGGCATGGGGTTGTACATGGCATACAGCGGGGGCAGCAAGCGCAGGCCCCACTTGCGCACAAACACATTACTCTGAATGCCTGCCATGTGTTTGTCAAAACGCACATCCGGGTCAAGACCCGTCATGCCCACGTAGACAAAGGGTTTGCCCAGCTGGTAGTCGGGGTTGGCATTGCGAAAGCGGCCCACGTTCCATACTTCGTCGGACAACTCGACCACGTACACATGGTAATGATGACTTCGGGGAATGCGTCTGAGCGTCGCCACAGTTGCCGGGATGAATGGGTTTTAATGCTGCATTGTCAACCCGAATCGTGCAGATCACCGTGCTGCGCGATCGGTGCTTGTGATTCTATTGAACGACTCCATCTAGATCCAATGATTCCATTTTCTGTTCTCGACCTCTCCCCCATCGTGCAGGGCGGCGATGCTGCGCAGTCTTTTCGCAA
This sequence comes from Rhodoferax sp., assembly GCF_030646845.1. GTDB lineage: Bacteria > Pseudomonadota > Gammaproteobacteria > Burkholderiales > Burkholderiaceae_C > Rhodoferax. The sequence goes on along the minus strand of NZ_JAUSLE010000021.1, from coordinate 183,464 downwards.
CAGCCTGGACCTGGCCCAGCACGCTGAACGCTGGGGCTACCAGCGTTACTGGCTGGCCGAGCATCACGGCATGCCGGGTATCGCCAGCGCCGCGACCTCGGTATTGATGGGATATGTGGCCGGTGGCACGTCCACCATTCGGGTCGGCGCAGGCGGCGTCATGCTGCCCAACCATTCGCCGCTGGTCATTGCCGAACAGTTTGGCACGCTGGAATCGCTGTACCCCGACCGCATTGACCTCGGACTGGGCCGGGCGCCCGGCTCGGACCAGATCACCGCACGCGCCCTGCGCCGCAACCTGGCATCCGACGCCGATGAATTCCCCCGCGATGTCGTCGAACTGATGGATTACTTCTCCGCGGAATCAAGAAACCCGGTGCGCGCAGTGCCGGGCCAGGGCCTGAACGTGCCCATCTGGATTTTGGGCTCCAGCCTGTTTGGCGCAGAACTGGCCGCCATGCTGGGTCTGCCCTACGCCTTTGCGTCGCATTTTGCGCCGCAGCAAATGATGCAGGCCATTGCGTTGTACCGGGCCAACTTTCGTCCGTCGGCGCGGCTGGCGAAGCCCTATGTGATGCTGGGCTTCAATGTGTTCGCGGCCGATAGCGACGAAGAAGCGGCATTTCGGGCCACCTCGATGCAGCAGGCCTTTGTGAACCTGCGCAGCGGGCGCCCGGCCCGCCTGCCACCGCCCGTGGCCGATTACCCCAATCGGGTCGGTCCTGCAGAGCGCGCCTTGCTGGACAGTGTGCTGTCCTGCTCTGCCATCGGGGCACCTCGCACCGTGCGCGCCAGCTTGAACGCGTTCATTGAGCGCACCGGCGCCGATGAACTCATGATCACCTCGCAAATATATGACCATGCGCAGCGGCTGCGTTCGTATGAGATCACCTCCGGGCTGTTTTCCTCAGCGCCATGAACTTTCTTTTTTGAGGGGAATGACCATGAATGAGCAACCCATCTCTTCCGCACCCACTCGCAACATCTGGATGCGGGGTCTCCTGATGATCCTGATGGCCCTGGCCTACCAGTTGGCCAGCACACTGCTGGCTTGCGTGGCCATCATCCAGTTTGTGCTGGCGCTGCTCAGCGACGCGCCCAATTCGCGCCTGATGGCATTTGGCCGCAGTCTGGGGCGCTACCAGGGCCAGATTGCCAACTTCGTCAGCTTCGCCACCGAAGACCCCCCATTTCCATTCACCGACTGGCCCCCGGGCGACTAGTCGAAGCCGCCGTTTCGTTGCGAATAGTCAATCTTCATTCTGTTGATCCGCTTACAGTTTCCATGCGTTGCGAGCACCCGCCGCATGGCACCTGTCATTGTGCAGTTCAATAACCAGGAGAGAGAAGATGAAGTATTCATATTCCGCGAAGATACCGGCGTCCTTGATCGCGCTCACGCTGCTCAGTGGCGTAGCCTTTGCGCAGACGACCAAGGTTGACCTCGGCAAACGGGAGTTCGACTCAAGTTGCGCCGTCTGTCATGGCACCTCCGGCAAAGGAAACGGCCCCTATCTGGAAATGTTGCGACGCAGCCCGCCGGATCTGACGACCTTGGCCAAGAGCAATGGCGGAGTGTTTCCGATGAACCGCGTGTACGAATCCATTGAGGGGGCCAACATCGCCAGTCATGGGACGCGCGACATGCCCATATGGGGGAACGACTACCGCATCCAGGCGGCAGAGTACTACTTCGATGTACCGTACAACCCTGAGGCCTATGTGCGCTCGCGCGTCCTCGCACTTGTTGAGTACATCAATCGACTGCAAGTGCGCTGAGCAAGAGCGGGCCTTTACAGCAGCAATGAGCCGAAATGGCGCGCGAAGGCCTGCGTGGTCTCCGCGCTCAGTCGTTGGCCGATAAAAATCTCCACGCCGCGCAGCAGTTTGCGCAGTTCGGCGGGGCTGCTACAGCGGTCAATGGCCTCGCAAATGGGCAGGCCTGCGGCACCCAGTCGATCCGACACGAAGCGTGACGCTTCGTCCCGCACCTTTTCGAATTCCTGCGGGCAGGTTGCCGCCCGGCGCGGCTCAGTCGCATCGACTGGCGCTGCGGCGAAACCGGGCGCTGCGGGCAACTGCAGGGGCGCGACGAAATCCGTCGACTCGATCAGTCCTTCACGCAGAAGGTGCTCCAGTGCCACCTCCAATTCGCCGACCCGCACAAAAGCCCCCAGATCGTTGACCGACTTCTTGCCATCGACCACGATCAGAACACGCCGCTGCACTGCACTCAGGGCACGACTGCGTCCGGCAACCTCAGCCCGGCCACTGTCCGTCTTGATATACGTCATTCCTGGGTTCATCATCCTGCTTTTTTCTGGTCATCCCTTAGGGTAATTATGCGTTCTCCACGCGATGCGACCATGACCCGCCTGAGCGACGCGCTCGCTCTGCTGCAACGAGGTGCCCGCCCTGCCGAACTGGCTGGTATGGCGCGATTTGGCATTGCCATTGAGCAGCGCCTGGGCTTGTCCATGCCGGCGATGCGCCGCATCGCCAAAACCCTGGGCCACGACCATGCGCTGGCTCTCGCGTTGTGGGACACCGGCATCCCTGATGCCCGAATCGTGGCCGGCATGGTGGCCGAGCCCGCCAGATTGACATCGCGGCAGATGGATGCCTGGGCCGAGGGTTTTCGGTCCTGGGACGTTTGCGACCAGGTCTGCGGCAGCGCCTTCCTGAGCTCTCCGCTGGCCTGGCGCAAGGTGCCGGAATGGGCCACGCACCCCGGCGAATTTGTGCGCCGCGCGGCATTTTCGCTGCTGGCCACCCTGGCCGTGCATGACAAAGAGGCCAGCGACGAACGCTTTACGGCGGCCCTGTCCCTGATCGAAGCAGCGGCCGGGGACGAACGCAACTATGTCAGGAAGGCCGTGAACTGGGCGCTGCGCAATATCGGCAAGCGCAGCCCAACACTCAACACGGCGGCCATTGCCGCCGCAAAGCGCATTCAGCAGCAGGGCTCGCGGTCTGCGCGCTGGATTGCGGCCGATGCATTGCGTGAACTCACCAGCCAGGCGGTGCTGACCCGGCTGCAGCATTGACACAACGCCAATTTTGCGCGCAGTTGATCAATAATGCCGACAATCCAGCAGGAGAACGAACATGACGAAGCTTTATGCCGCAGTCGATCCACACCTTGGGCGCACCGAATACCGCGACCGAAAGCGGTGGTGGTGGCTGCTGTCAGTTGTCTTTCCGCTGCTCCCCTTTGTCGGGATAGCGGCGCATGCAGCCAGCGGCCTCCAAATCGCGCTGGGCCTGCCACTCGTCATCAGCTACGGCCTCATGCCGTTGCTGGACTACCTGATCGGCGAAGACCAGAACAATCCGCCTGAGGCCGTTGTGCCGCAACTGGAGGAAGACCGCTATTACAGGTGGTTGACCTGGGCCACCGTGCCACTTCACTTTGTCGCGCTGATCGGTTGCGCATGGTGGGTCGGCACCCATTCACTGTCATGGTGGGCGATCCTCATTTTCGCCTATGTGGCGGGTACGGATTCGGGCCTGGGCATCAACACCGGCCATGAACTCGGGCACAAGCACAACCGGATCGAGCAATGGCTGGCGCGCCTGGTTCTGGCGGTGCCAGCCTACGGCCATTTCACGGTTGAGCACGGGCGCGGCCACCATCGCTGGGTCTCCACACCTGAAGATCACGCCAGCTCGCGCATGGGCGAGAGCATCTATCGCTTCGCCCTTCGGGAGTTGCCCGGCGGCATCCGCCGCGCCTGGCAACTGGAGAAGGAGCGCCTCGCCAAGGAGCACAAATCCGTATGGAGCGTGCACAACACCATGCTCCAGTCTTACGCCGTCACGGCGGTGCTGCAACTGGGCCTGATCTTCGCATTCGGATGGGTCATGCTGCCATTCCTGGCCGTGCACAACGTGGTTGCCTGGTGGCAACTGACGTCGGCCAACTACGTCGAACACTATGGACTGCTGCGCGACCGCCTGGCAAACGGCAAGTATGAAACCCCCAAACCGCACCATTCGTGGAACACCAACCACCTGGTCACCAATCTGGCAACCTTCCATCTGCAACGGCATTCAGACCATCACGCCTATCCGTCGCGCCGCTACCAGTCATTGCGTCACTTCGAGCAGTTGCCGCAACTGCCGAGCGGCTACTTTGGCATGTTTCCCCTTGCCTACGTGCCGCCCCTGTGGTTCAAGGTCATGGACCCCCGGCTATTGGCGTTATCGCATGTGAGGGGCGATCTCGACCGCGTCAATGTCGATCCCCGCTGCCGCGAGCAGATCTACGCGCGATACTCAGCAATCACGTAACGCCGCAGCACCCGCTCTTTGCGGCAGGCAACGCCTGCGGCATCCATCACATCAAGCCTCTGAAGATACGATGTTCACTGTTTCAATCTCAGAAAAAATTGGGCGCCCGCCGGAAGCTGTCTTTGCATTCGCGGGAGACTATGCGAACGACCCTTTGTGGCGCAAAGGCGTTCTGGCCATGTCGTACGAATCAAGCGGCCCTCCCGGCATCGGCACCCGCACACGAGAAACCATGCGCAGCATGGGACGCACGGCCGTCACAGTGGCAGAGGTCACGGAATACTCGTCCTTTCGCACGGCTTTTCGCAGTCTGTCAGGCCCGGTTCCATGCGATGGAACTCGCGAGTTTGTTGCCAGCGGCACTGGCACGGTATTCACATACTCCTTGACGCTTCGTCCTGTCGGCTTCCTTCGCCTGCTTGAGCCAATTCTCAAGTTCGTATTCCTTAAGCAGGTGCGCACTGATCTCCGAAGGTTGAAGCTTCATCTTGAAGCACAAGCATGAAGCTGCCATGGCTCGCCCCTGACGCCAGGCGTTGTGCGTCTGGGGTACTTGCGTGATCATTCGAGGCGAACAACCGCAGGCCCGCACTGGTGTGCGCGCTGTGAACGCTGCCGCCTTCGAGACAGTCGCCGAGGCCAATCTTGTCGACGCACTGCGATTCGGCGCAGTGCTCGTCCGCGGTACAGGCGCCGGAGTACCAGGTCATGCTGGCCCCAAGGCGACAATCGCTGGCAGTCTTCAACTCTCCCTGGCCCACAACCGCATTCCACCATGAAAACATTTCGCCGCCACACTGAACGCCACCGAACGGATCGCATTGGGTGGCTGCGCGCTGCCGTACTCGGCGCCAACGACGGCATTGTTTCGACTGCCAGTCTGGTGGTCGGCGTCGCGGCTGCCAGTGCCAGCCACGCCGACATTCTGGTGACCGGTATCGCAGGGCTCGTGGCCGGCGCCATGTCGATGGCGGCGGGTGAATATGTCTCAGTGCATTCGCAGTCAGATACCGAGACCGCCGACCTGTCACGCGAGCGCGCCGAGCTGGAGGCGGATCCCGCCGCGGAACGCCGCGAGTTGGCGGCCATCTATGTCGCACGTGGGCTTGAGTCCGGCCTGGCGCAGCAGGTGGCTGAGCAACTGATGCAACACGATGCCCTCGGCGCCCACGCGCGCGATGAACTCGGCATCTCCGAGACCCTTAGCGCCCGGCCAATTCAGGCCGCATTGGCGTCGGCGGCCAGCTTTGCGGTCGGTGCCGCGCTGCCGCTGGCAGTAACGGCGTTGGCGCCCGAAACGAGTCTGATTGCCTGGGTGTCCGGCACGTCGCTGGTGTTCCTGGCCTTGTTGGGCGCCGTCGCCGCACGGGTCGGCGGCGCAGGCGTTCTGGTTGGCGCATGGCGGGTCACCTTCTGGGGGGCGCTCGCGATGGCCATCACGGCGGCTGTCGGCAAGCTGTTTGGTGCGGTCGTTTGATGCCGCGGCACAAGGGTGTCTCTTCCAACTGAAGCGAAAATGGGGGCATGACTGACTTTCTGACCGCCGCCTTCTACAAATTCGTCGAACTGCCCGACTTCGCTGAACTCAAAGCGCCGCTGCTCGCCTGCTGCGAAGCCAACGATGTCAAAGGCATCATCCTGCTGGCCACCGAGGGCATCAACAGCACCATTGCCGGGCCGGCGGCAGGCGTGCATGCCGTGCTGGCGTATCTGCGGCGTGACCCGCGCCTGGCGGATCTGCAGCACAAGGAAGCCTGGTCAACCAAATCACCGTTCTACCGGATGAAAGTGCGACTCAAGCGCGAGATCGTCACCATGGGCGTGCCCGGCATCAGCCCGACCCGCATGGCGGGCACCTATGTCAAACCGGAAGACTGGAACGCGCTGATCAGCGACCCCGAAGTGGTGGTGGTGGACACCCGTAACGACTACGAGGTGGGCATCGGTACCTTCGCCGGGGCGCTTGACCCGGATATCAAGAGCTTTGCCAAACTGCCCGAGTGGGTGGCGCAAGCGCCTGCCCTGAATCCGGCCTCCGGCAAGAAACCGAAGGTCGCGATGTTTTGCACCGGTGGCATCCGCTGCGAAAAATCCACAGCGCTGTTGCGTGCACAGGGTTTTGACGAGGTCTACCACCTGGAGGGCGGCATCCTGAAATACCTGGAAACAGTGCCCGAGGCGCAGAGCCTGTGGCAGGGCCAGTGTTTTGTGTTTGACGAACGGGTGTCCGTGGGCCACGGCCTGGTGCCGGGGCATCACGGCCTGTGCCGGGCCTGTCGGCAACCGCTGGATGATGCCGACCTGGCGTCTCCCCTGTTTGAGGCCGGCGTGAGCTGCCCCAAATGCCACGCCACCACCAGCGAAACTCAGAAAAATAGCGCCCGCGAACGCCAGCGCCAGTGGGAACTGGCCAAGGCGCGGGGCGACCAGGCCCCTATTGGCGTGCGGCTGCCACGGCCTGCCGCGCCATAGCACAACCAGCATGACGCCAGCGCCCTACCCGGTCCTCTATTCCTTTCGCCGTTGCCCCTACGCGATGCGGGCGCGCCTGGCCTTGCTCGCCAGCGGCCAGGTCTGCGAGTTGCGTGAAGTGGTGCTGGCCCGCAAGCCAGCGGCCCTGCTGGAGGCATCAGCCAAAGGGACGGTGCCGGTATTGGTGCTGCCCGATGGGCAGGTGGTGGACCAAAGCCTGGACATCATGTTGTGGGCCTTGCGCCGCAACGATCCCCTGCACTGGCTGCCTGCGAACAGTGATGCGTTGATGGATGCACGTCAACTGGTGGCGCGCTGCGACGGCGAATTCAAGTTTCATCTGGACCGCTACAAGTACCCCAACCGGCACGGCGTGGCCGAAGCCGCTGCGCATCGAACCCAAGGCGCTGTGTACTTGGGCGACCTCAACACGCGGCTGACTGCGCATCGTCATTTGCTAGGTGAGCCAGAGAGCCTGGCGGACGTGGCGATCGTCCCCTTCGTGCGCCAGTTTGCGCACACCGACCCGGCCTGGTTTGCCAGCCAGCCGTGGTCCGCATTGGCATCCTGGCTTGGCACATTTGAGAACTCGCCTATCTACCAGCAGGTGATGACGAAGTATGGGCCGTGGGAGCCGGGGCAGCCGCCTGTGCTCTTTCCCGAACCGCCAGTTGCTATGATTTAAGTAGCTACACCCGCATATTCTGCGGGGGCTACAGCCAAATCAGGCGTAATTCATCGCCAGCAAGCGTTCCCGCGCCTGGGCGTACTCGCGCTTGAGCTGGGCCACAAAATCAGCGGCGCTCTGAACCTTGTTGACGGCGCCAATGCCCTGGCCGCAACCCCAGATGTCTTTCCAGGCTTTGGACTTGTCGCCACCAAAGTTCATCTTGCTGGGGTCGCTGACCGGCAGGTTGTCGGGGTCCATGCCGGCGTTGCGGATGCTGGGCGCCAGGTAGTTGCCGTGCACCCCGGTAAAGAGGTTGCTGTAGACGATATCGTCCGAACTGCTGTCGACAATCGCCTGTTTGTAGTCCTCTGCTGCCCGCGCTTCTTCGGTGGCGATGAAAGCCGAGCCGATGTAGGCAAAGTCAGCGCCCATGGCCTGCGCGGCCAGCACGGCGTCGCCGGTGGAGATGGCACCGCTGAGTGCCACCGGACCGTCAAACCACTGGCGGATTTCCTGGATCAGCGCAAACGGGCTCTTCACGCCGGCATGGCCCCCAGCGCCCGCAGCCACGGCGATGAGGCCGTCAGCGCCCTTCTCGATCGCCTTGCGGGCGTGTTTGTTGTTGATGACGTCATGCAGCACCACACCGCCATACGAGTGGGCAGCGGCGTTGATGTCTTCACGCGCGCCCAGGCTGGTGATGATGATGGGCACCTTGTACTTGACGCACATCGCCATGTCGTGCTCCAGCCGGTCATTGCTCTTGTGCACGATCTGGTTGATGGCAAAGGGCGCGGCGGGTTTGTCAGGGTTGGCCTTGTTGTAGGCGGCCAGCGCCCCGGTGATTTCGATCAGCCACTCTTCGAGCTGCTCTGCCGGGCGGGCGTTGAGCGCGGGCATGGAGCCCACCACGCCGGCAATGCACTGGGCAATGACCAGCTTGGGGTTGCTGATGATGAACAGCGGGGAGCCGATCACAGGGAAAGGCAGATGGTTCAGGGGTGCGGGCAGCTTGGACATGAAATCTCCGTAAGAATCCAAATATTATTGGACAAATAGGCCTCTAGCCCTTGTCAATCGGGCGACAGCAGCTATCAAATTAATAGCGAGCTGGAAAGCGGTCAGAACGCATCCAGCGCCAGCGCGGTCACGCTGTCAGCGCCTTCGATGATGGCGTCCCGCACGCCCGGGGCCTTGGTCAACAGGTGGTCCGCATAGAAGCGTGCCGTGATGATCTTGGCCTTCATGAAGGGGGCATCCACGCCTTGCGCGAGCTCGTCTTGCGCCACCAGGAGCGCGCGGGCCAACTGCCAGCCAGCCATCAGATTCCCGGCCAGCATGAGGTAAGGCACGCTGCCGGCAAAGACGGCGTTGGGGCTGGCCTTTGCGGCACCTTCAGGGGCCTTGGCAAGCCCGCCCGCCACAAAGTTCACGACATCGACGAAGGCCTCGCGGGCCACCTTCAGGCGCTTCGCCACAGCCAGTGCGTCGGCGCTGCCGCTCTTGAGCAACAAGCCTTCGGTTGCCTCAATCTGCGCGGCCAGGGCCCTGGCCGTCTGGCCGCCGTCACGCGCCGTCTTGCGTCCCACCAGGTCATTGGCCTGGATGGCAGTGGTGCCTTCGTAGATGGTGAGAATTTTGGCGTCGCGGTAATACTGGGCCGCGCCGGTTTCTTCGATGAAGCCCATGCCGCCGTGCACCTGCACGCCCAGCGAGGTGACCTCCAGGCTCATCTCGGTGCTGTAGCCCTTGATCAGCGGCACCATGAATTCATAGAAAGCCTGGTTCTGCTTGCGCGTCTCGGCATCCGGGTGATTGTGCGCGGCGTCAAAGGCCGCGGCACCTACAGTGGCCATGGCGCGGCATCCCTCGGTGTAGGCCCGCATGGTCATCAACATGCGCTTCACATCCGGGTGATGGATGATGGGGCCGCTGGTGGGCAGCGAGCCATCGACGGGACGGCTTTGCACCCGGTCCTTGGCAAAAGTCACCGCCTTTTGATAAGCGCGCTCGGCAATGGCAATGCCCTGCACACCGACGCCAAAGCGGGCGGCGTTCATCATGATGAACATATACTCCAGGCCGCGGTTTTCCTCGCCCACGAGGTAACCGATGGCGCCGCCGTGGTCGCCATATTGCAGCACCGCGGTCGGGCTGGCCTTGATGCCCATCTTGTGCTCGATGCTGACGCAATGCACGTCGTTGCGCGCACCGAGTGAGCCGTCCTTGTTCACCATGAATTTGGGTACCACAAACAGGCTGATGCCCTTGACGCCTTCCGGTGCGCCGGTAACGCGGGCCAGCACCAGATGGACGAGGTTCTCGGCCATGTCGTGCTCACCCCAGGTGATGAAGATCTTGGTGCCGAACACCTTGTAGCTGCCGTCAGCCTGCGGCTCGGCACGGCTGCGCACGGCGGCCAGGTCACTGCCGGCCTGGGGCTCGGTCAGGTTCATGGTGCCAGTCCATTTGCCGCTCACCAGGTTCTCAAGATAAGTCGCCTTGAGCTCGTCGGAACCCGCAGTCAACAACGCCTCAATGGCGCCGTCGGTCAGCAGCGGGCACAGGGCAAAACTCATGTTGGCCGAGTTCTGCATTTCACCGCACGCCGCGCCGATGGTCTTGGGCAAACCCTGGCCGCCAAAATCCACCGGGTGCTGCAGGCCTTGCCAGCCGCCTTGGGCAAACTGTTCGAAAGCTTCCTTGAAGCCGGGCGTTGCCGTGACCACGCCATCCTTCCAGCTCGACGGATTCTTGTCGCCCTCCCAGTTCAGCGGGCTCAACACGCCCTCATTGAACTTGGCCGCTTCTTCCAGCACCGCTTGCGCGGTCTCGAAACCGGCATCTTCAAAGCCTGGCAACTGCGCTATTCTGTCAATGTAGGCCAGATGCTTGATGTTGAACAGCATGTCTTTGAGGGGGGCAACGTAACTCATGTCGAGTCTCCAAAAGGGAAAACAAAAGTGCGCAACGGCACTGGTTCAGGCATTGGCGCGAAAAAAAAGGGCATCGCAAGCGATGCCCTTTTTCTTGTTGGCTTACAGCGCAGCAATCAGTTCGGGCACCGCCACGAACAAATCCGCTTCCAGCCCATAGTCGGCCACCGAGAAGATCGGCGCTTCCGGATCCTTGTTGATCGCCACGATGACCTTGGAGTCCTTCATGCCGGCCAGATGCTGGATGGCACCGCTGATGCCCACCGCCACATACAACTGCGGCGCGACGATCTTGCCGGTCTGGCCCACTTGCCAGTCGTTGGGCGCATAGCCGGCGTCCACCGCCGCCCGCGATGCGCCCATGGCGGCACCGAGCTTGTCGGCCAGCGGCGTTATGACTTCCATGAACTTCTCGCTGGAACCCAGGGCACGGCCACCGCTGACGATGATCTTGGCGGCGGTCAACTCGGGGCGATCGTTCTTGGCGATCTCGCTGCCCATGAAGGTGACTTGGGCGCTGGCTGCCAAAGCGGCCACGCTTTCCACGGCGGCCGAGCCACCGCTGGCGGGCGCGGCGTCAAAGCCGGTGGTGCGCACCGTGATGACCTTGATGGCGTCGGTGCTTTGCACCGTGGCAATGGCGTTGCCGGCATAGATCGGGCGCTCGAAGGTGTCGGGACTGTCGACTTTGGTGACGTCAGAGATCTGGCCGACATCGAGCTTGGCAGCGACGCGGGGGGCAATGTTCTTGCCCGAGGCGGTGGCGGGAAACAGGATGTGGCTGTAGTTCGAGGCCACGCCAAGAATCTGCGCCGCCATGTTCTCGGCCAGGCCATGGGCCAGGCCGTCGTGGTCGATGTGCAGCACCTTGGCCACGCCGGCAATTTGCGCGGCAGCGGCCGCCGCCGCACCGGCATTGGCACCGGCCACCAGCACATGGACCTCGCCGCCGCACTGCAGGGCGGCGGTCACGGTGTTGAGGGTGGCGCCCTTGATGGACGCGTTGTCGTGTTCAGCAATAACTAGTGATGTCATGGTGGTGCTCCTCAGATGACCTTGGCTTCGTTCTTGAGTTTGGCCACCAGGGTGGCAACGTCTGGCACCTTGATGCCGGCGCTGCGCTTGGGCGGCTCCATGACCTTGAGGGTCTTGATGCGGGGTGACACGTCAACACCGAGGTCTTCGGGCTTGAAGATGTCGAGCTGCTTTTTCTTGGCCTTCATGATGTTGGGCAGCGTCACATAACGCGGCTCGTTCAGGCGCAAATCGGTGGTGATCACGGCGGGCAGGCTGATGGAGAGGGTCTCCAGGCCGCCGTCGACTTCACGCGTGACGGAAGCTTTGCCGTCCACCACTTCGACCTTGCTGGCGAAGGTGGCTTGCGGCAGGTCGGCCAGGGCGGCCAGCATCTGGCCAGTCTGGTTGCAGTCGTCGTCAATGGCCTGCTTGCCCAGGATCACCAGGCCGGGCTGTTCCTTGTCGACCAGTGCCTTGAGCAGCTTGGCCACCGCCAGTGGCTGCAGTTCTTCGGTGGTTTCAACCAGAATGGCGCGGTCGGCACCAATGGCCATGGCGGTGCGCAAGGTTTCCTGGCATTGCGTGACGCCGCAGGAGACGGCGATGACCTCGGTCACCACGCCTTTTTCCTTCAGGCGCACGGCTTCTTCAATGGCGATCTCGTCAAAAGGGTTCATGCTCATTTTGACGTTGGCGATATCTACACCGGTGTTGTCCGACTTGACGCGGACCTTCACGTTGTAGTCCACCACGCGCTTGACTGCGACCAGGACTTTCATTGCTATGACTCCAGATAGTTACGAATTCGGCGATTTTCTTTACGTGCACGTCAACTTGAATTGACGTGCACGTCAACCCGGAGATTCTATGCTGTGTTACCTGTCAGCCTCGTCATCCTCACGACAGTCAGCCATCAGGACACAAAATAGTACGACCGTGCTTTTTTCAAATTATACCTGCATGAAAACCGGCTTCCTCACGCCGCACGGGTGTGAACGACGCGCTGCGGATACGGAATCTCGATATGGTTCTCACGCAAAGACTTGAGAATGTCCAGATTGATCAACGATCTCAAGTTGTCGCTGCCATTCTCGGGATCGGCAATCCAGAAACCCACTTTGAACTCCAGCCCGTCGACACCAAAGGCGACGAGGTTGACGGAAGGACCCGGGTCCCGCAGCACACGCGCCTGATTCAGTGCGGCCTGCGTCAACAGGCTCATCACCAGGTCCACGTCGCTTTCGTAGCCAACCGAGACCACGGAAAACAGCCACACGCGCGAATCCGCCAGCGACAGATTTTCCACGCGGGTCGTGATCAGCAACTCATTGGGGACAATCGACTCACGGCCAGCCAGCGAGCGGATCAGTGTGTAACGGGCATTGATCTGCGTGACGATGCCCTCAAAATTGTCCACCCTCACGTTGTCACCGATGCGCATGCTGCGTTCGGCCAGAATGACGAATCCACTGACATAGTTGGCCGCCAGCTTCTGCAAGCCAAAACCGACCCCAACCCCGATCGCGCCGCCAAGAACAGAGAAGGCAGTCAAGTCAATGCCGACTGCCGATACGGCCAGCATCAGGCCGACGAACATCAGCAAGGCTCGCGTAGCGTTGCTCGCCGCTTTGCGCAAGGACAATTCACCCCCGGTGGCTGAGCGCAGCAGACGCGTCTCAATGGCCGACGAAATCCACAGGGTGACGATCAGCATGGCGCCCGCGGTCAGGGCGCCCTCGATCATCGTGCGCACCGACATTTTGGAGCCGCCCACCTTCCAGACAATCTGGTCCAACTCCTCCAGAACCACCGGCAGCAACCCGCTGACCCACAACACCATGGCCAGCCACGCGACCCAGGAAATGGTTCGCTCCAGAACACGCACCAGCGGCCTGTCCATGAACGCTGCCTGCAGCACCTTGACCCCCAGGCGGATGACCAGCAGGGAAATCAGAACCGGCATGGCAATCTTGAAAACTGCCAGTGGGACCCAGCTCACCAACAGGGCGCGCGCCAAATAGGCCAGGCACACCAGCAGCAGGGGAAACAACACCCCGTCCACAATGCGTTTGCCAAACATGATGGAGGCGGAACTGCGCGAACCCACGGTCCGGCAGACCAGCGCGGCGACAGCCCAGGCGATCACGGCGCATGAGGCCAGGGCCCCCAGTTCGATCAGGGCGGCGGGTTGGGTCAGGGACGCTATCCAGGCATCAAGGTCAGGGACGCGGGTCTCAGACATCGGCCAGTACCCGGATATGCGCCTCCACACTGCGTCCCAGCGCACTCAGGGAATAACCGCCTTCCAGACAGGACACGATGCGCCCCTTGGCGTGACGCCGGGCGACGTCCATGATGCGATGGGTGATCCAGGCGTAATCCTGCTCCACCAAGCCCATCTGACCCATGTCGTCTTCGCGGTGCGCGTCAAAGCCGGCGCTGATGAAGATCATTTCAGGGCGGAAAGCCTCCAGACGCGGGATCCAGATGCTCTCGATGAGGTCCCTCACATCCATGCCCTTGGTGTAGGCCGGCACCGGCAGATTGACCAGGTTGCTGGCATTGGAATGGGTGTGGTCCAGGGGATAGAACGGATGCTGGTAAAAGCTCACCATGAGGATGCGCTGATCGCCGCCCACGATGTCTTCCGTGCCGTTGCCGTGGTGTACGTCAAAGTCTACGATCGCCACCCGCTTCAAGCCGTGGCGCTCCAGGGCGTACTTGGCGGCAATCGCGACATTGTTGAAAAAGCAGAAGCCCATCGCCTTGTCGCGGCAGGCATGATGACCCGGCGGACGGACAGCGCAAAAAGCGTTCTGCAACTCACCGGCGATCACGGCATCGGTGGCAGCCAGCGCGGCGCCTGCGGCACGCAGGGCCGCGTCCCAGGTGTCGACGTTGAGCGAGGTGTCCGGGTCGACCTGGGCATGGGTCGGGCCACCGGCTTCAATCTCTTCCCGCAGAACATCGCTCAATCCCCTGATGGAAGCGACGTGCATGCGGCCATGCGCCAGTTCGATATCGGTCAGGGGTGCCAGCGGGGCTTCGCGCCGGTCCAGGGCAACATCCAGCCCGGAGATGAGGATGCGGTCTTCAATGGCATCCAGCCGCTCCGGACATTCGGGGTGCCCCGCGCCCATTTCATGTTTCCAGCAATCGCGGTGGGTAAAGTATCCGGTCATAGTCACAGTGCAGCCCTGCCTCATAATTTTTTTGGTAACGTCGTGCCATGGATGCACAACAAAAACTCAAATCACTGGTTGATCAGCTTAACACGGTGATTGTTGGCAAGCCTGCGCAAACGCAAGACTGCGTGGCTTGTCTGCTGGCCGGTGGCCACCTGCTGATTGAAGACGTGCCCGGTGTGGGCAAGACCACGCTGGCGCATGCGCTGGCCCGAACTTTTGGCCTGCAGTTCTCGCGGGTCCAGTTCACCGCCGACCTGATGCCCAGCGACCTGTCGGGCGTGTCGATGTATGAGCGCGGCAAGGAGGCCTTTGTGTTCCACCCGGGGCCCTTGTTTGCGCAGGTGCTGCTGGCCGACGAGATCAACCGCGCCAGCCCCAAGACCCAGAGTGCGCTGCTTGAAGCGATGGAAGAGAAACAGGTCACTGTGGACGGCGAAACCCGCCCCCTGCCCTCGCCCTTCTTTGTCATTGCCACGCAAAACCCGCACGACCAGCTCGGCACCTATGCCTTGCCGGAGTCGCAGCTGGACCGGTTCCTGATGCGCATCTCGCTCGGTTACCCCGACCGCGCCGCCGAGCGCGACCTGCTGGCAGGCCATGACCGCCGTGACATGGTGGACGCCCTGCCCAGCCTGCTGACGGCGTCGGAGCTGCAAACGCTGCAGGCCAGGGTGCTGGAGATTCATGCGGCCGCGCCGCTGCTGGACTACGTGCAGGACCTGATCGCCGCGACCCGTTCCGGCCAGTGGTTCCTGCAGGGCCTGAGCCCGCGCGCCGGCATTGCCGTGGTGCGCGCCGCGAAAGCGCAAGCGCTGCTGAGCGGCCGCGACTATGTGGCCCCGGACGACGTGCAGGCCATCTTGCCGCAAACCGTGGCCCACCGGCTGGTTCCCGTTGGCGACGCAGGCCGCGGGTCGGTCGAGCAGGTGCGCGCCATGATCGACGCCGTCGTGTTGCCCTGAATGCCCGACATCCTGCCCAATCCACTGCGACACCCGCGGGCGCATCTGCGTCAGAGGTTCCAGCGCTGGTTCGAGGCCCGACTGCCGCTGTCCGACACCATCACCCTGACGCAGCGCAGCGTCTACATCCTGCCAACCCGCCCTGGTTTCATGCTCGGCGCCACCATTCTCGTGCTGCTGGTGGCGTCGATCAACTACCAGCTCAACCTGGGCTACCTGCTGACCTTTCTGCTGGCTGGCAGTGCCGTCGTGGGCATGCACGTGTGCCACGGCACGCTGCGTGGACTCACTATGAGTTTGATAGCGCCTGACGCACAGTTTGCGGGGGCTAGCGCCGTGATTGGCATCAATCTCCAGAGCCGGCGGCGCAGCATCCGCCATGGCATTGGCCTGGCTGTGCTGGGTTCTGGTCATTGGGTGTGGACCGATGTGCCGGCGCAGGGCACGGCCACGGTGCACATCGCGTTCAAGCCCGAGCGCCGCGGCCTGCACCGCGTGCCGGCGCTGACGGCAGAGACGCGTTTTCCTCTGGGCACTTTTCGGGTATGGACGGTGTGGCGACCCGCCGCCCAGGTGCTGGTGTATCCGGCGCCGGAGCCCTTCCCGCCACGTTTGCCCCCGGGCGAGCCACGGGCAGGAGGCGCCGCCGCAGCACACCGGCAATCCACCGGTGAATTCGACGGCGTGCGCGCCTACCGCCGCGGCGACCCGATGAAACTGGTGGTCTGGAAAAAAGCCGCCAAGGCGGACGAACTGGTGAGCCGGGACACGACCCAGGCGCAGCACTTTGAGTTGTGGCTGGACCAGCACCAGACCGGCGTCAGCCACCCCGAACAACAGCTGTCCCGTCTGTGCGCCTGGGTGCTGCAGGCCGAGAAGCACGGGGTCGATTACGGCTTGCGCCTGACCGGTCTGGACATCAAGCCGAGCCGGGGCGAAGCGCACAAGAAACGCTGCCTGGAAGCGCTGGCGCGGCACTGAGGCGATCGCGACGACCATGTTCAATCAACTGCGAAATCACCTTGCCAGGCTGCCCCGGGACAGCCGCGATACGCTGTTTTTGCTGGTGGTGATTGCCTGGGTGGTGCTGCCGCAAGTAGGCAACCTGCCGTTGTGGTGCAGCGGGCTGGCGGCGGGCGTCCTGTTGTGGCGCGGCTGGCTGGCCGTGACCGTGCAGCCGCTGCCCTCCCGCTGGTGGCTGCTGGCACTGCTGGTGCTGACCGTGGCCGCCACCTTGTTCACCCACAAGACCCTGCTGGGACGCGATGCCGGCGTGACCCTGGTGGTGGTGCTGCTGGCCTTGAAGACGCTGGAGTTGCGGGCCAGGCGCGACGCCTTCGTGGTGTTTTTCCTCAGCTTCTTCACGATGCTGACCAACTTCTTTTTCTCGCAGTCCCTGCTCACCGCAGCGGCCATGCTGGTGGCCTTGCTGGGCCTGCTCACTGCGCTGGTCAACGCCCACATGCCGGTTGGGAAACCGCCCCTGCTGCAAGCCGCCAAAACCGCCGGCTGGATGGCGCTGCTGGGGGCCCCCATCATGGCTGTGCTGTTCGTGCTGTTTCCACGGATGGCACCGCTATGGGGTGTCCCCGGGGACGCCATGAGTGGGCGCAGCGGCTTGTCTGCCAGCATGCAGGTGGGCAACATCGCCAGTCTGGCGCTGGACGACAGCATCGCCATGCGCGTCCGCTTTGAAGGCGCCGCACCGCGACAGTCCGACCTGTACTTTCGCGGGCCGGTGCTGTCCACCTTTGATGGACGCGACTGGCGACCCCTGCGCTCGGGCTTCCCGGCCCGCATGCAGCCCCCCGCCAATCTGCAGGTGCAGGGCCCGCCCGTCAAATACCAGGTGACACTGGAACCCAACAACCGCCCCTGGCTGCTGGTGCTGGATGCCACCCCGACGCCGCCCGCATTGAGTGGTTTTGCCGCCACCATGACACCCGAGCTGCAATGGCTGGTCGAGCGCCCGATTGCAGACCTGGTGCGCTACAGCGCCCAGAGCTACCCGGACTTCCGCCACGGGCCGCCCCGCCAGATGGCGGGCCTGCAGGACTATGTCGAGCTGCCGGCAGGCTTCAACCCGCGCACGCTGCAACTGGCTGCCGACCTGCGACGCGACCCGCGCTACACCGGAGCCAATAACGCGCAACTGGTGGCCGCCGTGCTGGAGCGCCTGCGCACCGGCGGCTACACCTACACGCTGGACCCCGGCGTGTACGGCCAGCACACGGCCGACGAGTTCTGGTTTGACCGCAAGGAGGGTTTTTGCGAACACATTGCGTCGAGCTTCGTCATCCTGATGCGCGCGCTGGATGTGCCGGCGCGGATCGTGACGGGCTACCAGGGCGGCGAACAAAACGCGGTCGACGGCTTCCACGTGGTGCGCCAGAGCGACGCCCACGCCTGGGCCGAAGTCTGGCTCGCCAGCCGCGGCTGGGTGCGGGTCGACCCGACCTCCGCAGTAGCGCCCGGGCGCATCGGCGCACTGCAACGCCTGCAGGCACCGCGCGGCGTCATCGCCGAAGCCCTGCTGGGCAACGTCAACCCCGCACTGGCCCTGAATCTGCGTGCCTTGTGGGACGCCGTCAACAACAGCTGGAACCAGCGCATATTGAACTACACGCAGGGCAAGCAGCTCAATCTGCTCAAGAACATCGGCTTTGAGTCGCCCAGCTGGGAAGACCTGATTTACCTGCTGATCGGCATCGTGGTGCTGGCCAGCCTGTCAGGTGCCGCGTGGACCCTGTGGGAACGCAGCCGCAAAGACCCCTGGCTGCGGCTGCTGGAGGCCGCCGCCAGGCGCCTGCAAAAAGCGGGCATCAACATACCGCCCAACAGCCCACCGCGTGCCATGGCGGAGCAGTTGGCAAGGCAAGCCGGTCCGCAAGACCCGTCCGCACTGGCCGTGCGCGATTGGCTGCTGCGCCTCGAGGCCCAGCGCTATGCGCCGCCTGGGACAACGAGCACCCGCCTCGCTACACTGAAACGCGAACTCAACCAACTGGTCTGGCCTACGTGATTCTTAAATTTCTCTCAATTGCTACTGTTTTTATAGCTGCCTGCGCAATAGCGACGGGGGCTCAAGCCAGGAAAAGCTCAAATAGGAAAGTGGTTGTTGCGCAGAACTCCAGGCAGCCCGCGCTGCCCGGTCCGGCCTACGCCCAGCGCGAGGACGCCATGCGCGCCGCCGATGACATTGCGACGCGGCGCGACCTGGACCTCGAGTGGGTGCGCCAGGCGATCGGGCAGGCCCGTTATATTCCGCAGGTTGCCAGATTCATTCAGCCGCCGCCGGTGGGCACACCCAAGAACTGGCGCGTCTACCGCAGCCGCTTCATCGACCCGGTTCGCATCAGTAGCGGTGTCAAATTCTGGCAGGACAACCGCGACACACTGGCGCGGGCCGAAGCCGAGACCGGTGTGCCGGCCGAGATCATCGTGGGCATCATCGGGGTGGAAACCATTTACGGCCAGCAAATGGGCACATTTCGCGTGATCGACGCGCTGACCACTCTGGCTTTTGACTTTCCGGCCAGCCACCCGCGTGCCGCAGCACGCAGCGAGTTCTTCAAAGCCGAGCTGGAACAGTATTTGAGCCTGACCCATCGCACCAGTGTCGATCCGCTGGCACTGCGCGGCAGCTTTGCCGGCGCCATGGGCATGCCCCAGTTCATGCCATCGAGCTGGATCAAATATGCGATTGATTTTGACGGCGACGGCAAGGTCGACCTGTTCAGCAGTCCGGCCGATGTCATTGGCTCGGTCGCCAGTTATTTCAAGGCCTTCAACTGGCAGCCGGGCATGCCGACCCATTACCCGGTGGGCTTCGATGCGACCAGGCTCGACATGAACGCGCTGTTGGCACCCGACATACTGCCGACCTTCAGCGTCGCCAGTTTCGAGGCCAAAGGGGCCGTGCTGGAAGGCGCCGCCCTGCAGCACAGCGGCCCGCTGGCGCTGGTGGAACTGCAAAACGGTGATGAGCCGCCCAGCTACGTGGCGGGCACCGAAAACTTCTACGCCATCACGCGCTACAACTGGAGCAGCTACTACGCGCTGGCGGTCATTGAATTGGGCAAGGCGGTCGCAGCGGAAATCAATCGCTGAAACGACTGGCTTCAGGTCGTGGACGGAATCAGGAAGTCCCGGCTGATGTGGACGCCCAGATCGTTCACGCGGTCCAGGAACTGCGTGAGGTAGGCATGCAGTCCGGTGGCCAGGATTTCGTCGATGCGCCCGTACTTGAGTTCGGCGCACAGTTTGCCGGCCCGGCGATGGGTTTCGCCCGACTGCTCATTGGCCACCAGCGCCAGGTTATTGACCACTTCATTCAGGCTGGCATGCAGCGAGCGCGGCATGTCGGGTCGCAGAATCAGCAGTTCCGCCACGCGCTCGGGCTTGATGACATCGCGGTACACCTTGCGGTAGACCTCAAAGCCCGACACGCTGCGCAGAATGGCACTCCAGTGGTAGAAGTCGTACTCCTGATCCTTCTCTTTGGCATTGCCCAAAAAATCGCCTTTCACTGCATGGAACTTCACATCGACCAGGCGGGCCGTGTTGTCGGCCCGCTCCAGAAACGTGCCCAGCCGCATGAAGTGCAGGGCTTCGTCCATCAGCATCGTGCCCACCGTCACGCCTCTTGAAAGGTGCGAGCGGAACTTGACCCATTCAAAAAACTGCGCGGGGTCACGTTCAAACTCGCCAGACTCGATCATGCGCTTGACTTCCAGCCAGGTCTGGTTCTGGGTTTCCCAGACTTCGGTAGTCAGCGTGCCGCGCACCGCCCGTGCGTTCTCGCGCGCGGCGCTCAGGCACGACACGATGCTGGAGGGATTGCTTTCGTCCGTCACCATGAAGGCCATCACATCGCGGGCATTGACCTCACCGTGAAGAGCCTCGTAGGTAGGCAGGAGTTCGCTGATGCTCAGGAGACCCTGCCAGCCCACTTGCGCCACCGCGTCGGATTGCGGCAGCAGCGCGGTCTGGTAGTTCACATCCAGCATGCGGGCGGTGTTTTCGGCCCGCTCGGTGTAGCGTGACATCCAGAAAAGGTGATCGGCGGTGCGTGACAGCATGGGAGGACTCCTTGTGCTCAGGATGATTGTGTTTGGGACTGCGTCGGCACGGCGTGGTCCACACCGTTCTCGAGAATCCAGGTGTCCTTGGTGCCGCCGCCCTGTGATGAATTGACCACCAGCGAGCCCTCTTTCAGCGCCACGCGCGTCAAGCCGCCCGGCACCATCTGCACCGTCTTGCCGCTCAGCACATAGGGGCGCAGATCAATGTGGCGCGGCGCAATGCCGCTCTCCACAAACGTGGGGCAACTCGACAGACTCAAAGTGGGCTGCGCAATGTAGCCGCTCGGGTTGGCCAGCACCGCCTTGCGGAAGTCCTCAATTTCCGCCTTCGTCGCGGCCGGGCCCACCAGCATGCCGTAGCCACCGGCGCCATGCACTTCTTTGACCACCAGGTCTTTCAGGTTGGCCAGCGTGTAGGCGAGATCGTCCTTGTTGCGGCACATGTAGGTGGGCACGTTGTTGAGGATGGGTTTTTCGTCAAGGTAGAACTCGATCATCTTCGGCACATAGGGATAGATCGACTTGTCGTCGGCCACGCCGGTGCCCACGGCATTGCAGATGGTGACGTGGCCGGCGCGGTACACATCCAGCAGACCGGCGCAACCCAGGGTTGACGTAGGACGAAAGGCCTTGGGGTCCAGAAAATCGTCATCGATCCGGCGGTAGATCACGTCCACGCGCTTGGGGCCGCGCGTGGTGCGCATGTAGACGAAGTTGTCTTTCACAAACAGGTCCTGTCCCTCCACCAGCTCCACGCCCATCTGTTGGGCCAAAAACGCATGTTCGAAATAGGCGCTGTTGAGCATGCCGGGCGTCAACACCACCACCGTGGGCTCCGCCGTGGTGGCGGGGCTGCTGGCACGCAGGGTCTCCAGCAGCAAGTCCGGGTAATGGGCCACCGGGGCGACGCGGTGCGCGTTGAACAGGCCCGGGAACAGACGCATCATCATCTTGCGGTCTTCCAGCATGTAGCTCACGCCGCTGGGCACACGCAGGTTGTCTTCGAGCACGTAGTATTCGCCCTCACCCTTGGCGTTGGGCGCACGCACGATGTCAATGCCGGAGATGTGCGAATAGATGTTGTTGGGCACGTCCACGCCCATCATCTCGGGGCGGAACTGGGCGTTGTTCTCAATCTGCTCGCGCGGCACCACCCCGGCCTTGATGATCTCCTGATCATGGTAGACGTCGTGAATGAATCGGTTGAGTGCCGTCACCCGCTGTACCAGGCCACGCTGCAGAAAAGTCCACTCATGTGCCGGAATGATGCGCGGAATCAGGTCAAACGGGATCAGGCGCTCGGTGCCGGCGCCGGCTTCATCCTTGTCACCGTAGACGGCAAAGGTGATACCGACACGGCGAAAGATCATCTCCGCTTCTTCCCGCCGATTGGCCATCATGTCGCCGGGCTGGCGTGCCAGCCATTCGTCGTAGATCTTGTAATGGTCGCGAATCTGCGCCCCGTGAGTGAAGAACTCGTAGGGCAGGCGGGTGTACATCTCGTCGAATTTCTGCATAAACGATATCTCTCCTGTATTGAGCTTAGCAAGCTTTGCGCCAACCCGGATTGGTGCAGCCCCTAGTGCACACGATGGTGCCAATAGCGCAAGCCTTGTGCGCGCTGACATTGAACATCTTGTGGCCGGGCAGACTGCCAGGTAGCCGCACCACAATGGGGCGAATCGACCACGCGAATGTGACGCTCCGCATAACGCACCAAGACGGGGTCTGCCGGATGGCCGAAGCGGTTGCGGTAGCCGGCCTGCACCAGTGCAATCTGCGGCTGCACCGCATCCAGAAAGGCGGCGCTGCTGGAGGTTTTGCTTCCGTGATGAGGCACCAGCAGCACATCGGCCTTCAAACTTTTTGCGGGCACCCCCGGCACAGCTGTGTGCTCACGGCCCCCTTCAGCCACGAGGCGCGCTTCCTGGCGCTGTTCAATGTCGCCCGCCAGCAGCGCCGCCTGAACGCCGTTGGAGATGCGCAGGGTGCAACTCATGGCGTTCGATCTATTGGCCCCGTCATAGTCGGCGGCACGCGGATGCAGTACCTCAAAATCCACACCGTCCCAGCGCCAGCGCTGCCCCGCTACACAGCGGGTCGCCTTGCGCACGGCCTGCAGCTCATGGTCGTCCTCGATGGAGCTCACCAGTTCGGCACCGGGCTGCATCGCCAGAACCGCCAGCGCGCCGCCCACGTGATCGCTGTCCCTGTGGCTGAGCACGACCATGTCCACCGGGATATCCAGTGCGCGCAGCAGCGGCACCAACACACGGTGGCCGGCATCACTCTCGCGGCTGAAGCGCGGCCCGGCGTCGTACACCAGCGCATGCGCGGCCGTACGCACAACGACGGCCGTGCCCTGCCCGATATCGGCGGCCAGCAGCTCAAACTGCCCCTCAAGTGGACGCGGTGCCTGCCACAGCAGCACCGGCAAAATCAGGGGCACACCCATCAGCCGCAGGCTCCAGGGCAGTTGCATGGCCAGCAACAAACCGCCAACGACACCCGCAGCGCCCGCCCACAATGGCGCTTGCGCGATCACGACCGTGGCGAACGGCAGTGCCGCCAGCAGTTGCAGATACCAGGCCAGTGCGGCAATGGCCATCGATGCCGCGTCCCACAGCGGTGCTGCCAACACCCCCAGCATGGCCAGCGGCGTGACAACCAGCGTCACCCATGGAATCGCCAGGGCGTTGGCCACCAGACCCACCAGTGAGACCTGCCCAAAGAGCAGCAGGGTGAGAGGCGTCAGGGCCAGCGTGATCACCCATTGCTCTCTGAACATGGAGACAAAATGGCCTCTGGCCCCCGTCTTGCTTGCGTCATCTGCTCCTGAACTTGTAGCAAACAACACGCCGACGGCCACAAAGCTGAGCCAGAACCCGGCCTGCAACAGTGCCCACGGGTCCGTCGCCACCACCACGGCGCAGGCCAGCAGCCACACATGCGGCCACGGCCATTGCCGGCCCGAGAGCCGCAGCAAGCCCACGGTGGCCAGCATCAGCACGGTGCGCTGCGACGGCACACCCCAGCCACTGAAGAAGGCATAGGCCGTGGCCAGCAACACGCCACCCACCAACGCCGCGTTCGGGGCCGCCGCCCAGAGGCACAGGCGTTCTGAGCGGCGCCACAGCCAGCCCACCATGAGGGCCGCAGCCCAGGCGAACATGGTGACGTGCAAACCCGAGATGGACATGAGATGCGCCACCCCCGTCGCCCGAAAAATATCCCAGTCGGCACGATCGATGGCGTTCTGGTCGCCCACCACCAGGGCGGCGATCAGGCCGGCGTATTTGCGCTCGGTGACCCGCTCAAAAATCAGGTCACGCACATGCTGGCGCGCGAGTTCGACCGGGTGCCGCCAGGTCTGGGCCAGCCGCTGCGGGGCGGGGTCTTTGGGTCCGGCGCGCACATAACCGTTGGCTTGCAGGCCCTGCTCCCACAGCCAGAGTTCGTAGTCAAAGCCATGCGGATTGCTGCCGCCGTGTGGCGCCTTGAGACGCACCGTCATCTGCCAGCGTTCTCCCGCCTCCATCGGTGCGGGCTGGCGCTGCAACTCCCCCACCATGCCTGCGCCACCACCGCCAAACACGCCGGCGTACCAGCCGAGGTAGATGCTGGGGGGCAAGCGGACCGGGCTGCCCTGCAGTTGCGCCGATTCGACATCCAGGCGAAAGCGCAGGCCGGCCTCATTGCGCTGCGGCATGGCGGCGATCACACCGGTTACCGCCAGGTCGCGTCCTTCCAGCCCGCCGTCCAGCGCGTCGTTCGAAAACAGGGACGCACGCAGCCCGGTGATCCCGAACGCCAACAGGCCAAAGACCAGTGCAGCCAGCACAAAACGCCACTTGAATGCTATTGATGTTGTAGCTAACAACGCATATACGACAAGGGCTGACAGCACCAAACAGCCATACAAAAACCAGCTGGACAGCGCGACCTGCTGCAACTGCAACGCGGTGCCAACCAGCCAGCCCAGCAACGCCGGAAAAACCAGCCGGGCTGTTTCGTTGCTATGGGTCGGCGCGGTTTGCATGGAGCCATGCTAACCGGCCGCGGGCAGCCAGCCGGGCGCCTACAGCGCCGCCACCACGCAGCCGCTCATGCCATCGAATCGTGAAAATGAACCCGATTGCCCCCGACCTTCTTGGCCTGGTACATCGCCGCATCGGCCCGCATCAGGACTTCCTCCTGGCTGGATTCATGGCTGACGAACAAGGCCACGCCGATGCTTGCGGTGCAGTGAAACCTGACAGAAGCAGCGGCATTACCAGCCGGCCTGCCGGCCAGCACATAAGGTTCCGCCAAAATTTCGCGGATCTTCTCTGCAATGAGCGCGGCCTGTGAGGCCGACTCGGTTTTGTCCGCATCCAGCTCAGCGAGCATCACCACAAACTCATCGCCGCCGAAGCGCGCGACGGTGTCCCTCTCGCGGACACAATGGCGCAAGCGCTCCGCCACATCGATCAACAGCAAATCGCCAACATCGTGCCCGTGCGTGTCATTGAGTGGCTTGAGTTTGTCCAGATCAAGAAACATCAGCGCCCCATAGCAGGCAGTGCGCTTGCTGGCAGCAAGGGCCTGGCTCAGCCGGTCGTTGAGCAGGCGACGATTGGGGAGCTTGGTCAGCGTGTCGTAGAACGCCAGTTGCCGAACCTGGTCCTGCATCTGCTTGCGCTCGGTGATGTTGCGAATGCAGACATGAATGGCCGGCTCTCCGTCGTAGACAATGGACGTGCCCTGGACCTCCACGTCAATCGGAGTCCCATCCAGCCTCAGGAATCTTGACTCCACCATGGGCGTGATGGGGACGTTCGCGATGATGCTTTTCATGCGCGCCGTCTGAACCTCAAGAAAATCCGGGTGAATCAGCTCACTGGTGAATTTGGCGAGCAGCCCCGACGCATCGACCGCGCCGAACATCCTGACCGCCGCCGGGTTGACATACAGGATTTTTCCCTGTCGATGAACGAGGATTGACTCGGGTGACCACTCGATCATGGTCCGGTAGCGGCCTTCACTTCCCTGCAGCGCGGCCTGTGCCTGGCAGAGCTCCTCCCTGCTTGCCTCCAGGTCGCGCGTGCGCAGAGTGAGGTCGCGGCTGAGCTTGTGCAATTCCTCAAGGCGGCGCCGGTAGACGCGCACAAGGAAAAAAGCCAGGATGCCCGACGCGATATAGACAACCACTTGCTCACCGCCGTGGATCGCCGCCGGTGAAGGCACGGGCATTGGCAGGAAACCTCTTGCTTCGGCCCAGACCAGGCCCAGGGTTGCCGTCACGGTCAGGCCGGTCACCACCAGCGCCGCACGCGAACTGATCAGCCAACCGGTCATCAGAATGATCACCGGGTAGGCGATGACTGCCGGTGCCTGCACGCCACCCGTGAAGACGGCGGTTCCCGTCATCGCGGTCCATGCGCCGACTGCCATCACCAGGATGGCGGCGCGAGTGCGGCCTCGCCCGATGAGATACCACGCGGTGGCAGCGACCAGAAGCAACAGCAGGGGTGCGAAGGCGCGTCCCGTCTGATGCGGCGCGGCGAGGTAGAGCACCAGTACCACGGCGATGGTGCCAACCACGAGGGCGGCAATACAGTACCGCAAGAAAACGACCGATGGTTGCCCGGACAGCGGGCTGTCGATATCGTCACCGAGGTGCCCCAGCGGTTCATACGGCTGTGTCATTTTTCATCCCTTTTTCCACCAGCGGCGGCTTGCTCTAGCTCCGATTTCTATAGCAAAAATCATCATAGCCCATAGGCATGAACGCCAGCTGACAAGCGGTGTCGGCGGCAGGCCCCACCTCAAAGCGCATGCACCTGCCCGATGTCGGGTTGACGCAACCAGGCCTCAAATTCATCCACCAATTGGGCGCTGGCCGAAGTGACCCCGGTCCAGGCTTTGACGCGGCCCGCCAGGTCTTGCCCATAGTGGGTGAAGTCGTTGCGGTCGGGCAGTTTGCCGTTGGGCAGGGTTCTGACCCAGTCCGGATCAGGCGCCAGCAACACCATGTTGTCCAGGTAGCGGGTGGACTTGTGGCGCCACTTCAGGCTTTTGTCGAGCCAGCCTGGCACCACGGCCTGCTGAAAATGCGGGTAGAGTACCAGGCCTTTTGGGCCCCCAGAGGCCGCATAGTTCAGATGCAGGTGGTAGTCGGTAATTGCACCATCCCAGTAGGCACCGGGTGGCGCCCCGGGAATATTGTGGACGGCCTGCAGGACAAACGGGATGGAGCAGCTGGCCTGCAGGGCGAGTTTGAAATTGGCCTCGCTCAAAGACACCTGCCGAGTACGGTAGTCACTGGTGGCAAAGGGCAGCGCCGCATGTTGGGTGGAAAACACGACTCGCTCCAGCCAGGCCCCCATGGCTTTGCGATGCACGGTGTTGGTCAAGAAGGCACCCAGATAGCCCAGTGGGGTCCGCCAACGGTGTTCGCGCCCGAGGATGTGTCGCCCCCGTGCGGTCACGATATGCAGTCTGTAGCGGGGATGATCCAGCACCTCCCCGACCCGGCCGCCATAAAACGCCTGCAGGTTCTCGCCAAAGAGCTCGCTTACCCGGGCGGCCGGGGGCCGCTTTTCGCCGGGCTGCAACTCGAAGTGCTGGTGGATGTAGTCATGCTCCAGCCGCTCAAACGCCGCCGCTGGCTCATCCAGGCAAGCGGTGGCCACGCGCCACGCGCCAATGGAGGCGCCCACCAGATTTACCTGCTGGTTCGACCGGGGCAGCCACTGGCCAAAAATGAATCGGTCAAGCGGCCCGAGTATCAGGCCCTTGGGGCCACCCGCCGCGCCCGGCAGAGTGCAGATATCAGCCGGCTGCAGTCCGTTCTTCTCGATGTGCTGCCTGGCCACGGGACCGGCATGAATGCGTAACGCGCGCACAGGTCGCCGCTACAGCAGCGTGCGGCCCGGCGTCTGGGCTGACCAGTCGATCGGGTCCTGCTGCAGCACCATGTCAATGTCAAGCTCCAGCACCTCGCCCACCGGGCCTGGAAAGGTCACCGCCTGGTCCTTTTCGGACAGGCCCGCCTCTTTGGCGCGGGCGCGCCAGGTGGCCAGATGAATGACGCCTGCCAGCGGTTCATACACGTTGTTTTCAAACGGTGCATCCTGATGCGCCAGCGCGTCCACGATCGGCTGGGGAAACTGCCATTGGCGGGCAAAACCGGCACCCACCTGCGCATAACAGTAACCAAAACTTCTTTTTTCGGCCCTGGCGCGATTCAGGTCAAGCGGAGGGACCTCACGGTCCAAGGCAGCCACCGCGTCGGGCATGCCGATATGCATGGCCAGCTCGCCCACCGCGTGAATCAGACCGCAGGTGAAAGCCGCCTGCTGGTTCTGCCGCACCACGCCCGCCAGCGAGCGGGACAACTTGGCCACGTTCAGGCTGTAGGCCCAGAACTGCTGCAGGTTGATGCCCGGCACTGCCTTCAGCGAGGCAGCAGAGGCCGCCGCGGCCGCCATGGTGCGCACATGGCCCAGGCCCAGAATCGCCAGCGCCTCGGAGACGCTGTTGATCTTGCCCGACAACTTGAAAAATCCTGAATTGGACAACTGCAGCAGACGCGTCGTCAACGCAGGATCGGTGCTGATGAGCTGGGTGACCTTTTTCAGGTCCGGTTCGTCACGATCGAGTTCGCTCAGCAGGAGTGCAACCACCTTGGGAATGCTGGGCAGAACGAACTGTGAAGCCAGCAGGGCATTCAGTTCCATGACAACAAGACTCCATTGATTGATGAACCCGATTGAAACATTATGTATCAGCGGCCGACGTCCTTGAGTTTGGCAAACGCAGACGACATGGCCGTGGATTGCGGTGCGCTGTTGTGTTGCTGCCCGGCGCCCTGCCCGCCGGATCTGGCGCGCTGGTTGTTGGCAGCGCCTTGAAAGCGGTTGTCGCCCGCGCTGTCGCGCCGGGCGGGTGCCGCGCCCAGCTTCATGGTCAGCGCAATGCGTTTGCGTGCCACGTCCACCTCCACCACCTGTACCTTGACGATATCGCCGGTCTTGACGATCTCGCGGGCGTCGGTGACGAACTTGTGGCTCAACTGGCTCACGTGGACCAGGCCGTCCTGGTGCACGCCCAAATCGACGAAGGCGCCAAACGCGGCCACATTGCTGACGGTGCCTTCCAGCACCATGCCCTCCTTCAGGTCCTTGATGTCGTCCACGCCATCATTGAAGCGCGCCACCTTGAAGTCCGGGCGCGGGTCGCGGCCGGGTTTCTCCAGCTCGCCCAGAATGTCCTTGACGGTGATGACGCCAAATTCCGCATTGGCAAACAGTTCGGGTTTGAGGATCTTCAGCATGTCGGCGCGACCCATCAACTCCGCAACGGGCTTGGCCGTGTGCGCCATGATTTTCTCCACCACCGGGTAGGTTTCGGGGTGCACACCGGTCATGTCCAGCGGATTGTCACCGCCACGAATGCGCAGGAAACCTGCACTTTGCTCAAAAGTCTTGGCGCCCAGACCGGTTACCTGCATCAGCTGCTGGCGGTTGTTGAAGGCGCCATTGGCCTCACGCCAGCGCACCACCGCCTTGGCGACGCTGCCGGAGAGGCCCGACACGCGGGACAACAGCGGTACGCTGGCGGTGTTCAGATCCACACCGACCGAGTTCACGCAGTCTTCCACCACGGCTTCCAGCGTCTTGGCCAACTCGCTCTGGTTGACATCGTGCTGGTATTGGCCCACCCCAATGGATTTGGGGTCGATCTTGACCAGTTCGGCCAGGGGGTCTTGCAGGCGACGGGCAATACTGGCGGCACCACGCAGGCTCACATCCACATCCGGCATTTCCTGCGAGGCGAATTCGCTGGCCGAATAGACCGAGGCCCCGGCTTCGCTCACCACCACTTTTTCAATCAGGCGGTCTGACGCCTTGGCCATCAGCTTGATCAGGTCGGCTGCCAGCTTGTCGGTCTCGCGGCTGGCCGTGCCGTTGCCAATCGCAATCAGGTTCACCCCGTGCTTTTCGCACAGTTTGCCCAGGGTATGCAGAGAGCCTTCCCAGTCCTTGCGCGGTTCGTGCGGAAAGACGGTGGCTGTGTCCACCAGTTTGCCGGTGGCGTCCACGACTGCCACCTTGACGCCGGTGCGGATGCCCGGGTCCAGTCCCATCACCACACGCGGCCCGGCGGGCGCAGCCAGCAAAAGGTCTCGCAGGTTGTCAGCAAACACCTTTATGGCCACCTTCTCGGCCTCTTCGCGCAAACGGGTAAAAAGGTCGCGCTCGGTCGACAGGCTCAATTTGACGCGCCAGGTCCAGGCAACGCATTTGCGGATCAAATCATCGGCAGTCCGCCCCTTGTGACTCCAGCCCAGGCGCAGCGCGATGCGCCCCTCGGCCAGTGAGACCACTGGAGTCGCTACTTTTTTGATAGCTGCTTGCGCAGCAGATACGGGGGCTGGAGGCTGATTTGACTCAGGAAGTACCAGCTTGGCATCCAGTATCTCCAGGCCACGACCGCGGAAAACGGCCAGCGCGCGGTGCGAGGGCACGCGGCCAATCGGCTCGTCATAGTCAAAATAGTCACGGAACTTGGCCACGTCGGCGTTGTTCTCGTCTTTGCCGTCCATCAGTTTGCTCTGGAACAGGCCCTCCTGCCACAGCCATTCCCGCAAGTCCCGCACCACGGTGGCGTCTTCGGCCCAGCGCTCACTCAGCAGATCGCGCACCCCGTCGAGCACGGCCGGCACGGTTGAGAGGTCGGGCTGCCTGTCCTCGCCCTCCACGACCGGCCGCATTGGAATGACATAGGCCAGCGCCTCGTCAGCGGGCACCAGCGCCGGGTTGGCAAACAGCGCATCCGCCAGTGGCTCCAGGCCGGCCTCGCGCGCCAGCTGTCCCTTGGTGCGACGCTTCAGCTTGAACGGCAGGTACAGGTCTTCCAACTCCTGCTTGGTGGATGCGGCTGCCAGCGCCGCCAGCAGCGCTGGCGTCATCTTGCCCTGCTCCTCGATGGCCTTGATGACCGTCTGCAGGCGGTCCCGCAACTCGCGAAGGTAACTGAGCCGCGCTTCCAGCTCGCGCAGCTGGATGTCGTCCAGGCCGTCGGTGACCTCCTTGCGATAGCGGGCGATGAAGGGCACCGTGGCACCACCGTCAAGCAACTCGACGGCAGCCTGCACCTGTTTGTTCTGAACCCGGATTTCCTGCGCGATCTGCGCGATGATTTTCTGCATGACTTTTGGGACGCGCCAACCTTGCGCTGGCTGAAAACTATAACGAAGGTCGCGAGTGTGCCACAGGCGGCCCGCGGCAAAACGGCAAGCTGAGACGCGCGGAGGGTATGGTTTTCATGTAGGAAAAAACCTTACAAGATTCCGCCGAAACCCCTACATCGGCATTATCCAATTGCCGACTCAAGTTTCAGAAATCCAAACCTACAGTCATCCTCAACACGTCGGGTGGGAGCATCTTTGCCATCCGATGGGTCCACCCCAACCTTCTCCCGAGGAGTATTTTCATGATTTCCCCAGCCACGTCCGCCATGTTGCCGCGTCATCGTATCGAGACACTCCAATCGCGGGTCGACGTACAGCGCGAAGCGGCAATGACCGAGGAGCTGCTTCCGTTCACTGTCAGGCTGGTACGGAATGAAGAAGACTTGAATAAAGCGGTGCAAATTCGTCACTCGGCCTATGCCCGGCACATGCCGGCCGTCGCCGAAACGCTGATTTCCCCTGAAAAGGCCGATACGGAAGACGGCGTGGTCGTTTTGCTTGCCGAATCAAAGCTGGATGGGACGCCGCTGGGAACGGCCCGCATTCAGACAAATCAGTTTCGCCCCTTGGCTCTTGAGCAGGCAGTGGAGTTTCCAGACTGGCTTAAAGGACAGACTCTGGCCCACATCAGTCGACTCGGCATCGTTCAGGGGAGTGGCGGGCGATTGGTGAAACTCATGCTGTTCAAGGGACTTTTCCAGTACTGGGAACAAAACGGCATTGAATGGGCGGTTGTGGCCGCGCGCGCGCCATTGGATCGAATGTACGTGCAGCTCATGTTTGATGATGTTTTCCCAGGTCAGGGCTTTACCCCTTTGCCTCACATGAACAATGTGCCTCACCGGGTGATGGCTTTTGAGGTTGGCACGGCGCGGAAGAGGTGGACACAGGCAAACCATCCCCTGACAAACTTCATTTGTTACACCGACCATCCGGACCTGGACATTGGCAGCGCTGAACATGACGCCTACTCGCCCATGTACATAAACAGTCGACAAGTAGCGACCCACATGTCTCTATGATTCGAACGAAATGAACGGGATTGGCATAGAAACAACTAATCCCGGATAGTGACAGTGCTACATAGTTCATAGCGTTATGCTACCCTTCCGCTTGGTCTGTCAACGTACGGAGCAGGGTCGCACGATTGCGGCAGCCAACCGTCAATACTGCGTGGAAAGCGATGCTGCAACGTCTTATGGGATTCAGGGGATTGAAATGGGGATGCGTTCAAGCTGGGGTTGAACGGGTCTCGTGGATCATTTCGATCTATCTCATTCCCGTGGTCCTGGTGGCAGTGACTCTGGCTTCGCTGCTTCTTTGGGACAATCTGTATACATCGAGTCCTGACAAGCATCTCGAATTGCATGTTCTGCCGCAGTCAAGCGGTACGGAAACAGTTGCAGATGTTCAGAAGAAACTGGCACTCATTCCGGGCAAAAGACAATACGAAACCAAACTATCAGAAGTGCCAGTTTGGTTCAGCTTCAAAGCACCATTAACTCCAGACTCTGCCAGTATGGTGGAGTTGCCCTCACGGCACGTCCTCGATCTGGCTTGCTGGGACGGCCCGTCGCTCTCCCCTCTCGGTCACACGACGGGCAGCGACCCGGCCGGAGCTTTGGTCCGGGCCAAGGCAGGCTTCACACTCAAACTTGATCGTCCAAATCAGGAAGTAATTTGCCGGGCTTCGTTCCAGGGCCCTGCGAGATTGACGGCAGACTTGTGGACTAGTGAAAATCTTGACATATCGGTCCAGGATTTTCATCGCAAGTCCGGGTTGCTGGACGGCGGCATGATGGTTCTTGCCATATTTGTTTTGCTGACTGCGCTGATCAATCGTCAAAAAATTTACATCATATTTGCAGCCTGGCTCATCGTGTCGCTTAGAGTCAGCGCGACTTCTGGTGGCTGGGACCTTCAGTGGCTAAATCATGAGGTGCCACAAGAATGGCTGGCGCAAGGACGATCGGTAACGCGGGCAGTCTGGGGGCTGCTAACAGTGACGCTGTTCAAGGCCCTGTTCCGCGATGACCTCAAAAAAAATCGCTATGCAATCCTCATCAATATCGCTGAAGGGCTTTGCCTGGCACTGCTTCTGGCCGCCATCATTTTGCCGCGAAGCGTCTATTTACAGACCATGTGGTTCGTCGGTAGCACTGCATTGCTCTTGGCAATGGTCAGTCTGGTCAGTATCGTTCTGCAGACTCGTTCAAGGGTTGCCCTATGGTATGCCGCTTCGCTCGCAATCACTCTGCTTGCCACTCTATCCGAGATACTGGCTGCTGCCTATGGCATCAAGGGGCTTGTCGGCACTCTGAACACTGTGACCGCTGCGCTGTCATCAAGCCTGTTGGCTGCGCTGGCCATCGCCGAGCAGATGTACGAAGAGCACAAGGAACGCCTGGAAGTCCAGGCCGAACTCGAACACACCTATGAGGCCATGCCGATTGGCCTGTTCACCCTTGACCTGCGCGGCCGGTTCATGAGTGCCAACCCGGCGCTGCTCGGCATGCTGGGCACGAATGTGCTGACACCTGGCCGTAATGCATGGCAGCAGTATTTCAACGAAGAAACCTGGACCCGACTCCATCAACTGGTGCACAACAACAATGAAGACGAGATGGAAATCAGGGGTAAGCGATTGCCGGGAACCGCTGAGTCCAAGCGCTTTCTCGTCAAGGCAACGCTGGCGCGCGGCAAGATCGAGGGCTCCCTGCAGGACGTGACTGAGAAATCCAGGGCCACTGCCGACCTTCAGTTCCTGGCCAACCACGATTCACTGACAAAGATACTGAACCGCCGTGGCATCAAGCAAGTGATCAACAGCGCCATTGAGAAGGTGCCTGAAGGTGGTTCGCTATCCCTGGCTTACCTTGACCTCGACCGTTTCAAATTGATCAACGATCTGTTTGGCCACGGTGCCGGCGATGAAGTTTTGCGGCAGGTATGCACGCGCGTCTCGGGCATGCTGTCGCGGGACATTCAGTTCGGCCGGGTTGGTGGCGACGAATTCGTTATCCTGTTTCCTGACACACCAATCGCTCTGGCCTCGCTGATGTGCAGGGGCATCATCGACAGCATTAGCACCCGGCCTTACCGCGTAGGCGACAAGGCGTTTCATGTTCGCGGCTCCATCGGACTTGTCGAGATCAGCCCCGGCATGCAGTTCAACGACGCGATGTCCTCTGCCGATCGCGCGTGTCGCCAGGCAAAGTCGGCCAACGGGGCCGGGCTCGTGGTCTATGAA
This sequence comes from Rhodoferax sp., assembly GCF_030646845.1. GTDB lineage: Bacteria > Pseudomonadota > Gammaproteobacteria > Burkholderiales > Burkholderiaceae_C > Rhodoferax. Next base: position 149,355 of record NZ_JAUSLE010000021.1, on the reverse strand, counting down.
AGGGATGCCCTCGCGTTCCAGCAGCACGAGGCTGAACTCAAGCTGATTGCGCTGCTTGCCACCAGTTCCGCCACCGATGGCCTGTATCTGGAAATGCAGCCCATCATGTCACTGACGGCGCCGCATGAATCGCTCAACTTCGAGGTGTTGCTGCGCATGCGTGACGCAAATGGTCAGGTGGTTCGCACCGACCACCTGATTGCGGCGGGCGAAGCCAGCGGCCGGATGGGCGTGATCGACCGCTGGGTCCTGGCCACCACGCTGGCCTGGCTCGACAAAAACCAGCTCCAGATGCAGCACACGAAATTCGTCTGCATGAACCTGAGTGGAGCCTCGCTAAACGATGAGAAGTTCCTGCAGGATGTGTACGCCACGTTTGAACAAAACCTGCATATCGTCGGCAAGCTGTGCCTTGAGATCACCGAAAGCGTGGCTTTGCACGATGTGGAGAATACCCGGCGGTTCGTCGACAAGGTGCGAGGCTACGGCGCCAAAGTGGCACTGGACGATTTCGGCGCGGGTTATACCTCGTTCTCTTACTTGAAGGAGTTCACGGCGGATCTGCTGAAGATCGACGGCAGCTTCATCGTCAACATGAACAAGCACCCCGCCAACATCGCCATTGTTGAAGCCATCGTCAGCCTGGCCAAGAACCTGGGCATGAAAGTAATCGCCGAATGGGCCGAAGACAACGCGACGGTGCAGACCCTCACTGAAATTGGAGTCGATTACGTGCAGGGATTTGTGGTGGCGCGTCCTCAGCACCCTGACAAACTGCTCACAGCCGAATCATCTGCCAGCTTCATTCAGGACCAGACGCTTGCCGAGTACGTGTCCCTGATCGGAAAACCAGAACAGATCCTGGCGCAAGTGGATCTGTTTTCCGAAGCCCGCTCCGTCAAGATGCATTGACCCTGACGCGCCGACAGCGGCGCTCCCGGTCATAAATCCACCTTCTCCTAATCTGCTCTCAGCGCCCGCTTCAATTCAACCCCCAATTCCGGCTTGTGGGAGAACGGATCGGTCGGATTGCGGGCCAGCATGATGTCTTCCAGCCGGACCTGCACCGAGCCAATCGCTTTGGGGTGGCTGTAGATATAGAACTGGTTGGCGGCAATGGCATCGAACACTTTTTGCGCCACGTCAGCGGCACTGACTTTCCCCGACCCCACGGCCTTGTCGCTCATGGCCTGACCGATCAGCTGGCTTCGGGTGGGTTGGTCCGCGGCAGTATCCGCCGGGCGATTGCGATGGCTCTGGCTGATGCCGGTCGGCACAAAGAACGGGCACAACACCGAGGCGCTGATCTGATCGGTGACCAGCGCCAGGTCCTGGTACAGCGTCTCGCTCATGCTCACCACCGCATGTTTGCTGGCGTTGTAAATGCCCATGTTGGGGGCATTGAGCAAGCCGGCCATGCTGGCGGTGTTGACGATGTGGCCCTGGTAGGCTGGGTCTTTTTTGGCAGCGTCGAGCATCATGGGCGTGAAGACACGCAGACCATGGGCGACACCCATCAGGTTCACGCCAATCACCCATTCCCAGTCAGCGGCCGTGTTCTCCCAGATCAGCCCCCCTGCCCCAACACCCGCGTTATTGAAGACAAAGTGCGGCGCGCCAAAGCGCTTTTGCACGGCCACGCCCAGGGCTTCCACTTCGCTGGCCTTGGAGACATCCAGTCGGACGGCCAGCACCTGTGCGCCCGCATCCTGCATCTCGGCCGCAGCTTTGTCGAGCGCGTCCTGCTGCACATCGGCCAGCACCAGATTCATGCCCAGTCTGGCGCCGATGCGGGCGCATTCCATGCCAAAGCCTGAGCCCGCGCCGGTGAGAACGGCCGTTTTGCCTTTGAATTCTGTAATCATGATGTTCCTGTTAGTGCCTCAGCCTGCCGCTCAGGCTTCAGCTTTTCTCAAAACGTAGCCGATACGCGGGAAATGCACATGCAGGGTGCCAGCGCGTTCGTCGGTACGGCGCAGGGTGTAGTGCATACGGGTGGCGGCGATGAGTTCGCCCTCGGTGGCCTCCGATCCAAAACTCTCGGCCGCAATGGTGACGCGGCTGCCCAAGGGAATGCCGTGTTCGTCCTGGAACACCTCGTCTGCAACAGCGAGCGGCGTTGACTGGGCAGCCAGTGCCACGGCTTCTGCCGCGCTGAACTTCTGCAGACTGCCATGACCCAGCGCAGCCACCCGGTCCATCCAGGCCAGCACGTCCGGAGTGGCATCCAGAATGCCTGCCATTTCCGGCACCCGCACGCGTGAGAACCACAGCGGATGGTAGGCAGCAAAGTCGGCCGCCGTGGGTGCTGCGCCCAGCAAAAAGGCGCTGCCTTTAAGCATATTGGACAGGCGACGCAAGTAACTCTTGTAGGCTGCCGTAGCGTCCCCCGGGCGCAGACGCGTCATGCCAGCGGCCATCTTGCCGCGGTCTTCCCCAAAGGCTTTGGCAACCTCGGGCGGAGCGCCGGCAAACATATGCGCGGCACCTTTTGGACTGAGGTTGTAGCCCATCGCAGCCCAGAACAGCGTGGTGTCGGCCCATTGCGCCGTGATGCGCGCCAGGCCCTGGATGCCCTCGGGGTAGAGCTTGGGCGCGGGCTGGCGGTGTTCCAGCACGTCACAGATCAGCGCGCTGTCGCAGTAGATGTCGGCGCCAATCTGCATGAAAGGCGTCTTGCGGTAACCCCCGGTAAGGGCCTGCACATCAGGCTTGGGCATGATGCTCGGAATGATCACCGACTTCCAGGCCAATTTTTTATACCCCAGCACCAGCCGGATTTTTTCTGAGAATGGCGAAGTGGAATAGTGATGAAGAATGATGTCGGCCATGCCTTTGTCCTGATGTTGTCTGATGTTGGAACTGTCTAGACCAGACGAACCAGTTGCTTGCCGAAATTTCTGCCCTTGAGCAAACCCAGGAAGGCTTCCGGTGCCGCCTCAATACCCTGTGCAATCGATTCGCGCGCCTTGAGCTTGCCCGTGGCCACCAGTGTGCCCAGTTCTTTGAGCGCCTCAGGCCAGACTTCCATATGTTCGCTGACGATGAATCCCTGCACCTTGAGCCGGTTCGTCAGAATCAGCGCCGGATAGGTCAACGGCAACGGCGCGCCGTCGTAGCCGGCAATCATGCCGCATACGGCAATGCGGCCAAATGCATTCATGCGTGGCAGCACTGCGTCCAGCACCATGCCACCCACGTTTTCAAAATAACCATCGATGCCGTCCGGACAGGCGTCCTTCAGGGCGTTGGACAACGACGCCGCGTCTTTGTGCAGCTTGTAGTCGATGCAGACATCAAAACCCAGTTCATCGACGGCGTACCTGCATTTGTCCGGGCCGCCGGCAATGCCGACCGTGCGACAGCCGCGCGCTTTCGACAGGGCGGCAAAGGCACTGCCCACCGCGCCGGTGGCCGCGCTCACCACCATCGTTTCGCCGGTTTTCGGCTCGATGATTTTCACCAGGCCATACCAGGCGGTAACGCCCGGCATGCCCACCGCGCCCAGGTAGGCGCTCAGGGGAACATGGGTGGTGTCGACTTTGCGCAAGGCCCCTGGCTGATTGGCGTCGACCACACTGTATTGCTGCCAGCCGCCCATGCCAACGACCTTGTCGCCGACTGCGAACTTGGCATTTCTGGACTCCACCACCTCACCTACCGTGCCACCGCCCATGGTTTGGCCCAAGGCCTGCGGCACGGCATAACTCTTGGCGTCGTTCATCCGGCCACGCATATAGGGGTCGAGGCTCAGGAAATGATGGCGCACCAGCACCTGCCCGTCCTGCAGCGATGGCGTCTCGCTGATCACCAGTTTGAAGTTGCTGGCCAGCGCTTCGCCGGTGGGACGGTTGTCCAGATGAATCTGCTTGTTTTGGGGCATGGGGAACTCCTGAAAAATATTAATCGGTGGAAATGACGCCCGAGGTCACATTCAGCGCATTGGCGCTTTTGGGACCTGTTGGCAGGCGTTTGACGTACTTGAAAGTGCCGGTGGCGTGGGCGCATGCGCGCCCTTCTTCGTCAAAAATCGTGCCCTCCGTAAAGGCCATGGTGGCGGTGCGATGCATCAAATGCCCCTTGCCAGTGAGCTTGCCGCGCGCCGGCTGCATGAAGCTGGTCTTCATCTCGATGGTGACCACACCCATGTCGTTTTGCACACTGCGCGCCGCCGCTGCCATGGTGACGTCCAGCAGGGTCATGAGTGCGCCGCCATGCGTCACACCGAACGAATTGAGGTGCTCGGCCCTGGGCGCATAAAGCAATTCGGAAAACCCGGCGTCAAACAGCTTGAGCTCAAAACCCAAGTGATTGACAAACGGAATTTCAACGCCAAAGCCCATGCCGAAATTCTGCACAGTCACAGCTTTAGCCGCCTGTCACCACACTGACGCCGCCATCCACTGCCAGCCACTGGCCGGTGATGTGCTTGCCGGCGTCGGAGGCGTACAGCACGCACAAGCCCTTGAGGTCTTCGTCATCGCCCAGGCGTTTGAGCGGTGCGCTGGCCGCCAGCTTTTCCTCACCCAGTGCCGCCAGCGTGCCCATGGTCATCTTGCTCGGAAAAAAACCTGGGCAGATGGCATTGACAGTGATGTTGTACTTGCCCCATTCCGCACCCAGCGCACGCGTGAAGTTGATCACGGCACCTTTGGAGGTGTTGTAGGCGATCGTGGTCATCTCTGGCGGATTACCGCCCAGACCGGCGATGGATGCCACGTTGATAATGCGGCCCGAGCGGCGCGCGATCATGCTTCTTTTGGCGATGACCTGGCTCAGAATGAAGTAGCCCCGCACGTTGAGGTTCATCACCTTGTCCCACGCCTCAATGGGGTGGTCTTCCGCCAGGGCGCCCCAGGCCGCACCCGCGTTGTTCACCAGAATATCCACATCGCCCATGCGCTGCAGCGTCTCATCTGCCAGCCGGTGAATCTCGGCGTCTTTGGCGCAATCGGCCGCAACCCAGCGGGCATCAATGCCGGCCGCCTGCAGTTCGGCAACCGCCTGCTCCAGGTCTTCGGCTTTGCGTGAACTGAGCATGACCCTGGCGCCAGCTTCACCCAGTGCGTGCGCCATCTGCAAGCCCAAGCCGCGCGAACCACCAGTCACGAGGGCGGTCTTGCCGGTGAGGTCAAAAAGTTGTTGAATGGTACGGGTCATGAGGTCTCCTTGTATGTGGCAGATTTGATGGCAGATTGTGCCGTGTGCACTCGCGATTTGCGTGTCCCGTGCGTGATATCAAAAAGCCTCTTCCGGCATGCCGGCGCAGGTCTGGTCGCGACTCGACACCACGTTAAGCCAGGCCCCGATTTTGGGCAATTCATAGTGATAAAAATAGCGTGCAGCCCCCAATCTACCTGCGGTAGCCACTATTGATTTAGTAGCATCCAGTGTCAAGGCTGCCAGTGCCACATCCAGCCAAATCCAGGCCAGCACGGTGTGGCCAAACGCCTGCATATAAGGTACGGCATTGGCCAGCGCATCAACGGGCATTCCGGTGGACCAGGCAGCCTGCGTGGCGCCCGCCACCTGCTGCAGCGCCTGCGCCAACGCATCCGCATGCGCAGACAATTCCGGCACTTCTTTAGCTCGCCCAACCGTGGCATTGATGCGCCCGCTGAGCAGCACCAGCCCCCGACCGTTCTCCATCAGCACCTTGCGGCCCAGCAAGTCCATGGCCTGAATCCCGTGCGCCCCTTCATGGATCATGTTCAGGCGGTTGTCACGCCAGTACTGCTCAACAGGGAAGTCGCGGGTGTAACCATAGCCACCATGAATCTGGATCGCCAGCGAGTTGGCCTCCAGGCACCATTCACTGGGCCAGCTCTTGGCGATCGGGGTGAGTACCTCCAGCAGCAACCGAGCATCGTCGGCTGACTGGGCGTCACCGGTATGCTGCTCGTCCACCAGGCGGGCACAGTACAACTCCAGGGCCAGCGCGCCTTCACAGTAGGATTTTTGCGCCAGCAACATGCGTTTGACGTCCGCGTGTTCGATGATGCGCACCTGCGGCTGGGAGGCATCTTTGCCCCCGACACCGACTGGACGCCCCTGGGGCCGGTTTTTGGCGTAGTCCAGCGAGGCGTAGTAGCCCGCCATGCCGAGCATGGTGGCCGCAATGCCAACACCGATACGCGCCTCGTTCATCATGTGGAACATGCAGCGCAGACCTTCGCCGGGCTTGCCCACCAGATAACCCACAGCGCCGGCACCCTGTCCATCCAGGCCACCTCCGGTGCTGCGCACCGGGTACTTCCCTTCGCCAAAATTCAACAGCGTGTTGGTGGTGCCGCGCCAACCCAGCTTGTGATTCAGACCGGCCAGGGCCACGTCGTTGCGCTCGCCGGTGAGCTCGCCGGCAGGGTTCACCATTTTCTTGGGCACGATGAACAGCGAGATGCCGCGGGTGCCCGCAACCAGCTTGCCATCCGGCCCCGGGATTTTGGCCAGCACCAGATGAATGATGTTCTCGGTCAGCTCATGTTCGCCAGCCGAGATCCACATCTTGTTGCCCTTGAGGCGATAGCGCGCCCCCAGCGGGTCAGACTCGAAGCCTTCGCCATCCGGCACAGCGCGGGTTGCCACATCCGACAGGCTGGAGCCGGCCTGCGGCTCGCTCAGGCACATGGTGCCGGACCAGCGTCCGGCAAACTCGTTCTTGGAGAACACCTCTTTCTGCGATGATGTGCCGTGCACCATCAGCAAATTCGCGTTGCCGGTGGTCAGCATGCCGGAGCCAATGCTGACCGAGGCGCAGGCGAAGAATGAATTGGCCGCTGCCTCGATGGTGTAGGGCAATTGCATGCCACCCATCTCAAAATCCTGCGCGGCGCTCAACATGCCGGATTCGGCATAGGCTTTTTGCGCATCATGCGTGGCCTGCGGCAGGATCACGCGCTCGCCGTCAAAGTGCGGCTCCTGCGTGTCCACCAGCCGATTGAAGGGCGCGTATTTTTCGCGGGCAATGCGTTCGCAGGTGTCCAGCACGGCGTCAAAGGTTTCGCGGGAATGGTCGGCAAACCGCACGCGCTCATTCAGCGCGCCGGCGTCCAGCCATTGGTACAGCAAGAATTCAAGGGTAGGACGCAGTGACATGGTCGTCTCCGTTCAGGGCAAAAAAAGAGCTGAGCCGCTCACTCAAGTCGACCCAGCCCGTGTTCAATCAGCCGCAGCAGACAAATTGCTACGACACGCTACAAGTTCACAGCACTTCGAAAATGCCCGCAGCGCCCATGCCGCCGCCGATGCACATGGTGACGCAAACGCGCTTGGCACCACGACGCTGGCCTTCGATCAGGGCGTGGCCCGTCAAGCGCTGTCCACTCACGCCATAAGGGTGTCCGACGGCAATGGCACCGCCATTGACATTCAGAAGCTCACCCGGAATGCCCAGTTTGTCGCGGCAGTAAATGACCTGAACGGCAAACGCTTCATTGAGTTCCCACAAGTCAATGTCGCTGACTTTTAGCCCTAAGCGCGCCAACACCTTGGGAATGGCGAAGACCGGGCCAATGCCCATCTCGTCAGGCTCACAACCGGCCACGGCAAAGCCGAGGAAACGTCCCAGTGGTTTGAGCCCTTTTTTCTCGGCCAAAGAATCACTCATCACCACAACGGCGCCACCGCCGTCCGAGAACTGGCTGGCATTGCCGGCCGTAATCAAGCCGCCAGGGACGGCTGAGCGCAAGCCGCTGATACCCTCCTTGGTCGTGCCTTCGCGAATGCCTTCGTCCTGGCTGACGGTGACCTGCCTGGTGGTCAGGCCCATCACCTTGTCCGCTACACCCATGGTGACCGTGATCGGTGCGATTTCATCGTTGAACAGGCCTGCCGCCAGGGCTGCTGAAGCACGCTGCTGGCTGGCCGCGCCGTATTCGTCCATGGCGTCACGGCTGATGTTGTAGCGCTTGGCCACGTTCTCGGCCGTCTGCAGCATGTTCCAGTAAATTTCGGGTTTGTTCTTCAACAGCCACGGATCGGCCAGCATGTGGGTGTTCATTTCCTGCTGCACGCATGAAATGCTCTCCACACCACCCGCCACATAGATATCACCTTCGCCCGCGATCACGCGCTGGGACGCCAATGCGATGGTCTGCAGGCCCGATGAGCAAAAACGGTTGACCGTCATGCCCGACACGGTCACGGGGCAGCCCGCGCGCAGAGCGATCTGGCGCGCGATGTTGGCGCCGGTGGCACCCTCCGGATTGGCGCAGCCCATGATGACGTCATCCACTTCACCGGCTTCAATGCCGGCTCTGGAAATGGCGTGTTCGACAGCATGACCACCCAGCGTAGCGCCGTGCGTCATGTTGAAAGACCCTTTCCAGCTCTTGGCCAGAGGGGTGCGGGCGGTGGAAACGATTACTGCGGATGTCATTCATGCTCTCCTGGAAAATGTTCAGTTTTGGGGCGCTTTCGCGCCCGTGGTCAAAAGGCGGTGGTAGAAACGGATCAACTCGGTCAGGTTGCTCGCGGCAATGCGTTCGTTGGTGCCGTGAAAGCGAGGCAGGTCCTGCGGTTTGGCGCGAACGGGCGAGAATTTGAAGATGTGATCGCTGATCTCACCGAAGTGAATCGAATCGGTAGCGCCAATCATGAGTCCGGGTGCAACCAGCGTACCGGGGAACACTTCACGCACGGTGCGGTTGATCAAAAGATACTGGGCGGAGTCGGTGGGCGTCACCCGGGATGCATCGACGGCTCCCGGCAGCGCGAACAACTCGAACTTGTCGCTGCCAGTGGCCTGCGTGACCTGGTCTTTCACGCGGCCCATCACTTGTTCTTTGGTGTCTCCCGGCAGCAAGCGAAAGTTGACGGTCGCCTCAGCGCGACCCGGCAAAACATTGTCCTTGTTGCCGGCATTGACGATGGTCAGCGCGGTGGTGGTGCGCAGCATCGCGTTGGTGCTGGCGCCGGCCTCGAGCTGCTTTTGCACGATCGGGCCGAACAGCCACAGGTTGGACAGTGCCACACGCGAGAATCCACTCATCTCGGGCGCAACAGTGGCAAACATCTCCCCTGCCACACCTCGAATGCCACCCGGCAACTGGTCATCATCAATGCGTTTGAGTGCGGCACTCATCATGGCAATGGCGCTGGTGCCCTTGGGCGGCGGCATGGAAGCGTGGCCGGGTGTGGCCGACATTTTCAGCACCACCGACAGGTAGCCTTTTTCTGCCACGCCGATCAGTGCCGCGGGCTTCGCCAGGCCTGGCATGATGCCCTCGGTAATCAACAGCCCTTCGTCCACCACAAAGTCAAGCCGGACCTTGCGCTCCTTGAGCAGAGCCGCAATGCGGGCAGCGCCCCGAAGCCCACCAATCTCTTCGTCGGCACCGAAAGCCAGGTAAACCGTGCGCTCGGGCTTGTAGCCACTGGCCACCAGCATCTCGACGGCCTCCATCTGCGCCATCAGGTTGCCCTTGTCGTCCCAGGCACCGCGGCCCCAGATGAATCCGTCTTTGACCGTGCCGGAAAACGGGTCGACCGACCAATCCTTTTCAGTGCCCGATGCGACCGCAACCACATCCTGATGAGCCATCAGGAGAATGGGCTGGGCCTTTGGATTGGATCCCTGCCAGGTGTACAAAAGGCTCAGGTCCCCCACCACTTCACGCTTGAGCGCAGCGTGTGTCCTGGGAAAGCGCGCCTGTAACAGCGTGTGCAACTGCCGAAACTGGTCTGCATTGAGTGCCGCATCGTCGCGTGACGAAATGGTACGCAGACGCACCGCTTCGCCCAGCCGCTGCGCAGCACCTGTTTCATCGACCTCCAGCACAGCAATCGGGGGCACGTCAATTTGACGCGACCCTTTGCGCACGGTGTTGAAGGCCAGCACGGCAGCCAGCAGGAGTACCGCTGCCAACAGGCCGACCAGAAGTTTCCTGACCATCGAAGTCTGACCTGCGTTTAGTTGAAGGTTTTGCCTTCAGCGACCAGTTTGGCCAGCAGCGGCGCCGGTTCCCAGAACTTTGCATCGTCCAGCGGATTCTTGGCAAAACGCTTCATCGCCTGCACCACGTTGAACAGGCCGACCTGGTCAGCGTAGTTCATCGGTCCCCCGCGGTAGATCGGGAAGCCATAGCCCATCAGGTAGACCATATCGATGTCGCTGGCCTTGGAAGCAATGCCTTCCTCGAGAATACGGGCCGCTTCGTTGACCAGTGAATACACCAGCCGCTGCACGATCTCTTCGTCGGAGATCTTGCGGGGCGTGATGCCCAGTGATTTCCGATGCTCTTCGATCATCGTGACGACGTCAGCGTTAGGCACTGCATCGCGCTTGCCCGCCACGTAGTCATACCAGCCGGCGCCGGTCTTCTGACCAAAGCGACCTTTTTCGCACAGCAAATCAGCCGTCTTGCTGTATTTCATGTCCGCTTGCTCCACCACGCGGCGCTTGCGGATGGCCCAGCCGATGTCATTGCCAGCCAGATCGCCCATGCGGAACGGACCCATCGCAAAACCGAACTTCTCGATCGCCTTGTCCACCTGCTCGGGGGTGCAGCCCTCGTCCAGCAGAAAGCCGCCCTGACGGCCATATTGCTCGATCATGCGGTTGCCGATGAAGCCATCGCACACGCCCGACACAACGGCCGTCTTCCTGATCTTCTTGGCCACAGCCATCACGGTGGACAGCACATCTTTGGCCGTCTTCTCACCACGCACCACTTCCAGCAGTTTCATCACATTGGCAGGGCTGAAGAAATGCATGCCCACGACATCCTGGGGACGTTTGGTGAAGGACGCGATTTTGTTCACATCCAGTGTGGAGGTGTTGGACGCCAGAATGGCACCGGGCTTCATCACGCGATCCAGTTCCTTGAACACGGCTTCTTTCACGCCGATCTCTTCAAAGACGGCTTCGATCACCATGTCAGCGTCCTTGAGATCGTCGTAGCTCAGCGTGGTGCTCAGCAGGCTCATGCGTTGCTCGTACTTGTCCTGCTTGAGCTTGCCTTTTTTGACCTGTGATTCGTAGTTCTTGCGGATGGTGGCAATGCCACGGTCCAGCGCATCCTGCTTCATCTCCAGCATCTTCACCGGAATGCCGGCGTTCAGGAAGTTCATCGAAATGCCGCCGCCCATGGTGCCGGCGCCGATCACTGCTACAGAGTTAATAGCGCGCTGCGGCGTATCGGCAGGGACATCCGGTATTTTTGAGGCGGCACGCTCAGCCACAAAAATATGCCGCAGTGCCTTGCTTTCGGGCGTCAGCATCAAGTTGAGGAAGATATCGCGTTCCGTGGCCATGCCCACATCAAACTTCTGCTTGGTCGCCGCCTCGACCGCGTCGACGCACTTCGCCGGGGCGGGGAAGTTCTTCGACATGCCCTTGACCATATTGCGCGCAAACTGGAAGTAGGCGTCACCCAGGGGGTGCTTGCATGGCAGGTTGCGTACCAGTGGCAGGGGCCGTGCATCGGCCACCGAACGGGCGTAAGCCAAGGCTTCCTCGGCCAGTGATTCTGCTGAAGAGGCCATTTTGTCGAACAGCTTCTGGCCGGGCAGCATGGCGAGCATTTCACTCTTCACCGGCTCGCCGCTGACGATCATGTTCAACGCTGGCTCAACACCGAGTGCGCGCGGCAACCGCTGCGTACCGCCGGCACCCGGAATCAGGCCCAGCTTGACCTCTGGCAGCGCCACACTGCAACCTGGCGCGGCAATCCGATAGTGGCAACCCAAAGCGAGTTCCAGCCCGCCGCCCATACAGACGCTGTGAACGGCTGCGATGACCGGCTTTGAGGAATTTTCAACCGCCAGGATCACGCTCAGCAGATTGGGTTCTTGCAGCGCCTTGGGGCTGCCAAACTCCTTGATGTCCGCACCACCCGAGAACGCCTTGCCGGCGCCGGTGATGACGATGGCTTTCACCGCGGGATCGTCATTGGCTTTGGTCAACCCGTCCGCAATGCCCTGGCGCGTGGCAAGTCCCAATCCATTGACGGGTGGGTTGTTGAGCGTAATCACGGCGATATCGCCATGCACTTTGTATTCGGCGGTCATGCTTGCATTCCTCAGAAGTGAAAATAGAACGATCGTTCGCTTTTATTAATTGTAAGAGCTCTAGCCGGTGAGACAACCCCGTTTTGTCACGGTTGGGACAAGGTCTTCAGACCTCCAGCCATTCCTTGCGGGTGTAGCTGTCATTGCGCAACTCAGTCGGGGTTCCTGAAAACACGATACTGCCGTGGCCCATGACCAGACAGCGGTCTGAAATATCCATGGCGATGGTCAGCTTCTGTTCGATCAGCAACACCGAAATACCACGCTTCTTCAATTCCTTGAGGTACTGGGCAACGAGCTCGACAATTTTCGGCGCCAGTCCTTCGGTGGGCTCGTCAATGATGATGAGATCCGGGTCGCCCATGAGAGTGCGGCACAGGGTGAGCATCTGCTGCTCCCCACCCGACATCACGCCAGCTTCCGTGTGCTGTCTTTCCTTGAGCCGGGGAAACATCTGGTACATGTCGTCCAGGGACCAGCGCCCGGCCTTGCGGGCATTTTTCTGTCCCAGATACAGATTCTGCTCCACCGTCAGATTGGGGAAAATGTCACGGCTCTCAGGCACATAGCCAATACCGAAGTGGGCAATCTCAAATGTCCGTTTCCCAAGAATTTCCTGCCCTTTCCAGAGCAGGGACCCCTGACAGTCAACCAGGCCCATGATCGCCTTGGCGGTGGTGGACCGGCCGGAGCCGTTGCGTCCAAGCAGTGCAACGATCTCACCGGCATGCACCTCGAAATGAACGCCGTGCAGCACATGGCTCTTGCCGTAAAACGCGTGCAGGTTCTCGATTTTCAACATGATCAATGCCCCCCTGCCTGAGAATCCGCGACCGCGGAGCCAAGATAAGCTTCCTGCACTTTCTGGCTGGCACGCACGGCCTCTGGCACATCGTAGGCAATCAATTCACCGTATACGACCACGGCTATCTTGTCGGCCAAGCCGAACACCACACCCATGTCGTGCTCAACGGTCAGGAGCGTTTTTCCGACCGTTACGTCCTTGATCAGCTTGATGAAACGACTGGTCTCTGACTTGCTCATGCCGGCGGTGGGTTCATCCAGCAAAATGACATTGGCGCCGCCCGCAATGGTGATGCCAATCTCAAGCGCGCGCTGCTCGGCATAGGTCAGGTTCATGGCCAGCACATCACGCTTTTTGTCAAGCTTGACCATTTCCATCAATTCGTTGGCCCGCTCATTGGCATCGTCCAGGTCCGCCAGAAATTTCAGAAACGTGTATTTGTAGCCCAGGCTCCACAGCACACCGCACCGCAAATTCTCAAAGACACTGAGCTTGGGGAAAATATTGGTGATCTGGAAACTGCGGCTCAGCCCCATCCGGTTGATCTCGAATGGTTTCTTGCCGTTGAGGCGCTGGCCGTTGAGCAGCACATCGCCGCTGCTGGGCTCAAATCTGCCGCTGATCAGGTTAAACAGCGTTGATTTCCCCGCGCCATTCGGGCCGATGATGCCGACACGTTCGCCGGCCGGAATCGCGAGATTGATCCCGCGAATGATCTCCGTCTTGCCAAAGCTTTTGCGCAAGTCCTTCAATTCAAGCGCATAGGTCATAAGGCTTCCCTCCGTTTGATCTCTTTTTCGATGTTTTCCTGAATCTGGCTCCACTCGCGTGCGAACTGGCGGCGGCAGACTTCAAACAGCCCGAGCCCCGTCAACATGACAAAGGCGGCGCCGAACCAGCTGTCAAGGCTCTTCGAGTCCAGCGTGCCGCCCAGAAAGCGCAACTCAGACCCGAGTCCGGCGTTCAGCTGCAGGTGGTAGATCATCTCGATCATGGCAGCAGCGCCAAGAAGCACCACCAATGCCGTCAACGCAAGCGCCAAATAGCTGACCCACAGCTTTCGCAAATAACCAAATACGGCCACCCGAAGATTCATCATGATCAGGGATGCCACGCCACCTGGGGCGTACATCACCATGAACAGGAAAATCAGACCCAGGTACAGAAGCCATGCCTTGGTGAACTCACTGAACAGCACGAATGCCAGCACCATCAGCACCGCCCCGATGATGGGTCCAAAGAAGAAGGTTGCACCGCCAAGAAAAGTGAACAGGAGGTAAGCCCCTGAGCGCCCCGCGCCAACCACTTCAGCCGTGACGATTTCGAAGTTAAGCGCCGCCAGCCCGCCGGAAATTCCGGCAAAGAATCCGGCAATGACAAAAGCTGTGAAGCGAATGCGCTGGGTGTTGTAGCCCACAAACTCCACGCGCTCCGGGTTGTCGCGCACGGCATTGAGCATTCGTCCCAAGGGCGTGCGCGTGAAGGCAAACATGGCAGCGACCGCCAGGAACGTGTACACCGCTATCAGGTAGTACACCTGAATGGGCGGCCCATAGGTGATACCCATGAACGATTTGCCCGTGACCCGGTTGCCCGACACGCCGCCCTCGCCGCCAAAAAACTCGGGAATCATGAGCGACATGGCGAATACCAGCTCACCCATCCCCAGAGTGATCATGGCGAAGGTCGTGCCGGATTTACGGGTGGTCACATAGCCAAACAGCAGCGCGAAACCCATTCCAGCAAGCCCCCCCACCAGCGGCACGGCAGACACCGGCATGGGCAGGGAGCCATCGGAAATGCTGTTGAGCGCATGGATGGCGAGATAGGAGCCAAGACCGGTATACACCGCATGCCCGAAACTCAACATGCCGCCCTGCCCCAGCAGCATGTTGTAGGACAGGCAGGCGATGATCGCAATGCCCATCTGGGAAAGGATGGTGATCGACAAGCTGCTGGTGAACACCAATGGAACAAGGGCCAGCAACAGGGCAAACAGGCTCCAGATCAGCCAACGGCCAACGTTGATGGGTTTGAATTCGTAATAATTTTTCATCGCTCAGCCCTCACGGGTCCCCATCAAACCTTTAGGCCGGAAGATCAGTATCAAAACCAGAAACAGGTACGGCAAGATGGGCGCCACCTGCGACAGCGTCAGCTTGACAAACGAGTTCTGTTGCGCAGCGGCGCCAAGCTGCACCCCCAACTGCGATGCCAGCGTGCCCAGCGAGTAATCAAACGCAACCGCAAATGTCTGGATCAACCCGATCAGAACCGAGGCCAGAAAAGCCCCCGATAGCGAACCCATGCCGCCCACCACCACCACCACGAAGATCACAGAGCCGACGGTGGCGGCCATAGCAGGCTCGGTGAGGAAGGTGCTGCCACCGATCACCCCTGCAAGGCCTGCCAGCGCCGCTCCGGCACCAAACACCATCATGAACACGGCGGGCACGTTGTGCCCCAGCGACTCGACGGCCTCAGGGTGCGTGAGCGCCGCCTGTATCACCAGCCCGATGCGGGTGCGCGTCAGCAGCAGCCAGACCGACACCAGCATGACCAGTGCAACCAGCATCATGAAGGCACGGGTGGCCGGAAACGGTGAACACACCACGCGCACCGCCGCATCGGCGGAGCTGCACAACTCGGCTGGTGCGGCACCCCACAACAAGCTCAGACCATTCAGGGAATGGTTGATCAAGGTAAAGGCCGGGCCCTGCAGTGTTTCTGGCGGCCGGAACTCGAGGGCAATGCGACCCCAGACGAGCTGCACCAATTCAAGAATGACGTAGGACAGGCCAAAAGTAATCAGGAGCTCGGGGACGTGCCCGAACTTGTGGACCTTGCGCAGGAAATGGCGCTCAAACAGGGCGCCAAGCACGCCGACGACCAGGGGCGCAATCACCAGCGCCGGCCAGAATCCCACCACACGGGATACGGAGTAGCCGACATAGGCTCCAAGCATGTAAAAACTGGCATGTGCAAAATTCAGCACGCCCATCATGCTGAAGATCAGCGTGAGCCCTGAACTCAGCATGAACAGCAGCAGCCCGTAGCTCAACCCGTTGAGCGTCGAAATGATGAAGAACTCCATTCAGTCAATCCTTACTGTCCGACAAAAAGTAAAACAGCCCGAGACGGTACACCCGTTCGGGCTGATGCGAGAACGCTGCTGAAGATCAGGCGGGGCGTTTCATCTGGCAGCTCGTTGGCGTGCTCGATACGTAGTTCGGATACTCGGCGACCGGCACCAGCGTCATCCCTGTGTTTTCAGGGCTGTACGGATACTTGGCACTGGCTTTCTGCCAGACTGTCATATACAAGGGCTGCTGCAGCTGGTGGTCCGCCTTGCGAATTTCAACTTCGCCATTGAAGCTCTTTACCTTGATGCCTTCCAGCGCAGCCGCGACCTTGACCGGGTCGGTGGACTTGACCTTGGCCATCGCAGCACCCAGGGTCTCAAAAATCCGGATGGTGGAGCCCGTATAGAAGTCGTCGTTGTATTTGGCCTTGAACTCTTTCATCCATTTGTCCATCTGCCCACCCATGTTGTAGTGGTTATAGGCAATCTGGTAGACACGTCCCGCACCATTGGTGCCCAGCGCCGAAGGCGTGCCCGTGACACCAGCGTAATACGTGAAGAACTTGCCGTTGTAGCCGCCTTCATTGGCCGCCTTGATCAACAGGGACAGGTCCGAACCCCAGTTGCCGGTGATCACGGTGTCTGCGCCGGAAGCCTTGATCTTGGCAATGTAGGGAGCGAAGTCGCGCGTTTGTGCCAGCGGATGCAGGTCTTCACCGACGATCTGGATGTCCGGACGCTTGCGGGCCAGCGACTCCTTGGCGTACTTGGCAACCTGCACGCCATGGGAATAGTTCTGGCCGAGGATGTAGACCTTCTTGATGTCCGGCTGGTCCTTCATGAAACTGGACATGGCTTCCATCTTCATGGAGGTATCCGCATCGAAGCGGAAGTGCCAGTAACTGCACTTGCTATTGGTCAAATCGGGATCCACGGCCGAATCGTTGAGGTAAATCACTTCCTTCCCGGGATTACGTTCATTGTGCTTGGTGACGGCGTCCGACAATGCCAACGCCACCGAAGAGCCGTTGCCCTGGATGATGTAGCGCGCACCCTGGTCGATGGCCGCCTTGAGCGCGTTCAGGCTCTCGGTCGGGCTGAGTTTATTGTCGATACCGGTGACTTCGAACTTCACGCCGGCAGGGTTGCCAGCACCACTGAATTTTTCAGCAAAGAACTGATAGCCCTTGAGCTGACTCACACCCACCGGCCCAAGCAAGCCGGTCTGGGCATCAATCCGAACCATCTTCACGACTTCACCTTTTTGGGCAAACGCGCCGCTAACGCACAAGACAGCAGCCGTGGCGGCAACAACTTTCAACGCAAATTTCATATAAGGATCTCCTGAGTTTCAGACAATCAACACCCATGCAGCGTACAAGTGATTGTGCATCGCAACACGAGGGGTTTCCCGTAGGCGGAATCACCCATGTGACAGGTGGGACCCAGCCACAGGGCAGACACAAAACGGCTTCCTGCGCCTGTGGCGGATTGGGTCAGGCGTCAGGCAGCCTGTAATCCTTCAGCAACTCGCGCAGCTTCGTTTTTTGCATCTTGCCGGTGCCGCCAAGGGGAATCGCATCGACAAAAACCACGTCGTCAGGGACCTGCCACTTCGCACATTTGCCGTCATAGAACTGGATGAGTTCGTCGCGCGACACGTCGGCACCCGGCTTCTTCACCACGGCAATGATGGGCCGCTCATCCCACTTGGGATGTTTCATGCCAACGCACGCCGCCATTGCAACTGCAGGATGACCCATGGCGATGTTCTCGACATCGATCGAGCTGATCCATTCACCACCCGACTTGATCACATCTTTGCTGCGGTCGGTGATCTGCATGTACCCGTCTGCATCGATCGTGGCCACGTCGCCGGTCGGGAACCAGCCATCCACCAGCGGGGAGCCGCCCTCCCCCTTGAAATATTCGCTGATGATCCACGGGCCCCTGACCAGCAGGTCACCATAAGCCTTGCCGTCCCAGGGCAGCTCATGACCCTCGTCATCGACGATCTTCATGTCGACGCCAAAGATGCCACGCCCCTGCTTGAGGCGGACCTTCATCTTCTCCTCGGGTGTCATCGCAAGATGCTTGTTCTTCAGGGTACAGACCGTACCCAGTGGCGACATCTCCGTCATGCCCCAGGCATGCAAGACCTCCACCCCATAGACGTCGTTGAAAGCGGTGATCATGGCAGGCGGGCAAGCCGAACCCCCAATCACCGTACGTTTGAGCGTGGAGAACCGCAGCCCCCCCGCCTGCATGTGCCCCAGCATCATTTGCCATACGGTGGGAACACCGGCCGCGAACGTCACGCGCTCGCTCTCAATCAATTCAAAAATGGATTTGCCGTCCATCGCTGGCCCCGGAAATACCAGTTTTGCGCCTGTCATGGCGGCTGAATACGGCAAGCCCCAGGCATTGACGTGGAACATGGGCACCACCGGCAACACCGAGTCGCGCGCGCTCATGCTCAGAGCGTCCGGCAAGGCTCCCGCCAGGGCATGCAGCATCGTTGAACGATGGCTGTACAAGGCTGCTTTCGGGTTGCCCGTGGTGCCACTGGTGTAGCACATGCTCGATGCGGAATTTTCATCAAACGACGGCCATTTGTAGTTACTGGATTGCGCCCCAATCCAGGCTTCATAACTGACCAGTCCGGGAATGCCGCTGTCCGCCGGCAGTTTGTCGGCATCGCACAGCGCCACAAAGTGTTTCACGGTGGTGCAACGGCCGTGGATAGCTTTCACGATGGGCAGAAAGCTCATGTCAAAGCACAGCACCGTGTCTTCAGCATGGTTGGCAATCCAGGTGATCTGATCCGGGTGCAAACGCGGATTGAGGGTATGCAACACACGGCCCGAGCCACTCACGCCGAAATACAACTCCAGATGACGGTAGCCGTTCCATGCGAGCGTGGCCACCCGGTCGCTAAAGGGCAGCTTCATGGCATCCAGGGCGTTGGCAACCTGTCGGGCCCGAACCGCAACATCCTTGTAGGTGTAGCGATGAATGTCGCCCTCCACCCGACGCGACACGATCTCGCCTTCCCCATGGTGCCGTTCGGCAAACTCGATCAGCGACGAGATCAATAACTGTTGGCTTTGCATCAACCCGAGCATGAAAAAACTCCTGAAAAGTGGTGAAACTGAAGGTGCATGGTACTGCGCTTTCAGCGCAGACAAGCACTCGCCCGCTCTACGATGCTGGCATCGCCAACACCAAATTTCGTATCATCGGGCCATCTGAGGTCTGCGCAGTTTGATGCTGATACCCGGGTTTTACAAGACCTGTCACACGCACGACAGCATGTCGTTGAGTTGACAGTTATTCGGTGTTAACCCGTATACCTTGCGCTTGCCCCAGCTTGGCACATTAACCCGAACTAACGCCGTTGTCCCGACCCATGTTCCCCAGCACCGTTTCGCCAACATCACGCTTTCTCGCGGCGCAATCCTGGTTTGCCGGTCTCCCGCTATCGGTTCAGACTCAGGTCAGCGAACACGTCGTGCGCACAACCGGAAAAAAGGGAGAAGTGATGCTGCAGGCCAATGCCCCGGTGGAGGGCTGGTACGCGGTTCTGTCCGGTCTGGTCAAACTGCAGAGCCCAACCGTGAAAGGACGATCGTCCACTTTTGTGGGCGTGGCCTGTGGTGACTGGTTCGGTGAAGGATCTGCGCTGAAAAGCGAGCTACGCCGGTACGAAGTCATCGCGTTGCGCGACACGGAGTTGCTATGCCTTCCGCTGGCCGAGTTCGACCAGTTGCGCGCGATCAGCATCGAGTTCAACCAGGTCCTGGTCAATCAGCTGAATCTTCGCGTGAGTCAGGCCATGGCCCTCATCGAAGCCAGCCGCCTGCGCACGCCCGAGCAGCGGGTCGCGCTCTCCCTGAGTCGCCTGTTCTGGAACCGGACACGCAAACTCAACCTGTCGCAGGATGAACTCGCCAACCTGGTCGGAATATCCCGCCAGACCGCCAACCGGGCGCTCAACTCGCTGGCCCAGCGCGGACTGGTGACGCTGGAATTCGGTCGGGTGGACATTGCCGACGACGAAGCACTGACCCGCTTCATTTTTTCAGCACCTGAACCGCAAGACTTGCCCGCCACCTGATCCGGGCGCCGCCCGGATAACCCTGCGCGCGTTGGGAATGGCAGCACTGCGAGACAATCCGCCCATGAACATGGCCACGCACAGCCCCAGCAATCTCGATGTGGGATTGACCTGGCGCAACAGTTTCGCCCAGCTGGGCGGGGATTTCTACACCTGCCTCTCGCCCCAGCCGCTGCCTGCGCCCTACTGGGTGGGCCGCAGCAGGTCGTTGGCCAGCGAACTGGGCCTGCATGAGTCGTGGCTGGCGTCCGCAGAGTTGCTGGAGGCCGTTTCCGGCAACCGTCCCATCGCCGGTACCCAGGCGCTGGCCAGTGTCTACAGCGGTCATCAATTTGGCATGTGGGCAGGCCAACTGGGCGATGGCCGTGCCATCTTGCTGGGTGAGACCAGCAGCGGACTGGAGGTGCAACTCAAAGGTGCGGGGCGCACGCCCTATTCCCGCATGGGGGATGGACGGGCCGTCCTGCGCTCCAGCATCCGCGAGTTCTTGTGCAGCGAAACCATGCAAGGGCTGGGCATTCCGACATCGCGCGCGCTATGCGTTACCGGCTCGGATGCGCCGATACGACGCGAAACCATTGAAACAGCGGCCGTGGTCACGCGGACAGCGCCCAGCTTCGTGCGCTTCGGTCACTTTGAGCATTTTTCACATCGCGAGCAGCCTGTGCAACTCAAAGCCCTGGCCGACTACGTCATTGACCGGTTTTACCCGGAATGCCGAACCGGCGACAAATTCGCCGGCAACCCCTATGCGGCCTTGCTGGAAGCGGTCAGCGAACGCACAGCAGAAATGGTGGCGCAATGGCAGGCCGTGGGGTTCTGCCACGGCGTCATGAACACGGACAACATGAGCATTCTGGGTCTGACGATCGACTACGGTCCCTTCCAGTTTCTGGACGCCTTCAATCCCGGCCATATCTGCAACCATTCCGACGAGCAAGGCCGCTACGCTTTCAACAAGCAGCCCAACATTGCCTACTGGAACCTGTTCTGCCTGGGGCAGGCCCTGCTGCCCCTGATTGGGGAGCAGGAACTCGCGATCGCGGCCCTGGAGTCCTATAAATCGGTGTTTCCGGCGGCACTTGAGAAGTTGATGCGCGCCAAACTGGGCCTCGTTGACGGGTATGGCGACAACGCAGCGGATGATCGCGTCCTGATCGAGGACGTCCTGAAGTTGCTGGCGAAGGACCGGGTGGACTACACCATCTTCTGGCGTCGCCTGAGTCACGCCAGCAGTGGCACCAACACGCAGAGCGTGCGTGACCTGTTTCTGGATCGAACGGCGGCCGACGCCTGGCTGCTACGCTATTCGGAGCGGCTGGCGGATATTCCACGGGGGCTGGTGGCCGATTTGATGCTTAAAACAAATCCAAAGTTTGTTCTGCGCAATCATTTGGGCGAACAGGCTATCAAGGCCGCAAAACTCAAAGACTTTTCCCAGGTCGACACCTTGCTGACTCTGCTCGAATCACCATTTGACGAACACCCCGGGTTTGAAGAATATGCCGATTTCCCGCCCGATTGGGCCGCCAGCATCGAGATCAGCTGCAGCTCCTGACCAATTTTTGCGCAAAGTGGACCACTCTGATGACCTACAAGATTGAAAAAACCGACGAGCAGTGGAAAGCCCTGCTCAAAGAAAAAGGCGCCGAGCCACTGGCCTTCGAGGTCACTCGCCATGAAGCCACCGAACGCGCCTACACCGGCCGGCTGGAGGACAACAAGGCGCCCGGCATCTACAAGTGCATATGTTGCGACAAGCCCCTGTTTGATGCCAGCACCAAGTTCGAGTCAGGCTGCGGCTGGCCCAGCTATTTCCAGCCGATCGACGAGGCCGCCGTTGGCACCAAGGTCGATGGCAAATTGGGCATGCGTCGCACCGAGGTGCACTGTGCCGACTGCGGCGCACATCTGGGCCATGTGTTTGAAGACGGCCCGGCGCCCACCGGTCTGCGCTATTGCATGAACTCGGCTTCGTTAAACTTCACGCCTAAATGAAAATACTGATCGACTTCTTCCCCATCCTGCTGTTTTTTGGCGCCTACAAGGCCTACGACATTTATGTAGGAACCGGCGTGCTCATGGCCGCCACCCTGGTCCAGATGGGCCTGATCTACGCGATTGATCGCAAACTCACAGCCATGCACAAGGTCACCCTGGCCCTGGTGCTGGTTTTTGGGGCATTGACGCTGGTGCTGCATGACGACCGGTTCATCAAGTGGAAACCCACGGTGCTGTACGCAGCCATGGCCATTGCCTTGGCCGTCGCGGTTTGGGTGATGAAGAAGAACTTTCTCAAACTGATGCTGGGCAGCCAGCTCGAATTGCCAGATCCGGTGTGGATGCGTCTGAACGTGGTGTGGGTGGCCTATTGCGCCTTCATGTCGCTGATCAATGCCTATGTGGCCGCCTACTACAGCACGGAAGCCTGGGTCAACTTCAAATTGTGGGGCTATGCATTTCCACTGGTTTTCATTATTGGCCAGGGTTTTTATATCTCGCGCTATCTCAAACCCGAAGAACCCAAGGCCTGAGGCCCAACACCATGACACCCACGACCCCATCGGCAGGCCCCACGGCGCAGCAGCTTGAACAGCGATTGCGCGAAACCCTCCAGCCCGTCACGCTGGAGGTGGTGGATGAAAGCTTTCAGCACAACGGGCATGCCGGAGCCAACGGCACCGGCTTTGGCACCCACTTCCGGGTGCGCATCACCTCCGGGCTGTTCACCGGAAAGTCAGCCGTCATGCGCCATCGCCTTGTGTATGATGCGCTGCAAGATTTCATGGACCAAGGCCTGCACGCACTGGCCATTGAGGCCCAGGCGCCGACCGTCTGAACCTGGCTGCGAAGGCCGTCTTTCTTGACTTCTTTTTAGATCTTGCTACTTAGGAAACCCGAATGAAAATGAAACTGATATCGGCCATTGCAGCGGCCGCGATGCTGGGCACTCTGGCACCGGTCGTCCTGGCGCAAAATGTGGCAATCGTCAACGGCAAAGCCGTTCCGAAGTCACGCGTGGACGCACTGGCACAGCAGATCGCCCGCTCGGGCCGTCCGGTCACACCTGAAATGCAGGGGCAGCTCAAAGAGGAAGTCATCGCCCGTGAAATCTTCATCCAGGAAGCCCAGAAACAGGGACTGGACACCACCGACGACTTCAAGACCCAGATGGAGTTGGCGCGCCAGACACTTCTGATCCGCGAGCTCTTTGGCAACTATCAAAAGGCCAACCCTGTCACCGATGCCGAAATCAAGGCCGAGTACGACAAATTCGCCGCCGCCAACAGTGGCAAGGAATACCGTGCCCGCCACATCCTGGTTGACAAGGAAGACGAGGCCAAAGCCATCATTGCCCAGCTGAAAAAGGGCGGGAAATTTGAAGAAATTGCCAAAAAATCCTCCAAAGACCCAGGCTCCGGCGCCAACGGTGGCGACCTCGACTGGGCCAATGCCGGCAACTACGTAGCGGAATTCTCCGACGCCCTGAGCAAACTGGCCAAAGGCAAGACCACCGAGACACCGGTGAAGACCCAATTCGGCTATCACATCATTCGCCTGGACGATGTCCGTGACGCGCAATTGCCGAAATTTGAAGACGTCAAGCCTCAAATTGCACAACAGTTGCAGCAGCAGAAGATGTCCAAATACCAGGAAGACTTGCGCGCCAAGGCCAAAATCGAATAAGCCTGCCGGCTCGGCTGCAAAAAACGCGGCTTGAAGCCGCGTTTTTTTTGGCCGCCGCTCTTATTTGACGAGCCAGCCAATCGCCATCAACGCACCAATCATCACGGGCTGATGCAGCACGTAGTAGCTCAGGCTCCAGCGCCCGATTCTCGCCAATGATTTGAACGCGACCGGCAGCTTCAATGACAGGCACCCGGCACCCGGACCCGACAACCAGGACCCTGCCGCTACACCCCACCACATCACCCCCAGCCAGGGCAACAGTGGCACGTAGTCTTCGGTGATCGGCTTGCGCGTAATCAGACCCAGCCAGTTGAGCATGGGTCCGTTCAAGGCATCCACAAATTGGAGAGAAGCCCCCGAATGCAGTGCGTAGACAGCTATGAATTTGATAGCGATCGCCGCGGCACCCAGCAGCCACAACCAGGCACCCCAGTGCGCCGTCAGGCGCGCGATGATCAGCATCAACGCAATGCCGTGCAGTACACCAAAATAGATAAAACTCTGCGGGTACATCAGCCAGGACCCCAGGGTCACCAGCAGCGCACATCCGGCCACCTGCACCCAGCGACGCCAAAAACGGGTCCAGCTCTGCCCCTGTGCTACCGCGACCGCTTGCCCCACCCCCGCAGAAAACAGGAAGAGGCTCAGGATCAGGGTGCGCTGCCAGGTCCAGAATGGATCACGGTAGAAATCCTGCCGCCAGTAACCAAAGTGATTCAGGTCAAAACAGAAGTGGAACGCCGTCATCCACACCATGGCCAGGCCACGCACGGCGTCCACAGCCTCGAATCGCGATGAAGAAAGAGAGGGGGACTTGCGCAGCATGGCTTGACGATACCCGATTAATCAGGGAACAATTCCGCGCATGTCACTGCGTCAATCCCGGTTGCCATCGTTGAACCGGCGCAGAGACACTTGTTGCTGCAGCACGGCCATGCACTGACAGGCACTGACTCATTGGCCGGATTCATCCATCATCGAGGGAGTTTTTCATGGCGACAAAAACCACTGCAAAGAAAACCACAACAGTAGCCAAAAAGGCCGCTGCCAAGTCAAGAACCAGGGCCGTCGTCGCCAAGACAGCTGTTGCCAAAACCCGGGTCAAAGCCGCAGTGGCAAAAACCAAAGCGACCGCGGAGACCCCACCGGCGACCTTGAAGCAGGTGGCGACCCGAAGCCGCAGAAAAGTCACCAGCGTCGTGCATTTGACACGGGACGCCTCACTGAAGCTGATCGATTCCCAGCGCGCCATCTGGCTGGCAGGCCTGGGCGCACTGGCCAAGGTCACGACCTCAACGGGCACCAAGGGCGAGAAAGCCTTCGAAGCGCTGGTGAAGGCCGGCAAGAAGTTCGAGTCACAAGGGCGTGGCGCCATCGACAGCAACGCCGATCTGCTCAAGGTTCGCATCAGCGATGCGAGCAACGTGGTGGACCAGGGCATCGACAGCGTCAGTGATGCTTTCAATGCCCGTGTCAAAAAAGCATTGGCTCGCGTGGGATATCCCAAGGGCAGCTATCCGGAGAAATAGGCCGACAGGTGGCCTGTCGACGCTCGCCTTGTTACTGGCAGGGTCGCAGTCCGGGCGCGATGGATTCTCCAGACGCTTGCGTTACTCTATGTGAGGCGCCCGGTGAGTTGGCCTTGCCCGCCTTGCTGATGCTGCCCGGATGGCGGCCTTTGTCATGGCAGCCAATGCGGTCCGCAGCGAAAACAATCAACACAAAGGAAAAAAAATGTCGAGTATTGGATATCACGAGCCCGTAGAGGAGTTGTCCCACGAAACGCGCGACATGCACAGAGCCATCGTTTCCCTGATGGAAGAGCTCGAAGCGGTGGACTGGTACAACCAGCGTGCCGATGCATGCAAGGACATCGAACTCAAGGCAATCCTTGAACACAATCGGGACGAGGAGAAAGAGCACGCTGCCATGGTGCTGGAGTGGATCCGGCGTAAGGACCCGAAGTTTTCCAGCGAACTGAAGGACTACCTGTTCACCAAGAAAGATATCGCGCATCCGTGAATAGGCCGGATACAGACGGCAGCGTTACCGGGGGCGAATGGTTGCGGGTCGAACCCGGTCTCATGCGTTGCTATTTTTTCGATAGCTGTTAACGCTCATTTGACGGGGGATGGGGGCTAAAATAGCTTAAAGATTCTCGCGCCTGACGTCCAAACTGACTGAACGGAGTAGCCCATGCGACGATGGAACGGCTGGGGCGATGATGCCACTTCGATGAGTCTGAACGACGAGGCGCGCGCCATGATCAGCGCCCGGCTGGGGCCCGGACTTCCCGGGCACGATGCGACGCGCGAAGCGCTGCTCGCCCAGATCCCTGCTTCGCGCCTGCCGACCCATGCACTGATCCAGACCGACGCCGCCACCCGCTTCGCCATGGCCATGGGCGAAAGCTTTGCGGACTGGATCCGCAAGCGCTTTGGCGCCCTGCCCCCGGTGCCCGACGGCGTGGCTTTTCCCGAATCCACTGAGCAGGTGCGTGAGCTGCTGGACCTGGCGCACGAGCGTAACTGGATCGTGATCCCGTTTGCCGGTGGCACCAGTGTCGCCGGGCACCTGGACTGCCCCATCAGCCAGCGGCCCATCCTGTCGATCAGCTTAAGCCGCCTCAACCGCCTGCTGCACCTGGACAAGCCAAGCCAGTTGGCGACCTTCGGCGCCGGCACGCCAGGGCCGCTGGTGGAGGCGCAGTTGCGCGCGCAGGGCTACACGCTGGGGCATTTTCCGCAGTCGTTTGAGTACTCGACCGTGGGTGGCTGGGTGGTGACGCGCTCCAGCGGGCAGCAGTCGCTGCGCTATGGGCGCATCGAGCAATTGTTTGCGGGCGGCCGGCTGGAGTCGCCGGTCGGCACACTCACCCTCCCGACCGTGCCGGCCGCCAGCGCCGGGCCGGACTTGCGCGAACTGGTGATGGGCTCGGAGGGGCGCTTCGGCATTCTGACCGAGGCGACGGTACGGGTGTCATTCCTGCCTGAGCACGAAAGCTTTCACGCCCTGTTCTTCCCCAGCTGGGACGCCGCCGAGTCCGCGGTGCGCGAGCTGGTGCAGCGCAAACTGCCCCTGAGCATGCTGCGCCTGTCCAACGGGATCGAGACCGAAACCAACCTCACGCTGGCCGGCCACGCGCGCCTGATTGGCTGGCTGCAGCGCTATCTGACCTGGCGCGGCTGTGGTGACGGCAAATGCATGCTGATGCTGGGCGTGACCGCAGACAAGCGCACCGCCCGCCACGCCTTGCGTGAAGCCCGGCGGGGATTGGCCAAGCATGGCAGTGTCTACATCGGACCCGCCATGGGCAGCAAGTGGGCGGCCAACCGCTTCAAGGGTCCCTATCTGCGCAACACCTTGTGGGAGCTGGGCTACTCGGCCGACACCATCGAGACCGCCGTCGACTGGCCCCAGGTCAAGCACCTGATGCTGGCGATGGAACAGGCGGCGCGCGATGTGTTTGCGCAATACGGCGAACGGGTACATGCCTTCACCCATCTGTCGCACCTGTACCCGCAGGGCAGCAGCATTTATTCGCAGTTTGTCTGGGCCACGGCGCCGGGCGGCTTTGCGCCGAACTTCGAGCGCTGGCAGCGGCTCAAAACGGCAGTGGCCGCAACAATAGCTGCCCACGGCGGTACGGTGAGCCACCAGCACGGCGTCGGGCGTGACCACGCGGCGCACCTGGCCGACGAGAAAGGACCGCTCGGCATGGCCACGCTGACTGAGCTGTGCCGCCACTTCGATCCAGAAAGAATCATGAACCCCGGCAAGTTGTTGCAGGACGAAGGCCCATGGGCGAGTTGAGCCCAAGCGACAGGCGCAGCCAGGCCCTGGCGCAGCTTGACGCCCGGACCTGGGACCTGGTCGTGATTGGTGGCGGCATCAGTGGTGCGGGCGTGGCGCAGCAAGCAGCGCGCCGCGGCTGGAAGGTGCTGCTGATCGAGCAGCGCGATTTTGCGTGGGGCACCTCCAGCCGGTCGTCCAAGCTGGTGCATGGCGGCCTGCGCTACCTGAAAGAAGGCGACATCAAGACCACCCTGCATTCGGTGCGCGAGCGCGACCGGCTGCTGCGCGAGGCGCCCGAGTTGATCGAGCCGCAGAGCTTTCTGTTTGCCGATTGCGCGGGACGCAAGCCGGGCCGCCGGCTGTTTCAACTGGGCTTGAGGGTGTACGACCTGATGGCCGGGCATCGCAGCCTCGGCTGGGCCAATCTCGCGACCACGCGGACGCTGGCACCGGGCCTGGCGCCTCCCGGCATGCGCGGGTCCATGGTGTTCCAGGACGCCAAGACCGATGACGCGCGGCTGGTCTGGCGCGTCCTGTCAGAGGCGCAGCGCGACGGGGCGCTGGTACTCAACTACTTGGCGGCGCGCGGGCTGCAACTGGATGCGGGCCGGGTCTGCGGCATCACCGTGCAGGACGTGACAACGGGCCAGCCCCATCAGGTGCGCGCCAAAACCGTGGTCAACGCCACCGGCGCCTGGGCCGACCGGCTGCGCGGCGCGGTGGGTGGCAAGCCCCTGTTGCGCCCGCTGCGCGGTAGTCATCTGGTGGTGCCGTTCTGGCGCCTGCCGGTGGCGCAGTCCATCAGCCTGATGCATCCGCGCGACGGCCGGCCCGTGTTCCTCTACCCCTGGGAGGGCGCCACGCTGATCGGCACCACCGACCTCGATCACCGCGAAGATCTCGATGTCGAGGCGTCCATCACACAGGCGGAAGTGGACTACCTGATCGAAGCGGTCAACGACCAGTTCCCTGCGGCCGCCTTGCGCGCCACCGATGTCAGCGCCTGTTATGCCGGTGTGCGGCCAGTAGTCGATGACGGCAGCGGCACGGCGTCGCAGGCCGCGCGGGACCATGTGGTGCTTGATGAATCCGGGCTGATCACGCTGACGGGTGGCAAACTGACCACCTTCCGGTTGATGGCGCAGGATGCGCTGGCGCTGGCCGCAGTGCACGTGGGCCAGCCATTTGCGCGCGACGACGCCGTCATGTTCACGCCGGCGGGCGCGCTGAACCCACGCTGGAGCCCATCGGTGCGGCATCGGCTGGCGGCCCGCTATGGCTATCGCGCCGGGGAACTGAGCCTTCACGCGTCTGAGGCCGACCTGCAAACCATTCCCGGCACCAACACCCTGTGGCTGGAACTGGCTGTGGCGGCCCGGCATGAGGCAGTGGTGCATCTGGACGACTTGCTGTTGCGGCGCACCCGGCTGGGCATTCTGCTGCCGCGCGGTGGCCTGGACCATCTGGCGCGCATCCGCGCCCTGTGCGAGCCGCATCTGGACTGGGACGACGCGCAATGGCAAGCCGAAATTGATCGCTACCGCGCGCTGATTGCCGCCCACTACAGGCTGCCCGGTCCGATTCAAGAGGCTCCAATCCCATGAGCAAGACCTACCTGCTGGCCATCGACAACGGCACCCAAAGCGTGCGCGCCCTGCTGTTTGACCTGCACGGCAATCTGGTGGACAAGGCGCAGGTGACTATTGACACCTACCAGTCCCCCCAGCCGGGCTGGATGGAAAACGACCCCGAGGCCTTCTGGCAAGCCATGTGCCAGGCCTGCCAGCGCCTGTGGGCCAACACCGCGGTTCCCAGGAGTGCGATTGCCGGCGTGGTCGTCACCACCCAGCGCGGCACCACCATCGCGCTGGACAAGCAGGGCCAGCCCTTGCGCCCCGCCATGATCTGGCTGGACCAGCGCCGCGCCGAGCAGACACCAAAGCTCAGTTGGTGGTGGGAGGCTGCTTTTCGGGTGATCGGCATGATTGACACCGTCCACCACTTCCAGAAGGAGGCCGAAGCCAACTGGATCGCCCAGAACCAACCTGACATCTGGGCCCAAACGGATAAATACCTGCTGCTCTCCGGCTACCTCAACTACCGTTTGACCGGCCGCTTTGTGGACTCGGTCGCCTCGCAGGTGGGCTATATCCCGTTTGACTACAAAAAGGGCTGCTGGGCGCCAAAGCACGACTGGAAGTGGCAGGCCATGCCCATCACCGCGGCCATGCTGCCCGAGCTGGTGCCGGCGGGTAGCATCATTGGGCAGGTCAGTGCCCAGGTCGCGCTGGATACCGGGATTCCAGAAGGGATGTCCGTGATCGCCGGTGCCGCCGACAAGGCCTGCGAAGTCATCGGTGCTGGCTGCCTCACCCCCGAGATTGCCTGCCTGTCTTACGGCACAGCCGCAACAATCAACACCACCACACCGCGCTACCTGGAGGCGACACGTTTCATCCCGCCCTACCAAGCGGCGGTGCCGGGCCACTACAACACCGAGATCCAGATCACGCGCGGCTTCTGGATGGTGAACTGGTTCAAGGAGCAGTTCGGCCTGCACGAGCAGCAAATAGCCCGGCAACGGGGCGTGACAGCCGAGAGCCTGTTTGATGCCCTCGTCAACAGCGTGCCGCCCGGCTCGCAGGGGCTGATGCTGCAACCGTTCTGGAACCCCGGCATCAAGGTGCCCGGACCGGAGGCCAAAGGCGCGGTGATCGGTTTCGGCGACGTGCACACGCGCGCCCACCTGTATCGCGCCATTCTGGAAGGGCTGGCGTATGCGTTGCGGGAAGGCAAGGAGCGCATCGAGAAACGTGGCGGGCAGCGCATCACGCGGGTGCGGGTGTCCGGCGGCGGCTCGCAAAGCGACGCGGCGATGCAGATCACCGCCAATGTTTTCAACCTGCCCTGCGAACGGCCGCACTTGTATGAGACCAGCGGTCTGGGCGCGGCAATGCTGGCCGCTGTCGGCCTCAAGCTACACCCTGACTTTGCCACCGCCGTGCGTGAGATGACGCGCATCGGCCAGGTGTTTGAGCCCGAGCCCGAACATGCCCGCACTTACGATCAGCTCTACCGCCGCGTCTACTGCCGCATGTACCACCGCCTGCAACCGCTGTACCGGGACATTCAGGCAATCACGGGCTACCCCGAGCAGGGTTGATCACCCTTGACAGCGCTGCCCGCGAACCGGTCTGGGGCGACAAAAATCATGCGGCCGTGGGTTTGCACACGTGCCCGTGGCGTGGACAGGCGCGTGAAAACCGCAGTTGTTCCATTTGTCCTACGTCAAGAGACGGAGTTCGACGACGCTGGCTTGTCGGCTCGTGCAGCAACATAGGCGTCACGGATATCACTTTCTGAAAAAGTGGAGTAATCTGCTCTTTACGAGGACACGCACCATGCAAAAACCTTTTTCAATGATTCGGGAGTTCCACCTGGCCGACTGGTTCACTCTGGGAAATGCGGTGTGCGGTACCGGCGCCATGTTCTCCATGATGACCTACCTGCAAGCCAGCGATGTCATCCACATCTACTTTGCCTGCGGGCTGGTCTTGGCCGCTCTGGTATTTGACGTGCTGGACGGACGGATTGCCCGGTGGCGACAGAAAACCTCGGCCATGGGACGTGAACTTGATTCACTCGCCGACGTCATCTCCTTCGGCGTCGCCCCCGCCCTGATTGCGTATGGTTGCGGTATGCAGGGTCTGTTCGACCGTATCGTCCTGGTCTATTTTGTCGCGTGTGGCGTCTCGCGCCTGGCTCGCTACAACGTGACAGCCGAGACCCTGTCTCAAGGCCAGGACAAGGTGAAATACTTCGAGGGAACGCCGATCCCGACATCGCTTGCACTGGTCATGGTGCTGTTTGTCGCGGCCATGCAAGGCGCGCTGCATGAGTCACTCTGGTTCGGGCAGCTCGAATTTTCCGGCTTCATACTGCACCCACTTGTCTTGCTGTTTGCACTCTCCGGCTCATTGATGGTCAGTCGCATCCGGCTCCCCAAATTCTGAACTGCGTCGGGCTTTGTCCCCATGACAGCCTGGCTTGGGTCACAGCCCGGCAGGCAGGCCCCACCCGGTCCGATCAGCCGCCGGCGGTGGCGGCTCTGGCCAGCGCCAGCAAGCCCCATATCGTCAGCACGCCAATGCAGACCGCGTCGAACGCGACCCCGACGCGCAGCATGGCGCGCTGGGGCACATGACCCGAACCAAACACCAGCGCATTCGGCGGCGTGGCCACCGGCAAGGCAAAGCCACAAGAAGCCGCCAGAGCGACCAGCAGGATCAGCACTTCTGGCGGCAATCCCATGCGTCCCGCGATGGCGGCAAACACCGGGATCAGCAAGGCGGCAGCAGCCGTGTTGCTGGCAAACTCGCTCAGCAGCACCATGAAGGCGGTCACTGCAAGCAGAATCACCCCGGGGCTGGCTCCCTGCAGCGCGTGCGCCACCTGATCACCCAGCACCAGCGAGGCACCCGACGTGCCCAGTATCTCGCTCACGGCCAGCCCGCCGCCAAACAGCAGCAGGACACCCCAATCGGTGTGCTCGGCCACCTGGCGCCAACTCGCCAGCCGCAGGGCCATCACGGCAATGGCTGCGGCCACCGCAAAAAACGTGTCCGGGCTGTGAATACCCAGGCGTCTGAGGGGTTCACCTCCCAGCGTCCACCCCAGAGCAGTCAATACAAACACCACCAAAGTCAGGCGACGGGGGCCGTTCCAGGGCACATCGCTCATCTCCAGCTGCACCGTGCGGTTCAGATGCGGCCGCAGCACCAGCCACAGCGCCAGCGCCATCAGCGGCATGAGCACAAGCACCAGCGGCAGGCCAATCCACAGCCAGCCGGCAAAGTCAATGCCGGCAGCGCGGGCGGCGATGGCATTGGGGGGCGACCCCACCAGGGTCCCCAATCCGCCGATGCTGGCCGCATAGGCCACACCCAGCAACACAAAGACGTAGGTGCTTCGCTCGCGCCCGGCGTCCAGCGGGCTCAGGATGCCCAAGGTCAACGGCAGCATCATGGCCACCGTGGCGGTGTTGCTGATGCCCATGGACAAAACGGCGGTGGCAGCAAACAACAGACCGACGGCCCTGCCCAGATGCCCCCTGGACAAGGCCAGCAGCGCAAAGGCCATCTTGCGGTCCAGTTGCTGAACGCGCAAAGCGGTGGCCAGGGCGAAGCCGCCAAAGAACAGGAAAACAATGGGGTCGGCAAAGGGCGCGAAAGCCTTCGTGGTGGTCAAACCGGGAAAACCCATCAGCAAGGCAATGAGGGGCACCAGCAGGGCAGTCACGGCCAGGTGCAGTGCCTCCGTCAACCAAAGAACGCCGATAAAAAGCAAGAGGCACAGGCCCTTTTTGACCGTGACGTCGAAGGGCAGCCACAGGTACAGCGCCCCGGACAATGCAAGCGCCAACAACAGCATCAGCCCCGTGCGCGCACCGGAATTTCCTGACTCAGCGGGCAGACGAACAGGGTCAACAGGGTTTTGGTTCATGCTCAGGAAAGATCGGCATCCTTGGCCAATTCGGCGTTGACACTAATGTATATCCGTGACGTTCGGCGACTGGCCGCTTTTTTCGAAAATGGAGTGAGGCGACATGACGCATGGGTTTGCGGGCGGCCTTGACTTCCTGTATTGTTTGGACGGTGGCTGAAAAACGCTTCCGCCTATCTACTTCAAGGAGTTCACCATGACAAACAAGACAAATCCACGCGACAAACAGACGCCCCAAAGCGGCAAGGTTGAGAACGACACCAACAAGCTGGGTGAAAAAGCGGCCACGCAGCTAAACCAGGGGCAGCGTACGCCCGACAGTCGTAGCGACCGTGAGTCGCATGTCGGCGGCAGCAATCAGTCGCAGTCGCGACGTGGACCGGTGGGCACCCCCAAACGCTGATTGCCGCAAACCCGTTCGCCGGCGAGTTGGTCGCACCGGTAATCCCCCCGAAAAACCAAAGGCGTGAGAAGTAGAATTTTCTAGAAAAGAAGTTCTACATGAAGAAATCAAGATTTACTGATAGCCAAATCATGGATGCGCTCAAGCGCGTTGAAGCGGGCTTGGCCGTGCCCGAGGTCTGCCGGGAGTTGGGTGTCAGCACCGCCACTTTTAATAAATGGCGTGCCAGATTCGGCGGCATGGACACTTCCCTGATGACCGGATGAAAAAGCGCGAAGAAGAGAGTCGGCGCCTTAAGAAGCTATACATCGAAGAGAAGCTCAAGGCGGAAATAGCGGCTGAGTACCTCGCAAAAAAGTAGCCCGTCCGTCTCTCGCCGGCGCGAGATGGCCAGAGAGGCGGTGCAACAGCGTGGGGTTGCCATACGTGTCGCTTGCGCGGTATTCTCGGTAAGCGAATCCTGCTACCGCTACGAATCCAAAGAAAACGCTGAGAACGACGAAACTGCTGATTGGCTGATCCGTCTGACGGGCAACCACCGCAACTGGGACTTCGGGCTGTGCTACCTGTACCTGCGCGATGTGAAGAGCTTTGGCTGGAACCACCAACGCGTATATCGCATTTACCGTGAGTTGGAACTCAACCTCAGGATCAAACCCCGAAAGCGTCTGGTGGGCGAGAAGCCAGAGCCGCTGGCGGTGCCCGCAGCCATCAACCAAGTCTGGTCGATGGACTTCATGCACGACACCTTGGAAGACGGCAGGAGCATTCGACTGTTTAATGTCATCGACGATTTCAGCTGTGACGCCTTGGTGCGTATTCCGGGAAACCGTGACCGACGATTCTGGTTTATCGTGAACACTGATTCCGGTCGATCGTGACCGATTTGGGAGTTTGACCAAAATGACCGGTCACGGTCGCCCGGAATACCCAAGACTTGAATCCGCCTCGTCCTTCTACAGTTGTCTGCAGATTCTGTCGGTCTCGGTTTTCGAGAGAGCCCTTATGTATGCGCATTGCACGCCAATGACTCACCGAACCAACCAAAATCTACATCTAACCAATTCATTTTTTTCGGCCTTTTACCGGACAGTTGCAACTTAAAATTGCATTATTAAACATGAAAAAACCCATCTACGTCACACAGCCCTACCTGCC
Source organism: Rhodoferax sp. (assembly GCF_030646845.1). Lineage (GTDB taxonomy): Bacteria > Pseudomonadota > Gammaproteobacteria > Burkholderiales > Burkholderiaceae_C > Rhodoferax. Next base: position 114,794 of record NZ_JAUSLE010000021.1, on the reverse strand, counting down.
ACCGCTGGAAGAGTTCATCCCCTACCTGCAGCAGATCTGGGAAAACAAGATCCTCACCAACGGTGGCCCATTTCATCAGCAGCTCGAGCAAGCGCTGTGCGACTACTTGGGCGTCAAACACCTCGCCCTGTTCACCAACGCCACCATTGCGCTAGTCACTGCGCTGCAAGCGCTACGCGTCACGGGTGAGGTCATTACCACACCGTATTCATTCGTCGCCACTGCCCATTCATTGTTGTGGAATGGTATCAAGCCTGTATTTGTGGACGTGGACCGCAACACGTTGAACCTTGACCCAGCCAAGATCGAGGCTGCCATCACTCCGCAAACCACGGCCATCATGCCCGTGCACTGCTACGGCCATCCGTGTGATGTCGAAGCGATCCAGAAGATCGCCGATAACTACAACCTCAAGGTGATCTATGACGCTGCCCACGCGTTTGGTGTGCAGGACAAAAGCGGCAGTGTGCTCAATCATGGTGACTTGTCGGTGCTGAGCTTTCACGCCACAAAGGTGTTCAACACATTTGAGGGCGGTGCCATCATCTGTCCTGATGAAAAAACGAAAATTCGCATCGATCAACTGAAGAACTTCGGTCACGCGGGTGAGGTCACCGTGGTGGCACCTGGCATCAACGGTAAAATGAGCGAATTCAACGCGGCATTGGGGCTGTTACAGCTGAAATACATTGATCAGGCGATCTTGCGCCGCAAGGCAATTGATGCCGCTTATCGTGAGCGCCTAAAAAATGTAAATGGTATCCACTGCTTGAATGATGCGGGCGAAAAAGTTCCCAACTATTCTTATTTTCCTGTCTTGGTGGATGCCAACTATCCCCTCAGCCGCGATGGACTAAACCAGAAGCTTAAAGATTGCGGTATTCATCCGCGCCGCTATTTTTATCCCTTGATATCGGAATTTCCCATGTATCGCGGCTTGCAGTCCGCTCATAGAGAAAACCTGCCAGTGGCAACCGCCGCCTCGGCGCAAGTTCTCTGTCTACCGATCTATCCAGATTTGGAGATGTCCGCAGTTGACGAAATTACCAGTTTCATTGCGACTCAATAAAAGTGAATACAAAGAAAACGAGCGGCTCCACTGGGCAGACCAGATGAAACTGGCCATCATGCAGCCGTATTTCTTTCCGTATATTGGCTACTTCCAGTTGATCGCATCGGTCGATCTATTTATCGTGTATGACAACATTAAATACACAAAGAAGGGTTGGATAAATCGCAACCGCATGCTGCAGAACGGCAGAGATGTCATGTTCTCGTTGCCGTTGAAAAGCGATTCGGACTATCTGGATGTATGTCAGCGGGAGCTATCGGCTGATTTCAACCGCGATAAATTGCTGAACCAATTCAAGGGAGCGTACCGAAGCGCTCCGTATTTTGAGCAAACGCTCCCGCTAATAGAAGAAATCGTGCGGCACGAAAATTCGAACCTGTTTCGATTCCTGCAGCACTCCATCGTCAAAACCTGCGAACATTTGGGTATCACCACTGAGATCAGGATCTCCTCCGACATCGCCATCGATCACACCCTGAAGAATCAGGACAAGGTGCTTGCCTTGTGTGAAGAGGTCGATGCGAATACCTATGTGAATGCCATCGGCGGCATGGAGCTGTATTCAAAAGAAGCGTTTCGGGATAAGGGTGTCGACTTGAAATTCATTCAATCGAAACCGTTCGAATATCCGCAGTTGGGCGCCGCATTCGTTCCTTGGCTATCGATTGTCGACGTGATGATGTTCAATCCGCTCGAGAGGATCCAAAACTGTATTTCGACTAACTATGAGTTGATCTGACCCATGTTCAAATGGAAAAAATTAGGCAAAGTGTTCACGCCGCAAGAAGTGCAAGGACGCAGTTGGCTGAAAGAGTTCGCACAGGCGCCTTCGACCCTTGTGTTCGATGATTTCGTGCGGGTCTATTTCTCCTGCCGTCCCCCCGCAGACGAGAATGCTCAGTATGTAAGCTACTCCGCCTATGTCGATCTCGATCGCGCCGATCTGTTCAAGGTGCGGCATGTCGGCGAACAACCCATCCTCAGCCTGGGCGGGCTGGGCGAGTTCGACGAATTCGGTACCTATCCAGTCTCAGTTATTCGCAACGGTGACGAAGTGCGCGCCTATTACGCGGGCTGGACGCGCTGTGAATCCGTGCCGTTCAACGTGGCGATCGGCATGGCGGCCAGCCTCGATGGGGGCAAGACCTTCACCAAACTTGGCACGGGCCCGGTACTGTCGTATTCGCCGGACGAACCTTTCGTGCTGAGCGGGCCGAAGGTCCGGCGGTTCAATGAGACTTGGTATCTGTGGTACATCGCCGGTCGCAAGTGGAAAGTGGTCGATGGCAAGGCAGAGCCGGTCTACAAGATCCGCATGGCATCGTCCTTAGACGGTATCCATTGGAACAAGGTCAACAAAGACCTGATCGAGAGCCGCATTGAAGAAGATGAAGCGCAAGCCAGCCCGGACGTGTTCTACGCCAATGGCAAATATCACATGTTCTTCTGCTACCGCTACAGCAGCGATTACAGGGGCAAGGAGAACGGCTACCGCATCGGATATGCATCCAGCACCAATTTGACCGACTGGCTGCGCGATGATGCGAAAGCCGGCATCGACGTGTCGGAGGAAGGCTGGGATGCGGAGATGATAAGTTACCCGCACGTATTCGAACTGGATGGAAAAACCTACCTGGCCTATCTTGGCAATCAGGTTGGTCGGCACGGCTTCGGTCTGGCAGTGCTGGATGGCAAGTTGGAGTAAGGTATGAGCGCAATGAAGTGGATAAAACTAGGCAAGGTATTCGACCCGACTCTGTACTCGCTGCCGAACGACTGTGTGCAATTCGCACAATCGCCGCAAGCCTTGGTGTTTGATGATTTCGTACGCATCTATTTTTCCACCCGCGCGGTCGACAAAAGCAATGGAAAGTACCTGAGCCACATCGCCTTTGTCGATATGCGCAAGAATCTGCGCGATGTCATCCGCGTAACGGACAAGACGGTCATTCCGCTCGGTGGACTTGGTTGTTTCGACGAGCATGGCATCTTTCCAATGAACGTCATGCGGCACGGCGATGCCGTGTATGGCTACACCTGCGGTTGGAATCGACGTGTCTCGGTCTCGGTCGATACCGCCATCGGTCTGGCCATCAGCCATGATGACGGCCTCACCTTCCAGCGCATCGGTGACGGCCCGGTACTGGCGGCATCGCTGCACGAACCTTGTCTGGTTGGTGATGGCTTTGTCAAGATCGTCGACGGCGTGTTCCACATGTGGTACATCTTCGGTACCGGCTGGAGGAAGTTCACGCCGGAATCAGCGCCAGATCGCACCTACAAGATCGGTCACGCGACTTCTAGCGACGGCATCAACTGGGTCAAGGAAGAAGCCCGGCAGATTATCGTCGACCGCTTGGGTGCGGATGAAAGCCAGGCGCTGCCGACAGTGATCGAAATTGATGGCCTGTATCACATGTTCTTCTGCTATCGCCAATCTTTCGACTTCAGGAAAACCAAAGGTCGCGGCTATCGCATCGGTCATGCTTACTCAGACGATTTGGTTAACTGGACGCGCGACGATGAGAATCCGCTTCTCGAGGTCACCCCGGGCGACTGGGATTCGGATATGTTGTGCTACCCGCACGTGTTCGAGTGCGAAGGCAAAGTGTATTTGCTATATAACGGAAACGAGTTCGGGCGCTACGGTTTTGGCTTGGCGGAATTGGCGCGATGAGCATTGCTATCGAATATCTGGCAAACAGGGCATCCGTGGCGGAGATTGCAGAGCACCTGTTGTGCTGCGATGCCGATTTTTTGCCGACCTTGAGTGCGCGGGTCGAGATTCGCGACTATGCGCAGAAGATCGCAAACAAAGCGACGCGGTTTGAGGCATGGTCAACCGGCACATTGGTCGCCTTGGTGGCAGCCTATTGCAACGACCAAGAGACACATATCGCTCATATCACCAGTGTCAGTGTGCTGAAGGCGTGGACCGGAAGAGGCATTGCCGCGAGCTTAATTAACCTGTGCATTGAAAATGCCAAAGAGGCGGGTATGCGGCAGATCAGCTTGGAAGTGGCAACGACCAATATTCCAGCCATCAAGTTGTATGAAAAGAGTGGATTCATGGCGGGCAAGTTGAATGAGCCAATCATCTCCATGACACTAAATTTAAACAGCGGAGAAACCATGAACAACAAGCGCGACTACAACGTCGAAATCGCTGACACGAACGATCACAAATACGCCTATGGCTTCGACTTCGATGTGATGCACCCCTACATGATCAAATCGTTTGAGCCGCTCTTCAATAAGGGAAGCTTGCTTGAACTTGGAAGCTTCAAAGGAGACTTCACAAGAAGATTTCTGCCGTATTTCGATGACGTCACTTGTGTCGAAGCGTCGGAAGTCGCTGTGGCGCAAGCGCAGCAAAAACTGGGCGACAAGGTCACGTTCGTCAATTCGCTCTTCGAGAAAGCGACACTACCCAAGCGCTACAACAACGTTGTGCTGACCCATGTTCTGGAACACTTGGACGATCCTGTCTTGGTGTTGAAACGCATCAACGACGAGTGGCTTGCTGAAGGTGGCCGGTTCTTCCTGGTGTGCCCGAATGCCAACGCCCCTTCAAGGCAGATAGCGGTGAAGATGGGGCTGATAACCCACAATTCCGCCGTCACCCCGGCGGAAGCCGAGCATGGGCATCGTTGCACCTACACACTGGATACTCTGGAGCGCGACGCTGTGGCGGCGGGGCTGAAGGTGGTTCACCGATCCGGGATATTCTTCAAGGCACTGGCAAACTTCCAATGGGATCGATTGCTGCAAACGGACGTCATCTCCAAAGATTATCTGGAGGGATGCTACAAGCTGGGTCAGCATTATCCGGACTTGTGCTCAAGTATATTTTTGATGTGCGAGCAAGGTGAGAAAAAATGAAAATATCATTTGTTGTGGCCGTTTATCACAACGAGGGCGCCATTTCCAAAACACACGAAAAGATCCAGTCGGTTTTTTCAAATGCACTCGCGCAGCACGAGTACGAAATCGTTTTTGTGGATGACGGGTCCCAGGATGGATCTCTGCGGGAGATATTGAGCCTGAGGGAGCAAGATCTCCGAGTCAAGGTGATCACCTTTACCAGGAACTTCGGCCAGATGGCGGCCATGTTGGCCGGTTTCAGGGAGGCCACGGGCGATGCGGTCATCAACATCTCGGCCGATCTGCAAGACCCGGTCGAATTGATTCCACAGATGGTGGAGAAGTGGCAAGGTGGGTCCGAGATTGTCATTTGCTACCGGACGGATCGTTCAGACACCTTGTTCGCAAAACTATTTTCGCGTTTGGCCTATGGCTTTTTGCGCATATCGCATCCGCAAATCCCTCCGGGCGGTTTCGATTTTGTATTGATGGACAGAAAGGTCATGGACGAATTCAATGCGATTGATGTGCGGCATCGGTTCTTTCAGGGGGATCTGCTATGGACGGGTTACCGTACCAGTTTCATTCCCTATGTTCGTTTGAAGAGAACGATCGGGAAGTCTCAATACAATTTCGGAAAGAAGCTGAAGAATTTTCTGGATGCGATTTTGGATGCTTCCTACTTGCCGATCAGGTTCATTTCCCTCCTCGGCCTAATCACCTCCGCGCTGGGGGTGCTGTATAGCGCCACCATTGTTTTTAGCTGGTTGCGTGGCGAGACCCCGTTCGAGGGCTGGGCACCCCTCATGATTGCAATCCTGTTGGTGGGTGGGTTGATCATGGTGATGCTGGGCGTGATTGGGGAATATGTTTGGCGTATCAATGAGGAAGTACGGAAGAGACCGAACTATGTTGTCAGGGACAAATTCCTATGAGCGATAACCTACCCTACACAGTAGTCGAAGGAATCAGGTGCTTTAGTCCGGAAGTGGCAAGCTCCTATGCGGATTATCCAGACGGAGGATTTGATCTGACGGACAAGAGCGGGGAGAGCAGTTTTTGGGTTCGCTCCCGCAATAGGCTATTCAAAAGCATTGTCTATGATCAAATGGCCCCAACGGGAAAAACGAAATTTTTGGAAATAGGCTGTGGGACTGGGGGGTTCATCCAGCAAATTGTCGAGAACGAAAACCTGGAGATCACAGGCTCTGAAATCTATCTGAAAGGACTTCTGTACGCAAAAAAAAATCTCCCTCATGTTGATTTCATTCAATTCGATGTTACGCAGGGGGAGATTGGGGAAAAGTTCGACATAATTGTCGCTTTTGATGTCATTGAGCATATTGAGGACGATGTTGCCGCAATATCAAACATCAACAAGATGCTCCACAAGGGGGGCGTTTTGATAATGACCGTACCTCAGCATATGTTCCTATGGAGCAAGCTGGACGAAATTGTCAAACACAAGCGCAGATACTCGAGGCGGGAACTGATAACTAAACTTCAAGAAAATGGGTTTGATATTAGTTACTCAACTTCCTTTTTGTTTATGCTATTTCCCTTAATGTTGATCTCTAGAATATTTGACAAGGGACGTGATCAATCACAATCTGACGAAGTGGCGCTTGAGAAGAGAGTCGTATTTTCCAATGCACTGAATTGGATTTTCGATCATTTCATGCGAATTGATGAGGCTCTTATTCGATTGGGCATCTCGCTACCATTTGGTGGTACGTTGGTGATTATAGCAAGAAAGCGTTAATAAAGACGTCCAATTGGCTTAGCCAAAAAATTTCCAAACCTATTCTCAGAAGATGCATAAATTAAAAATCCAGGCCACAAAATTCACGCTTGTTGGCGCAGCAAACTTTGTGCTTACTTTCATAGTATTCACTGCGACGTTGAAAGTGTTTGAGGTGAACTATTTGCTTTCACTAGCCGCTGCGTGGATGGTCGGTATGCTTTTTTCGTATGTTTTGAATTTTGTATGGGTATTTAAACCAGAGCAGAAAATTCAATTTAATGCTAGATTTATTAGATTCTTCTTTGCTAGCGTTTTATCGATAGGTGTGAACATGGTATTCTTAAGATACATAGTTGAACATACTAGCTTTGATCCCTTTTACGTGCAATTCGCTTTAATACCTTTCATTGTAGTTTTCAATTTTTTAACTGTGAAATATTGGTCACTACGTGCGCTACACTGACTATTAAAAATAGTCATTTCATCGATAATTTCCCTGAATTCCAAGTCATTTCTTGACGGATCATCATATGGATGATATAGCTTGGCAAAATTTGACCATTGACCATTGACCATAGATCAACAGCTAAAGCTAATCGATTTAAGGTGGATATAAGATAATAACTTCAAATTTCATTCCGGGTATTTTTTACTCTACCTGAAATACAACATCAGAGTATTCGACATTTTTCTTGAGGAATAGTAGAAGGGAGTCTTATAGTCGTGTGGCACTGAAATTTATGGACGCAAATATATTGAAACGCCCATTCGTTTTATTAAGTGCCGAAGCCAATCTTATTAAAATGGTTCTTACGGCAAGGGGCATTTATTCCCCATATAGTTACAAATTAATATTTGCAGTGCAAAGTCTAGGCAAGATTTATGGTCTTTAAATTATTATTTAAAGATACTGTATCTATCTATGATTCAACTATTTTTTCGACTTCATAATTTATATTAACAATTTAAACAAGATTGCAAAAATGGTATTAAAGAAGAAAAATAGGCTTTACAATTTAGTTGTATCAATGGTTGTTTTGATCTTTGTTGCGCTTATCGTATCGGGACTACTAGTGCCGATCTATGGCGACGAGGTTTCCACCAAGATGACTCAGGCGACCATCCTCTCAAATGGTGGAAGGATGCTAACGGCTATTCCTCAATGCTTTCCCGAATTGACAATGCGGATACCGGCCTCCTGGTATCCGGCTGCAGGAATTTATCAACTCCTATATAACGATCTTGGCCCATTGGCGATCCGAATTTCCGGGGTCGTCTTTGCACTATTGTTTGTTTTTATGGTGGCGCTTGGCTTTAAACGCCTTGTTCCATCTAACGTTTCATCCGCTACACTCCTTGCGGTGTTCGTCGCTGTGCTTGGGCTGGGTGTGCTGCCATTAACACTTGTATTGGCCAGATCAGAACAGTGGTTGTTGTTGTTGCTGGTTTATTTTATTTTCTTCCCACTCGAGAATAAGCAAGGAGTACAGTCATTTAAGGCGATGCAAGTTATTGTTTTTTTAATTTGTACTTCGTTGTTTTTCTTTACCCACCCTAAGTCTGCATTTTTCTTCCCTGTAGTTTTGGTCTCCGCATTGGTAGGATTCCAAAAGAACCTCCGTCTTCAGATAATTACAGTGACATTCGCAGTGGTTTGTTTGGCTCAGACTGTTTTCGCCGGAAGAGAACTTTTTAAATGCGAAGACGCACCGATTATCGCTTCGTCTTTTGCATCACAAACGGTTAGTATTTCTACTTTAGCTGCGCAGCCATTCACCCTATTTAAGCTCTTTTATATTTATCTAGTGACTTTCCCTGAGAAAGCTATTCAGTACACCGTTTTCCATTCTGCTTATTTTTCTACATGGTTGCCGTCGCTTCCCCATGGAGAAGAACTTGGGACGTTGGAGTTGTTTATTAATCCAATGATTTCAGCATCCGTGCTGCTTGTAATTGTGATTGGTTTGATATTGCCTCCTATAGCTATTTTTATTGCTTACTTTCGTGGTGTATCGAGTCATTTCCACCTGCTATTAGGAGCAATATGGGTCTCACTCATTGCTCATCTTGCGATATATATAAATTGGAACTTCTACGCAAGTGTGCTTCCGCTCGGGGTTCTGGCCTTGTTGATCTGTCTTTGTTTGGTCGATATTCCATGGTCAAAAAATTGGCGTTTTTTCGGTGTGTCGATTGTTATTGCGCTTAGCGGCGTTTTTCTGCTGAGTGCGTTCGTGCTTTTTTCTTCGCTCACACCACGTCTAATAAATCTGCTCGCCGAATCAAACGAGTTGGGAGTACCAGGCCAGTCTCTTTCAGTTCCAACTTTCCGCTATCCGTTGCAGCGTGAGCGAATTCGACAGTTTGCTAGTTTGTGCGGTTTGAAAGGCGATGGAGCTACGCGCCTAGTTGTAGATGATTTAACATATCTCGCGTTTGAAAGGCTGCGCGAACCGATGCATCTCGCTTACATTTCAGAAAAAGGAATGGGGCAAGACATCAAGGGCACTGAACTCATCCGGTTTCTGAATAGCAAGGGTAGTTCAGGAATTATTGCGAAGTGCACACTTTTGCCCGATGCGGTGCGACCATACGCCTTGGAGTACGAGAATCTCTGTTGTGTCAAATTGGGAGAGAATTAGCTATCCGAAGGTAATCCCCCCGCTTTCCACTGGCGTCAGAAGTAAAAGGTTTATGCAGCCATGGCGAGACGCTGCTTCGGGGTAACTCCACCCAGGGCCATATTCGGGCGGTCGTGATTGTAGGACCACATCCATTGCGTCGCGAAGTCCTGAACCTCGTGAATGCTGGACCAGTAATACTGGGATAACCACTCGTAGCGAACCGTTCTGTTGAAGCGTTCGACATAAGCGTTTTGTTGCGGATTGCCGGGCTGAATGTATTCAAACCGTATGCCCCAGTCTTTGGCCCAAGTCTGAATCAACCCCCTGATGTTCTCTGGCCCGTTGTCACAGCGTATCACCTGCGGTTTGCCGCGCCAGGCAATGATCTGCTTCAACGCCCGGATCACCCGCTCGGAAGGCAAAGAGAAATCCACCTCGATGCCCAAGGCCTCACGGTTGAAATCGTCGATGACATTGAACAGTCGAATGCTCCTGCCGTCTTCCAGGGTGTCGTGCATAAAATCCATTGACCAGACTTGGTTGACGGCTGCGGGCACCGCTAGCGGCTCTGGCTTCTCGCGCACCAGACGTTATCGGGGTTTGATCCTGAGGTTGAGTTCCAACTCACGGTAGATGCGGTACACGCGTTTGTGGTTCCAGCCAAAGCTCTTCACATTGCGCAGGTACAGGTAGCACAGGCCGAAGCCCCAGTTGCGGTGGTTGTCGGTGAGCCGGATTAGCCAGTTGGCGATTTCCTCGTTCTCGGCGTTGTGCTTGCACTCATACCGGTAGCAGGACTCGCTCACCAGAAACGCCTGACAAGCAAGTCGCACGGAAACGCTGTGTTGCTGCACCGCTTGTTTGGCCATCTCACGTCTGCGAGATGGCCTCACCACTGTTTTGCAGGGGCCTCGGCAACAATTTCGGCCTTGAGCTTTTCCTCAATGTAGAGCTTTTTGAGCCGCCGGTTCTCTTCTTCGAGCTCCTTCATGCGCGACATCAGTGAAGTGTCCATGCCGCCGAATTTGGCACGCCATTAGTAAAAGGTGACGGTGCTGACACCCAACTCGCGGCAGACCTCGGGCACGGCCAAGCCCGCTTCAACGCGCTTGAGCGCATCCATGATTTGGCTGTCAGTAAATCTTGATTTCTTCATGTAGAACTTCTTTTCCAAAAAATTCTACTTCTCACACCCTTGCTTTATCGGGGGGATTACCCTGATCAGCCCACCCACCTGCGGGCGTTTTCCCACAACTGCATCCACGGGCTGAAGGCCGACGGGTCGCCGCTGGTCCAGCTCATCTGGATGTTGCGGAACACGCGCTCGGGGTGCGGCATCATGGCGGTGAAGCGGCCGTCCGCCGTCGTCACTGCCGTCAAACCGCCGGGACTGCCGTTCGGGTTGAACGGGTAGGCCTCGGTCGCGGCACCAAAGTTGTCGGTGAAGCGCATGGCGGCAATGGCCTTGTCGGCGTTACCCCGGTACTTGAAGTTGGCAAAGCCCTCGCCATGCGCGACGGCAATCGGCAGGCGGTGGCCGGCCATGCCCTTGAAGAACAGCGACGGCGACTCCAGCACTTCGACCATGCTTAACCGGGCCTCGAAGCGTTCGCTCTGGTTGGTGGTGAAGCGTGGCCAGTCCTGCGCGCCGGGAATGATGTCGGCCAGCTCGGCAAACATCTGGCAGCCGTTGCACACGCCCAGGCTAAAGGTATCCGCGCGCCCAAAGAAGGCCTTGAACTGGTCGGCCAGACCGGGATTGAACGTGATGGAGCGCGCCCAGCCAATGCCGGCGCCCAGCGTGTCGCCGTAGCTAAAGCCACCGCAAGCGACGACGCCCTTGAAGTCGGCCAGATTGGCGCGGCCACTCTGCAGGTCGGTCATGTGCACGTCAAACGCGTCAAAACCAGCCTCGGTAAAGGCGTAGGCCATCTCCACATGCGAGTTGACGCCCTGCTCGCGCAGCACCGCGACTCTGGGACGCGACAGCATGAGCGCGGGGCTTGCCGGACTCGCTATCGATTTAGTAGCGGCCTGCGCATATTCCACGGGGACTGGAGGCTGATTTGATGCCAAATGAAGATGCATGCCGGGATCCGTGGGCTCGCCCGCCGCCGCATGCTCGGCATCGGCGCAGGCGGGGTTGTCACGCACTTTGCAGATCTTCCAGCTGGTGCTGTCCCAGACCTGGTGCAGATCCGACAGTCTGGCGCTGAACACGGCTTTGGCATCGCGCCAGACCTGGACTTCACCCACACCGGCCTGGATGCTCGAGGCCACCGGGCGGGTCTTGCCAATGACGTGGCTGTGTTTGCTCAGGCCATGCTCGCGCAGGGTCTGCATGACTTCGCTGCGCTGCGCCGTGCGCACCTGCAGCACCACGCCCAGTTCTTCATTGAACAGGGCTTTGAGCGTGAGCTCACTGCGCCGCCCGCTCACCTGCCCCGCCCAATTCTTGCTGTCGCCCACATCGGCGCGGCTGTCCGTGATGCCGTCGCCTTCTGTGACCAGCAGGTCCACATTGAGCGACACGCCGACATGGCCGGCAAACGCCATTTCGCACACGGTGGCAAACAGGCCGCCGTCGCTGCGGTCATGGTAGGCCAGGATCTGGCCCTGGGCGCGCAAGGCGTTCACGGCATTGACCAGGTTCACCAGGTCTTGCGGCTGGTCCAGATCAGGCACCTCGTCGCCGAGTTGCCCGAGCGTCTGCGCCAGCATGCTGCCGCCCATGCGGTTCTGGCCCCGGCCCAGGTCGATCAGCAGCAGCGTAGTGTCCTGCGTCGCGTCCAGCTGTGGCGTCAGCGTACCGCGCACGTCAGCCAGCGTGGCAAAGGCAGTCACGATCAAGGAGACCGGCGAGGTCACCATTTTGGCGCCCTCCTCGTCCCTCCACTGCGTGCGCATCGACAGCGAATCCTTGCCCACCGGAATGGAGATACCCAGCGCCGGACAGAGTTCCAGGCCGACGGCTTTCACGGTGGCGTACAGTGCGGCGTCTTCACCCGGCTCGCCACAGGCGGCCATCCAGTTGGCCGACAGTTTGACGCGCGACAGCTCCATCGGAGCCGCCAACAAATTGGTGATGCTTTCTGCCACCGCCATGCGCCCGGAAGCGGGCGCGTTCACCGTGGCCAACGGCGTGCGTTCGCCCATGCTCATGGCCTCACCGGCAAACCCTTTGTAGTCGGCCAGCGTCACAGCACAGTCCGCCACCGGCACCTGCCAGGGGCCGACCATCTGGTCGCGGTGGCTGAAACCACCCACGGTGCGGTCGCCAATGGTGATGAGAAAACGCTTGGACGCCACCGTCGGGCTGGCCAGCACGTCGATACACGCTTTTTGCAGGTCCACGCCGGTCAGGTCAACCGGTGCAAACCCGCGGGTGACCGTGGTCACATCGCGGTGCATCTTGGGCGGCTTGCCCAACAGCACGTTCATCGGCATGTCGACAGGTGATTCCTTGTCCGCGTCAGCCAGCACCAGCTGCCGTTCTTCCGTCGCCACACCCACCACGGCAAACGGGCAACGCTCGCGTTCACACAGGGCCTGGAACAGCTCAAGCGACTCGGGGGCGATCGCCAGCACGTAGCGTTCCTGGCTCTCGTTGCACCAGATTTCTTTGGGCGCCATGCCGGATTCTTCCAGCGGCACGGCGCGCAGATCAAAGCGGGCACCGCGCCCGGCATCGTTGGTGAGCTCGGGGAAGGCATTGCTCAAACCGCCCGCGCCCACGTCGTGGATCGCCAGGATCGGATTGCCCATGCCGCCAGGGCCGCCTTGCTCGCCCAGCATCCAGCACTGGTTGATGACTTCCTGCGCGCGGCGCTCGATCTCGGGGTTGCCGCGCTGCACCGAATCAAAATCAAGTTCCGCCGCGTTGGCGCCAGTGGCCATCGAACTGGCTGCGCTACCGCCCATGCCAATGCGCATGCCGGGTCCCCCCAACTGGATGAGCAGACTGCCGGCGGGAAACTCGATCTTGTGAGTTTGTGTGGCGTCGATCACGCCCAGGCCGCCGGCGATCATGATGGGTTTGTGGTAGCCGCGCTGCTCTTCCCTGGCCGCAGCCGCTCCCGAAGCGTCCGCCGCCGAGTAGGTCAAGCTCTGCTCATATTCGCGGAAGTAACCCAGCAAGTTGGGACGGCCAAATTCGTTGTTGAAGGCTGCGCCACCCAGCGGGCCCTCGGTCATGATCTGCAGGGGGCTGGCGATGTGGCCCGGCTTGCCGTAGCCTGTCGCGGCGTCATCAAAGCGCAGCGTGGACACGGTGAACCCGGTCAAACCCGCCTTGGGCTTGGAGCCGCGCCCGGTAGCACCTTCATCGCGGATTTCGCCGCCCGCGCCGGTGGAGGCACCGGGGAACGGGGAAATCGCAGTCGGGTGGTTATGGGTCTCCACCTTCATCAGAATGTGGTTGATTTCGCTATGTTTCTCATAGCTACCTGCGCTTATTCCACGGGGGCCAGAGGCCGATTTCGCTACAAACCTCTCAACCTGCACGCCTTCCATCACCGACGCGTTGTCGGAGTACGCCACCAGCATGTGCTGCGGGTTCGTCTGGTGCGTGTGGCGGATCATGCCGAACATGCTCTTGTCTTGCGCCACGCCGTCAATGGTGAACTGGGCGTTGAAGATCTTGTGGCGGCAGTGCTCGCTGTTGGCCTGCGCAAACATCATCAGTTCGACGTCGGTCGGGTTGCGCAGCAACTGGGTGAAGGCCTGCACCAGGTAGTCGATCTCGTCGGCCGCCAGCGCCAGTCCAAACTGGGTGTTGGCAGTTTCCAGCGCGGCTTTGCCACCGGTCAAAACATCCACATGGGCCATGGGCGCCGGATGCAATTCGGTGAACAGGCCGAGCGCAACAGCGCGGTCAAACATCACGCTCTCGGTCATGCGGTCATGCAGCAAAGTGCCAATCTGGCCCAGCTGCGCTTCCGACAGGCTGGATTGCCTGAGCAAACCGCTTTTCAGCGAGATGCGGTATTCAATCACCCGCTCTACCCGGCGCACCGCGAGACCGCAGTTGTGGGCAATATCCGTCGCCTTGGAAGCCCAGGGCGACACCGTGCCGAAACGCGGCGTGACCACGATCAGGGGGCCGTCTGTCGGGCCGGCATACGGGTCGCCATAGGTCAGCAAGGCCGCCAACTGGTCCTTGAGGGCCGGGGACGGCTCTGCGTCCGACGTCACCAGATGCACAAAGCGTGCAGCCACACCGTTGATCTTGTCGTGAATGGCCTGCAGGCTCGGCAAAAGCTGCTGGATCCGGAAACTGCTGAGAGCGCTACCGCCCTCGAATTGGGTGATGTGCAGGGTCACTTTGGGGCCTGATTGGGTGGCTGACGGGGTTGACGATGGCCCCAGGGCGCATGCGCTCATTGGGCCTGTCCGTGAAAACCCTAGATTTTAACTGCCCGTCGCAGCCGGCGGCCGCGAAAAACCGCCCCCAATGGGATAATTGCGCCATGACTATCACTTACAAAGACGCAGAAGGCGTCGCAGGAATGCGTGTGGCGGGGCGCCTGGCCGCTGAACTGCTGGACTACCTGGCCCCCTTCGTGAAACCCGGCGTTACCACCAATGAGCTGGACAAACTGGCCGACGCCTACACCACCCAGGTGCAGCATGCCATCTCCGCCCCTCTGAACTACGCGCCCTCCGGCCATAACCCCTACCCGAAGGCGATCTGCACGTCCATCAACCATCAGGTATGCCACGGCATTCCCAATGACAAGCCGCTGAAAAAGGGCGATATCGTCAACATCGACGTCACCGTCATCAAGGATGGCTGGCATGGCGACTCCAGCCGCATGTTCATGGTGGGCGATGTCTCCGTGGCGGCCAGACGGTTGTGCACACTGACCTACGAGGCCATGTGGCATGGCATTGTCAAGGTCAGGGCCGGCGCTTATCTGGGCGACATCGGGCATGCGATTCAGACCTTTGCCGAAGGCCACGGCCTGAGCGTGGTGCGCGAGTTCTGCGGCCATGGCATTGGCCGCAGCTTCCACGAAGAGCCCCAGATCCTGCACTACGGCCGGCCCGGTACGCTGGATCAGCTCAAGGCCGGCATGACGATCACGATCGAGCCCATGCTCAACACCGGACGCAAGGAAATCAAGGAAATGGGCGACGGCTGGACCATCGTCACCAAAGACCGGTCGCTGTCAGCGCAATGGGAGCACACCGTGCTGGTCACGGAGACCGGTTACGAGGTGTTGACACTGTCTGCAGGCAGTCCGCCCATCCCGTCATTCGTGCCCGTGCTTGCGCCCGCATCCGCGCCTGCAACCGTCTGAGTTGCCGCTGCCGCGATTCACTGCGTAACCGGTCATGACGGATCTCCAGGCGCTGCGCACGCACTACCGTGCCGAGAAGGCAGCGCTGCTGCAGTCGCTGGCGTCCGGCGGCAGTTCATCCACCCGGGGGGTGCGCGCCGCGCTGGGCAAGCTGTCGGCGCTGGCGGATGCCACGCTGAAGACACTGTGGCAGCGCGCCGGGTTTGAGCGCCCCTTTGCGCTGGCGGCCGTCGGTGGCTTCGGGCGCGGTGAGTTGTTTCCCTATTCCGATGTGGATGTGCTGGTGCTGTTGCCGGACGACCAGTCGCCGGACAACGATCCACAACTCAAGGCCCGGATTGAAGGCTTCATTGGCAGTTGCTGGGACACCGGGCTGGAGATCGGCTCCAGCGTGCGCACTGTCTCCGAGTGCCTGAACGAGGCCGCGCGGGACGTCACCATCCAGACCTCGCTGATCGAATCGCGGCTGATCACAGGCAACACCGAGCTGTTTGCCGGATTTGAAAAACAGTTTTTTTCCGCGATCGACCCCAAGGCGTTTTTTGTCGCCAAGACACTTGAACTGCGCCAGCGCCACACCAAGTTCGACAACACACCCTATTCGCTGGAGCCCAATTGCAAGGAGTCCCCCGGCGGGCTGCGCGATCTGCAGGTGATCCTGTGGGTGGCCAAGGCGGCCGGCTATGGCGGCAACTGGGACGCGCTGGCCAGGGGTGGCCTGACCACCACCTTTGAAGTCAAACAGATCAAACACAACGAAGCGCTGCTGCGGCTGATTCGCGTGCGGCTGCATTTGATTGCGCAGCGCCGCGAAGACCGGCTGGTGTTTGACCTGCAAAGCGCCGTGGCGAAGTCCTTTGGCTATGAGGCGCCTTCGACCACTACGGACAAACGCGCCTTTGTGCGACCCAGCGAAGCCCTGATGCGCCGCTACTACTGGGCGGCCAAGGCTGTGACGCAGCTCAACCAGATTCTGCTGCTCAACATCGAGGAGCGGCTCAACCCCTCCACGCACGCGCTTCAGCCGATCAATGCGCGCTTCTTTGACAAGGCGGGCATGGTGGAGGTCGCCAGCGACGACCTGTACGAGCGCGAGCCACACGCCATTCTGGAAACCTTTCTGCTCTACCAGACCACGGTCGGCCTCAAGGGCTTGTCGGCACGCACCCTGCGCGCGCTCTACAACGCCCGTGACCTGATGGATGCCGGGTTCCGCCGTGACCCGGTGAACCGCGAGACCTTCAAACAGATCCTGATGCAGCGCGACGGCATCACGCACGCCATGCGGCTGATGAACGAGACCTCGGTGCTGGGGCGCTACCTGTGGGTTTTCCGCCGCATCGTCGGGCAGATGCAGCACGACCTGTTTCATGTCTACACGGTGGACCAGCACATCCTGATGGTGCTGCGCAATGTGCGGCGCTTCTTTATCGTCGAGCACGCCCACGAATACCCGTTTTGTTCGCAGCTGGCCTCGGGCTGGGACAAGCCCTGGATCCTGTACGTCGCAGCACTGTTTCACGACATCGCCAAGGGCCGCGGCGGCGACCACTCGGAACTGGGATCCTCCGAAGTACGGCGGTTCTGCAAACAGCACGCCATTGACCGCTCCGATGCCAGCCTGATCGAGTTCATCGTGCACGAGCACCTGACGATGAGCCGCATCGCCCAGAAGTCCGACCTCAGTGACCCGGACATCATCCAGGCGTTTGCCA
Source organism: Rhodoferax sp. (assembly GCF_030646845.1). Classification (GTDB taxonomy): domain Bacteria; phylum Pseudomonadota; class Gammaproteobacteria; order Burkholderiales; family Burkholderiaceae_C; genus Rhodoferax. The sequence continues at coordinate 97,473 of NZ_JAUSLE010000021.1, read as the reverse complement.
GACGTGTGGGCAACGAGCGCAACCTCACCGCCCTGTATCTGCTGACCGTGGCCGATATTCGCGGCACCAGCCCGAAGGTCTGGAACGCCTGGAAGGGCAAGCTGCTCGAAGACCTCTACCGCCTGACCTTGCGCTCACTGGGTGGGCGCGCACCCGACCCCGATGCCGAGGTGGAGGCCCGCAAGCGCGAGGCGCTGGTCATGCTGGCCCTGCATGCCCTGCCCTTTGAGGCCCACAAGCCGTTGTGGGATACGCTGGACGTGGGCTACTTCATGCGCCACGACGCGGCCGACATCGCCTGGCACACCCGGCAGCTCTCACGCCACATGGGGTCCGGCAAGTCCATCGTGCGGGCCCGCCAGTCGCCCGTGGGCGAGGGTCTGCAGGTGCTGGTGTACACGCCGGACCAGCGCGACCTGTTCGCGCGCATCTGCGGCTACTTTGACCAGGGCGGCTTCAGCATCCTGGACGCACGCGTGCACACGGCCAACAACGGCTATGCGCTGGACACATTTCAGGTGACCACATCGGTCTTGCCCGAACACTACCGGGAACTCACCAGCATGGTGGAGAGCGAGCTGGCGCGCGCGATTGCCCAGACCGGGCCGCTGCCGCCGCCGAGTCGCGGACGGGTGTCGCGCCGGGTCAAGAGCTTCCCCATCACGCCCAGGGTCACCCTGCGTCCCGATGAAAAAGCCCAGCGCTGGCTGCTCAATATTTCGGCCAGTGACCGGGTGGGCTTGCTGTACTGCGTGGCGCGGGTGCTGGCCAAGCACAACATCAACCTGCAACTGGCCAAAATCGCCACCCTGGGTGAGCGCGTGGACGACACCTTTTTGATCCAGGGCGCCGAGCTGCAGCACAACCGGGCGCAGATCGAGATTGAGACGGAGTTGCTGGAAGCACTGGCTTGATGCATTTTAGTGCTCTAGCCCCCGTATTGATTGCCTGAACAGCTATTGAATTAATAGCAACACTGGGCTCGGGATCGCGCTGGCGCCGCGCCGGGTTCAGTCGTCCTGCGGCGCGTCCAGCCCCGGAAAAAGAACATCCGTGAAGCCAAACCGGCTGAAATCCCGCACCCGCATCGGGTACAGCTTGCCGATCAGGTGATCACACTCGTGCTGCACCACCCGCGCATGAAAGCCCTCTACCGTGCGGTCGATCGGGTCGCCATACTGGTCAAAGCCGGTGTAACGAATGCGCGAGAAACGCGGCACCATGGCACGCAGGCCCGGCACGGACAGACAGCCTTCCCAGTCCTCAACTTCCAGGGCCGTCACACCGCCATCTGATGGCGGCAGCGGCGTGATCACGGGGTTGATCAACACGGTTTTTGGCACCAGCGGCGCGTCCGGATAGCGCGGATTGCGCGCGTTGCTGCCAAAAATCACCACTTGCAGGTCAACCCCGATTTGCGGTGCCGCCAGCCCGGCGCCATCGGCTGCCAGCATGGTGTCCAGCATGTCCGTGATCAGCAGATGCAATTCGTCGGTATCAAACTGGGTCACGGCTTGGGCGATGCGCAGCAGGCGCGGATCGCCCATTTTCAGAATGGTTTGATGAGTCATGAGTTGGTCGAGATGGTCTGCCAGTACAGAGATGGTCGGCTTCTAGCCAAGACGGAACGTCGCCACGACACTGGCGAGCCTCTTTGCCTGATCCTCCAGGCTTTCTGCCGCGGCCGCAGACTCCTCCACCAGAGAGGCATTCTGCTCAGTCATCTTGTCGAGCTGGTTCACGGCGATATTGATCTGATCGATGCGCTGGCTCTGCTCTGAAGACGCGTCGCTGATGGCCGCAATGATGTCGGTGACACGCTGGACGCTGGCCACGATTTCATCCATCGTGCTCCCGGCATGTTTCACAAGCCGGGCACCGGTTTCGACCTTGTCCACGCTGGTGCCAATCAGCCCCTTGATTTCTTTCGCGGCCTCGGCAGAGCGCTGCGCCAGACTGCGCACTTCCGACGCCACCACGGCAAAACCGCGACCCTGCTCCCCGGCACGAGCGGCCTCGACCGCCGCGTTGAGGGCAAGAATATTGGTTTGAAAAGCGATGCCATCAATCACGCCGATGATGCTGGCAATCCGGTTGGAGCTGTCGTTGATTTCATCCATGGTGGTGACCACCTCCGCCACCACCTGACCACCGCGCTGTGCCACCAGCGCGGCCGATGCGGCCAGCTGACTGGCTGTGCTGGCCGAGTCGGCGGATTGCCTGACCGTGCCCGTCAGCTGCGCCATGGAGGATGCCGTCTCCTGCAGATTGCTTGCGGTCTGTTCGGTGCGCTGGGACAGATCGGCATTGCCGGTTGCAACCTCGCTGCTGGCAAGCTGGATCTCCCCGGTGGACTGGCGGATGTCGGAAAACGCGTCATGCAACTTTATCTGCATCTGCGACAGCCGCCGCAACATCGAGCCAATCTCATCCGGTCGATCCGATTCGAACGCGTGCGACAGATCGCCATTGGCGATCTCCTGGGCGATCGAGACGACATCGCGCATGGGTCTTGTGATTGCGCGCGTTGTAAGCCATGCAATGAGTGCGCCAGCCGCCAGGGCAACAGCGCAAATGGCAATCAGGATCAGGCGGGCCTCCTGAACCGTATCGGCCAGCCCTCTCGTCGCGGCGGTATTGCGTGCCTTGAGGTTGACTGCAAGTTCGTCCAGCGACTTGCGCAGGGATTGCGCCAGTGGCACCAATTCGGAGTCGATGCGCTTGCCGCCTTCACCCATCTGGATGTCATCACGAACCTGGGCACGAATGCCCACAAAGCGGGCACGGGATTCGTTGACTCTGGCCACCAGCGCAGAGACCGTGGCTTCGTCCGTCATGGCGGACACCTTCTTTTGCAGCTCCAGGGTGGCAGTGCCAGTGGCGGCCATGTCCTCGTTGAGTTTGTTCAAAACATTGTTCAGCCGGGCTCGTACCGTCTCATCGTCACCGATTGACGCATCCAGTCGGGATGCCGTCAAGGCCCGGTCCAGATTGCTGCTCACCAGCGCCGACCACTCCTGAACCTGCACCAGGCGCTCGGTATGACGTGCGCTTTCAGCGTTGTGCGACTGAATTCGCCACAGTTGAATACCCGCCGCGACCAGCATCAACAGCATGAGCGCCAAAACAACGCCAAAACCGACCCCCAGCCGCGCGCCTATCCGCTTGAACTGCCACCGTTTGAGTTGCTGCATTGTGAAAGCGCTCCTGTATTGTTATGGGCCCGGACCGCCATGGACCTGGGTGATTGCACGGGATTGGATGATCGTCACATCCTACCCCTTTCACCCGCTCCCGGCGAACTGCCAATGCGGCGAACACCTCCTGAAAAGACCCGCTATTCGGAGCCCGCAAGCAATGCCTGCAAGCCCGCTTCATCCAGCACGGCAACGCCCAGCTCCTGCGCCTTGTCGAGCTTGCTGCCCGCCTCGGTACCGGCCACCACATAACTGGTCTTCTTGCTGACCGAGCCGGCCACCTTGCCGCCAGCCGCTTCAATCAGGTCTTTGGCTTCGTCGCGGCTCAGGGTCGGCAAGGTACCGGTGAGGACGAAGGTCTTGCCGGTGAGCGGCTTGGGCGTGACCGGCGCCGGTGCCCCCTCTTGCCAGGTCACGCCACAGGCGCGCAGTTGTTCCACCACCTCGCGGTTGTGCGCCTGATCGAAAAATGTGCGCACGCTAAGGGCCACGATCGGGCCAATGTCACTCACCTGCAGCAGTTGCTCCAGCGTAGCGTCCATGACGGCGTCCAGGCTGCCGAAGTGGCGCGCCAGTTCCTTGGCGGTGGCCTCACCCACATGGCGGATGCCCAGCCCGAACAGAAAACGTGGCAGCGTGGTGTGCTTCGATTTCTCCAGCGCCTCAATGATGTTCTGCGCTGATTTGTCCGCCATCCGGTCCAGACTGGCCAGCGAGGTCAGGCCCAGCCGGTACAGGTCGGGCAGGGTGCGGATGACGTTGCCGTCCACCAGCTGATCGACCAGTTTTTCGCCCAGGCCCTCCACTTCCACTGCCCGGCGCTGCGCATAGTGCAGGATCGCCTGCTTGCGCTGGGCACTGCAGAACAGGCCGCCGGTGCAACGGTAGTCCACCTCGCCCTCCTCCCGCACGGCCGCGCTGCCGCACACCGGGCACTGGCGCGGCATGGTGAACTCTTTCGCGTCCGGCAGACGTTTCTCGGGCAGCACCGCCACCACTTCGGGAATCACGTCACCGGCACGGCGCACGATCACCGTGTCGCCCACGCGCACGTCCTTGCGCCGGGCCTCGTCTTCGTTGTGCAGTGTGGCGTTGGTCACCGTCACACCACCCACAAACACCGGGGCGAGCTTGGCTACGGGCGTGAGTTTGCCGGTACGGCCGACCTGCACTTCAATGCCGACGACCGTGGTGAACTGCTCCTGGGCCGGGAACTTGTGCGCCACCGCCCAGCGCGGCTCGCGGGTCACAAAACCCATGCGGCGCTGCAGCGCCAGGCTGTTGACCTTGTAGACCACGCCGTCAATGTCAAACGGCAGGCCGTCGCGCTGCCGCCCAATCGTCTCGTAATACGCTATCAATTTAGTAGCACCCCGCGCAATATCGACGAGGGCTGACACCGGAAAACCCCATAACTTCACGGCCTGCAGCATTTCATAGTGCGTGCCGAACTCCGGGCCCCCCGCCTGCGCCGGCGTGACCTCGCCCAGACCGTAGGCGAAGAAGCTTAAGGGGCGCTGGGCGGCTATGGCGGGGTCGAGCTGGCGCACCGCACCGGCGGCGGCATTGCGGGTGTTGACGAAGGTCTTTTGCCCCCGCTCCCGCTGCCTCTCGTTGAGGGTCTCGAAATCATCGCGGCGCATGTACACCTCGCCACGCACTTCCAGTATGTCGGGCACGCCGGCCGGTAGCCGCAAGGGGATCTGGCCAATGGTGCGGATGTTTTGCGTGACGTCTTCACCCACTTCGCCATCGCCGCGGGTCGCCGCCTGCACCAGCACACCGCGCTCGTAGCGCAGGCTCATGGCCAGGCCGTCGAACTTGGGCTCGGCCACATACTCCACCGCAGGCGCCGACTCGTCCAGGCCGAGTTCACGGCGCACGCGGGCATCAAAATTTTGTGCGCCGCTGGCTTCGGTATCCGTTTCGGTGCGAATGCTCAGCATGGGCACGGCATGGCGCACACTGGCGAACTCATCAAGGGCACGACCACCGACACGCTGCGTCGGGGAATCCGGTGTTACCAGCTCGGGATGCTGCGCCTCGATGGCCTGCAATTCCTGAAACAGGCGGTCGTACTCGGCGTCCGGAACGGTGGGTTCATCCAGCACGTAATAGCGATGCGCATGCTCATGCAGGGCGCGCCTGAGTTGCTCGACATGGGCAGGGTCCGGCGGCGATGCCTCGGACGCAAACAAATCCTTCGTGACCATGACGTGACCGGGAAACTTGTGAAATTCAGGAGAACAGGCGTCGCGCCAGCGCCGAGCCGGCGGACAAATCACGCTGATCCAGCGTGTCATAAAGATGTTCCAGCTCGGCGCCAATCACGTCCATGGCCTCGGCCGGCAGGGGCAAGCCGTTGTCGTCAGTCACGACACCGTCCATGCTGTCGGCCAGCGACAGCGCCACCTCGCGCATGCGGACAAAGGCCTGTTCGCTGCGATCGACCTGGGGCACGTCCAGGCTGATGACAAGCTCCCGCACCGCCGACTGCGCCGGATCGTCGGCCATGGCCGCCTGCGTGTCAAAACTCAGACCCAGCACCGGTGGCATGCCGGCAGTACTGGCAGGCACCACCATTCGCCCCGGTATGGAGCCCGCGATAAACCCCAGGCGACTGGCATTTTGCTGCACGTAACCCGGACTCCAGGCCGCATTGCGGGCCCGCAACACAAAGCCGAGCTGGGCATCGTGGTCGCCGGCGAACTGGTCCAGTTCACGGGCCCGGGCTACTTCATCCAGCATCTCGGGAAAATCAGGCGTGCCATTGATGGCGTCGCAAAAGGCCTGGGTTTTCATCACGAATTCGGAATACTCGATTTCGTTGAGCGCACCCGACCGGTTGGCCAGCTGCACCCCCGCCTGAAACGCGACATAACGCTGGCCCGCCACCGGTATTTCCCAACGCTGGCTGGTCTCATTGCAGCCTTCGATGGAAAACGGTTTGCTGCCCGCCCGTCGCGTCGTTGGCATCGCAGCCAGTGCGGCGTCACCGGACACCACGCCTTCCAGCGCAATCGGCGCAATGACGTCAATCAAGGCGTCCATGGAAGGTTTTTTCTCCGGCACCGGCAGGGGGAAATTGGCCACGTCGAACGCCGCCACATCCAGTCCGGGCTCGATGTTTCTGTCTGCCGGGAGTTCGGATGCGGACTCGTCGGGGGACGCCTGCCGGGGCAGGTTCCGGCGCGACGTCCAGGCGCCGTGCGCCACCATGGCCGCCAGCACCACACCACCCGCCACCGCCAGACCGATCTGTAGCGTACTCATGGGCATCAGACCGCTTCTGCCATCGAGATCGCCGCATCCATGTCCACCGCCACGATGCGGGACACACCCTGCTCCTGCATGGTCACGCCGATCAGCTGCTCGGCCATTTCCATGGCAATCTTGTTGTGGCTGATGAACAAAAACTGGGTCTGCTTGCTCATGCTGGACACCAGCTTGGCGTAGCGCTCCGTGTTGGCGTCGTCCAGAGGGGCATCCACCTCATCGAGCAGACAGAATGGCGCCGGGTTGAGCTGGAAGATCGCAAACACCAGCGCAATGGCCGTCAGTGCCTTTTCGCCACCCGACAGCAGATGAATGGTCTGGTTCTTCTTGCCCGGCGGCTGGGCGATCACCTGCACGCCGGAGTCAAGGATTTCTTCACCCGTGATGACGAGCCGGGCGTTGCCGCCGCCAAACAGTTCGGGGAACATCTTGCCAAAATGCTCATTGACCGCGTTGAAGGTGCCGGCCAGCAGGTCGCGGGTCTCACCGTCGATCTTCTTGATGGCGTCTTCCAGCGTCGTCATGGCTTCATTCAGGTCGGCGGACTGGGCATCCAGAAAGTGCTTGCGCTCACTGGCGGCAGCCAGTTCATCGAGCGCTGCCAGGTTGACGGCGCCCAGGGCCGCAATGTCGCGGTTGATGCGATCAATCTCGCCCTGCATGCCGCCCACCCGCACATTGCCTTCCTCGATGGATCTGGCAACCAGTTCCAGATCAGCCTGCGCCTCGGTGAGCAACTGGGTGTATTGCTCAAAGCCCAGGCGCGCGGCCTGTTCCTTGAGCTGAAATTCAGTGATACGCTGACGCAAGGGGTCCAGCTCGCGCTCAAGCTGCAGGCGACGCTCGTCGCTGGCGCGCAGCTTCGCAGTCAGATCGTCGTATTCGCTGCGTTTGGCCCCCAGTGCCTTCTCGCGCTCAAGCTTGACGGCCAGGGCATTCTGCAGGCCGCCCTGGGCGGCCGCGTCATTCAGCCGCGTCAGTTCTTCATGGGCTCGCTGCTCCTCCGCCTTTATCGAATTTGCCTGTTGCGCTGCGGTTTCAATCGCGCGCGACAATTCGGCCTTGCGTGCGTCCAGGCTGCGCATGGAAAAAGTCGCCTCTTGTGCCTGGCGCTCCAGACTGCGCTGCTGCTCGCGGCATTCGTTCAGCTTGCGCTCGGCATTGATCACGCGCTCGTCGAGCTGGGCATGGCGTTCCTGGGTGTCGGCCAGCTGCATGTCCAGCTCTTCAAAACGCCCCTCTGCCGTCACGCGGCGCTCCTGCAGATCGTCCAACAGGGCATCCACCTCGGCCAGGTCACCGGCAATCTGTTCACTGCGAACACGGGCCTGCTCGGCCAGCTGGGACAGGCGCAGGGTTTCCACCTGCAGTTCATGAGCCCGGCTCTGGCTCTCGGCCGCTTCGCGGCGCACGACCACCAGCCGCTGCGACGCATCGGCATACGCGGCCTCGGCCCGCACCAGCGCGGAGCGGGATTCATCGCAAATCAGGGCCTGCGCCCGCAGCTGTTTCTCCAGGTTTTCGATTTCCTGGGCACGGGCCAGCAAACCGGCCTGCTCCGAATCCGGGGCGTAAAAGCTCACGCTGTACAGGCCCACGGCATGACCGGATTTCACAAAGATCATCTCGCCCGGCTGCAGCTTGTCACGGCTGGCCAGGGCCTCTTCAAAACTGGGGGCGGTGAAGCAGCCTTGCAGCCAATCGGCCAGCACGGCTTTTTGACCTGCATCGTTGATGCGCAGCAAATCGGACAGGCGCGGCAGCAGGCAAGCCTGTTCCGGCGCAGAGGCCAATGGCGGGCTGTAAAACGCGAGCTTGGCCGGGGGCGCATCATTGCCAAAGGCCCGCACCATCTCCAGGCGCGAGACCTCCAGCGCGCCGAGGCGCTCGCGCAGAGCGCCTTCCAGCGCGTTTTCCCAGCCCTGCTCAATGTGGATGCGGCTCCACAGCCCCTGCAAGCCGTCCAGCCCGTGCTTTGCCAGCCAGGGTTGCAGCTTGCCGTCGGTCTTGACTTTTTCCTGCAAGGCCTTGAGCGCCTCCATGCGGGCCGACAGATCCGCCTGCCGGGCCGACTCCGTGTTAACCACCTGCTGCTGTTGGCGCCGGGTCTCGTCAAGCTGCGGCACGGTGTCCTGCAACTCATGCAAGCGCCCTTCTGCCACGCTGGCCGTCTCCTGCGCCTGCGCGAGCTGGCTCTGCAGATTCAGCAGGCGTGCTTCATCGGGGGCTGCCAGTGCATTGCGGTCCGCGCTCAGGCGCTCGCGGCGGCCGGTGAGCTGGCGTGACTGCTCCTCAATGCTGCGCTGGTCGGCGGCGAGCACCTGAATCTGCTGCTGCACCTGAGCCACACTGGCGCGCTGCTCATTGGCGCCCTTCTGGGCCAGGCGCAAGGCCTCTTCCAGATCCGGCAACTGCTGGGCCTGGTCTTCCACCTGGGCCGCCAGCAGTTCGGTTTTTTCTTCCCCGAGCATGGCCAGTTCCAGCAGGTTTTCTATTTCCCGCTGCGCGTCATCCTCGCGGGTGGCCCACTGGGCGGTTTGCTCCTTGAGCGTGGCCAGGCGCTGCTCGACGCGCTGACGGCCTTCCACCACAAAGCGGATCTCGGCTTCCAGCCGCCCGACCTCGGTACTGGCTTCATACAGCAGGCCCTGGGCCTGGTTGACCTGATCTCCGGCTGCGTAATGGGCCTGGCGCACGGTTTCCAGTTCAGCCTCGATGTGGCGCAAGTCCGCGACCCGGCTCTCCAGTGCATTGACCGCGCCCTGCGCATCGGCCTTGACCTTGGCCTGATCACCTTCGGACTCGGTGCGCTTGAGAAACCAGAGCTGATGCTGCTTGAGCGTGACGTCGGCGGACAGCGTGTTGTACTTCTTGGCCACCTCGGCCTGCTTCTCCAGCTTTTCCAGATTGGCATTGAGCTCGCGCAGGATGTCTTCCACCCGGGTCAGGTTTTCGCGCGTGTCGGACAGGCGGTTTTCAGTCTCGCGCCGGCGTTCCTTGTATTTGGAGACCCCGGCGGCCTCTTCGAGGAACAGGCGCAGCTCTTCGGGCTTGGACTCGATGATGCGGCTGATGGTGCCCTGGCCAATGATGGCGTAGGCCCGTGGCCCCAGGCCCGTGCCCAAGAATACGTCCTGCACGTCACGCCGGCGCACCGGCTGGTTGTTGATGTAGTAGCTGCTGGTGCCGTCGCGGGTGAGCACGCGTTTGACGGCAATCTCGCCGAACTGGTTCCACTGGCCACCGGCACGATGGTCAGCGTTGTCGAACACCAGCTCCACGCTGGCGCGGCTGGCCGGTTTGCGCGTGTTGGTGCCATTGAAAATGACGTCCTGCATGGACTCGCCACGCAACTCCGACGCCTTGGACTCGCCCAGCACCCAGCGCACGGCATCCATGATGTTGGACTTGCCGCAGCCATTGGGCCCGACCACACCCACCAGTTGCCCCGGCAACATGAAATTGGTCGGCTCGGCGAAGGACTTGAACCCTGATAACTTGATTGAATTGAGACGCACGGATCGCTGACGCTAGCTGAAGTTGATTTGACTGGGTCAGGGGCTGTCGGGCAGCCCGCGAAACACCCCGCCATGATACCTTGCCGGGTCTTGGGGAGCCGGCACCCGAAGCAGAGGTAGTTTTGCTATCTTATTTATAGCTACATACGCATTATCAACGAGGGCTGGAGCCCAATTCACCATATAAAAAAATGGAATCCATCGCCTCACGGCGCACGCGTGGTGCGCGTCACCAAAAAGACCCCCGGCAGGATCAGGGCTGCGCCTAAGAGGTGATGCCAGCCCAGCGGCTCGTTGAGCACGCCCCAGGCCGCCAATGCGGCGTACAGCGGCCCCAAGTAGAGCGTCACGGCGACCCGGCTGGCGCCCAGTATTTTTTGCGACCAACCGTAGATCAGGTACGCACCGAGGCCGGGCAGCAGCGCCGCGACCACGATCAGCCAGGTCGCCTGCCGGCTCCAGGCCGGTGTGCTGGGCAGGCCCATTTCCCATACCGCGAACGGCAGCAGAACCAGCACGCCACCGGCGCAAATGGCGGCAAGGCGGGCCGTGGCACTCAAAGAGCTGGGCCATTTTTTCTGCAGCAGTGCGTAGAGGGCCCAGGACACCATCGCCAGCACGATCCAGCCGTCGCCCGCCACCCACTGAACGTTCGCCAGAGCCGTCCACTGCCCCTTCACAATCACGTGCATCACGCCAGCCATGGCCACCACGACACCCAGCACCTGCCGTGCGGCGAAGCGTTCGCCCAGCCAGACCACGGCCCCCAATGCAATCAGCACCGGGGACGCTGAATAGATCAGCGCAATGTTCATCGCCCCGGTGGTTTTTGCGCCCACGTAGACCCAGGCGCCGCAGACCAGCATGCCCAGTGATCCCAACACCACATACTCGTACCAGACGGCGGCGATCGCGCGTCGCTCGCGCCAAAGCTCGGCGCGGGCCATGAACGCCAGCAGGGCACCCGCCAGGGCCCAGCGGCCCAGGGCCAGCGTATGCGGCTCCACCACGCCGGGGGCGGCACGCGCAACGATGTAATTGACGGCCCAGAGCGCCGGCGTGAACCAGATCAGCGTCAACGCCCACCGGTGATGCAATTCAAGCCGCGGCAAACGCAGCTCCGTGCGCCTGAGCCATCACATCCCGCGCAGGCAGATCCTTGACTTTGTGATCACTCCAGACCTGCCGCCACCGGCGCGCGCCCGGCAGCCCGTGGCGCAGACCCAGCATGTGGCGGGCAATTGGATACCAGGGCGTGCCGTGTTCGGCGGCCTCTCGCTCCATGTAGCTCACCATCTGCTCCTCCACCTGCTCACGGGTCAGCCCGGTCGGGGCGGCACCGTAAAACGCTGTATCCCACTCACTGAGCCGCCAGGGGTTGTGATAAGCCTCGCGGCCCAGCATCACGCCGTCCACATGCTGCAATTGCTCCTGCACCTGCGCGGTGGTGGTGATGCCGCCGTTGACGGCAATGACCAGGTGCGGGAAGTCACTTTTGAGGCGGTGGGCCCACTCATAGCGCAGCGGCGGCACTTCGCGGTTTTCTTTCGGACTCAAGCCCTTCAGCCAGGCGTTGCGGGCATGCACGATGAAGGTGTGGCAGCCCGCTTCGCTCACTGTGCCCACGAAATCACGCACGAAGTCATAGCTTTCAGACTTGTCGATGCCAATGCGGTGTTTGACGGTGACAGGCACCTGCACCCCATCCACCATGGCCTTGACGCAATCCGCCACCAGCTGTGGCTCGGCCATCAGGCAGGCGCCAAATGCGCCGCGCTGCACACGCTCACTCGGGCAACCACAGTTCAGATTGATTTCGTCATAACCCCACTGCTCGCCCAGCCTGGCGCAATGGGCCAGGTCCGCCGGCTCGCTGCCACCGAGCTGAAGCGCCAGTGGATGCTCTTCGACGTTGTAGCGCAGATGGCGTGGCACATCGCCGTGAATCAAGGCGCCGGTGGTCACCATTTCGGTGTAAAGCAGCGCGTGGCGCGAGAGCAGTCGATGGAAATAGCGGCAATGGCGGTCAGTCCAGTCCATCATCGGGGCGACGGACAGCTTCCAGCGGTCAGGGGGAACGGGTTTCAGGCTCGACATGGGAAGGATTATCCCTGTCACGCTAAAACCTGCAGAATCATGACATGCGTCAATTGCCGCGGTCCTGATGCATGAGATAGTGTCCGCTGAAAGCGCCAACCCACAAGGCCCAGACTGTGCTCACCGCCCCACTTGCCAAGCCCTCCACCGCCGAACAGCCGACCGAGCTGCCGGTTGACCAGGCCGGTCGCCCCGCCATCTTCACTGCCCAGAGCCTGAGCAAAACCTACCAGATGGGCGAGGTGAAGGTCCATGCCCTGCGAGAGGTGGACCTGACAATTTATCGTGGCGAGTTCATCGTTCTGCTGGGTCCGTCGGGCAGTGGCAAATCGACCCTGCTCAACATCCTGGGCGGCCTGGACCGCCCGACCAGCGGCATCGCCCGTTTCGCCGAACATGACCTCACTGCGGCGACCGAGGCGCAGCTCACCCAGTACCGGCGCGAGCATGTGGGCTTTGTGTTTCAGTTCTACAACCTGATACCCAGCCTGACGGTGCGCGAGAACGTTGAGTTGGTCACCGACATTGCCGACAACCCCATGCCCGCCGATGAGGCGCTGGGCCTGGTCGGACTGGCGGAGCGGCTGGATCACTTTCCGTCCCAGCTGTCTGGCGGCGAGCAGCAGCGCGTGGCCATTGCGCGCGCCATTGTCAAACGCCCCGAGGTTCTTCTGTGCGACGAGCCCACTGGCGCCCTGGACTACGTGACCGGCAAACTGGTGCTGGAAGTGATCGAGCGCATAAACCGGGAACTGGGCACCACTGCCATCGTGATCACGCACAACGCGGCGATTGCCGGCATGGCGGATCGCGTGTTGTACCTGGGTGGCGGGCGCATCCAGCGCGTTGAGCAGAACGCCCACAAACTCAAACCGTCCGAGCTTTCCTGGTGAGAGGTCCCTGGTGAAAGCGCTTGACCGCAAGCTCCTCCGGGACCTGCGCCTGATGTGGAGCCAGGCGCTGACCATCGCTCTGGTCGTGGCCAGCAGCGTGGCCGGCTTCATCACGACCTTCAGCGCCTACGATGCTTTGTCGTGGTCACGCGATCTTTACTACGCCGATGCGCGTTTTGCCGATGTGTTTGCCACGCTCAAAAGGGCGCCCCTTTCGCTGGAGCGCCAGTTTGAGACCATTCCCGGCGCGGCCCATGTCGAAACTTCGCTCACCGAACTGGTACCGATCACCATACCGGACGTCGCTGACCCCATCGTTGGCCGATTGATCGGGATTGATGCGCGAACGCCGCAACGTCTGAACAAGGTGCAGCTGCGCAGCGGGCGCATGATCGAGACACATCGCAGTGGCGCCATCGAAGCGCTGGTGTCAGAAGGCTTTGCGATCGGTCGCCAGCTCAAACCCGGTGACCGCATTGGTGCTCTGGTCAATGGCAAGCGCGAAGAGTTGCTGATTGTGGGCGTTGCGCTCTCGCCCGAGTACATCTTCGCGGGCTTGGCCGGTTCACCGGATCAGCGTGGCTTTGGCGTCTTCTGGATCGACCGGCGGGCTCTGGCCGCGGCCTACAACATGGAAGGCGCCTTTAACCAGGTGGCGGTGCGCCTTGGCCCGGGGGGTACCGAGGGGCCGGTGATCGATCAACTGAACCGGCTGCTCACACCCTATGGCGGGATCAACGCCCACGGCCGTGATCAGCAGATGTCTCACATGATTCTTGACTCCGAGATCAAGGAGCAGCGCGTGCTCGGAACGGTATTGCCCAGCATTTTCCTGGCCGTGGCGGGGTTCTTGCTGCATGTCGTGCTCAGCCGGCAGATCGCAACACAGCGCGAGCAGATTGCCGCCCTGAAGGCGCTCGGCTACGAGAACCGGGCCATCGGCCTGCACTATCTGAAACTGGTACTGGTGATTGTGGTGTTGGGGCTGGCCATGGGTCTGACCCTGGGAGCGGTACTGGGGCACTGGTTTGTAGGCATCTATGCAGACGTGTTCCGTTTTCCGGAGTTGAGCTATCGGGTCAAACCGGCGCTGATTCTCGCGGCTGTCGGCGTTGCCATGTCGGCGGCCGTGCTGGCCACGCTGAGTGCCATTCGGGCCACCGTGCAACTGGCACCCGCCGAAGCCATGCGCCCGTCCTCGCCCGGGGTCTACAAACCAATGCTGGTTGAGCGCTGGGGCTTGCAGCACTGGTTTTCTCCAGCGGTTCGCATGATTTTGCGAACCATGGAACGCCGCCCCCTGCGCACCGGACTGACCATCTTCGGCATTGCCGTGGCGATGGCCATCGTGATCACCGGCGCGTTCTGGCGCGACTCGATCGCAGTCCTGATGCACACCCAGTTCAATCAGGTTCTGCGCGGGGATGTGACGATCGGTCTGATCGAGGCGACACCGGCCCGCATCCAGCACGAAATGGCCAGACTACCGCATGTCACGGCAGTGGAAGGAGCGCGGACCGTCTCCGCACGGCTGGTCAACGCCAATCACACCTGGCGCGGGGCCATCCAGGGAAAAACCAGCCAGCCCGAGCTGCACCGCATCGTCGGTCTGGAGCACCAGGTTATCAATCCGCCGCTCAATGGTCTACTGCTGACCGATCGCCTGGCAGATCGACTCAAGGTCAAGCCCGGCGACACGGTGCGCCTGGAATTTCTGGAAGGGCGGCGCGAAGCGCTGGAAATCAACGTGGCAGGCGTCGTGACCGAGATGCTGGGGATGAACGCCTACATCGAAAGGCACGCATTGAACGCCCTGCTCCGGGAGGGCGATATCGTCAATCAGGTCACCATCGCCGTGAACCGTGGGCACGACGCCGAGTTGTTGAACGAGCTCAAAGAGCTTCCGCGGGTCGCGGCGGCTTTCAGCAAATCTGTGATGAAACGGAACATCGAGGACGTCACCGCGCGCAACCTGATGGTGTTCAGCGGCATTTTGACCGCATTTGCCACCATCATCGCCATCGGCGTGGTCTACAACAACGCCCGCATTGCGCTGGCAGAACGCGCTTGGGAGCTGGCCAGTCTGCGCGTGCTCGGATTCACCCGTGGCGAGGTATCGGCGTTTCTGCTTGGCGAACTGGCCATTGAAATTGTGCTCGCCACACCCTTGGGAATGGCACTGGGCTACTTCCTTGCATCGACCATTGTCGGCTTGATCAAAACGGATGAGTTCTATTTTCCTCTCGTGATCGAGCCCGCCACCTACGCGTACGCTGTCCTGTGCGTTTTTGGCGCCGGAATTGTCAGCGCGCTGATTGTGCGCCGCCGGGTGGATACGCTGGATCTCGTTGGTGTGCTCAAGACGCGCGAATAGGAAAACTGGAGAAAAAATGAAAAGAAAAATATGGATTGGCATCGTCAGCCTGCTGGCTCTGGCATTGCTGGGGTGGGCCTTCATGCCCACCCCGGCAGAGGTCGAAATCGCCACGGTGACCCAGGGACGGTTTGAACGTTCTGTGCAGGAGGATGGCAAGACGCGCTTGCGCGACCGTTATGTCGTCTCGGCGCCGCTGGCGGGTCGCGTGGCACGCATCCTCCTCAAGCAAGGCGATACAGTGGTGCGTGACGCCGCCGTGGCGACATTCTGGCCAGTGGCTCCGGCATTGCTTGATGAGCGCACCCGCGCCGAGCAAAGTGCGCGCATTGGCGCGATGCAGGCCTCGGTCGCGCGGGCACAAGCCAATGCGGAGCGGGCTGGTGCGGCGCTGGACCAGGCGCGTGCTGATCTCAAGCCCAGCGAAGCGCTTGCCCAGCAGGGTTTTGTCTCTCCCAACCAGAATGAAACCGGACGACTGAACGTGCGCCTGCGCGAAAAAGAACTGGAGAGTGCGCGTCAGGAAGAAGTAGCCACGCGCCATGAGCTGGAACAGTCACGCGTAGCCCTGCGGCAGTTCTCGCAGTCCCCGCGAGACGGGCTGCAGCGCGCCTACGAGGTCAGGGCACCGGTGTCCGGCAAGGTGCTGAAGGTACTGCAACAGAGTGAAGGCATCGTGATGGCGGGCACGCCGATCATGGAACTGGGCGACCCGCGGCAGCTGGAAGTGGTCGTGGATATCCTGACCGAAGAAGCGGCGCAGATCAAGCCAGGGACCGCAGTGCAGCTCTCGAACTGGGGCGGACCGGACGTCCTGGAGGGCCAGGTGCGACTGATCGAGCCGGCGGCATTCACCAAAGTCTCAGCCCTGGGCGTGGAAGAGCAGCGCGTCAATGCGGTGATTGACATCACCTCGCCGCCCGAGAAATGGCACACCCTTGGTGATGGGTTCAAGGTCGATGTGCGGGTGCTTGTTCAGGTGGTGGACAACGCCGTCAAGATTCCAGTCAGCGCGCTGTTTCCGGTCGGTGCGCGTTCAGGCCTTTTTGTGCTGGACAAAGGCCGTGCCCGCCTGCAAGAAATTGAAGTGACAGCACGCAACGGCGTCGAAGCATGGGTCAAGTCAGGCTTGACCAAAGACACCCAGGTGATTGTCTACCCGGACACCAAGCTCAAGGACGGCGACCGGGTCAAGGCGCGTTGATCGAGCAAACGGCTCAGCTGGGCAGGCGCCCGCTACGCACGGTCTCAGCTGTCCTCACCCAGATACACCACGCAGTTTCGCCCTTTGCGTTTGGCCGCATAAAGCGCCCTGTCGGCACGGCCTACCAAGCTCACGCTGCCGTCAACCGCGGTGGTACTTGTCACGCCGATGCTGACTGTCATGGGCCTGTGCTGCCAGTGGACATATTGCATCGCGTCGCGTATGCGCTCAGCCACCACCATGCTGGCGTCCATGCCAGTGTCCGGCAGGATCAGAACAAACTCCTCCCCGCCATAGCGCGCCGCGTGATCATAGGGGCGGGCTTGCGACTGAAGCATCAGGGCGATCTGCTGAAGCGCCCCATCACCAGCAATGTGGCCAAACTCGTCATTGAATGCCTTGAAGTGATCCACATCGATGAAGATCAATGCCAGGGAAGAGCCTGCGCGCCCGCTGCGCGACAACTCTTCACTCAGGATACGGTCAAAGGCCCGGCGATTCTTCAGGCCGGTCAAGGCATCGATGGTGTTTTGCTCTACCAGAATCTGGTTCAAGCCTTCAAGCTGCTTCTGATAGCCTTCAAGCTGTATTTGCCGCTCCTGCTGCTCGGCAGCAAGAAGTTCGAGCTTGCGGTGGGCGTGTCGAAGTTCCAGCAAGGCGACGACCTGCCGCGACAGCGCCTCCAGCGCCTCCACCATGCGTGGCTCCAGCGTTCTGGGCACCTGGTCAATCACACAAACGGTCCCCATCGCAACACCTGACGCAGTCACCAGCGGCGCGCCGGCATAAAAACGGATCTTCGGATCACCTGTTACCAGTGGGTTGTCGGCAAAGCGCGGGTCAAGGGAGGCGTCATGCACTTGCATGAGCTCCCCTGGATTCAAAATGGCGTGGGCACAAAAAGCCTCGCCTCGGGGTGTCTGCAGAGCGCCCAGCCCTACTTTTGCCTTGAACCATTGACGGTCTTCGTCAATCATGGAAATCAGCGCAATGGGCACATCGCAGATTAACGAGGCCAGTTTGACTATGTCATCGTAAGCCTGCTCTGCGGGGGTGTCCAGGATGGCGTATGTTCGCAATGCCTTCAGACGCTGAGCTTCATTCAGAGGTGTGGGTGCATCCATGCGAGACATTTCTGAGCGTAGCCATCATACGCATGATAGCGGGTGGGCGACAGTCAGGGGGTCACGCACCATGGTGCGGCGTCGTGGGCAAAACCCATCCACAAAGCCCAGACCGAACTGGCAGCCAGTGCCAGACCCGCCAGTCGAACGCCCCATTCACCAGTGCCTTTTCCACGCAAACGCAACCAGAGCCACGGGCCCGCCATCATCGACACGCTGGTACCCAACGCAAACAAAGCCATGACCATGGCGCCTTCGAGTGCCCTGCCCGTCAAAGTCGCGACCAGCAAGGCCGAATAGAGGAGCCCGCAGGGCAGAAAAGTCCACAGCGCCCCAATCACCAGCGGCGCTCCCCTGCCCCGGCCGGCGGCCAGTGAACGTGCGCCAGACCATATCTTTCGCCCCGCCTGCTCCAGCCAGACCGGTTGCTGTGCTTTCAACAGCAGCAACATGCCAAGCAACGCGGTCGCCACATGGAAGAGTGTCCACACCGGGCGCAACGCTGCCGATTGAACTGTCAACCAGCCCAAGCCCTGCATGGAGGCCGCCGCCAGTGCTCCCAAAGCGGAGTAACCCAATATTCGCCCCAGCTGGAAACTCCACATGGCCGAGTTTTTGCGCGGGCCTGCGGCCTGTCCAATGCCGGCACAGGCGGCGCCACACATGGCGATACAGTGTGGCCCTCCGGCCAAACCCATCAAAAGCGCCGTCATCGCAAGAGACAATTGCATCGGACGATGCTAAATGATCTTGGAAAACTTGGCGCGCGTGCGGTCAGTCTGCAAATAGCGATCAAAGACCATGGCCACCGCACGCACAAAGAACCAGCCCATGTCCGTCACCTGAATGCCACTGTCGTCCACGGTAACCAGCCCCTGTTCGGCCAGTTTGTGCAAAGCCTCAATTTCAGAGGCAAAGTAATTGCGGAAGTCCACCAGATAGCCCAGTTCGATGGACTCAAACGAGACTTGCCCCTGGCACATCAGGGCCATGATCACGGCCCGGCGAACCAGGTCGTCGCGTGAGAGCGCAAGGCCACGCACCACCGGAAAATGCCCCTGATCCAGATAGTCGTAGTACTCTTCCAGCGTTTTGGCGTTCTGGCTGTAGGTGGCCCCGATGCGGCCAATGGACGAAACGCCAAGCCCGATCAGGTCGCAATCCGGCTGGGTGCTGTAACCCTGGAAATTGCGATGCAAACGCCCCTGCCGCTTGGCAATTGCCAGCGCATCGGTGGGCAGTGCGAAGTGATCCATCCCCACATAGACATAGCCGGCCTCCATGAACGCCGCCATGGAGCGCGCCAGCATGGCCACCTTGGCCGAGCCTCCCGGCAACTCCACGGTGGAGATTCTGCGTTGCGGCTTGAAGCGCTCTGGCAGGTGCGCGTAGGCATACAGGGCGATGCGGTCGGGACGCAACTCGGTCACCTGCGCGAGGGTACGGTCGAATGATTCCGGGCTCTGACGAGGCAGACCATAGATCAGGTCGACGTTGATGGAATCAAAATTGCGCTGACGCGCCGCCTCCACCAGGGCAAAAACCTGTTCCGCAGGCTGGACGCGGTGCACGGCCTTTTGCACCTCGGGATCAAAATCCTGAACACCAAAGCTCAAGCGATTGAATCCCAACTCTGCCAGCGTATCCAGCCGTCCGGCGTCGATGGTGCGGGGATCGACTTCGATGGAATACTCACCACCCGGTGCCAAGGTGAAGTTGCGACGCAACATCGCCATCAATTCGCGAAGTTCGTCGTCTGACAGAAAAGTGGGGGTTCCCCCACCGAGATGCAATTGCGTCACGGCTTGACCAACACCCAGCAGGGCTGTGTGCAAGTCCACCTCGCGACTCAGATAACGCAAATACGGTGCGGCACGGTCATGGTGCTTGGTGATGATCTTGTTGCAGGCGCAGTAGTAGCACAGGGACTCACAAAAAGGGATGTGAACGTACAAGGACAGCGGCAGTGTCATGGCGGCCGCCCCGGAACGCCGAAGCATCAAGGCCTGGGTGTAGTCTTCAACTGAAAAAGCCTCGACAAAGCGATCCGCCGTAGGGTAGGAGGTATAACGAGGCCCAGACACGTCAAACCGACGCAACAGGTCTTCGGAAATGGGTTCTGCAACAGCTGCATTCATGGCGACTCCTTGGCAAGCCTGTCAAATATGCCTGAAAAGAAAAAATGATTTCTTGATTTGCATCAAAAGTGTCAACATGCAGGTACAGAAGATTTGACCCACATCAGGCCTGGCTGTCTTTTGGTGCCAAAATCACTTGTATGAACCCTCAAACCATCAAAGTCGCCTGTTCCAACTGCAACTTGCGGGAACTGTGCATGCCCATCGGCCTGAGCAGGGAGGAACTGGATCGTATCGACGACGTGGTGGCGGCCCGGCGTACGGTCAAGCGCGGCACCACGCTCTTTCGCAATGGCGAGAAATTCACCAGCCTGTTTGCCATCCGGACCGGCTTCTTCAAGACTTGTGTGGCGTCAGAAGACGGTCGGGATCAGGTAACCGGATTCCAGATGGCCGGTGAAGTCATCGGTCTTGACGGCATTGTGAATGACCACCACACCTGCGACGCGGTCGCCCTGGAAGACGCCGAAGTCTGTGTCATGCCATTTGACCGGATTGAAGAACTGTCGCGTGAAGTGAATGCCCTGCAGCGCCACGTTCACAAGATCATGAGTCGTGAGATCGTCCGGGAACATGGCGTCATGCTGTTGCTCGGCAGCATGCGGGCAGAAGAGCGCCTTGCCACGTTTCTGCTGAATTTGGTTCAGCGACTGCATGCCCGGGGTTTCTCCCAGTCAGAGCTGATACTCCGAATGACCCGTGAAGAAATCGGCAGTTTTCTGGGGTTGAAGCTCGAAACCGTGAGCCGGACATTTTCAAAATTTGTTGAAGAGGGCATTGTGGAAGTCAAGCAACGCCATGTCCGCATTCTCAACACCGACATGCTGAGGGATATTGTCAATCCCAAACCCTGCAACTGAATTTCCCTGGCAACACCGCCCTAGCAGGACCCTTGCTTTGGGCAGCCATCCGGCCTGTCGTTGTCCGGCAGCGGGCAGCGGTTGACCTCGAACGGAGACATCGCCAGCAATGTCGTCAGTCCACTGGACACCATGGCGATGCCCCAAAACAGGAAAAAAGCCACCGTGTAGACGCCTTGACGTGAAAGCGCTATGGGCTGGCCAAACCAGTGCAGGTCTTGCGGGTCAACCATCGCAAATACCAGCGCCTCCAGGACGCATGCCACCAGAAAGGCGGGCCAGGCGATCCACATCATTCGTTGAGACAACATGTTTGGGTTCCTGCGTGTTGAAACCGTTAGGCTCAGGGTTTGGTGGCGTCTTTGGATGCCGGCACAACGCCGGTCTGCGCATGGTTACGCGCCTGCAATGCCGGCGCCAGACTGGCGGCATTGGCATCGTCCCCCAATGTCTTGTTGATCTCAATCCCTTTTTGATAGTAGTCGTCAGAAATGACCGGATCAGGCCTCGTCACTGCAAGGTAGAAGGTCACAAAACTTGCGACAACCACGATGGCCGGGCCCGCCAGGATCAGCCAGACATGTCCAAACTTCCACCAGGGAGCGGGCGAACGAAGAGTGCTTTGTTGCATAACCAATCCTTACCGTGGTACTAAAAATGCCGATTTTTCCGAAAGACTCCCCGGGGAGTCCAAAGAGGCAATCTCAAACTGAATCGGGTGCGAGCCCGGTGTCGCGGTGTCAAAGGGCGCTTGCACCCGCACCGCGACCCAACGCGATTGGGTGGAATCCACCGTCACGACATTCTCGGAGCTCACCATCAAGCCTGGCAAGCCAGTCACTGTGATTTGGTAACGCTGCGTCACTTCAGTGGCATTCATGACCTGAAGTCGGTAAACGTTCTCGATCTTGCCACCGGAGACAACACGTGCCATCACGCCCCGGTCACGGACCACATCAACCTTGAACGGCGTGCGCAGTGACAGGCTGACGAGCATGGCGACGACGATCACCGCAAGAATCGACGTATATATCAAAATACGGGGCCTGAAGACATGACGCCAGGTCTGCGCACTGGTCCAATGCTGGTTCATGGCGTTCTCAGTGGTGTACTTCACCAGACCCCGCGGGTAGCCCATCTTGTCCATCACGGTGTCGCACACATCAGCGCAGGCACCACACCCGATACATTCGTACTGAAGCCCTTTTCGAATGTCAATGCCGGTCGGACAGACCTGGACGCACAGCGTACAGTCCACGCAGGCACCAAGGTTCAGCGCTGCGGTGTCGGCTTTGCGTGACCTGGCCCCCCGCGGCTCGCCCCGCTCGGCGTCGTAGGTCACGATCAATGTGTCTTTGTCAAACATGGCGCTCTGGAAGCGCGCATAGGGGCACATGTGCTTGCACACTTGCTCACGCATGAAGCCGGCGTTGCCGTAGGTCGCAAAGCCATAGAAGAAGGTCCAGAAGACCTCCCATGAACTCATGCTCAACTGCAGGAACTCGATGCCAAGCTCTTTGATGGGCGTGAAATAGCCCACAAAGGTGAACCCGGTCCAAAGCGCCAAGGCCAGCCAAAAAAAGTGTTTGCCCGCTTTGCGCATAGCCTTTTCAAGGGACCAGGGCTGGGCGTCACGTCGCATGCGGGCCGAGCGATCGCCTTCAACTTTTTTCTCGATCCAAAGGAAAATCTCGGTGTACACGGTCTGGGGGCAGGCATAGCCACACCACAAACGCCCTGCCACCGCCGTAAAAAGAAACAGCGACAGCGCCGAGATAACCAGAAGACCCGTCAGATAAATGAAATCCTGCGGGTACAGCACCAGTCCAAAAATGTAGAAGCGCCTGGCACCCAGGTCAAACAACACGGCCTGACGCTGCCCCCACTCCAGCCAGGGCAGTCCGTAGAACACCAATTGCGTCAGAAAGACCATCCCCCACCGCCAGTTGGAGAAAAACCCCGAGACACTTCGCGGATAGATTTTCTCGTGCGCCGCATACAGGGAAATCATGGCCTCGTCGGCCTCCTGCGGGACGATGGGTATGACCTTCCGGGCTGCGGGTTCCTGGCTATTCAAGTGGGCTCTTTCCGTAATCGATTGCTGTGACGATACGCCTCTTACTGGGCCGTGGCGGCGCCCTTATTGGAAAGCCCCCACACGTAAGATGTCAGAACATGAATCTGTGCCTCGGTCAGCTTGTCCGCCTGGGCCGGCATCTGGTTGACCTTGCCAGCATTCACCATGGCAATGATGGCCGCCTCACCGTAACCGTGCAGCCAGACATCATCTGTCAAATTCGGTGCACCTAGCGCCGGATTTCCCTTGCCGTCCATCCCGTGACAGGCAGCGCAGGCCGCGAATTTTGATTTGCCGAGCGCTGCCTGTAGGGAGTCGTGCGGGCTACCGGACAGGCTCAAGACATACTGCGCGACGTTTTTGACATCTTCCGCCGTACCTACTGCGGCTGCCATGGGCGGCATGTTGCCGTTGCGGCCTTTGGTCAGAGTCTCCTTGATCGTCGCCGTAGCGCCGCCATGCAGCCAGTCACCGTCGGTCAAGTTGGGAATACCCTTGCTGCCCCGGGCATCGGAGCCGTGGCACTGGGCACAGTTGTTCATGAACAAACGTTCGCCAATGGCCATGGCCTGAGTGTCCCTGGCCACGTCTTCGGGCTTCATGGCCGAGAACTTGGCGTACAGGGGCGCGACCTCCGCATTGCCTTTATCCAGCTCCGCCTTGTGTTGACCAGTAGACGTCCAACCCAATTTTCCGGCGTAAGTGCCCAGACCCGGGTACATGGCCAGGTAGACAAAGGCAAAAACGATGGTGATGACAAACAACCAGGCCCACCAGCGCGGCAAGGGGTTGTTCATCTCGCGTAAGTCGCCGTCCCATACATGGCCTGTGGTGTTGTCACTGGCTGTCATGGCTTTGGCCTTGCCGCTGAACCACAGCAGCAGAAGACAGGCCAGAATGCTGACGACGGTGATCCCGGCGACATACAACGACCAGAAATTACTTGTGAAGTCGCTCATTTTTTTTCCTTTTATTGCGGTTCGTCAGTCTTGCTCGAAAGGCAGGTTGGCGGCATTCTCGAAATCAGCGGCGTTGCGGCGCGAGTATGCCCACACAACGATGCCAATGAACGTCAAGAAGGCAGAAACGGTGGCTATCGAGCGAAGGGTGTTGATATCGAATTCCATTGAATACCTCCCGCTTACTTGACCGAAGTTCCCAAGACCTGGAGATAGGCAATAACCGCCTCGACTTCGGTCTTGCCTTTGAGTTCTTGCGAAGCCTTGGCAATCTGCTCATCGGTGTAGGGCACGCCAACCGTCCGCAGGGCCTTCATGTGCGCCGGCATGGTTGCCCCATCCACGGCATTCTGGAGAAGCCACGGATAGGCAGGCATATTGGATTCAGGCACCAGGTCACGCGGATTGTTCAGGTGGTCAAGATGCCACTGGTCGCTGTACTTGCCACCGACCCGGTGCAGGTCAGGCCCAGTGCGCTTGCTGCCCCACTGGAACGGATGGTCATACACAAATTCCCCGGCGACCGAGTAGTGCCCGTAGCGCAGGGTCTCGGCACGAAACGGACGAATCATCTGCGAATGGCAGTTGTAGCAACCCTCGCGGACATAGATATCACGCCCGGCCAGCTGTAGCGCATTCAAGGGCTGCAATCCCTTGACGGGCTGCGTGGTTGATTTCTGGAAGAACAGCGGAACAATTTCCACCAAACCTCCAACCAGCAACACCAGCAGGATCAAGACGATCATCAGGAAATTGCTGGTTTCTATTTTTTCATGCGACAGTCCGCCGCTTGTGTTGTTGTTTGCCATGGTATTTTCCTTCTCAGGCGTGGGCAGCAGCGACTGGTGCGGCAATATTCACAGTGACGGAGCGGCCGTTGCTCACGGTCTTCAATGTGTTCCAGAGCATGATCAACATGCCGGTCAGATACAACAGTCCACCAAGCAAACGCAGCACATAGAACGGGAAGGTTGCTTTAACGGACTCGACGAAGGTGTAGGTCAGCGTACCGTCCGTGTTGATGGCACGCCACATCAGACCCTGCATGACCCCGGCAATCCACATGGCGGCGATATAGATCACGATACCGATAGTGGCAGTCCAGAAGTGGACCTCGATCGCCTTGACGCTGTACATCTGCTTCTGGCCAAACAGGCGCGGAATCAGATAGTACATACTGCCCATGGTGACCAGACCCACCCAACCCAGAGCGCCTGAATGCACGTGGCCTACAGTCCAGTCCGTGTAATGACTCAAGGCATTGACCGTCTTGATCGACATCATCGGGCCTTCAAAGGTGGACATGCCGTAGAAGGACAGCGACACGATCAGGAAGCGCAGGATAGGATCGTCGCGCAGCTTGTGCCAGGCACCCGACAGCGTCATGATGCCGTTGATCATGCCGCCCCAGCTCGGTGCCAACAAGATCAGGGAGAACACCATGCCGACCGATTGCGTCCAGTCTGGCAGCGCGGTGTAGTGCAGGTGGTGGGGACCCGCCCACATGTAAGTGAAGATCAGGGCCCAGAAATGAACGATGGACAGGCGATAGGAATAGACGGGACGCTCTGCCTGCTTGGGAATGAAGTAGTACATCATGCCCAGAAAGCCGGCCGTCAGGAAGAAGCCCACAGCGTTGTGACCATACCACCACTGCACCATGGCATCCTGCACGCCAGCGTAGGCGGAATAAGACTTCATGTAGCCAGCGGGAATCGCAGCACTGTTAACGAGGTGCAGCAAAGCCACCGCAATGATGAAAGCGCCAAAAAACCAGTTCGCAACATAAATGTGGCGAACTTTTCGGGTGCCGATGGTGCCAAAAAACACAATGGCAAATGACACCCAGACCAGCGTGATCAGGATGTCAATCGGCCACTCCAATTCTGCGTATTCCTTGCCCTGGGTGTAACCCAGCGGCAACGAAATGGCCGCAGCCACAATAACCAGCTGCCAACCCCAAAAAGTGAAGGCTGCCAGCTTGTCACCAAAGAGCCGAACATGGCAGGTTCGTTGCGCCACGTAGTACGCCGAGGCAAACAAACCACAGCCGCCAAACGCAAAAATCACTGCATTGGTGTGCAGAGGGCGCAATCGACCGTAGCTCAGCCAGGAAATACCGAAATTGAGTTCCGGCCAAGTCAACTGCGCGGCGATGATCACGCCGACCAGCATACCGACCACGCCCCAGACCACGGTCATGATAGCGAACTGCCTGACGACCTTGTCGTTGTAGGTAGTCGCTTGCGCATTGGGAAATATCATTTTCACCTCTTCTCAGTTTGTTTGGATCGAGTTTCCTATGGCAAACCCGGATACCGTTTGACGCAAGTCAACCCTTGTTGATAATTCTTATGAATCCTTAAGAATTCGCTCGCCTTCAGATTCGATGTCGTCAAATTGACCACGGTAAATAGCCCACCACAGTCCACCCAGAATGAAGAACACAAGAATAACTGACAGTGGTATCAGCAAATACAGAATATCCATCAGGTTTTCTCCAGCGATCGATCAAATTTTTTCAGTGGTTTGGCACGGTCCGACAGCCGCAAGGCGTTAAACACAACCAGCAGGGAACTCAACGCCATGCCCAGACCCGCCAGCCAGGCGGGGAGCCATCCCACCACGGCCAGCGGAACACACACCGCGTTATAAATGGCCGCCCACCAGAGATTCTGCCGCACAACACGCAGAGTGCGACGAGCCAGACGCAGTGATTTCACGACGGCGCCCAGCTGATCGCCCAGAACCACAAAATCGGCCTGTGCCTGCGCCAAAGGCACCGCCTGCCCAAAGGCAAACGACACATGGGCGGCGGCCAGTACCGGGCCGTCGTTGAGGCCATCCCCGACGACCGCGACCTTGTGGCCACGCTGTTGCGCATGTCGCAGGAACTCAAGCTTGTCCTGCGGCGCACACCCGCCCTGAAACTCAGTGATGCCGACCCGCGCCGCCACCCGTGCAGCGGCCTGAGCGCTGTCGCCTGACAACAAATGCACGATGAGACCCTCGCGTTGAAGTGCCGCCACCGTCTCCAATGCGTCAGGCCGCACATCCTCATGAAGTTCAAACGTCGCCAGCCAGCCCCGCTCATCACTGAGGCAGGCCTGCAACGACTCCGTTCGGGGCGGCACAACGCCGCAGAACGCGGCAGAACCCAGCCGCAGCTGCGTCGAGGTCTGCGCAGCGTCGCCAAACCACACCTTGCCCGACACCCCGCCGCCGGCGACTTCGGTCACTGCGTCCGCCTTCCACGACGGGGAAGTGCCGGCCGCGTCCGCGGCAACCACCAGTGCTTTTGATACCGGGTGGAGCGAATACTGCGCCAGAGCAGCTGCCATGGCCAGCGCCTGGGCAACGGGGACGCCCTCACGTACCTGGGTCGATCCCAAAACCATGGCGTCCCGCGTCAAGGTTCCGGTCTTGTCGAACAGCACGGTGTCGATGGCGGCCAGCGCTTCAAACGCCTCCAGCCGGCGCACCAGCACGCCGCGGCGCGCCAGGGTACCCGCTGCCGCGAGCATGGCAGCCGGCGTTGCCAGCGACAACGCACAGGGACAGGTGACGACCAGCACCGCCACCGCAACCATCAGCGCATGTCCGGGGTCCCGGCCCCACCAGAAAGCACAAGCCAGACCCGCGGACAGCAAAACCGCAATCAGGAACGGCTTGGCAATGCGGTCGGCCAGGCGCGCCAACGGCGGCTTGGTTGTGGATGCAGTTTCCATGAGCGCGACAATCTCTGCAAACCGGGTCTGGTCCCCGGTTCGCTCGACTTGAACCTGCACCACCGTTGAGAGGTTATGACTGCCTGCGATCACCATGCCACCAACGCCACGTGATACCGGACGCGATTCTCCGGTGAGCAATGCCTCATCGACCAGCGTGTCGCCTTGCAGCACCACGCCATCCGCGGGAAACGTTTCCCCCGGCAAGACGCGAATGACGTCTTTGGGCAGCAGGCGGCGCACAGGCACGCGCTCAAAGGTCCCGTCATCGCGCAGACGCGACACGCTGTCGGGCAGCCGGTTCATCAGCGCTTCCAGGGCGCCAGCCGTGCGGTCACGCAAACGCAACTCGAGCCAGCGGCCCGACAGCAGAAAAAAGACGAACATGGTCAGCGAATCAAAATACACTTCGCGGCCAAAATTGCCCTGGGGATCAAAGGTGCCGGCGCTGCTGACGACAAAGGTAATCAGCATTCCCAGAGCGACGGGCAGATCCATGCTCACACGACGTTGCACGATGTCACGCAACGCACTGCCAAAGAACGGACCGCATGAGAAAAGAATGACCGGAAGGGTCAGAACCCACGAGGCCCAGCGCAGGAGTTGCTCCATTTCAGCAGTCAAATCGCCCGGCGCTGCCACGTACGCCGGATACGCATACATCATCACCTGCATCATGCACAGCCCGGCGACCATCAGGCGCCAGAGCGCTTTTCGTGCTTCACCCCGGCGGCGCTCGCGGGCAAACGCGTCATTGGCGGGCACGGCGCGGTACCCGGCTTTTTGCACAGCCCGCATCCAGTCAGAAGGCCGAACCAGCTCGGAAGACCAGACGACACGCGCCCGGTGGCTGCCGGCACTCACCTCGGCCTTCACCACGCCCGGCACTCCCAGAAGCGCGTCCTCGAGGGTCAGCGCACAGGCGGCGCAATGCATGCCTTCGATCAGGAGGTTGGACTCCCAGCAGTCGTTGAGCCGGGGGTCTGGACGGCTGAAGGCAGACCACTCCTGTTGATCATCGAGAAGAGCCAGGTTGTCCGGGGCCGCACCGGTTACAGGCGAATCCAGCCCCGCTGGATAGCGCGCATCATCAAGGTTATTTAGCGCCGTCACGGAGACGGCAGGACTTGCAGTTGACATAAGGTCCAAGGGTGCCGGGCTATGCGCACAGTTTACTTGACGGCAATCAAGATAACGCTGAGTGAGCAGAGTAAGCTAGAGGCCTTCACTCAACAGGAGCAAATTCATGTATCAGAGAATTCTTGTGGCCACCGATGGTTCCACTTTGTCCAAGAAAGCGGTTGCCAGCGCGATTGGCCTGGCAGCGCTGTCAGGGGCCGAGTTGGTGGCCCTGAAAGTAATTCCGCGTTACCCGCAAAGCTACTTTGAGGGAGGCTTGGCCTTGCAGGCGGCCGAGGTCAGCCGGGTTGAGAAGCAATGGGCAGAGGACGGACAGGCCATCGTCGACGCAGTCCAGAAAGCCGCTCTGGCGAAGGGCGTCAAAACCAAGGCCGTGACTGTCAAGTCAGACCTGGTGTCGGACGCAATCATTGCCGCCGCGAAAAAACACAAATGCGACCTGATCGTGATGGCATCCCACGGTCGCCGTGGCATCAAACGCCTGTTGCTGGGTAGCGAAACCCAACAGGTGCTGACGCACTCCCACGTGCCGGTTCTGGTTCTACGCTAATTGGGCACATCGCCCTCGTAAAATAAGCGGCAGCAGCTATGATTTCTATAGCAATTTCATAGCTGCCAAATAGTCAACCTGCGCCGTACTGCGCCCGCAGGATGTTTTTCTGAACCTTGCCCATGGTGTTACGCGGCAAGGCAGCGACCACAAAACACTGCTTGGGCACCTTGAAATTGGCCAGCTGTGATTTCAGGCTGGCAATGATCTTGCCCGGGTCAATGGTGGCACCCGGCTTCGGCGTGACAACCGCGACGCCCACCTCGCCAAAATCCGCATGGGGTATGCCAACCACGGCACTCTCGGCCACGCCCGGCAACTCGTTGATACAGGCCTCGATTTCGGCGGGATAAACGTTGTAGCCGCCGCTGATGATGAGGTCTTTGCTGCGGCCCACGATCGTCACGTAACCCAACTCGTCGATTTTGCCCACATCACCCGTTTTGAAGTAGCCATCGGGGGTGAATTCCTCAGCCGTCTTTTCCGGCATACGCCAGTAGCCCTTGAACACATTGGGCCCCTTGACCTGGATGCCGCCAATCTCTCCCACTGGCACGGGACGCCCATCCTCATCCTGCACCCGCAGACTCACACCCGGCAGCGGGAAGCCCACCGTGCCACCCCGGCGTTCGCCTTGGCTCTGGTCGTACGGGTTGGACGTGAGCATCACGGTCTCGCTCATGCCGTAACGCTCCAGAATGGTATGGCCGGTTCTGGACTGCCATTCATTGAAGGTCTCGATCAGCAAGGGTGCCGACCCGGCAATAAAGAGCCGCATGTGACGCGCGGCCTCTCTGGTCAAGCCGGGCTCCGCCAGCAGGCGCACATAGAGCGTGGGCACGCCCATGAACACAGTGGCCTCGGGCATCTTCTGGATCACCAGCTTCGGGTCGAATTTGGACAACCAGATCATCTTGCTGCCGTTGAGCAGCGCCCCGTGTATGGCCACAAAGAGACCGTGCACGTGAAAGATCGGAAGCGCATGAATCAGCACATCATCCGCCTGCCAGCCCCAGTAGTCTTTCAGCACCAGTGCGTTGCTCAGCATGTTGCCGTGGGTCAGCATGGCGCCTTTGGAGCGGCCCGTGGTGCCGCTGGTGTACAAAATGGCGGCCAGGTCATCTGCCTGGCGGAGGGCCACCACGTGCTGGTCTGAACAGTGCGCGGCCCGCTCCAGCAGGGAACCGGTGCGGTCATCATTGAGCGTGAACACGCATTGCGTGCCTGCCTTGAACGCAATCTTGCTGACCCAGCCAAAATTCCTGGCCGTGCACACCACGACGGCGGGTTCGGCATTGCCGATGAAGTACTCGATCTCGGCACTTTGATACGCCGTGTTGAGTGGCAAAAATACAAGGCCGGCACGCAGGGTCGCCAGATACAGCACCATGGCCTCGACCGATTTTTCGACTTGCACGGCAATGCGGGAGCCTGCAGGCAGGTCCAGTGAATCGAGCAAGTTCGCCATCATGGCGGTGGCACGCTCCAAGTCGCGCCAGGAGTAAAACAGACCGCTGTCGGTTTCAACCGCTACCGCGTCAAGATCCTGCGGAAAGGCAGCGCGAAGTGCTGCGAAGAGATTGCCGTTGCTTTGGCTGGAGGTGTTCTGTGTGCGCATGTCAGTATGAGGGCTTGGGGTGGGTCATTTCGAGGGGATAGGAGGCAAGAGCCTCAGGGCGCTAGAACGCGGGCTTTCTCTTTTCCAGAAAGGCCTGGACACCTTCCCGGTGCTCGACGCTGTCAGCGTACCCATAGGCCTCGCCGATGTCACTTGCTACTACATCAATAGCATCCCGCGCAATATGGACGGGGGCTAGAGGGCTAATTAGTGCTCGAAGAGTTTGCTTGTTGAGTCTGGCCGCCTGGGGTGCCAGGCCCGCGATCCGCAATGCGGTGGCCTGTGCCTCGGCGCCCAGCTGATCGTCCGCCAGCACGCGGCTGAGGAAGCCGGCAGCCTTCATGTCGGTCGCGCTGAAGATCGCCGCTTCCAGCAGCATCTGGCGCGCCGTGACCAGGCCGACTTCACGCGCCACCAATGCGGCCTCGCGCGGCGCCATCGGAAAGCCCAGCCGGGCAATGGGCGCGCCAAACCGGGCGCCAACGCCTGCCAGGCGGATATCGCAGCAACTGGCAATCTCAACCCCGGCCCCCATGCAGTTGCCGTCAATTTTCGCCACAATGGGCACATCGCACGCCAGCATCGCCTTCAAACCGCCCCAGACATCGTTCTCGTGAAAGTCGCGCAGGGTCGACTCCTGAAACCGGAAATCAGCGTATTCAGAGATATCGCCGCCAGAACAAAAATTACCGCCCTCCCCGCCGATCACGACACAGCGCACCTCTGTGTTGTTTTGCACGCTCTCAAAGACAGAGCGCAGCTCACGCCACATGATGCGCGACATCGCATTGAAGCGGGCGGGGAAGCTGATGGTGACCCGCGCCACACCGGCCTGCTGCTCATACTGGATCACACCCATGGCTGAACCGGCGCGCTCAGTCCAGCTTGGCGCCAGAGGCCTTGACCACCGTTGCCCAGCGCTTGATCTCAGCGCTGACAAAACTGCCAAACTGCGGCGGTGTCAGGTTGCCAAACTCCGCGCCATTGCTGGCCCAGCTGGCTTTGAGTTCGTCCGTGGCTGCGGCACGGCGCATGTCCTCCACGATGCGGGCCTGCACATCGGCCGGCGTCCCTTTGGGCGCCCACAGGCCATACCAGGTGGAAACGGTGTAGTCCGGCAAGCCGAGCTCGGCCGCGCAAGGCACGTCGGGGAACGCCGGGTTGCGCTTGGCGCCCGACACCATGAGTGCCTTGATACGACCCCCCTTGATGTGCGCAGCCGATGAGCCCAGGCCGTCAAACATCATGTCCACATTGCCCGCGATCAAATCGCTCAAAGCCGGGCCGGCGCCGCGATAGGGAATGTGGGTGATGAACGTTTGCGTCTGCATCTTGAACAGCTCCCCCGCCAGATGGTGGGAGGTGCCGCTGCCGGCCGAGCCGTAGTTCATGCGACCCGGATTCTTGCGCACCTGCGCCAGAAACGCCTTGAAGTCGCCCGGCACCAACCTGGGGTTAACTACCAGCACCTGCGGCACGTTGGCCAGCAGGGCCAGCGGCACAAAGTCTTTTTCGAGGTCGTAGTCCAGCCTGGGGTACATCGAAGGCGCGATGGCGTGATGCACCGCCCCCATAAACAGCGTGTAGCCATCCGGCTGGGCCTTGGCGGCAATACTGGCACCCACGGTGCCGCCAGCGCCGCCCCGGTTGTCGATGATGAGTTGCTTGCCCGTCAATTTGGCGAACTGCGCCGACAGCGGTCGGGCAAACGCGTCGGTGCCGCCGCCCGCCGGGAAGGGAACCACCACGGTCACCGGCTTGGCTGGCCAGGCCGACTGTGCCTGGCCCAGCAGCGGGCTGCTGGCGATGGCGGCGGCGGCAAGGCGCAAAACGTCGCGCCGGGTGTTGTGTATCGAGTGTGTCAAAGTCATGTTTGTCTCCTGTTATTTTGCTAAATGCGAAAACTGCCCGTCACAATTTCAGGTCATCAATGTCCCCTGAAACCGGTATTTTGCTTTGCGCCAGCTGGGCCCGGTATTTGTCCAGCCGCTTGAGATCGTAAAGGTAATTAACCATCATCCCGTAAGACTGCTTGAGACCTTTGGCCGACGGGTCGCCGCCCCAGTTCAGCCGCTCGATCCGCGCGCCGTTGCCCAGATGAAAGCGCGCCACGGCATCCAGCGGCTTGCCATCCGCGAACTCCTGACCCAGGTAATGGGCGGCACATTGCATCAGCAGATGACGAACGGGCGACTTGGCGTCGAGCTCCAGTGCCTTGTCGGCGGCGCCCAGCAGGTGCGCCGCCGCGACCGGCTCAACGCCGATAGCGCGCCCGAGCTCGGCGCGGGCCTTGTCATCAAGCCTGGCGAGCATGGCCGAGGCGTTCTTGCCCAGCCAGGCGCGAAAGCCCGGGATCGGCGACAGCGTGGCAAAAACCTTGAGGCGGGGGAACTCGGCCTTGAGGGATTCGACCACGCGCTTGATCAGCGAGTCGCCAAAACTCACGCCGCGCAGGCCGGGCTGGGTGTTGCTGATGGAGTAGAAAACCGCGGTCGTGGCTTTGCTGAGGTCTTGCACCGCCGCCGACTCGTCAAGCAGTGGCGTGATGCCCTGGGCCAGTTCATGAAGCAGCGCCACCTCCACAAAGATCAGCGGCTCATCCGGCAGTCGGGGATGGAAAAAACCGTAGCAGCGCCGGTCGGAGTCGAGCCGGTTCTTCATATCGCTCCAGCCGCGAATGTCGTGCACGGCCTCGTACTTGATGAGCTTCTCGATCAGCGAGGCGGGTGAGTCCCAGCTGATGCGACGCAGGTCCAGAAAACCGACGTCAAACCAGGTGGAGAACATGTATTCCATCTCGACATCCAGAGCCTGCAAGCGCTTGTCGGACTTGAGGTAAGGCAGCATTTCGGCGCGCATGTCCACCAGGAAACGTATGCCTTCCGGAAAGGCGCTGAAGCGCTGCAGCAAACGCCGGCGCGGTGACACCGTTGCGCGGCGGTACTGCACTTCGGCCGCCGCTTCATCGGGGGTGCCGACGGATGCAGCGAACTGGGCATGCGCCTGCTTCACTATTTGTGGATCTGCCACGAACTGCTCGCTCATCAGCAGCCACATGTCACGCCGGCGCTCCACCGTGGCGCGTGCGTACCACTGTGCTACCGCCCGGGCACGGCGTCCGCCTTCCACCTCGCTGACATGGCTGTCCACCACGGCCTGCAACTCGGTCAACGTGCGACGCAGCACCCGCGGTGACAGAGCTTCCTCCTTGTGGCGCAAGGTGCCGGCCAGACGCTCGCGGGTAGATCGCAAGGCGGGACGGGCGCTGGTGCTGACCGGGGCTGCCGCGAGATTGCCAGCAGGCAGCCCCTGCCCCGTCATGCCTGTGGCAGATGCTATTGTCTTAATAGCAACCTCCGCATTATCGGCGGGGGCTACAACCATTTTCTTGCCCAATCCGGCGGCAGGCAGCAGTCTGGAGACGCTGCGGCTGATCCAGTCAGAAGTGTTCATGCCAGCAACCTGCTTTTCTGGGTACGCGCAAGTTCGCGCAGGGCCTCACGCTGGTGCGTGAGGTGGGTACGCATCGCCGCGTCGGCAACTTCGCAGTCGCGCGCCCGCAGGGCGGCATAGATGGCAAGATGCTCACTCAGGCTTTGCTCCAGCCGACCCGGCGCATGCAGCTGCTGCAACCGTGCGAGCTTGAGAATTTTGCGCAGGTCGGCAATCACCTGGGCCAGCCAGCGGTTATTGGCCAGCGAGATGATGGCCTCGTGAATGGCGAAGTTGGTGGCGTAGTAGTCGTTGATGCGCCGGGCCCTGGCATGTTTCTCCAGGCGCTCGTGCAGTGTGTCCAGTGCGGCGATGTCGGCATCGCTGGCGTTGCGCGCGGCCTCGAACGCACAACGGCCCTCCAGCAAGGCAATCACGGGGAATATCTCATCCAGGTCCTGCTCGGTCACCTCGTTGACGAAACTGCCGCGGCGTGGCTCGTGGCGCACCAAGCCCTCGGCACTGAGCACCTTGAGCGCCTCGCGCAGCGGTGTGCGCGAGATTTTCAGGCTGGCGCACAGCGCGGCTTCGTCAATGAAGCTGCCTGGCGCCAGTGTGCCGGCGAAGATCTGGTCCCGCAGCAGCACCGCGACTTCATCGTGCAGGGAGTTATAGACCAGGCGCATGTTGAAGTTGGCTTTCCGTGTGAACTGGCGGGATCGCGTGCGTGTAATTTTCAATAATTTCCGGTAATTATGGAAAACCGGACTGGGAAACGCAAGAATTTTCCCCTCAGTACAAACCCGGGGCCGCTACTGGCGTCTGGTTGAGGGGCGCGCCCGCGCCCAGAACCACAGTGCGACGCCGCCCACGATCATGGGCACGCACAGCCATTGCCCCATGCTCATGCCCAGCGAAAGGATGCCGAGATGGGCATCGGGCTCACGGAAGAACTCTGCAATGAAGCGAAACACCCCATAGCCCAGCAGAAAGGCCGCCGCCACCTGGCCTTGCTTGCGTTCCTTGCGCGCGTACAGCCACAACAGCACGAACAAAAGCAGACCTTCCAGCAAGAACTGATACACCTGCGACGGATGGCGCGGCAAGTCCCCCGCATCCCGGAACACCATGCCCCAAGGCAGGTCCGGGCTACTCAAACGACCCCACAACTCACCATTGATGAAATTGCCCACCCGCCCCGCCGCCAGCCCCGTAGGCACACACGGAGCCACAAAATCAGCCACCTGCAGCCAGGGCCGGCCGCGTGAGTGCGCAAACCAGATCATGGCGGCAATGACCCCCAGCATGCCGCCATGAAAACTCATACCCCCTTGCCACACCGCAAATATCTCCAGCGGATGCGCGAGGTAATAGAGTGGCTTGTAGAACAGGCAATAGCCAATACGGCCACCCAGCACCACACCCATCACGCCGAGAAACAGAATGTCCTCCACGTCCTTGCGCGACCAGGCACCGGCCCCGGTGATCGAGGCAAACGGTTCATGCCGCAGGCGCCGGATACCGAGCAACATGAACAGCCCAAAAGCGGCCAGATAGGTCAGTCCATACCAATGGACGGCCAAAGGGCCGAGTTGCACAGCGATGGGGTTAATTTGGGGATGGATCAGCATGGACGGCATTGTGCACGCAAGTGCCGCCTGTCAGTATTTGCGCTCACGTGAGCTGTGACCCTGCAAACGCAACAAATCGCTGCAGCGTCGGACTGGCTCCCTCGGAACCCCATACCAGGCTGGTTTCGCAGCCGGGCATCGCGCTGAACATTTTGTCCGTCGCCTGGCGGGTGGCTCCGACCTCGCGGTACACCACCCCGGAGCGCTGAAACTGGCGCACGCTGTCCGGCACCCAGGCCACACCCAGCCCGGCCGACACCAGGTTGACAATGGTCTGCATCTGGATGGCCTCCTGCGCCACCAACGGCAGGCAACCCGCCGCGTGGTAGCGGGCAAAAATGGCATCGAACAGCGACGGCACGATGCGCCGCGGAAAGATGACCAGCGGCTCGGACAGCACGTCCGCCAGAGCCAGCATGGGTCGAGTCGCCAGCGGGTGCTGCTCGGGCAAGGCCAGCACCAGCGGCTCTTGTGTGATCAGCAAATGCGCTAGGCCGGCCGGGGCGAACCCCGGCGCATGCAGCATGAAGCCGGCGTCCACCTCCCCGCGTTCGAGTCCCTGCAATTGCAGGTCGCCCGTCGCTTCCAGCAGGTCCAGCTGCACCTTGGGGTAGATCTCCCGAAAAGCGCGCACCCACCGGGGCAGCAACGCAAAACCCACGGTAGATACAAAGGCCAGCCGCAAGCGCCCGACCTCGCCCGCCGCCGCCGCCCGGGCCTGAGCCGGCAAGGCCTGCGCGCGCGCCAGCAGATCCAGCGCAGCCGGCAACAAGGCCTGACCGGTCGCGGTGAGTTGCACGCTGCGCTTGGTGCGATCAAACAGGCGAACGCCCAGGCTCCTCTCCAGATGGGCAATGGCTTGCGTCAAGGGCGGCTGGGTCATGTGCAGGCGCGTGGCGGCATGGCCAAAATGCAGTTCCTCGGCCACGGCCACGAACTGCCGCCAAAGCCGCAGTTCAACGAGATGCGGGGTTAACGAGGTATCAGGCGACGGGTTGGTCAACTCACTCATATGCAAAACATATTACCAAGCCATAAAAAATATATTGGAACAACATAATAGCCCGGCGCATACTCTTGCCTGAAAATCGCAACCCCTTTTGAGAGAGACCTCCTATGGACACCAAACCCGTCGTCATGAACCCCCGCAGCAAAAATATCACCGAGGGCAAGTCGCGCGCGCCCAATCGCTCCATGTACTACGCGATGGGCTATGAAGAGGGTGATTTCAAGAAGCCCATGATCGGCGTTGCCAATGGCCACAGCACCATCACGCCCTGCAACAGCGGGCTGCAGAAGCTGGCGGATGCCGCGATTGCCGCGATTGAAGAGGCCGGCGGCAACGCCCAGGTATTCGGCACCCCCACCATTTCTGATGGCATGGCCATGGGGACAGAGGGCATGAAGTACTCGCTGGTGAGCCGCGAGGTTATTTCCGACTGTATTGAGACCTGCGTGCAGGGCCAGTGGATGGATGGCGTGCTGGTCGTGGGCGGCTGCGACAAGAACATGCCGGGCGGCCTGATGGGCATGCTGCGCGCCAATGTGCCCGCCATCTTTGTTTACGGCGGCACCATTCTGCCCGGCCATTACAAGGGCAAAGACCTCAATATCGTGAGCGTGTTCGAAGCCGTGGGCGAGAACGCGGCCGGCCGCATGAGCGACGAGGACCTGCTGGAAATCGAGCGTCGCGCCATCCCCGGCACCGGTTCATGCGGCGGCATGTACACGGCCAACACCATGTCATCCGCTTTTGAGGCGCTGGGCATCTCGCTGGCGTATTCGAGCACGATGGCCAACCCGCATGACGAGAAGGTGAACTCGGCCAGAGAGTCGGCCAAAGTTCTGGTCGAGGCCATCAGGAACGACCTCAAGCCACGCGACATCGTGACGCGCAAATCCATCGAGAATGCCGTCGCCGTCATCATGGCCACCGGTGGCTCCACCAATGCCGTGCTGCACTTCCTGGCGATTGCCCATGCGGCTGGCGTCGAATGGACGATTGACGACTTCGAGCGCGTGCGCGTCAAGACCCCCGTGCTGTGCGACCTCAAGCCCAGCGGCCAATACCTGGCTGTGGACCTGCACCGCGCCGGCGGCATCCCCCAGGTCATGAAAACTCTGTTGTCCGCAGGTTTGCTGCACGGCGACTGCATCACCATCACAGGTCAGACCATTGCAGAAGTTCTGAAAGACGTGCCGGATGTGCCGCGTGCCGACCAGGATGTCATTCGTCCCCTGAGTAACCCGATGTACGCGCAGGGGCATTTGGCCATTCTCAAGGGAAATCTGTCACCCGAGGGCTGCGTGGCCAAGATCACCGGCCTGAAAAACCCCGTGATGACCGGTCCGGCCCGCGTGTTTGACGATGAGCAGTCCGCCCTGACCGCCATTCTGGCAAACAAGATCGTCGCCGGCGATGTGATGGTGTTGCGCTACCTGGGCCCCAAAGGTGGCCCCGGCATGCCAGAAATGCTGGCCCCTACCGGCGCATTGGTCGGACAGGGTCTGGGCGAGTCGGTGGGACTGATTACCGACGGCCGCTTCTCGGGCGGCACTTGGGGTATGGTGGTAGGTCACGTGGCGCCGGAAGCGGCAGCAGGCGGCACTATTGCCTTCATCCACGAGGGCGACTCAATCACCATCGATGCGCACCAGTTGCTGCTGCAACTCAATGTCAGTGACGCAGAAATTGCCAAACGGCGCGCCGCCTGGACGGCACCGAAGCCCCGCTATACCCGGGGCGTGCAGGCCAAGTTTGCGTTCAACGCCTCAACGGCCAGCAAGGGCGCTGTGCTCGACAACTACTGATAACCGATTCACGCAGTTGATAGAAAGAAGCCCGCCCGGCATTGCCGGGCGGGCTTCTTTTCTTTAATGATTCGTCAACGCCTTCTCTTGTTGGACAGGGTGCCAAGGGCTTCGCGATTGCCGTCAATTCGAGCCTGTCGACGTGCATTCTCACGCTCCATGGCCTTCTTCTTCGTGTACCCCGAAGCGTCGGCCCAGGTCCACCACAGAATAGCCAGGCCAAATGGTGCCAGGACGATCCACCAGGCCCAAGCCGCCACGGGTCCGATTTCAAGATATTTCAAGACCAGCAAAATGAGTCCCAATCCCAGTAAATACATCTCAGTCTCCTGTCATTTCTCAATTGATCCATCGGCAACGCGTGTCAACCGATACGATTAGAATAGCGTTAGTTGACTGTATACCAACCCACGAGGAAATATCGATGAAACATGCTCTCTTTGCCTTAGTCGCCGCAGTTTCTTTAGCTGCTCCTGCATTTGCCGATCAGGCCTTGGCGACGTCCAAGAACTGCATGGCATGCCACGCTGTTGACAAGAAACTCGTGGGCCCGTCTTACAAAGACGTCGCCAAGAAGTACGCTGGTCAAAAAGATGCTGCTGACAAACTGGCAGCCAAGATCATCAAAGGTGGCTCTGGCGTTTGGGGACCCGTGCCGATGCCTGCCAACGCGCAAGTCAACGAAGCTGACGCCAAGAAACTGGCTGTCTGGGTTCTGGCAAGCTGATCTGATTTAGCCTGCTCCCCGCAAAAAAGCCCGCAGATGCGGGCTTTTTTGCGGGCTTGATTTTTGCTCAAATTGGCTGGCAACCCTCTCAATACGTGGGTTGCCAGCTTTCATTTTTGCAGCCTCAATAGGTTTGTCCCAGTTGGTCCAGAATCGCCGGATTTTCCAGCGTCGATGTATCCTGGGTAATCGATTCCCCTTTGGCAAGCGAGCGAAGCAGACGCCGCATGATCTTGCCGGAACGGGTTTTTGGCAGGTTCTCGCCAAAACGGATGTCTTTGGGCTTGGCAATCGGACCAATTTCCTTGGCCACCCAATCACGCAACTCCTTGGCAATGGCTTTGGCTTCGTCGCCCGTGGGGCAGGGGCGCTTGAGCACCACAAACGCACAAATGGCTTCGCCAGTGAGGTCGTCCGGACGACCCACCACGGCGGCTTCAGCCACCAGGTCGGTCTTGGCAACCAGCGCCGATTCGATTTCCATCGTACCCATGCGGTGACCGGACACGTTCAGCACGTCATCGATACGGCCGGTAATACGGAAATAACCGCGGTCGGCGCTGCGCACAGCGCCGTCACCCGCCAGGTAGATTTTGCCGCCCAGTTCTTCGGGGAAATAGCTCTTCTTGAAACGCTCCGGATCATTCCAGATGGTGCGGATCATCGAAGGCCACGGCCGTTTGACAACCAGCAGACCGCCTGAACCATTGGGCACGTCGTTGCCTGCTTCGTCGACGATAGCCGCCATGATGCCGGGCAGCGGCAAGGTGCAACTGCCGGGCACCAGCGGTGTAGCGCCGGGCAGCGGCGTGATCATGTGGCCGCCGGTTTCGGTCTGCCAAAAGGTGTCCACGATGGGGCAACGCTCGCCGCCAACGTGCTTGTAGTACCACATCCAGGCTTCAGGATTGATCGGCTCGCCAACCGAACCCAGAATGCGCAGACTGCTCAGGTCCGAGCGCGCAGGATGAACCTTTTCATCGCTCTCGGCCGCCTTGATCAGCGACCGGATGGCGGTGGGCGCGGTGTAGAAAATGGTGCACTTGTGGCGCTCGATCATCTGCCAGAACCGCCCAGCATTCGGGTAGGTCGGAATGCCTTCAAAAATGATCTGGGTGGCACCCGCCGCCAGGGGACCGTAGGCGACATAGGAATGGCCGGTGATCCAGCCGATGTCAGCCGTGCACCAGAAAACATCGGACGGTTGCAGATCAAATGTCCAGTCCATCGTCAGCTTGGCCCACAGCAAGAAGCCGCCGGTGGCATGCTGCACGCCCTTTGGCTTGCCAGTAGAACCCGAGGTGAACAGAATGAACAGTGGATGCTCGGCCCCCACTGGGACTGGCGCACATTGCATGCTTTGCCCCGCCAGCGCCTCTGCAAATGTGATGTCCCGCCCCGCCACCATATTGCAGGCTGTGGCCGTGCGCTGGTAGACAAAGACGGTCTTGATCGACTCGCAGCCGCCCATCGCCAGGCCTTCATCCACAATGGCCTTCAACGGCAATTCCTTGCCGCCGCGCATCTGGTAGTTGGACGTAATCACCGCCACGGCACCCGCGTCGATGATGCGTTCCTGCAGCGCCTTGGCCGAGAAGCCGCCGAACACCACGCTATGGGTCGCGCCTATGCGAGCGCAGGCCTGCATGGCAATCACACCTTCAAGCGTCATCGGCATGTAAACGAGAACGCGGTCACCCTTCTGGATGCCATGCGCCTTGAGAGCATTGGCGAACTGGCTGACCCGGGCGAGCAATTCCTTGTAGCTGGTCTTGGTGACCGCTCCATCATCGGCTTCGAAGATCACGGCGGTCTTGTTCTCGACCGGCGTTCCCATGTGCTTGTCCAGGCAGTTCGCCGAGGCGTTGAGCTCACCGTCATCAAACCACTTGTAAAACGGTGCGTTCGACTCATCCAGCGTTTTGGTGAAGGGCTTGGTCCACACCACGTTTTCCCGTGCCAGCCGGGCCCAAAAGCCCTCAAAATCCTTCTCGGCTTCGGCGCACAGCGCGTTGTAGCCGTCCATTCCCGAAATGCGGGCAGCTTTGGCGAAAGCCTCGCTGGGCGGGAAAACGCGGTTTTCAACCAGGGTTGATTCGACGGCGGACAAAGGTGCACTCATGGGTAGGTCTCCTCTAATTAACTAAAACTGCACGAGACTGTCGGGGTTGGCACTTACAAGCCACTGACGGGACTGAAACCCCCGAGTTTACCGACTCCGTTCCCCCCTCTTTTGCCCCCCTACAATCAGGGGCTCCACGCACAAACAAAAGACCAGAATGACTGCACCGACCACCGAAACAAACCCCCGTCTGCGGCCCATCCCGCGCTTCATCTTTGCCAGCCGGTGGCTGCAGCTTCCACTGTACATTGGACTGATTGCCGCGCAAGGTGTCTATGTATTCCACTTCTGGGTTGAACTGGTACATCTGCTGGAAGCTGTGTTCGGCAATCAGACCGCCTTGCAGGCCTTGGTGACGAGCATCGGCTACACGTCGGACGTGCAGGTGACGGCGCTGAACGAGACCATCATCATGCTGGTGGTGCTCGCATTGATTGACGTGGTCATGATCTCGAACCTGTTGATCATGGTGATTGTGGGTGGCTACGAGACGTTTGTCAGCCGCATGGAACTGGAAGGCCACCGCGACCAGCCCGAGTGGCTCAGCCACGTGAACGCATCTGTGCTCAAGGTCAAGCTCGGCACGGCCATCATCGGCATCAGTTCGATCCACCTGCTGAAGACCTTCATCAATGCAGCCAACTACGACGAAAAAGTGCTGATCGCCCAAACCGCGATTCACATCACCTTTTTGCTGTCCGCCATTGCGATCGCG
Source organism: Rhodoferax sp. (assembly GCF_030646845.1). Classification (GTDB taxonomy): domain Bacteria; phylum Pseudomonadota; class Gammaproteobacteria; order Burkholderiales; family Burkholderiaceae_C; genus Rhodoferax. The sequence continues at coordinate 55,282 of NZ_JAUSLE010000021.1, read as the reverse complement.
TACACCGACAAACTCATGGTGCGGGACAGTAGCGCCCATTGAAACCAACCTGATCCTCGCAGCGGGAGGGCGGTTGGCGCTGGCCACGCCGCAGCTCTGGCTACAATGAAAAATCATCAGTTTGATCTTTGTTCAACGTGTTTCACTCCGTCAGCCTGTTTGTCTCCCTCTACCTCTTCTGGCTGCTGCTGTCGGGGTTCTTCACGCCGTTTCTGCTGTCGGCTGGAGTGGGTTGCGCGCTGGCCGTGGTCTGGTTTGCGCGCCGGATGGATGTCGTCGACGCAGAGGGGCACCCCATCCATTTGGGTCCCCGTGCCCTGCTCTACTGGCCATGGCTGCTAAAGGAAATCGTCAAGTCGTCGTGGGACGTAAGCAAGATTATTTTGCACCCCGGGCTTCCAATCAGCCCGACCCTGGTGCGCTTCAAACCGTCCCAGATGACCGACGTGGGTCTGGTGCTGCACGCCAACTCAATCACCCTGACGCCCGGCACCATCACCATTGAGGCGAACGCACAGGAGTTCTTCGTACACGGCCTCACGCGCGCGAGCGCCCAGGGCGTGATCGACAGTGAGATGGACCGCCGCGTAACGGCCTGTGAGGGCAAGGTCTGATGTTCGCTGCGGCCGCCCTCGCGCTGCTGGCTACACTCGCACTGGTGCTGGTGCGTGCCGCACTGGGACCGACAGTGTTCGACCGGGCTCAGGCCGCCAACACCATTGGCACAGTTGCTATGCTCCTGCTGGCAGTCCTCGGCTTCCTCAACGGACGCCCTGAGTTTTTGGACCTGGCCATCGTCTATGGCCTGCTCAACGTCATCGGCACGATTGCCGTGCTGAAATATTTTCGCCGTGGCGACCTGGGTGACCCGGGCGACCACGACAGGCCTGCCCCATGAGCCTGTGGATCGACGGTCTCAGTTGGATCTGCCTGGTCGCAGGCGGCTTCTTTTGCGTGGTGGGCGCCGTGGGTCTGTTGCGTATGCCTGACTTCTATACCCGCATGCATGCCGCCAGCCTGATCGAGACACTGGGCGCCGGACTGATCTTGTTCGGGCTTTTGCTGCAAGCCGGATTCACACTGGTAGCCGTCAAGCTCTTGATGGTCGGCTTGTTGATTTTCTTCGTCAGCCCGACGGCGACGCACGCGCTCGCCCGTGCCGGCATGGTGCGCGGCCTGAAGCCACTTCTGGCGGACAAGGAGGACACACCATCGAAACCCTGATCATCAACGTGCTGATGGTTTTAATGGCGGTCACCGTCTGGGTCATGGCGCGCAGCCGAAACCTTTTCGGCGTCATTGTCCTCGGTGGCATCTACAGCTTTCTGATGGCCACCGTGCTGGTCGCCATGGACGCGGTGGATGTGGCGATGACCGAGGCGGCGGTTGGTGCGGGAATTTCGACCGTGCTGTTCCTGGGCGCGCTGTACCTGTGCAAGAGTGAGGAAGCCCGGCCCATGCGCAAACCCTGGTTGCCGCTGGCCGTGTCGCTGGCCGTGGGCGGCCTGCTGGTCTATGGCACGCTGGGTCTACCGGAGTTCTCCGACCCCAATGCACCGATACACCAGCATGTCGTGCCGCGCTACCTGAATGACATCAAGAAAGAGGTCGATGTGCCCAACGTGGTAACCGCGGTGCTTGCCAGCTACCGTGGCTATGACACCCTGGGCGAGACCACAGTGGTCTTCACGGCCGGTGCCGGCGTGATTGCGCTGCTACGACGTCGCCGCAGGAGCCGCAAGCCATGAAGAACGACCTGATTCTGCGGGTCATCGCCAAGCTGCTGATTCCGTTCATCCTGCTATTCGCCTTGTACGTGCAATTCCACGGCGACTTCGGCCCTGGCGGTGGCTTCCAGGCTGGCGTGATTCTGGCTGCAGCGGTCATTTTCTATGCGCTGATTTACGGCCTGGCCGATGCACGCAAGGTCGTGCCCGAGCCACTGGTCGAATCCATGATGGCCATTGGCGTGCTGATTTACGCCGGCGTCGGCGTGGCCGGGCTGCTGCTGGGCGGCAATTACCTGGACTACTTCGTGCTCGATCCTGACCCGGTGCACGGCCAGCACCGCGGCATCTTCTGGGTCGAGGTCGGCGTCGCCACCACGGTGTCGGGTGTGATGCTGAAGATTTTTTACATGTTCGCCGATCGCGGCAACGTTGACGAATGAGCGCGGCGGCCAACTCCATGACGCTGGGCGGTCACTTCACGTACTTCATCACCGTGTTCCTGATGATCTCGGGGCTGTTCATCGTCATTGCGCGCGGCAACCTGATCAAGAAGCTGGTCGGCCTGGGCATTTTCCAGACTTCGGTCTATCTCCTGTACATCGCGCCGGCCAAGCTGCTTGGCGGTACGGCACCGATTCTCAGCGACGCTTTCACGGTTTACTCGAACCCCCTGCCCCATGTCCTGATCCTGACTGCCATCGTCGTCGGGGTCGCAACGCTGGCTCTTGGCCTGGCATTGGTCGTGCGCATTCGCGAGACCTACGAAAGCATTGAAGAGGACGAGATACTGAGCCTGGACGCTGCACCAGAACGCGATGGAATAAAGCAATGAACCTGGTCCCGCATCTGCCCGCCTTGCAGGTTATCGTACCTTTGATCGCCGCGCCGCTCACGGTGCTGCTGCGTCGACGCAGCGTGGCGTTCGCGGTGGCGCTGACGGCCAGTTGGATCGCACTAGCTATCGCAGTGATGCTGTGGCTGCAAGTCGCCGGCAGCGGCACCATCTCTTACGCCATCGGCAGCTGGCCGGCCCCCTGGGGCATCGAGTACCGCGTCGACCGGCTGAGCTCATTCATGCTGGTCCTGGTGGCTGGCATTGCCGCCCTGGTACTGCCCTACAGCCGTGCCAGCATAGAAGCCGAAATACCGCCCGAACAGCACTACCTTTTCTACACCATGTTCGTGTTGTGCCTGACCGGACTGCTCGGCATCGCGATCACTGGCGACGCTTTCAACATTTTTGTTTTCCTGGAAATCTCATCGCTGTCGGCTTATGTGCTGATCGCGCTGGGGCGAGACCGACGGGCCCTGTTTGCCGCTTACCAGTACCTGATCATGGGCTCGATTGGCGCCACTTTCCTGGTCATTGGCATCGGCCTGCTCTACTTGATGACGGGCACGCTGAATCTGGCCGACATGGGGCGGCGCATCGCCACTGTGCAAGGCACACGTCCGGTGCTGGCGGCACTGGCTTTTGTCACCGTGGGGGTCTCACTCAAGCTGGCGCTGTTCCCGCTGCATCAGTGGCTGCCCAACGCCTATACATTTGCCCCCTCGGCCGTATCAGCCTTCCTGGCCGCGACGGCCACCAAGGTGGCGGTCTACGTGCTGCTGCGTTTCTACTTTTCGGTGTTCGGGGAGTCCGCGGTATTCGATAAACTGCCGATGCAGCAGATGATGTTGCTGCTCGCATTGGCGGGCATGTTTGCGGCGTCCGGTATCGCGATCTTCCAGACCGACCTGAAGCGCCTGTTCGCCTACTCCAGCGTCGCGCAAATCGGCTACATCATTCTCGGCCTGTCATTCAACTCGGTCAGCGGCCTGACCGCCAGCATCGTGCACCTGGTCAACCACGGCGTCACCAAGGGCGCCATCTACATGCTGCTGGGTTGCGTGGCGCTTGGCATGGGCGGCACCAGCCTGGCCCGGGTACAGGGCCTGGGCAAACGCATGCCACTGGTGAGCTTCGGCATTGTGGTGTGCGGTCTCTCACTGATGGGGGTTCCTGGTACCGCAGGCTTCGTCAGCAAATGGTATCTGCTGCTGGCGGCACTGGAGAAGGGGCAGTGGTGGCTCGTGTTCATGATTGTCCTGTCGTCCCTGCTCGCGGCGGTGTATGTCTGGCGATTCGTCGAGGCGGCGTATTTCCGTGAGCCGCGCAAGGACACAGCCAACATCACTGCAACTCCGTGGCTGATGAGCGTGCCCACAGCCATCCTGGTCGTGGCCACGGTGTACTTTGGTCTGGACACCTCATTCACGGTGGGCTCGGCGTCACAGGCAGCAGCCCTGTTGCTGGGGGGAGCGCGCTGATGCTGACGCCCGAACAGGCGATTCTCGCGTCCATGGCGGTGCCACTGGCTGGCGCCATGCTGATCTCATTCGCGGGGCGGCAGCCCAACCTGCGCGAAGGCATCACCCTGGTCACGGCGGCGGCGCTGCTGGTCTGCGTGCTGACGCTACTGCCCACGGTTCTGGGCGGCGCACGACCGGGCGTCATCTTGTTCAGCCTGCTGCCGGGCTTGCAGATCGCCTTCAGGGTCGAGCCACTGGGGATGCTGTTTGCGCTGATCGCCTCGGGCTTGTGGATTGTCAATTCGCTGTATTCGATTGGCTACTTGCGTGCCAACAAGGAGGCGCATCAAACGCGCTTTTTCGTCTGCTTCGCGCTCGCCATTTCAGCGACCATGGGCATTGCATTCTCCGGCAATCTATTCACACTGTTCATCTTCTATGAACTGTTGACGTTGAGCACCTACCCGCTGGTCACGCATCATGGCACCGACAAGGCGCGCACAGGCGGTCGCGTCTATCTCGCCCTGCTGTTGAGTACGTCCACCGTTTTCCTGTTGCCGGCGCTGGTGTTCATCTGGTTCATCGCAGGCACCACCGACTTCACGGCGGGCGGCATCCTGGCTGACAAGCTCGGGCCGACCGGGCTCGCCGTGTTGCTGGCACTGTGCGTGTTCGGGATCGGCAAGGCCGCGCTGATGCCTTTCCATCGCTGGCTGCCGGCCGCCATGGTGGCGCCCACGCCGGTGTCCGCGCTGCTGCACGCGGTGGCCGTGGTGAAGGCCGGCGTGTTCAGCGTCGTCAAAGTGATTGTCTACGTGTTCGGGTTTGACACGCTCACATCAGCCGGAGCGACCCATTGGCTGGTGGCGGTGGCCGGATTCACCATCATTGCGGCCTCCGTAGTCGCGTTGTCCGCCGACAACCTGAAACGTCGGCTGGCCTACTCGACGATCAGCCAGCTTTCTTATGTGATCTTGGCCGCAGCGCTGCTGGCGCCCCTGTCCCTGATCGGTGCTGTGCTGCACATCGCCGCACACGCGGTCGGCAAGATCACCCTCTTCTTTGCCGCCGGCGCCATCTACACCGCAGCCCACAAAACCGAGGTCAGCCAACTTGACGGCATCGGGCGGCGCATGCCGTGGACGATGGGCGCCTTTGCGATTGCAGTGTTGTCCATGATCGGCCTGCCGCCAGCGGTCGGTTTCATCTCCAAGTGGTACATGCTGTCGGGCGCCATGGCCACCCAGCACTGGCTGGCCGTGGCGGTAATTGCACTGAGCACCTTGCTCAACGCCGGCTATTTCCTGCCCATCGTCTACCGCGCCTTCTTCGTGGCGCCACCCGCTGATCCGCACGGCCACGCGCACGGCGAGGCGCCGCTCCTCATGGTGATAGCGCTGACCGCCACCGCCGCAGGCACGGTCCTGTTGTTCTTCTTTCCCGACGTGCCGTTGGCGCTGGCACGTCAGATGATCAACCCGCGAGAATGAAACTCATGGACGACAAGCCCCATTGGCTGGACCAGCCACGCAATGTCAAACGCTTGTGGCGCGGTTTTCTGGTTGTGCTCCTGTTCACGGTGCTCGCCGAGTTTCTCGTGCATCTGCATCCGCATTTCGCTATCGAGTCCATCTTCGGCTTCAACGCCTGGTTCGGCTTCCTGGTCTGCGCGGTCATGATCATCGTGGCCAAGGGGCTGGCCCTGGTGCTCAAGCGCCCCGATACCTATTACGGCCAGCACGATGACTGATGTCATGCTTCATCCCGGGTTGGTGCTCATCGTCGGCGCCCTGCTCTTGCCTTTTCTGCGCGGCGCGCCGAGGTCCATCGCCGTAGTGGTTTTGCCCCTGCTTGTGCTGGCGCTGGTATGGCAAGTACCCGACGGACCGGCATGGCAGCTGCGGTTCCTCGATTACACAATCACACCGCTGCAGGGCGACAAGCTCTCGCGCCTGTTCGCCACCATCTTTGCGCTGATGGCCGCAGGCGGCGGCTTGTTCGCCCTCAGTCAAAAAAGCCGCGTCGAAGTGCCTTCCGCGTTCATCTATGCGGGGTCGGCCATCAGCGTGGCATTCGCGGGTGACCTGGTCTCGGTGTTCGCCTTCTGGGAGCTGATGGCCGTCGGCTCAACACTGGTCCTGTGGAGCCACGGTAACAACGACGCCTACCGCGCCGCACGGCGCTACCTGATGATCCACCTGCTGGGTGGCGTGTTGCTGTTTGCCGGCGTCACCGGCCACATCGTGCAGACCGGCGACGTAACCTTCACGCGGATGGTGCTGGACTCGCCAGCGCACTGGCTGATCCTCTTGGGCTTCCTGGTCAACGCCGGCGCGCCACCCCTGTCGGCCTGGTTGTCGGACGCTTACCCGGAAGCATCCTGGAGCGGCACCGTCTTCCTCTCGGCGTTCACCACCAAGACCGCGGTGTATGTGCTGATCCGTGGCTTTCCAGGCACCGAGTTGTTGATCTGGGTCGGCCTGTTCATGGTCTTCTACGGCATCATCTATGCGCTGCTGGAAAACGATATCCGGCGCATCCTGGCGTACTCGATCATCAACCAGGTTGGCTTCATGATTGCCGGCATCGGCATCGGCACCGAGATGGCGCTGAACGGCGCGGCGGCCCACGCCTTCGCCCACATCATCTACAAGGCCCTGCTGCTGATGTCGGCCGGCTCGGTGATCCTTATGACCGGTAAGCGCAAGTGCTCCGAGCTAGGCGGCTTGTTCCACACCATGCCGCTCACCACCGCGTGCGGCACGATCGGCGCGCTGGCGATCTCGGCGTTCCCGCTCACCTCCGGCTTTATCTCCAAGTCAATGGTCTCGCAGGCTGCCATCGACGGGAATCTGCAGTGGGTGTGGCTGTTGCTCACGGCCGCGTCGGCAGGCGTTTTTCTCCACGCGGGCATCAAGTTCCCGTGGTTTGTGTTCTTCCAGAAGGACTCCGGCCTGCGCCCGGCCGAGCCGCCATCGAGTATGCGCTGGGCCATGGTCGCCTTTGCGTTTCTTTGCATCGCGCTCGGCGTCTGGCCCGAGCCGCTGTACGCGCTGCTGCCCTACGCCGTGAATTACGTGCCCTACACCGGGGCGCACGTGGTGACGCAGTTGCAGTTGTTGCTGTTCTCGGGTCTGGCGTTCTTTGTGATGCTGCCCTACCTCAAACGCACACTCACCATCACGCTCGATACCGATTGGGTCTGGCGCCGATTGCTGCCGGCATTGATGACCCACGTGGGGCTGCCGCTGGGCAAGGCATGGAACCTCCTGATGCGCACCGCGCTGCGTTTGGGCTCGCAAGGGCTGGCCCTGGTCGTGCACCAACATCGCCAGGACGGCCGCTTTGCCCGCACCTGGTCCACCCGAAGCATGGCGCTGTGGGTGCTGGTCCTGTTGCTTGGCTACCTCGTTCTTTATTACGTCTGAGCCCGGACGGGGTGACCAGCGGATTGGGACCATCGCAGGCCCATCCTCATGCAGTACCCGTCCGCCCGACACGTCCCAAGTGTGTCAGCCGGGCGTTATGCAGAACTGTCAAAATACCTGCCATTCCCAGCCATCTCCAAAGCATGACCATGACCACACACATCAAGCAGGCCGACCTGATCGAATCCGTTGCCGCCGCCCTGCAGTACATCTCGTATTACCACCCGGCCGACTACATTGCCCACCTGGCGCGCGCTTACGAGCGTGAGCAAAGCCCGGCGGCCAAGGACGCCATCGCGCAAATCCTGACCAACAGCAAGATGAGCGCCACCGGCCACCGCCCAATTTGCCAGGATACCGGCATCGTCAACGTGTTCCTCAAGGTCGGCATGGACGTGCGCTGGGAAGGGTTCACCGGCAGCCTGGACGACGCCATCAACGAAGGCGTGCGCCGCGCCTACAACCACCCCGACAACACCCTGCGCGCCAGCGTGGTGGCCGACCCGCAGTTCGAGCGCAAGAACACCAAAGACAACACGCCAGCGGTGATCTTCTCTGAAATCGTGCCCGGCAACACGCTGGAAGTGACCGTGGCGGCCAAGGGCGGCGGCAGTGAAAACAAAAGCAAGATGGTCATGCTCAACCCCGGCGACTCGGTGGTGGACTGGGTACTCAAGACCGTGCCCACCATGGGCGCCGGCTGGTGCCCGCCCGGCATGCTGGGGATCGGTATTGGCGGCACCGCTGAAAAAGCCGTGCTGATGGCCAAGGAGAGCCTGATGGACGACCTGGACATGTATGAGCTGCAGGCCAAGGCGGCCAGCGGTGCCGAACTGAACAAGACGGAAGCCCTGCGGCTGGAACTGTTTGACAAGGTTAACGCGCTGGGTATCGGCGCGCAGGGCCTGGGCGGCCTGACCACCGTGCTGGACATCAAGATCAAGATGTACCCCACCCATGCCGCCAGCAAACCCGTGGCCATGATTCCCAACTGCGCGGCCACGCGCCACGCCCATTTTGTGATGGACGGCAGCGGCCCGGTCTATCTAGACCCACCGTCACTGGACCTGTGGCCCGATGTGGCCTGGACCCCCGACTACGTGAAGAGCAAAAAGGTAGACCTCAACACCCTGACCAAGGAAGAAGTCGCCAGCTGGAAACCCGGCGATACCCTGCTGCTCAACGGCAAGATGCTGACCGGCCGCGACGCCGCCCACAAGCGCATCAAGGACATGCTGGCCAAGGGCGAGAAATTGCCGGTCGACTTCACCAACCGCGTGATTTACTACGTTGGCCCGGTCGATCCGGTCAAGGGCGAGGCCGTGGGCCCGGCCGGCCCCACCACCGCCACCCGCATGGATGATTTCACCGAGATGATGCTGAGCGAAACCGGGCTGATCTCGATGATCGGCAAGGCCGAGCGCGGCCCGGTCGCAATTGCGGCCATCAAGAAACACAAGAGCGCCTATTTGATGGCCGTGGGCGGCGCCGCCTACCTGGTGAGCAAGGCCATCAAGAGTGCAACCGTCGTGGGCTTTGCCGATCTGGGCATGGAAGCCATTTACGAATTCGACGTGGTCGACATGCCTGTCACCGTGGCGGTCGATTCTGGCGGCACCAGCGCCCACATCACCGGTCCGTCCGAGTGGCAAAAAAGAATTGCCACCGGCGAGTTCAAGGGAATTTCAGTCGCCGCAGGGTGAAGCGCACCCCCGTTGGCGTCTTTGACAGCGGCATCGGCGGCCTGAGCATTCTCAAGGCCTTGCGTACCGAGCTGCCCCATGAAGACTTTGTCTACCTCGCGGACAGTGCCCCCCATGCGCCTTACGGGGAGCGCGACAACGCGCATGTGATCGAGCGGTCGCGTGCGATCACGGCGCACCTGCGGGCACGATACGACATCAAGGCCCTGGTGATCGCCTGCAACACGGCCACGGCGGCGGCCATTCATTTGCTGCGCGACGAGCACCCTGACCTCCCCATCATCGGCGTCGAGCCGGCGCTCAAACCTGCGGTGGCCCACAGCCGAACCCGGCGCATTGGTGTCATGGCCACCCGCAGCACATTGGCCAGCGCAAAATTCCGCGCCCTGGTCGATTCCCTGGCCGGCCAGGCCGACTTCATTTGCCAGCCGTGCGATGGACTGGCGGATGCCATCGAGCGCGAAGATACTATTAAAATGATAGCACTGTGCGCTTATTGCACGGGGGCTATAGGCCAATTTGGCACCAAATATGGGCAAATCGATACCTTGGTGCTGGGCTGCACGCACTACCCGTTTGTCAGTGAACACCTGCGCACGCTGGTGGGGCCTGACGTCCGCCTGATCGACAACGGTGAACCGGTGGCGCGCCAGACGCACCGCATGCTGAAAATCCTGGCGTCGGGTGATGCCCCGGGGGAATGCATTCTGCTCAGCACGGGCGATGGCGCAAGCCTGCGCAATGCGGCCCGGCACTGGCTGGCCCTTGAATGCCCGGTTGAGTTGGCCCTGATCTAAGGCCGCAACCGTCTCACGGTTTTCTCACGCAGGCTGGCTCGCTGTCGGCTGCCGCCGTGCCGTCACCTCGATTTCGATCTTCATGCGTGGATCCAGCAGTCCGGCAGAGATCATCATGGCGGCCGGGCGGACATCACCAAAGTATTGACGTAAGACGGGCCAGCACTGGGGAAAATCACTGGCGGTGGGCACAACGTAGGTCACCCGCACCACATCGCGCAAGCTGCTTTGGGCCTGGGCCAGCGCCGCCTGGATGTTGCGGAGACACTGGTCTGTTTGCGACACGATGTCGTCGGCAATGCTCATCGTGGCGTAATCAAAACCGGTGGTGCCGGATACAAAGATCCAGTCACCGCCCGCGTCGCGGGTAACCACCGCGCGTGAGTACGCGATGTCTTGCTCGAACGAGGAGCCGGAACTGATCAGCTGGCGGGTCATGAAGGGTTTCCTTTCAATGAATTAGGGGCATGGCCCTTGAACAGACATGGATTCCACACGTGCGCGAGCGCATACTGAGCGCCCGTGCGCCAAGCATAACAACAGGAAAACCCCATGACACTATGCCCCATCGCCATTGCCGTCGGTTGCCAGAAATGCCCGGTGTTCAAGATCTGCCCCGTCAAAACACTGATCGGTGACGCTCCCAAGGCCAAAGAAGAAAAACCCGTGACCACCAAAAAGCCGGCGCCCGCCCGCAAAAAAAGCAAAAAGTAAGCAGCCGCTGGCAACTTGGCCGGTGCTCTGGACGGCGAACCTGCCACAAGGCGGGATAATCGCAAGCCATGAATCCACTGCTTTCCCTTCTTCAGCCCTACCCCTTCGAGCGACTGCGCCAACTCTTCGCCCCTACCGCGCCAAATCCGGCCCTGCGTCCGATCAGCCTGGGCATGGGTGAGCCCAAGCACCCCACGCCAGCCTTTATTCAGCAGGCGATGATTGACGCCATTGTGAGCACGCCCAGTGGTCTCTCAAGCTACCCGGCGACAGCCGGCGAGCCCAGGCTGCGTGACGCCTTTGCTGGCTGGCTCAAGCTGCGATATGGCCTGGACGTTGACCCGGCCACCCAGATGTTGCCGGTGAACGGCTCGCGCGAAGCGCTGTTTGCCCTGACACAAACGATTGTGAATCCGGCGCCTGGTGGTGGCAGTGCCAACACCGATCAGGCCCCTGTCGTGGTGTGCCCCAACCCGTTCTACCAAATCTATGAAGGTGCAGCGCTGCTGGCTGGCGCCCAGCCCTACTTTGTGCCCACGGTCGAGTCGCGCAATTTCGCACAGGACTGGGACAGCGTGCCCGACGCCGTGTGGGCTCGCACCCAGTTGCTGATTGTCTGCTCGCCGGGCAACCCCACCGGTGCCGTGATGCCGCTTTCCGAGTGGGAAAAACTGTTTGCCCTGAGTGATCGCTTCGGCTTCGTGATCGCCTCAGACGAGTGCTACAGCGAGATTTACTTCCGTGATGAGCCGCCGCTGGGCGGCATGGAAGCCGCCGCCAAACTCGGGCGCAGCGATTTCAAAAACCTGGTCTCGTTCACCAGCCTGTCCAAGCGCAGCAACGTGCCGGGCATGCGCAGCGGCTTCGTAGCTGGCGACGCGGCCATCATGAAACAGTTTTTGCTCTACCGCACCTACCACGGCAGCGCCATGAGCCCGGTCGTGCAGGCCGCCAGCATTGCCGCATGGCGCGATGAGCAGCACGTCATCGAAAACCGGGCCCTGTACCGCAGCAAATTTGCCCAGGTCACCCCCCTGCTGGCCGAGGTGCTGGAGGTGGCGCTGCCGGATGCCGGCTTTTACCTGTGGGCCAAGGTAAAGGGCAATGACACGGATTTCGCCCGCGACTTGCATGCTCTTTACAATGTGACTGTTTTACCCGGCTCCTATCTGGCCCGCGACGGTCACAGCGGGAATCCGGGTGCGCAGCGGATCCGCATGGCCCTGGTGGCCGAAACCGCCGAATGTGTTGAAGCAGCACAACGCATTGTCGAATTTGTCAAATCCAGACCCTGAACTTGAACCCCCATCTGAAAGAATCCTCTTCATGACCCAGCAACTGCAAAACATCATCGACGCCGCGTGGGAAGACCGCGCCAATATTTCCGTCAAGTCCGCCTCCAGGGAAGTCGCCGACGCGGTGGAGCATGTCATTTCCCAGCTCAACTCGGGCGCTCTGCGCGTCGCCACCCGGGAAGGTGTCGGCCAGTGGACCACGCACCAGTGGATCAAGAAAGCGGTGTTGCTGAGCTTTCGTCTCAAAGACAACGAGGTCATGAAAGCAGGCGACCTGGCCTTCTACGACAAGGTCCAGACCAAATTCGCCCACCTCGACGAAGAAGCCCTGAAGGCGACCGGCGTGCGCGTGGTGCCCCCGGCCGTTGCGCGCCGTGGCAGCTATCTGGCCAAGGGTGTGATCCTGATGCCCTCATTTGTCAACATCGGGGCCTACGTGGACGAAGGCACCATGGTGGACACCTGGGCGGCCGTTGGGTCCTGCGCCCAGATCGGCAAGAACGTGCATTTGAGCGGCGGCGTCGGCATCGGCGGCGTGCTGGAGCCGATGCAGGCCAACCCCACCATCATCGAAGACAACTGTTTCATCGGCGCCCGCTCGGAAATCGTCGAGGGCGTGATCGTGGAAGAAAACTCGGTCATCTCCATGGGCGTCTACATCGGTCAGAGCACGCCCATTTACGACCGCGCTGCGGACACGGTCAGCTATGGCCGCATCCCGGCCGGCTCTGTGGTCATCAGCGGCAACCTGCCCAAGGCGGACGGCAAGTACAGCCTGTACGCGGCGATCATTGTCAAGCGGGTGGACGCGCAAACACGCGCCAAGACCAGCCTGAACGACTTGCTGCGCGACTGATACTTTCAACAGAACGAAGGCTGAACCATGGCAACCAATGGCGGATCGGTTACATCGGGCACGATGGAGCGAATTCTTCGCTTGATGAGCGAAAAAAAGGCTTCTGACGTCTATCTGTCGGCCCATTCGCCGGCCCTGATCCGGATCAACGGTCAGTGCGTTCCCATCAACAGCCAGATTCTTCCCCCCGACGCGCCACTCAATTTGCTGGCCGAGATCCTGCCACCCGAGCGCATCGAAGAGCTGGAGGAAATGAACGAACTGAACATGGGCTGGCCCATGGCAGGTGTGGGCCGGTTCCGTATCAGCGCCATGCGCCAGCGCGGCTCCATTGCAGCGGTGATCCGTTTCATCGCGATGGACATTCCGCCGCTGGCCACACTGTCAGTGCCCCTGATTCTGGGTGAACTGATCATGGCAAAGCGGGGGCTGCTGCTGATGGTGGGGGCCACCGGGGCCGGCAAAAGCACAACCCTGGCCTCCATCATCGATCACCGCAACCAGAATGCGTCCGGCCACATCCTCACGATTGAAGACCCGATTGAATTCCTGTTCAAGAACAACCGCTCGGTGATCAACCAACGCGAAGTCGGCACGGATACCCAGTCGACCCAGCTTGCACTCAAGAATGCGCTGCGGCAGGCCCCGGACGTGATCCTGATTGGCGAAATCCGCGACCGTGAAACCATGTCGGCGGCCATTGCCTACGCCCAAACGGGCCATTTGTGCCTGGCCACGATGCACGCCAACAACAGCTACCAGGCGCTCAACCGCATCCTGGGCTTTTACCCGGTGGAGGTCCGTAACACCATGCTGGGCGACCTGGCCTCTGCCATGAATGCCATTGTGTCGCAGCGTCTGTTGCGCACAACCACCGGCGGGCGCGTGCCCGCCGTCGAGGTGATGCTCAACAGCAACCTGATTGCCGGGTTGATTGAAAAAGGTGATTTCTCGGGTGTGAAAGAAGCCATGGAAAAGTCCATGGCAGAAGGCGGCCAGACGTTCGAGCAGGACATTGCCCGCCTGATCGTGGATGGCGTTGTGGACCGCAAGGAGGGGCTGGCCAATTCCGACTCGCCCACCAATCTGATGTGGCGACTGCAAAACGACTTTGGCGCCCGTGCCAAAGCCGAGGAACAGCTTGAGGACCCGGATGACCATCCGTCGTTCACCGAAATCACGCTGGACGTGACCCACTGATCGCCGTCACACCGGTCAAGAAAATAATGTCAAGCACGCTGCGCCTTACCGAACAGTTGATTTCCCGCCCATCGCTCACACCGGATGATGCGGGCTGTCAGGACATCATTGCGGCCCGCCTGGGGCCCCTGGGTTTTGTCTGTGAAACCATCACCAGCGGGCCAGACCACTTCCGTGTCACGAATTTATGGGCAAAAAGGGCTGGAGCCCCCGCCAAACAAGCGGGAAGCGCTACTGAATTGATAGTGTTTGCCGGTCACACCGATGTCGTGCCAACGGGACCACTGGACCAGTGGCACAGCGACCCGTTCACGCCCACACATCGAGACGGCAAGCTGTATGGGCGGGGTGCCAGCGACATGAAAACGTCACTGGCGGCGTTTGTCGTCGCAGTTGAAGAGTTCCTGGCGGCGCAGCCTGACGCCGCCTTGTCGATTGGCTTCTTGCTGACCAGCGACGAAGAAGGCCCCGCCACCGATGGCACGGTCATTGTTTGCGAAGCCCTCAAGGCCCGTGGCGAGACCATCGACTATTGCATCGTCGGTGAACCCACGTCGGTTGAGCGCAGCGGCGACATGATCAAGAACGGCCGCCGCGGCACCATGAGCGGGCGTCTCACCGTCAAGGGCGTTCAGGGTCACATTGCCTACCCGCACCTGGCAAAAAATCCCATTCATCTGATCGCACCCGCCCTGGCAGAGCTGGTGACCATCGAATGGGACAAGGGCAACGCTTTCTTTCCGCCCACCACCTGGCAGGTCAGCAACATCCACGGCGGCACCGGTGCCAGCAATGTGATTCCCGGCACCGTGGTGCTTGACTTCAATTTCCGCTTTTGCACCGAGTCGACACCTGAGAGTCTTCAGGCACGGTTGCAGACGGTCCTGGACCGGCACGCGCTTGACTATGAACTGGCGTGGACAGTCGGCGGCCTGCCTTTTCTCACGACGCCTGGCACGCTGGTGCAGGCGGTGGTCGATGCCATCAAGCTTGAGACCGGTATTGACACCGTGCTGTCCACCACGGGCGGCACCAGCGACGGCCGCTTCATCGCCAAGATCTGCCCCCAGGTGATCGAATTGGGGCCGCCCAACGCCACCATCCACAAAATTGACGAACATCTGGCCGTGGCAGATATTGAGCCCATCAAGAATATTTACCGGCGGGTGCTGGAAAACCTGGCCACGCGCCTGACGCCATGACGATTCTGGAACTGATCGAAGCAGGCGCCAGACAGCTCACAGATGCCGGCGTGGCGTTTGGCCACGGCACCAGCAACGCATTTGACGAAGCGGCGTGGCTGGTTTTATGGCAGCTGGGCCTGCCGCTCGACACGCCGCTGGACGGTCCGGACTCTATGGCAAATCAGCCTGTAGCCCCCGACAAACAAGCGCAGATAGCTACACTTTTAATAGCAAGAATTACATCGCGCAAGCCTGCCGCCTACCTGACCCGCGAAGCCTGGCTGCAGGGCGTGCCGTTCTACGTGGACGAACGCGCCATCGTGCCGCGTTCCTTCATCGCGGAGTTGCTGGTCAATGGCGCCATTGACTACTGGCTGAGTGAATCGACCCGTCGTGTGCTTGACCTGTGTACCGGCAATGGCAGCCTGGCGGTGCTCGCCGCCATGACCTATCCGGACGTGAGCGTGGATGCGGCCGACATCTCGGCCGACGCACTGGCCGTGGCCCGCATCAACGTCGACAAGCACGGCCTGCAGGAGCGCATCAGCCTGCTGGCCTCCGATGGCCTGTCCAATGTCCGTGGGCCCTACGACCTGATTCTGTGCAACCCGCCCTACGTCAATGCGACCAGCATGGCCGCCCTGCCCGCCGAATACCACGCCGAGCCCGCCCTGGCGCTGGACGGCAACGCCGCTGGCGGCAGCGACGGCATGGACTTCATCCGCAGTCTCTTGCGCGAGGCGCCCGCCCACATGAGCGAACATGGCGTCCTGGTGCTGGAGATTGGCAACGAACGTGAGCACTTTGAAGCGGCCTTTCCCCGGCTCGGAGCCATCTGGCTGGAAACCAGCGCCGGTGAGGACCAGGTGCTGCTGCTGACCCGCGACGCGCTATTGGCCTAAAATCAAGGGTTTTCCCGGGCGGTCATTGCGGGCTCGACCTGCAACTCACAGAACACTGCGCCCAGCGATGGATGCCGGATCAGGTCCGGCCTGTCGATCCACAATTTCATTCCAACCGAAAAGATTTCCGTGATAACCCTCAAAAACGTCATCCTGCGCCGCGGTGCCAAGCTGCTGCTCGACAGTGCCACCGTCACCATCAATCCGGGCGAGAAAGTGGGTCTGGTGGGCCGCAATGGGGCTGGCAAGTCCTCGCTGTTTGCGCTGCTCAATGGCACGCTGCACGAAGACGGGGGTGAATATTTCATTCCCAGCCAATGGCGCATGGGCCAGGTGGCCCAAGACATGCCGGAGACCGAGCAAAGCGCCACTGACTTCGTGGTTGAAGGTGACACCTCGCTGTTGGCTGCACAAAATGAGGTGACCGCCGCCGAGGCCACCGACGACTATGACCGCATGGCCCACGCCTACATGGCGCTGCAGGACGCCGGTGCGCACGATGCGCCGGCGCGCGCCCAGGCGCTGATCCTGGGCCTGGGTTTCAAGACCACCGAACTCACCAACCCGGTCAACAGTTTCTCCGGCGGCTGGCGCATGCGCCTGCAACTGGCGCGCGCACTGATGTGCCCGTCCGACCTGCTGCTGCTGGACGAGCCCACCAATCACCTGGACCTGGACGCGCTGGTCTGGCTGGAAGCCTGGCTCAAGAAGTATGAAGGCACGATGGTCGTCATCAGCCATGACCGCGAGTTTCTGGATGCGGTAACCAACGTCACCCTGCACATCGACGCCGGCAAGCTGGTGCGTTACGGCGGCAACTACAGCAAGTTTGAAGACATGCGTGCCGAGCAGATGACCTTGCAGCAAAACGCCTTCGCCAAACAGCAGGACAAAATTGCCCACCTGCAAAAATTCATCGCCCGCTTCAAGGCCAAGGCCAGCAAGGCGAAACAGGCGCAAAGCCGGGTCAAGGCACTGGATCGCATGGAGAAAATCGCGCCGTTGCTGGCGGACGCGGACTTCACCTTTGAATTCAAGGAACCGGCCAACCTGCCTAACCCGATGCTGTCGATGACCGGCGTGAGCTTTGGTTATCCGCCACCGGAAGGTTCCCCTGAAGGCACGCCGCCGACGGTGATCGTGAACAACGTCAGCCGTTCGGTGCTGGCCGGCCAGCGCATCGGCATTCTGGGTGCCAATGGTCAGGGTAAATCAACGCTGGTGAAAACGATCGCCCGTGATTTGCAGCCCATCGGCGGCGAGCTGACCGAAGGCAAGGGCCTCAACATCGGCTACTTTGCCCAGCAGGAACTCGATGTGCTGCGCCCGACCGATACCCCCCTGGAACACATGATCCGACTGGTCAAGGACATGACCGCCGCCGGCAAAATTGCAGGCCAGGCGACGCGCGAACAGGATCTGCGCAGTTTCCTGGGCACCTTCAATTTCGGCGGTGACATGGTCAAGCAGGCCGTAGGCAGCATGAGCGGCGGCGAAAAAGCCCGTCTGGTGCTGTGCATGATCGTGTGGCAGCGTCCCAATCTGCTGCTGCTCGATGAGCCCACCAACCACCTGGACCTGGCCACCCGTGAGGCGCTCGCCATGGCGCTCAATGAATTTGAAGGCACCGTGATGCTGGTCAGCCATGACCGCGCCCTGCTTCGTTCCGTGTGCGACGAATTCTGGATGGTCTCGCGCGGTGGCGTGGCCCCGTTTGACGGCGACCTGGATGACTACCAGCGCTACCTGCTGGATGAAGCCAAGCGCCAACGCGAAGCCATCAAGGAGGCCAGCAGCAGCGCAGCCAAGGCCGAACGCAAGGCCCTTGCCGCAGCGCCGTCACCGGCCAAGGCCAAGCCGGCCCCGACGGGCTCACTCAAGCGCCAACTGGAAGAGGTGGAAGCGCGCATGGCCGTGCTCAACGGCGAAGGTGCGTCACTGGAGGGCCACCTGAGCACGGCCCATCACCCGACCGAAATCGCCGACTTCGGCAAACGCCTGAAAACCGTCAACGATGAGCTGCAAAGCCTCGAAGAACAGTGGTTGACGGTGTCTGGCAAGCTGGAAGCGCAGTCGGCTTGACCAGCGCTCACTCAAAATAAAAAAACCCGCCTTGGCGGGTTTTTTTATACCTGCTAAGGGCATCAGCCCATGTGCAAACCGCCGTTCACCGAGAAATCGGCGCCAGTGGCGTAACCACCTTCTTCAGACGCCAACCAGGCGATGATGGAGGCAATCTCGCTGGGCTCGCCCAGACGCTTGACCGGCACCGTGGCGACGATCTTGTCGAGCACGTCCTGGCGAATCGCCTTGACCATGTCGGTGCCGATGTAACCCGGGCTCACGGTGTTGACGGTCACGCCCTTGGTGGCCAGTTCCTGCGCCAGCGCCATGCTGAAGCCGTGCATGCCGGCTTTGGCTGCCGAATAGTTGGTCTGCCCGGCCTGGCCCTTTTCGCCATTCACGGAGCTGATGTTGATGATGCGGCCCCAGCCTTTTTCCACCATGTCGGCCACCACCTGCTTGGTGACGTTGAACATGGAATTCAGGTTGGTCTCGATCACCGAATCCCAGTCCTCACGGGTCATCTTCACGAACATGCGGTCGCGCGTAATGCCAGCATTGTTCACCAGCACGTCAATGGCGCCATGCTCTGCCTTGGCCTTGGTGAAGGCTTCAACGGTGGAATCCCAATCGCCGACGTTGCCCACCGAGGCGTAGAAGGTGTAGCCCAACGCCTTCTGCTCGGCCAGCCATTTGGCATGGTCACGTGTGGGGCCGGAGCCCGCGATGACCTTGAATCCGTCCTTGTGCAGGCGCTGGCAGATGGCGGTTCCAATGCCACCCATGCCTCCGGTGACGTATGCTACTTTTTGGCTCATGATTTGTTCCTCCTTGTTAAAAGCCCATTGTGAACGCGAAATCAGCGCTCGATAGTTAGGGCAACCCCCATGCCACCGCCGATACACAGGCTGGCAATTCCCTTTTTGGCATCGCGCCGCTGCATTTCATGCAGTAGCGTTACCAGGATGCGGCAACCGGACGCACCGATCGGGTGCCCGATGGCGATCGCGCCACCATTGACGTTGACTTTGGAAGTGTCCCAGCCCATTTCCTTGTTCACTGCACAGGCTTGCGCCGCGAAGGCTTCGTTGATTTCAAGCAGGTCCAGGTCAGCGGCTTTCCAGCCAGCTCGAGCCAGCGCCTTTTGCGATGCCGGCACCGGACCCATGCCCATGAAAGCGGGGTCCAGACCACTGGTGGCAAAGCTGGCAATACGACCCAGCGGCTTGAGCCCCAGTGCCGCCGCTTTCTTGGCGGTCATCACCATCACGGCGGCCGCACCATCGTTCAGGCCGGACGCGTTACCCGCTGTCACGCCACCGGCCTTGTCAAAGGCGGGGCGCAGACCGGCCAGGGCTTCGGCATTGGTCTTGCGGTTGAGGTATTCGTCGGCCGCGAAGACGATGGGGTCGCCCTTCTTCTGGGCAATGCTGAAAGGCACGATCTCGTCCTTGAACTTGCCGGCGTCCTGGGCGGCTGCGGCCTTTTGCTGGCTGGCCAGGGCCAGGGCGTCCTGCATTTCGCGCGTGATGCCGTATTGCCTGGCCACGTTCTCGGCCGTGATGCCCATGTGGTACTGGTTGTAGACGTCCCACAGGCCGTCAACGATCATGGAGTCGATCATCTTCCAGTCACCCATGCGCTGGCCATCACGTGAGCCCAGCAAGACATGGGGCGAGGAACTCATGCTCTCCTGGCCACCGGCGATGACAATATCGCTGTCACCATAGGCCACCGCTTGCGCAGCCAGCATCACGGCCTTGAGGCCCGAGCCGCACACGGCATTGATGGTCAGCGCCGGGGTTTCCTTCGCCAGGCCACTCTTGATCAGCGCCTGGCGCGCCGGGTTCTGGCCGGCACCGGCCGCCAGCACCTGGCCCATGATGACTTCACCGATCTGGTCAACGCCCAATCCCGTGCGGGCCATCAAATCCTTGATGACCGCCGCGCCAAGCTCGGTCGCGGGGATTTTGGCGAGGGCTCCGCCGAATTTGCCGACGGCGGTGCGAGCGGCTGAAACGATAACGATGTCTTCCATTTTTTCTCTCCTTTGGTAACAAATAAGGCGGAACAGACCGGTTCTGTCCCCAACCGATCAAAGGGTCAGGCTTTTGCCTTGACGTAGCGACCGGGCGCGGCTTCGATCGCCTTGTATTTACCCTTGCCATAGGTCTTGGGCGCAGGAATTTGTTTGCCCGCGTGGGCTTTGAGCCATTGGGCCCAATCGGTCCACCAGCTGCCGGGGTACTCGGTGGCCCCGGCCAGCCAATCAGCATGAGTTTTGGGCAACTTGCCGTCTTCACGAATCCAGTGGCTGCGCTTGTTCTTGGCCGGTGGATTGATCACGCCTGCAATGTGACCGGATGCACCCATCACAAAACGCTTTTTTCCCGGCAGGTGTTGGGTAGAGGCATAGGCACCGCCAATGGGAACAATGTGGTCTTCGCGTGAGCCGTAGATGTAGACCGGCATGTCGACGGTGCGCAAATCCACTTTCTCACCACAAACGACCGTCTTGCCGGGCTTGACCAGGTTGTTTTCCAGGTAGGTGTTGCGCAGATACCAGGCGTAGAAAGGACCCGGCAGATTGGTGGAATCGCTGTTCCAGTACAGCAGGTCGAACGGTGGCGGTGTCTCTCCCTTGAGGTAGTTGCCCACCACGTAGTTCCACACCAGGTCATTGGGCCGCAGGAAGCTGAAGGTGCTTGACAGATCCTGCCCCTTCATCAAGCCGCCCTTGCCCATCTCTTTTTCGCGATACTTGACAAAGGATTCGTCTATGAAGACATCCAGAATTCCGGTATCGGTGAAATCCAGCAGGGACGTGAGGAAGGTGGCACTGGCCACCGGCTTCTCCCCCCGCGCGGCCAGTACCGCCAGCGCCGTGCCCAGCATCGTGCCGCCGACACAGAAGCCCAGGGCATTGATGGTCTTGGCTGCCGTGATGTCCTGGGTGACCGCAATGGCTTTGATCACAGCGTCTTCAATGTAGTCGTCCCAGGTTTTGTGGGCCAGCGACGCATCGGGATTGCGCCAGCTCACAACGAACGTTCGGTGGCCCTGGGACACGGCATAACGAATGAGAGAGTTTTCCGGCTGCAAGTCCAGGATATAGAACTTGTTGATGCACGGCGGAACGAGCAGAAAAGGTTTCTCGAATACCTTGGCCGTGAGCGGCTTGTATTCAATCAGCTGAAACAAGTCATTCTCAAACACCACGGCGCCCTCGGTGGTCGCCACATTTTTGCCCACCTCGAACACGCTTTCGTCCGTCATGGACACATGGCCCTGGCGCAGGTCATGCAGCATGTTCTGCACGCCCTTGGCAATGCTCTCGCCTTTTGTCTCGATCGCCTTCTCTTGCGCTTCGGCATTGAACGCCAGGAAGTTGCTCGGTGCGGCCGCCGCCGTCAACTGCTCCACCGCAAAACGGATGCGGGCGCGGGTCTTGGGATCCGTCTCCACGGCGTCCGCCATGCCCATCAGGGTACGGGCGTTGAGCAGGTAGGCGGCCGCCGAAAAGGCCGCCACCGGGTTGGCGCTCCAGGCCTGCGCGGCAAAGCGCTTGTCGCTGGGCGGCGTTGCGCCCTGCAGGCTCTTCATCCACAGGCCGGCGGCGTCTTTGAGGTACTGCTGCTGCAACTCCTGCAACTTCTCGGGCGAAAACCTGATCTGGGGGGGCTTGCTGGTCGGAGCGGCCAGAGGGGCACCTGCGGAGCCCAGATCCATGTTCTGAAAAGACTGGAATGCCTTGATCCACCCCTCACTCAAGGTCTGCTGAAACTGCTGCGCCGACTGTGGCCAAAATTCTTGAGAATCCGGTGTCATGCTGTGTCCCCGTTATAGTTGCTTCTTGGTAGAAACCCGAGTATCTCAGGTCTTCCCCTTCGAAAAACTGACATTGATCTACTCAACCGCGAACTTGCTCATCTATGTACATTGTGCCCATCGCCTGGTTGTATGTTGCGCTCATGATGGCGATCGCCGAAGCCACCAATTCAAATGGCACCGTACTGGGTGGGCTTATTACCTTTGTGCTCTACGGCCTGGGGCCGGTGGCATTGGTGGTCTACCTGATGGGCGCGCCGGCGCGGCGCCGGGCAATCAAGGCCAGAGAGGCCGCCGAGATGGCTGCGGCCCATCTAGTCAAGCCAGATGCTGGCGGCCATGCGGCCGCTGATGCGGTCGCGCCGGTACGAAAAGAACCGTGAAGGATTGCTCACGGTGCACCACGGCTGCGTGCCATCGTTGCCGTAAATCCGGGTAACGCCCAGTGCAGCCAGGCGCATGCGCGCCAGGCCTTGCAGATCTGCCAGCCACTTGCCACCCGAACTGTCGCCAGCCTTCGGCGTGAACATGGCCAGCGCCGCCGGGTCATGCGCCACGAAAGCGTCGCGCACTTCGTCGCCCACTTCAAACGATTGCGGTCCGATGCAGGGACCCAGCCATGCTATTATTTTTGTAGCACCCTGCGCTTTATTCACGGGGGCTGGAGCACTAAAACGTTCAATAACGGCCTCAAGCACTCCGCGACCGCCCTCGCCTGCCAGGCCACGCCAGCCCGCATGCGCCGCAGCCACCAGGCTCCCCTGCCCGTTCGTCAACAGGACCGGCAGGCAATCGGCCACCATGATGGTGCAGGCCACCCGGGGCTGATCCGTGATGCAGCCATCTGCTGGCGTTCCATGCACCGTGTTGTCAGACAACCATTCGACGTGCGTGCCGTGCACCTGCGACAAAAACACGGGCCGCGCATTGATGGCCTGTTGGAGAATGGCGCGATTGGCAGCGACGTCCAGCGGGCGGTCCCCCACGTGATCCCCCAGGTTCAGCGAGTCAAACGGTGCCGCCGACACGCCACCGGCACGCGTGGTGCACACCGCATGCACATGGGCAGGCGCCGGCCATTGAGGAACGAGCCAGTCGGGGTCCACCTTCAGCCTTCGTTGTCGGGGCAGTTGGCAGGCTGCGCCTGCTGGAAGGCAGCAAGCTTCATGCAGGCATCAAATGCAGCCATGGTCAGCGGCAAACCGTCCAGATTCACATCAAAGCGCTTGCCATTGAAGATCTGCGGCACCAGGCAGCAGTCGGCCAGCGTGGGCGTATCACCGTAGCAATAGACGCTGGCCGGCAAGCCGGTCTGCTTGCGCTGGTCGGCCTGCGCCTGCAACTGGCGCTCGAAGCTCTCCAGGCCTTCGCGCACCCAATGGCGGTACCAGGTGTTCTTGGCTTCTTCATCTACCTTGAGTTCCTTCACCAGGTACTTCAAGACCCGCAGGTTGTTGAGCGGGTGAATCTCACAGGCAATGGACTGCGCCAGTGCCCGCACCTTGGCCCGGCCAAGGGGGTCATGGGGCATCAATGGCGACTGCGGATGGGTTTCATCCAGGTACTCAATGATGGCCATCGACTGCGACAGGCGCTCACCATCAACCTCCAGCAATGGCACCAGGCCATCGGCCGAGACGCCGGCGTAACCCGGCAGCTTGTGGTCACCACGCGCCAGGTGCACCGGGATGTACTCATAGGGCAGGCCTTTGAGCGCCAGCGCAATGCGCACCCGGAACGAGGCAGAAGAACGGAAGTAATTGTGCAGTTTCATCAGACACAGGATAAACCGGAAACAGGCCCGTTCCAGCAAGGGTAATTGCTCAGGTCAAAGAAATCCCTGCCGATAAAATGGACATCTATAAATACTAGACAAGTCGTTGGAATGCATTCGTCAGCAAGCCCCTCCGGTGTGGCCACCACACGCGCTTTGCGTTGGCGGCACGCGCCCTCCGTAACACTGTTGGCCTCCCTGCCGCAGCTTCTGCTGCTGGGCGCAACGTTGCTGGTGCTGATCTGGAGCGCCGTGATCTGGGAGGCAGACCGCCTCAAGAAGGAGCGACTGGCAAACTTCGGTCAAAACCTGATGCGTTTGACGGAGGTGCTCGACGAAACCGTGGTGCGGCAGCTGCATCAGATCGACAGCGCCCTGCTGGTCATGCGGGCCGAATATCTCAGCGACAAACCGCACCTGCTACACACAGTCGAATTGTTGCGGCAAGGACCTTTGAAGGATCTCGATGTTCACGTGACCATCGTCGGCCGCGACGGCTACCCGGAAATGACCGATGTCCCCGGCAACCCCACTCCCGTGTATCTGGGCGACCGGGCGCATTTCCGCATTTTTGCCGATGGTGGTCCCGATCAACTCTACATAAGCGATCCGGTGCTGGGCCGCATCACCAAGCGCTGGGGCATGCAAATGGTGCGCCCGATTCTCGCCAGCGATGGCAAATTCCTCGGCATCGTGGTGGTTTTCCTGCCGCCGGAGCAGTTGACCCGCTTTGTGCAGCCACTGACCATCGATGCCGACACCATCATGACGCTGGTCTCGACCACGGGCACGCTGCTGAGCCGCTCCAGGGATCTGCCCCGGTTTTTGGGAACCCGGCTGACGCTTGAACAACTCGCCGAGTACCGGCGCAATGCCAGCGGCTTCGTCCTGCGCCGTTCGGTACTCGATCAGGTCGAGCGCGGCATCGCCCACCGCTGGATCAAAGACTACCCACTGCTGCTGACGGTGGCGCGAACGCCCGGTGGCGTCTACGCCGAAATCGCCGCGGCACAACAGCTGCTGATCGTTTTTGGTGGCGCTGCAAGTCTGATCGTTCTCGCCGCCCTTGCGCTGCTGGGCAAATCGTGGCGCCAACGGGAAAAGGCCGAACTATTGTTGCAGCGCGAGCACGCCAACCTCGCCGAGGCGCAACAAATCGTCCATATCGGCAGTTGGGAACTGGAACTCGCATCAGGCAGGGTGTACTGGTCTGACGAGGTTTTCCGAATCTTCGAGATTGACAAGGACCGGTGCCCAGCGTCGATTGACGCCTTCCTCAACGTGATTCACCCGGATGATCGCGAAACCGTCAAGCAGACCTACACCACCTCGCTCGGAAAACGCGAGCCTTACCACCTCGTCCATCGCCTGCGCATGAGCGACGGCCGCATCAAATGGGTACGTGAGCAAGGGGCCTCCGACTTTGGTACCGATGGCAAGCCGACCCGTTCGTCCGGCACGGTGCAGGACATCACCGAACGCGTACACGAGCAGGCTGAGCTTGAAGACCTGTCCAGGGAGCGTTTGCTGCTACTGGAATCAACCGGCGAAGGTATTTACGGCATCGACATCAAGGGAAATTGCAGCTTCATCAATCAAGCCGCCGCCAGGATGCTGGGCTACGACGTACCGGAAATCATCGGAAAAAACATCCACACACTTATTCATCATCACCATGCTGATGGCTCACCCTATCCCATGGCAGATTGCCCCGTCTATCAAACTTCCACTTCCGGACAATCCTGCGAGAAGGAGGATGAAGTTTTCTGGCGCAAGGACGGAACGCCTTTCCCCGTGGCCTATTCGGCTCACCCGATCCGGGACGCCGACAGAATCACCGGCACCGTCACAACCTTCTCTGACATCACCCGGCGCAAACAGGCAGAGGTCGAGCTTCGAATTGCCGAAACCGCCTTCCAGACGCAGGAAGGCATGTTTGTCACTGATGAACACGGCGTGATCCTGAGGATCAACAGTGCCTTCACCGACATCACAGGCTACACGGCAGCCGACGTCGTGGGCAAAAATCCGCGCATTCGCAGTTCGGGACGCCACGATGCCGCTTTCTACGGGGAGATGTGGGCAACACTCAAGAGCACCGGTGCGTGGAAAGGAGAAATCTGGAACCGGCACAAGAACGGCAACGTGTATCCCGAGTCAATCACCATCACCGCGGTGAAGGGAGACGACACGACGGTCACCCACTATGTCGCCAGCATGCACGACATCACGACGCGCAAGGACGCAGAAGAGCAGATTCAGAGTCTGGCCTTTTTTGACCCACTTACCCAATTGCCCAACCGGCGCCTGCTACAGGACCGGATGCAACAGGCCAGCCTCGCCAGCGCCCGCAGCAAAAGCCATGTTGCCTTGCTGTTCATCGACCTGGATAAATTCAAGACCCTCAACGACACGCTCGGTCATGACGTGGGCGACTTGCTGCTGCAACAAGTCGCCCAGCGTCTGCTCAGTTGCGTCCGTGAGGCAGACACGGTAGCCCGCCTGGGTGGCGACGAGTTTGTGGTCATGCTCGAAGATCTGGGTGAGAACCGGCAGGAAGCCATGACACAGGCGGCAAACATTGGCGAAAAAATCCTCGCCGCCCTGAACCAGCCCTATCACCTGGGCGCTCACGTGCACCACAGCACCCCCAGCATCGGCGCCACACTCTTTAGTGGTCAGGGGGATACCGTGGAAGAACTGATCAAGCAGGCCGATCTGGCCATGTACCAGGTCAAGGCTGCAGACCGCAACGCCCTGCGTTTCTTCGATCCGGCGATGCAGGCCACCGGCACTGACCGGCAGACGGCGCTCAGTGCCGCAAATCTTTCCACCAGTCCTTGACACGCTGCTTGAGCTGATGCCCCGCGCGCCAGGCAGCGGACCCTCGAACCTCGGCCAGGACACCGTCTTTCCAGCTCTTCCAGCGGGGATACCACCAGGCGAACCAGCGCAACCTCATCAAGGCTGGCTGGGTCAACTGGAACAGCCGCGCCATTGCTGCGGTGCCCCCAATCTTGGCGCTGAGCAACAACACCAGTCCCAGTGTTGTCTGGCCTTTGCCAAACAGGTAGAGCGCCAACAACTTCACGGGCAGCAAGGTCAACATCGGCACGCCAAAAGCCAGCAAGGCTCCAGCTGGCGGCAACTTCGATATTTGCCGCTCCAGCCAGGCCCACAGCGGCAGACGCGCAAATCGGGCAAAGACCGCGGCCAGCGGCTCCCATCCCCACTCCTCAAACAGCAGCAATGCCGCAATCAGCCGGAAGAATATCTTTCGAAGAATTTTCCGGACGGTCTGCATGGCGACACTGACCAGGCCGCAGGCCTGTCAGACAGCGCCGGCGTGAACCTTGTCGTACGCTGCCAGCAACTTGCGATGCATTTCACAGCCTTCCAGCATCAGGCCGGGAGCACTGATGCCCATGAAGCGATCGGTTTGCATGATCAGCGCGTGTGCCTGCGCCACGGCGCCCGCGCCATAAAGCTGACGCAACGAGGACAGGTAGGGCCCGGTGTCGCCCATGTCGGCCAGGTTGATCAGGCTTTCAATGCAGGCGTAGACCCGACGACGCTGCGGGTTGAGCTGGTCGAAATGCCGGATCCAGTCACAGCCCTCCAGCGTCGCGGCTTCGTCGCCCACCGCCAGGGCCAGCAGGGTCTTGAGTTCGCCCACGCGCAGATCGCTCCAGAAGGAGCCGGCATCGGCCGCCAGGCCAATCACCGCCGCGACCGGGCACTGGTCCGCCAACGCCGATTCATTGAGGGTTTCGAGCAGGGCCGCACACTCTTCGTCATCCAGATTGGGCAGATTCAGGATGGCTTCGCGAATCTCGTTGCCCACGCTGTTGTTCTCGAACTCCAGGTCGTCCACCGGGTAGATCTCCGACATGCCGGGCACCAGAATGCGGCAGGCATAGACGCCCAGATGGGTGAAATCAGCCACGTATATTTCGCGCCCGTCCCGATGGATGCGATCCACGGCCCAGGCATAGTCTTCGGCGGTGGTGGTACTGAAGTTCCAGTCACAGAACTCGTAGTCGGGCGCGTCACCCAGGAACTTCCAGTGAATGACACCGCTGGAGTCCACAAAATGGATTTCAATATTGGTCGAGCTGGCCGCCTCTTCCAGATCGAAGCCGGGCGCCGGAAAGCCGGCCAGCGAATCCAGTGCGCGGCCCTGCAACAGTTCGGTCAGGGCGCGCTCCAGTGCGATCTCGAAGCGCGGGTGGGCACCAAAGCTGGCAAAGCATCCCTGGTCCTCGGGGTGCAAGAGCGTCACGTTCATCACCGGGTACTGGCCGCCCAGCGAGGCGTCCTTCACCAGAATGCCAAAACCCGCCGCGCGCAAGGCCTTGATGCCGGCTGCAATGCGCGGGTAGCGCGCGATCACCGCTTCAGGCACGTCGGGCAGACAAATGCCTTCGCTGATGATGCGGCCCTTGACGTAGCGTTCAAATATTTCCGACAAGGCCTGCGTACGCGCCTCGGCCAGGGTATTGCCCGCCGACATGCCATTGCTCACATAGAGGTTGCCAATGATATTGACCGGAAAGTAGGTGGTGACGCCGTCGCGCTCACGCACATAGGGAATGGCGCAGATGCCGCGCTCGACGTTGCCGGAATTGAACTCAACCAGGCTGGAGGCGTCGACGCTTCCCTCTGGGTTGTAGAACTTGTGCAGGCCGGGATTCAGCAAAGCGACGGGCCAGCGGCTATCTTCCCCGGGCTGAAACCAGCGCTCCTGCGGATAGTGCACATAGTGGCGATGGGCCACTTTGGGCCCGAGGTAGTAATGCGTCCAGAAATAGTTGGTCGAGAGTCGCTCAAAGAACTCACCCAGCGCACTCGCCAGGCACGCGAGGCGGGTGGCGCCCTTGCCGTTGGTAAACAGGAGCGGGCAATCCCGGTCACGAATGTGCACCGACCAGATGCCGTCCACCGGGTTCAGCCAGGAACGCTCCTCAATATGAAAGCCGAGTGCTTGCAGCTTGGCCTGCAGGGTATTGATGGTGAATTCAAGCGAGGCGTCTTTGCCCGGGATAAAGTTTTCAGAGTGCATGGTCAAAGCATACCGCACACCCCAGTTTCCAGAACCACCTCGAGACCGGGCATTGCCCTTGGCTTGCGATCGGAATCCCGCCTGGTGTTCGGTCTTGCGCTCATCGCATCAGACCACTGCAGTTTCAGCTCGCTGATAATTATTTTTACCCGGGTGTTATTGACATTTCATTTTTACCCGGGCAAAATTACGC
The DNA here is from genome assembly GCF_030646845.1 of Rhodoferax sp. Classification (GTDB taxonomy): domain Bacteria; phylum Pseudomonadota; class Gammaproteobacteria; order Burkholderiales; family Burkholderiaceae_C; genus Rhodoferax. The sequence continues at coordinate 26,257 of NZ_JAUSLE010000021.1, read as the reverse complement.
CACAGCGACAAAGCAATTGAGGGACTCCGGAATGAAGAAATGGACAGACATGCTGTGCACTGCGTTTGAAGGCAACCAATGCATTGCCACGGGCGAGCTCAAGGTCGTGGCCATGGCAGCCAAAAGCGCCGTTGATAGATCAGCGGACCAAAGCACCCCGCGCCCCGTTTTGATATTCGACGACGCCACCAGCGAAATCGTCGAGCTTGACTGGCGCGGCTCAGTGAGCGAATTCCAGGCAAGGTTTGATCTATTGGCACAGGAACACGCCCGCATGGCCGGACCCGAGTGCCCAGACGTGCCGGATGCCCCGACGGCCTCTGGGGCAACCGACACCGCAACCAGTCCAGAGGCCGCCCGCGGCCCCGGCCGCCCGAGATTGGGCGTGGTGGCACGTGAGGTCACGTTGTTGCCGCGCCACTGGGAATGGCTGGCCAGTCAACCCGGCGGCGCGTCAGTGGCACTGCGCAAGCTGGTGGAGGTGGCCAGGCGGTCGTCTGAAGTCAAGGACCGCGTGCGCCAGGCCAGTGCCGTGGGCTACAAGTTCATGTCCACCATGGCTGGGCATGAACCGGGGTTTGAAGAAGCCAGCCGCACCTTGTTCGCCGCTGACCAAGCTCGTTTTGAAGCGCTGATAGCCACCTGGCCAGTCGATGTGCAAACTCACCTGAAAAAAATATTGGCAGACGCCTTTTGAGCGTGAACCACTGAATCCCCATGAAGACAACTACCGCGACGACGACCACCAGAAGCACAGGAACAGGCGCATCGGACCGCCCGGCACCGCCACCCGTTTTGTGGAAGGTCTATCTGGCATTTCTGGTGCCCATGATCGTCAGCAACATCCTGCAGGCACTCTCGGGCACGGTCAACAACATTTATCTGGGCCAGATGCTCGGCGTGGGCGCCATGGCGGCGGTGTCGGCGTTCTTTCCCGTGCTGTTCTTCCTGATCGCCTTCATGATTGGCCTGGGCTCGGGTGCAGCCATCTTGATTGGCCAGGCCTGGGGCGCCAAAGAGACTGGCCGCGTCAAGGCCATTGCCGGCACCACATTGATGGTGGGCCTCTGCGCGGGCATCGCCGTGGCCATCTTTGGCGGCGCGTTGACCGAAATGATGCTGCGCGCCCTGGGCACGCCGGCTGACATATTGCCGGGTGCAACAGCGTACGCCCGCATCATGCTGCTGGTGACTCCCGGCATATTTGCCTTCCTGCTGGTCACCTCAATGCTGCGCGGCGTCGGCGACACCACCACACCGCTGATCACACTGCTGATTTCCACTGTGGTCGGGCTGTTGCTCACCCCGGCGTTGATCCGCGGCTGGGCGGGATTGCCCGCCATGGGTGTGGCCAGCGGTGCTTACGCGGCCGTGGTGTCTTACTTGGTCGCGCTGTGCTGGACCGCATGGTATTTGTTGCACAAGAAGCACCCCCTCGCGCCCAATGCCGCGTTCATGAAGCACCTTCGCATTGACCGCAGCATATTCAAGAAGATTCTGCTCGTCGGTCTACCCACAGCCCTGTCGATGATCACGATCTCCGTGGCCGAAATTGCCGTCCTGTTTCTGGTCAACCGCTATGGCTCGCAAGCCACGGCGGCCTATGGCGCGGTGAACCAGATTGTCTCGTACGTGCAGTTTCCGGCCATTTCCATCGCCATCACGGCCTCCATCCTGGGCGCGCAGGCCATTGGCAGTGGGCGCGGTCACACGCTGGGCAAGATTGCGCGCACCGGCATCATGATGAACGTGATGCTGACGGGCTCACTGGTGCTGCTGGGCTATCTGTTTTCACGCCACATCATCGGGCTGTTCATCACCGATGCCGCCGTGGTGGAGATGGCGCAAACGCTGTTGCACATCATGTTGTGGAGCAGTGTCATCCTGGGCATGTCCATGGTGTTGTCAGGTTTGATGCGCGCCAGCGGCACGGTATTCGTTCCTACGGCCATTGCGATGTTCGCGATTGCATGCATTGAAATCCCAGTGGCCTGGATCCTGAGCAATCACTACGGCTTGAACGGCATTTGGGCTGCGTACCCGGTCGCATTCCTGGCGATGCTGGCCATGCAAACGGCCTACTACCGGCTTGTCTGGCGCAAAAAACCAATCCGCAGACTGTAATGAGCAGGCTGACGGTAGACTAGCCCACCAGTCAACACCTACCCCCACAACGGAGCCTTTCATGATCCTCGAACTTGCCGATATCCGTATTCACCCCGGTCAGAACGCCACTTTTGAAGAGGCCATCCAGCGCGGTTTGAAGACCGTCATCCAGGGGTCCACAGGGTTTCAGGGTTTCAAAATCAACCGGGGTATTGAAAACACCGAGCGCTACCTGCTCCAGATCTTCTGGGACACACTGGAAGACCACACGGTGAGTTTTCGCCAGTCGCCTGCGTTTGCCGAATGGCGTGCCATCGTGGGGCCGTTTTTTGCGGTCGCTCCGGTGGTCGAGCACTTTGACCTGGTTGCCAAATCAGCCTGAGGAAAATACTCTCCTGATCCTGGTTGTCGGGCTGTCGTGGCTGTACCAGGGCATTGACCCTGACCAGCCCTTTTCAGGAGTTCCAAAATGACTAACACTGCCGCGCTGCGCCAGCAGTTGTACCAGGACATGTCGCCCCTGAACCTGACCCCGCTATGGGAAGTTCTTCATGCCCTGGTTCCCCCCCAGCCCTCATCCCCGTGCGTTCCGGCGCTATGGAAATATGAGCAGATCAAACCATTCCTGAAGCGCGCGGGCGAAGCCATCACAGCCGAGGAGGCGGTGCGCCGCGTATTAATTCTGGAAAACCCGGCGCTGCGCGGCCAGTCGGCCGTGACGCAGTCGCTCTACGCCGGTCTGCAGCTCATCCTGCCCGGCGAAGTTGCCCCCAGCCACCGCCACACCCAAAGCGCGCTGCGCTTCATTGTGGAAGGTACCGGTGCCTACACGGCGGTGGATGGCGAGCGCAGCACCATGCACCCCGGTGACTTCATCATCACGCCCAGCTGGACCTGGCACGACCATGGCAACGAGAGCACCGAGCCCGTCGTCTGGCTCGACGGGCTGGATATTCCCATGATCCGCTTTTTCGATGCCGGTTTTGCGCAGAACGACATCGCCAAATCGCAGACGGTCGCGCGCGCCGAGGGCAGCAGTTTTGCGCGCTATGGCCACAACATGGCGCCGGTCAGGGGCGACGCGCCTTTCGGCGCCACCTCGCCGATCTTCAGCTACCCCTATGAACGCAGCCGCGAAGCCCTGTACCAACTCGAGCGTGACGCCGCGATGGACCCGTGGGATGGCGTCAAGCTGCGCTATATCAACCCGGCCACCGGCGGGTCCCCCATGCCCACCATGGCCACCTTCATGCAGCGCCTGCCCGCCAGATTTGACGGCAAGTCGTGCCGTCAGACCGACGGCGCTGTGTACAGCGTGGTTGAAGGTGCGGGTACTGCGTACATCGACGGGCCCGCGGGTTCGGTACGATTCGACTTCGAGGCGCGCGACCATTTTGTGGTGCCGTCCTGGCATGCGTTGCGGCTGGCATCCATTGCGGGCTGCGTGCTGTTCAGTTATTCCGACCGTCCCGTGCATCAGGCGCTGGGCATTCACCAAGAAGAGAGGATCCCATGAGCTACGTTTTCAATCCCGCCCCCACGGTGTCTGTGCCGGTGCAGGGCACAGCTGATCGCTTTCCGGTGCACCGCGTCTACTGCGTGGGGCGCAACTATGAAGAGCATGCCAAGGAAATGGGCTTCACCGGCCGCGAGCCACCCTTCTTTTTCCTCAAGCCCACCGATGCACTGGTCGTGGTCAACGCCGGCGAGACCGCCGCCATGCCCTACCCCAGCCTTACCAAAAATTTGCACCACGAAATCGAACTGGTGGTCGCGATTGGCACGGGCGGCAAGAACATCAAGGCGGCTGACGCCCACAAGCACATTTTTGGCTACGCCGTGGGGCTGGACATGACGCGGCGGGACCTGCAAAACGAGATGAAAAAACAGGGCCGTCCCTGGTGCATTGGCAAAGCGTTTGACAAATCGGCCCCTATCGGCCCCATCACCCCGCTGGCAGCGGCAGGCGATATCGCCAACGCCGAGATTTACGTCCAGGTGAACGGGCAGGACCGCCAGTGCAGCAATGTGTCCAAACTGATCTGGAATATTGCCGAAACCATTGAGCATCTGTCAGCCGCATGGGAATTGCAGCCGGGTGATCTGATTTACACCGGCACCCCCGAGGGCGTGGCCGCGGTAGCGGCTGGCGACACCATGCTGGGCGCCGTGGCGGGACTGGAACCTATCAAGGTCACGATCACCCAGGGTCAGGAATGAGGCGAGCCAGGAGCGCCACCTAGAATTGCGCCACCGTCAATTCGTGACGCATGAATAAATGGGGGACTCCTGTTGCGCATCCTTGAATCACTGGCGAAGTTTTGCGCCATTCTGGCGGGCGTTTTGCTCACTGGCATCACCCTGGCAACCTGCGTCAGCCTGATTGGCCGCAACACGATTGGCGTGACGCTGGTTGGCGATTTTGAACTGACGGGTGTCGCCGCAGGCGCGGCCATCGCACTTTTCTTGCCCTGGTGCCAGTTGCAGCGCGGCAACATCATTGTTGACTTCTTCACGGCCCGGGCCAGTCACAAGACCAATGCCGGTCTGGACCGGCTCGGTGCGCTGCTGCTCGGATTGGCAATTGGCCTGCTGGCCTGGCGCACCACCGTGGGCGGCCTCAATGCATTCAACACCCAGTCAGGCACGATGATGCTGGGTTTCCCGGAATGGATTGTCTATGCGGGCATGGTTCCGCCCCTTGCGCTGACGGCAGTCATCGGCCTGTGGCAGGGATTGAATGGTTTTGGTGACGAGGTGTCGTCATGAGCCCGCTGATGCTGACGCTGATGATCTTTGCCATCATGCTGGCGCTGATGGTTATTCGTGTGCCGATTGCCATTGCCATGTTTTCCGCGGGCTGCGTCGGCTACGTGGCCCAGGCAGGCTGGGGGCCCTTGAGCAACTTTCTCAACACCCAGGCCTTTGCCCGCTTTGCAAGCTATGACCTGTCGGTCATTCCGCTGTTCATTCTGATGGGAAATTTCGCCACCCAGGGCGGCATCTCGAAAGCCCTATTTGGTTTCGCCAGCGCGGTGATGTCGCGCTTCAAGGGCGGCCTGGCGATGGCGGCGGTGCTGGCCAGTGCGGCCTTTGGTGCCATCTGCGGGTCCTCGGTGGCCACTGCAGCCACCATCACATCGGTGGCGCTGCCCGAAATGAAGCGTCACGGCTATTCGGGGCGCCTGTCGACCGGCACCCTGGCCGCCGGCGGCACGCTTGGCATTCTGATTCCGCCTTCGGTGCCACTGGTGATCTACGCCATATTGGCCGAGCAGAACATTGCCAAGCTGTTTGCCGCCGCCATGGTGCCCGGCATCATTGCGATGGCGGGCTACATGATTGCCATCGCCATCTACGTGCGGCTCGTTCCCGGTCACGCGCCAGACAAAGCCGTGGTCGCCGACAAGATCACAGCGCAGTCCATGATGGGCATCGTGCCCATCGCGGTTGTTTTCCTGATCGTCTTCGGTGGCATTTACGGTGGCTTGTTCACCCCCACTGAAGGCGCCGCAGTGGGTGCGGCGTCCACATTTGTGGCGGCACTGCTCAAGCGAGAACTGACTCTCAAGAAGCTCAAATACTGTTTCTACGCCACGGCACAGGGTTCAGCCATGATCTTCATGATCTTCATCGGTGCCGACTTGATGAATTCTGCGTTGGCGCTGACCCAGGTGCCGGGCCAGCTGGCCGATGTCGTGCAAGGCTGGGGCCTCTCGCCGTTGATGGTGGTGTCGGCCATCCTGCTGTTTTACGTGGTGCTGGGCGCCGTGATGGACGAGCTGTCGATGATCCTGCTGACCATTCCGATCTTCTTTCCCCTGATCATCGGCCTTGACTTCGGCATGCCCAAAGATTCAGTGGCCATCTGGTTTGGCATCATGGTGTTGATGACGGTGGGCTTCGGCCTGCTGGCGCCGCCTGTGGGGCTGAACGTGTATGTCGTCAATGGCATGGCCAAGGACGTCCCCATCTCCGAGAGCTACAAGGGTGTGATGCCGTTCCTGATCAGCGATGTGTTTCGCACGCTGCTGCTGCTGTTCTTCCCTGGCATCTCGCTGTGGCTGGTGAAATACGTCACTTGAGGGTAAATCCTGTCACTCGTTACGCCTGATTTCCGTTACCTTCGTTCCATCAACCTTCTGGAGCCACCCATGATCAAAAGACGCACACTCATCAAATCCGCCGCTGCGGCGGCACTGGGTGCGCCCGCCCTCAGCAGCCTGGCGCAGCAAACGGTGACCCTCAAGTTTCATACCTTCATGGCGCCAATGTCCAACGTCTGGTTGAACATGCACAAGGCCTGGATGGCCAAGGTCGAAAAGGAATCGGGCGGGCGCATCAAGTTTGAAGGCTACCCTGCCATGCAGCTGGGCGGCACACCCGTGCAACTGTATGACCAGGCCAAAGATGGCGTGGTGGACATCATCTGGACGCTGCCGGGCAACACGGCAGGCCGTTTTCCGCGCGTGGAAGTGTTTGAGCTGCCCTTCATGATGAACAATGCCGAGGCGACATCCAAGGCCTTCTGGGAGTATGTGCAAACCATGGCGCCGGATGAGTTCAAGGACACGCAGGTACTGGCGCTGCATGTGCATGGTCCCGGCATGTTCCACACCAAAGACAGACAAGTCAAGACCGCAGCCGATCTCAAGGGCCTGAAAGTGCGCGGCCCGACACGCCAGATCACCAAAATGCTGGGCTATCTGGGTGCCACGCCGGTGGGCATGCCCCTGCCGGGCATTCCCGATGCCCTGTCCAAAGGCACCATCGACGGCGCGGTCATCCCCTGGGAGGTCGTGCCCTCAGTCAAAGTGCAGGAACTCACCAAGTTCCACAGCGAATTTGACCCCGCAGGTGGCGCGCTGTACACGACCACCTTTGTCATGGCCATGAATAAGGCCAAGTACAACTCGCTGCCGCCTGACCTGAAAAAGATCATCGACAACAACTCGGGGCTGGAGACCTCTGCCTGGCTGGGCAAGGTGCAGCAGACCGGGGACATTGCCGGCCGGCAATCAGCGGTTGACCGCAAAAACACCATCTACACCATCCCCTCTGCTGATGCCCAGGAATTCCGGCGTAAAGCCGCCCTGGTTGAAGTGGAGTGGATGGAAGACATGAACAAGCGCGGTTTTGATGGCCGCAAGTTGCTCGACACCGCGCGAGCCCTGATCGCGAAACACGGCAAGGCCGCCCCCGCCGCGGCCAGGGCGGCCCCGAAAAAACCATAACACCAAGCTGCCACGGGCCCAAAAAGGACTCCTTTCGGAGTCCTTTTTTGTTTTCAAATTACACTGCAGTCATGCTTCGCAACCCCATCAAACACTGCAAAAACTGTGGCGCGGCCGTGGTCTACCGGGTGCCCGACGACGGCGACACCAAAGATCGTGCGATCTGCCCGGCATGCCACACCGTCCATTACGAAAACCCGCTCAACGTGGTGGGCACCGTGCCCTATTGGGGCGACAAGGTGCTGCTATGCAAACGCAATATCGAGCCGCGTTGGGGCAAATGGACACTCCCGGCCGGTTTCATGGAGTTGAACGAGACGGTGGCGGAAGGCGCCGCGCGTGAAACGCTGGAGGAATCCGGGGCGCAGTTTGAACTGGAAGGTTTTTTCTCCCTGCTGAACGTTGCCCGCGTCGGGCAAGTCCACATGTTCTACCGGGCACGCCTGCTCAGCGACACGTTCAACCCCGGCTTTGAAACCATCGAAGCGCGGCTATTTGCCGAAGATGAAATCCCCTGGGACGAAATCGCGTTCAGAACCGTCAAGGAAACCCTGGAACGCTACTTTGCAGACCGCCGTGCCGGCTACTTCTCCATTCATGCCATCGATATCGTTTGATCTGAATTCTGGCCTTTCGGCTGACATCCAAGTCCGTGCCGAACTGTGGTTCTACCGCGTGGGCGGCTATCTGCTAACCAACTTTCTGGATGACCCGGCGTGGCTGGCGTTGATGTTTTGCTAGCCTCCTTGTGTTGACCCATGCTGCCCTGCTACGTTCTGCTTGACCTGGAAACGACCGGTGGCAACCCGGTCCACGACCGCATCACCGAAGTTGCGGCTGTGCGCATCGAAGGTGGGCAAGAGGTGGCGCGCTGGAGCACCCTGGTCAACCCCGGCACCTCCATTTCCAGCTTCATCCAGAACCTGACTGGCATCAGCAATGCCATGGTGGCCGATGCACCGGGCTTCGACGAAGTGGCACCCCACTTGTTGGCCCTGCTGGAAGACGCCGTGCTGGTGGCCCACAACGTGCGTTTTGACCACGGTTTTCTGCTCAACGAGTTCAACCGCCTGGGTGTTGCCCTGCGCGTCAAAACGCTGTGCACTGTACGCCTGTCACGCCAGCTCTACCCGCAGCACCGCGGCCACGGCCTGGACGCCATCATGGAACGCCACGGGCTCAAGACGAGCGCGCGGCATCGCGCCATGGGCGATGTGGATGTGGTGCTGGACTGGCTCGCCATGGCATCCAGAGAGTTGGGGGCCGACCAGATCAGCAACCATGCGCTCACCCTGCTGCAAGGCAGCGCTGCCCTGCCCCCGCAACTGGAAACACCGGTCGGTGGCATTCCGGAATCTGCCGGCGTCTACCTGTTTTTTGGTGAAGGGCCGCTGCCCTTGTACATCGGCAAAAGCGTGAAGATGCGCAGCCGGGTGATGTCGCATTTTCAGGCGGCTGGCCGAGTGGCGCGCGAGATGCGCATTGCGCAGGAGATCCGGCGCATAGAGTGGATAGAGACCGCGGGCGAACTCGGTGCCCTGCTGCTCGAGGCCCGGCTGGTGAAGGAGAAGCAGCCCATTTATAACCGCCAGTTGCGCCGCGAAAATGCCCTGTGCGCCTGGCGGCTGAGTGACAACCCACAGGCCCGCCCCCTGCTGAGCCTGGTGCGCGGTGACGAGTTGCAGCCCCATCAGTTCGGGCGGCTGTACGGTGTTTACCGCTCCAAACGTCAAGCGCTGGACAGCCTGCGCGAACTGGCGGACGCACATGCGCTGTGCCCCCAGGCCCTGGGACTGGAGTCCGGCACCGGCCGCTGTTTTGCCCATCAGATTGGCCGCTGCAAAGGGGTGTGTTGCACAGAAGAAAAGCCCGAACTGCACTACTTGCGACTGCAACTGGCGCTGGGCCAACAAAAGCTGCAGGTATGGCCTCACCCTGGAAAAATAGGCCTGCGCGAGCACGACCCGCACAACGGCCGTACCGACATTCATGTCTTCGACCAGTGGTGCCATCTGGCCACCGTGCATGACGACGCGGAACTGGAGGAAGCGTTAACCAGCGCCAGCGCCGTGGCGTTTGATCTGGACACCTACCGACTGCTGGTCAAACACCTCATGCTGCCTGCCAAATCCGGCAATACTGAGCTGATCCGCTTCGCCCCTGTCTAGTTGGGGCCCAGTTCCTTCGCGTGCATCCAGGCCGCGTGTTTGGGTGCGCGCTTGGTGCGCGTCCACTCGGCCAGCATGTCCCATTTAACCTCGTCGAGTTTTTTCATCATCTCGGGCGTGCCGGTGTTGGCGGCCAGCTCCAGCCGGTGACCATTGGGGTCGAAGAAATAGATCGACTTGAAAATGGTGTGATCCGTCACACCCACCACCTCGATACCAGCGGCCTGCAGGCGCGCCTTGGTGGCTTCCAGTTCGTCCACATTGTCCACCTCCAGCGCAATGTGCTGCACCCAGTCCGGCGTGTTGGCATCGCGCCCCATGGGGGGCGAATTCGGCAACTCAAAGAACGCCAGAATGTTGCCACCGCCGGCGTCCATGAACAAGTGCATATAGGGGTCCGGCGCGTGGGTGGACGGCACCTCGTCCTCGGCAATGGCCAGCACAAAGTTCATGTTGAGGTGCTTCGTGTACCACTCCACAGTTTCCTTGGCGTCCCTGCAGCGGTAGGCCACGTGATGGATTTTCTTGATCGGCATACAAGTCTCCTTGAAGAATTAGAGAAAAACGTCAAACGCCCGCGCGGGCCAGTTGCATGGCCTCGCGCAGCACGGAAATATCGCCAATGTGGTTGGCCAGCAGCAAGATGAGTTTGGCGTTCACCATTTCGCTTTGCTCATCGCTCAGATCGCGATGCGTCTCCAGCAGCGCTTCGTAGAAATCATCCCCAGGCGAGAAGTCCCGAAAGTAGCGTTTGCCGGGCTCGGCCAGATGGGGTTGCAGTTGCAGAGGCATGACTCGGACTCCTTGGGTTCTCAAACGTTGCAGGTGGCTTGGGCCAGCGCCGCGCGAATGCGGGTCACATCCAGCGCGCGCCAACGGGCGGCCACGTGCTGGTCCGGGCGAATCAGGTAGCAGGTGCCGGGCTGGGCGTCATAGCGCCGGGCTGCCAGGCCTTGTTCATCCACCACATGGTCAAACACAGCTTCCGTCGGCAAACGCGCGGGCATGGTGCCCGCCGCTGAGCAAACCAGCAGGGGCTGCACAGGAATAGGCCACCCTGCCAGCTCTGCCAGCAGAGCCGCAGTGACTGGCGACAATGCCGGCTCGGCCACAAAGCACAGCAACTGAAACCGGTTGCCCATCTGGTCCAGCAGCCAGGCCGCTGCCCCAGCGACCCGCACCGGCGCATCATCCATCGGCGCACCCGGCACCATATTGCCCGCAAAGAGATCGCCGTCGGGGGTATTCAGTGCTGATTCGGTCAGGTAGGACGGTACGCTCAGGCGACCAGAGTTCACCAGTTTGCGGGCAAACCCATGCTGCTGCGCCAGTGCCAGCGTTGCATCCCGGAACGTCTTGCTGACCCGGCTCTTGGGCGTGATGAAGTCAGTCGAGCGGGTCGAGTTCAGCAGGTTTTCGTCGGCGGCAAAGGTCCGATCCTGGCTGTAGGTGTCGAGCAGCCGCTTGGGGGCCTTGCCGTCCATCACCAGCTTGAGTTTCCAGATCAGGTCATCGGTATCCTGAATGCCCGAATTGGCGCCGCGCGCGCCAAACGGCGATACCTGGTGCGCCGCATCGCCCACAAACAGCAGCCGCCCATGGCGAAACTCCTTCATGCGCCGGCACTGGAAGGTGTAGATGCTGATCCACTCCAGCTCAAACGGCCGCTCGTCGCCCAGCATGGCCTTGAGGCGCGGCATCACGTTCTCGGGCTTTTTCTCCTCCTCGGGGTCGGCGTCCCAGCCGAGCTGGAAGTCAATGCGCCAGACGTTGTCGCTCTGCTTGTGCAGCAGCACTGACTGCCCGGGGTGAAACGGCGGGTCGAACCAGAACCAGCGCTCGGCCGGGTAATCGGCCTTCATCACCACATCGGCAATCAGAAACCGGTCCATGAAAACGCGGCCGTCAATATCCAGCCCCAGGGCGCGCCGGATCGGGCTGCGCGCCCCATCGGCCACCACCAGCCAGTCGGCTTCGATGTCAAACACGCCATCGGGTGTCTCCACCCGCAGCAGCGCACCATCCGCCTTCGGCTGGACCGAGATCATCTTGTGCTTCCAGCGCAGGTCCACACCCAGGGCCTGGGCACGGGCCACAAGGTCTTCCTCCAGGTAGTACTGCTGCAGATTAATCATGCCGGGGCGTTTGTGGCCAGGCTCGGGTACCAGATTGAACTGATAGACCTCGTCCTTGCGGACAAAGGTTCGGCCCACATTCCAGCTCACCCCCTTGTTCACCACCGTGTCGCCCACGCCCAGGCGGTCCAGAATCTCCAGGGCACGCTTGGCATAACAGACCGCCCGCGAACCGGCTGACACGCTGTCATCTTCATCAAACAACAGCACGGGGATGCCCTGCAGGCGGGCATCAATCGCCGCCGCCAACCCTACCGGGCCAGCGCCCACCACCACCAGCGGCCGGCGTTGGGGCGCTCCCGCCATCAGGTCGACCGGGCTTCGGTACGCATATTTGGGGTAGGTGTAGACACCCATTGGGTCAGTCTCCTCATTTTTTGAAGTTTTGATTCACCATTGTAAAACTCATTTACCTAATCGTAACCAGCCGGCGGCCTGTGGTGCGTCAATGGGCGAAGGGCGACATAATTGCTGGCCATGACCGACAACGCCCTTGCCACCCTCGACTCAGACCAGAACTTTCGCCACAAAGTGGGCGACGCCATCCTGGATCTGGTGCTGCGGGTGCCCGCGTCCAGTGAAAACGAAATTGAGCACCCCGAAGCGCGGGCCCGCGCTCTGGGCCGCTCAGCCGCCCGGCAAGCGAGCCTGATGGCAGGCTCGATGGCGCTGCCGCCGGGCTTTCTGGGCTGGCTGACGATATTGCCGGAACTGATGGGGGTGTGGAAGCTGCAGGCGCAAATGGTGTCAGACATCGCGGCCGTCTATGGCAAGAGCGCGACGCTCGGCCGTGAGCAAATGGTTTATTGCCTGTTCAAGCACGTCTCGGCACAGCTTTTTCGCGATGTGGTGGTGCGCGTGGGCGAGCGCTTTGTGATTCAGCGGGCATCGCTGGGTTTTTTGCAGTCCGCCGCGCGGACGCTGGGCGTCAAAGTGACTCAGAAAGTCATCGGCAAAAGCGCAGCCCGCTTTGTGCCCCTGATCGGCGCGGTGGGTGTCGGAGCCTACGCCTACTTCGACACGACACAAGTGGCAAAAACGGCCATTGAGTTGTTCTCGAAGGAAATCGTCATCGATTCAGGTGCTCTAGAGGCCTCTAGCCCACGCTGAACATGCGTAACCAGCTATCACATCGATAGCAAATCAATCGCGGATCGGCTTGATTTCCCTGGGTTCGACGTCAATTACGTTGGGATCGTCGCGCTTTGGCGCCTGGCCATGTCCCGGCGCCCGATAGAACCGGTTCCACATCTCCTGGCGATTGACCTGAAAGGTCCAGGGGCTCACCGGCTGGCCCGTCAACCGGGCCCAGAACGCGCGCACCAGCCAGACGGCCAGCACCAGTAGCGCCGCAACCAGCAGACTGGCGAGAAACACCAGTCCCGCCAATAGCAGCACCACCCGAAATACCACGCCAAAAATCGTTGTCATCAACTGGTTCAACATTGAACTCCTTTACGTTCATCCCAATTGCGGCCAATTGCAGAAAATTCAAGAGTGCGTCAAAAAGCCCCCATGCTCCGCACTGCATGTCGTCGCTGCCCCCCAAAGGGGCCGACGTCGCCTTGGGGCGGCCCGGCGCCGATTGCAGTAGCCCCCACGCTCCGCACTACGTGTCGTCGCTGCCCCCAAGGGGCCGACGTCGTCTTGGGGCGGCCCGGCGCCGACTTAAGCCGCCAGCGCCACACCACCCACCCGGCGCGACACCGCATAGGGCGGCAAGCCCTGCAGCATGCGCCGACCAAACGGCAACCGCAACAGACGCCGGTCATAACAAATCACGGTGGCGTGGTCGTCCTCGGTGCGAATCGCCCTGCCCGTCCACTGCAACAGCTTGATGCCGGTGGCGGGCACCACCAATTCGGTAAATGGATCACGCCCGACGCTCTTGAGCCACTCGGAACGGGCCTCTTCCACCGGGTCGGACGGCGGGCTGAAGGGCAACTTGGCGATGAAGACCGTCTCACACAACTGACCGGGCAAATCCAGGCCTTCGCCAAACGACTGCAGCCCGAAAATCACCGAGGGCAGCCCGGCCTCGACCCGCGCCTGATGGGCGCCAAGCAAGCGGCCGCGTGCCATTTGACCCTGCACCAGGACCACCTCCTGCAGGGCGGGGCCCAGTGCATCAACCGCCGCTTTCATCTGCACGCGCGAGGTGAACAAGACCAGCGCCCCATGCGCAACCTGGCTCAAATCCGCCAGCAATTCGCCCACCATCTCCTGCGTATAGGCCTCGGCGTTCTTCGGGTCAGCGGCGGTTTCCACCACAATCAGCTCGCCCTGGGTGCGGTAGTTGAACGGGCTGTCGACCTCCAGGGTTGAAACGCAGGGGTTGTTGACCAGACCGGCCTCCTGCAGGAAATAGTCAAAACTGCCGCAACTGGTGAGAGAGGCGGAGGTAATGACCGCACCGCGCACCTGGCTCCACAGGCATTGGCGCAACAAATCGCCCGGCACGATCGGGCAGGCATGGGCCGTCAAAAACACCAGTCCCGAACTGGTGTCGGACTTCAGCCACTTGGCCAGGGGCTGCGGCCCATGCTCCAGCAACAGGCTGCTGGTCTCCACCACACTGCCCAGTTTGGGCGCCAGCTGCCCCAGCTTGGCGTACATCAGCGAACAGCTCACCGCTTGCGAGGGATCCTCTTTGGCCAGCAGTTTCACTTCGGCACCGAGGGCTTCCAGGGCTTTGGACAGACCCCGGGCATGACCCTGAATCAGGGTCATGGGGTCACGCAAGTCGTCGGGCAGCACCCCGTTCCTGAAACGATACACGCCGTCGTACCCGGTACTGTTGACCTTGAGCAGGTCCATCAGGATGCGGCCAACGTCATGCAGGGCACCTTTAAGCTGCTGCGCCAGCGTGGTGACATCCTGCGCCAGCGTCAGGTTTATTTTTTCACTCACCTCGTGCAAGGTCTTTGGCAACTTGTCCAGCCAGCGCAGGTTGGACAGATCCATGCTGCTGGCGAACTGGTCCAGCGCCGTTGCCGGCAAATGATGCCCTTCGTCAAACACCACCAGGCAGTTGTCCAGCTCGGGCAGCGCCTTGCGCCCCAGCGAAGCCAGCACCAGATCGTGGTTGGCGACGATCACATTGGCCTCGGCCAGTTTGGTGCGCGCGTTGTAGTAGCTGCATTCGCGAAAGCGTGGGCAATGCCGTGCGGTGCAGGTGTGCCGCTCAGCCGCCACGGCAGACCAGTCGCGCGGTTCGGGCTGCTCGGCCAGGTTGTCGCGGTCGCCGTCCCATTTGCCGCCAGCCAGCGCCACTGCCAGAGAGTCGTACAACTTCATGCGGCGCTCTTCGGGGTCCTCGCCCTGCAGCTGCCGTGCGAAGGCGGCGCGTGGTGGGGGCGCATCTTCATCTGCCTCAAACAGGTCGTCCCCTGCCTCGCCGGCGCCGGCCAGACGCTCCAGCTTCAACTTGCACACGTAGCGGCCGCGCCCCTTGGCCAGGGCGTAGACAAAGGGGGTTTCGAGCACCGCGGCGAGTGCCGGCAAATCCTTGGTCATCAGCTGCTCCTGCAGGGCGACCGTCGCGGTGGAGATGACAACCCGCGTCTTGCGCGCCAGCGCCATGGCCACGGTGGTGGACAGGTAAGCCGCCGACTTGCCGACCCCGGTACCGGCCTGAATGACGGTGATGGCTTTGCCCGGGTTGGGGTGCTCACCCAGCGTCACGCTTGAGAGACTGCCTGCAATGCGCTGCGCCATCTCGCGCTGGCCCGGACGGGAACGAAAGCCCGGCGTGGCGTTCACCACCCGGTCAAAGGCCGCCAATGACAAGTCGGTCAAGGCATTAGAGGTCAAGAGAAATACCCATGGTTCTGTTTGGTTGGTTTGGTCTGCACAGACTCTATTACACCGCCTTAATGACCGATCGGTCTTTTTCCTCAAGCAAAATGCTCACATGAACATTGATGAGCCCGCACTCAACGAAGCAAGCCTGGAGACGCAGCTGAAAAGCGCCCATCTGGCACTAGATGGCGGCGACGTACAGACCGGTCGGGAGTTGTCCCACAAGGTTCTTAAGGCCGCCCAGACCCTCGGCAACAAACGCTTTGAGGCCAAGGCGCTGCTGTGTCTGGCGCACTGCGACCGCATGTTGTCGCGTTACCGGCGCGCGCACCGCGCCAGCCAGCTGGCGGCACAAGGATTTCAGCTGCTGGGCGACACCCCGGGCGAAGTGCTGGCGCTGGCCACGCATGCCTTTGTGGCCCTCAACCTGGGCCGCAACGAAGAAGCCGTCGAAGCCGCGCTGCTGAGTGTGCGCCTGAGCGAATTTCTCGACAACGATGAACACAGCGTCCTGTCATACAACGCTCTGGGGGCTGCCTATTTCTGGAGCCACCACTTTGACAAGGCCGAACAGGCGCTGCGCACCGCGATTCAGATCGCCGAACATGCCAGCCCGCCCCTGAGCACCTTCCAGCCGCAAATCAACCAGTGGTGGGCCCAGGTGATACGTATCTTTCATGAACGTTATTACGAGGGCGGTCTGCCGTCACTGGCCCTCATGCGCATGCACCGGGAGGCCGTCATGCGCCAGGTGGTCCGGGCAGACGCGAGCGAGTTTCCGATGGGCACGAATGTGACGACCGAGGCTGTTCTGCTGTTTGGCGCCAGTCTGGATGCGTGCTGGCATGGGCAGCTGGACCAGGCCGCCGATGACCTTGTCGCCCTCACCGGCTGGGCACAACGGTATGGCACGCTAACCTGGCTGTCCGCACTGGAGGCCTGGGCCGGCGCCGAGATTGCGTGGGCCCGGCGCGACTGGCCGGGGGCCACGCAACACGCGGCCAAAATGATCGAGATCGCCGTCACCGTGGAGCACGAGCAACTGGCCTGCCTCGGCCATCTGCTGGCGTCGCAGCTGTTCATGGCGCAAGGCCTGCATGGCCGGGCGCTGGATGAGCTGCGCCGGCTGCGGCTGCGTGAGCAGCTCATCCGCAGCGACTGTCTGGAAACCCGTGAAAACGTGGTGGACTGGCAAATCGACCTGCGCCTGCGCCAGCAAAGCATTGACCGGCTGGAGCTCACCTCGCGGCAACTTGAAAAACTGTCGCTGGAAGACGCTTTGACCGGCATTCCCAATCGCCGTGATTTTGAGCGCTATGCCTCGGAACTGCTGCAAAGAGGACTCGAACAGGGACAACCGCCCTGCCTGGCACTGGTCGATGTGGACAAGTTCAAACTCATCAACGACAACTTCTCGCATCAGGTGGGCGACGCGGTGCTCAAGCGCATTGCGCAGATTCTGAAATCCCACGTGCGCGAGGACGACATGGCCGCGCGTCTGGGGGGTGACGAATTCGTCATCATTTTCAAGACGGCTGATCTCAAGGTGGCGCAACAGGTGTGCCAGCGCATCTGCGACGCAGTGCGGGCATTCGACTGGTCCTCCATCAGCCCGCAACTGGAGTCCAGCCTCAGCGTGGGCGTGGTGCGTGCCGAGCCGGGGGACACGGTGGCGTCGCTGACCCACCGCAGCGACACCGCCATGTACGACGAGAAGAAGACGCGCCGTTAGCCCGGGGCGGTGACCCGCGCCGGATTGCAGAATGCGAAGCGGCCACACGGACGCTATCAACTTGATAGCTACTGACGCTTTATCGACGTGGGCTAGTGGCATATTTTGTTACAAATGCCTGGCCAAACAGCGTCCGTACACGAGGGACTGCCCGCTACACTGAGGCCCAAATTTCGATCGCTCCATCCAGTTGAAAGGAGTTGAACCATGCGCTTCCATCTTGCCGTGCGCGCCCTGCTCGCCACCACAATCCCGGCGCTTGTGATGGCCGGCTGCAGCGTGTTGGCGCCAGACGCACACCTGGCGGCATTCAGCACCCAGATGACCGGTATGAACCAGGTGCCACCTGTCGCCACACCGGCGACCGGCCGGGTGGACGCCGTA
The DNA here is from genome assembly GCF_030646845.1 of Rhodoferax sp. Lineage (GTDB taxonomy): Bacteria > Pseudomonadota > Gammaproteobacteria > Burkholderiales > Burkholderiaceae_C > Rhodoferax. Next base: position 8,697 of record NZ_JAUSLE010000021.1, on the reverse strand, counting down.
CTGGACAAGAACACCAGGCTGTTTCGCTGGAAGTTATCGTTCACGGGGCTGAGCGGGCCAGCCACGGGAGGCCACTTTCATGGGCCAGCCGCCATTGGTGCCAACGCCGGCATCGCCCTTCGCTTCAAGAGCCCGGTCAAGAGCCCGTTGGCAGGCCAGGCCCCGTTGACCCCGGCCCAGGCTGCGGACCTGCTCGCTGGAAAATGGTACGCCAGTATTCACACCCCAGCCCACCCCGCGGGCGAGATCCGGGGCCAAATGATCTTGCGGGAATAAGGCAACCGGGACAGCCCCGATGCTCTGACCTGCTGAGGATCGGATAGGGGGTATCACAGCGGTCCGACCCGGGACGGGCACGCCCTCGTCGCAGGTGTCACGAGACCGTCACGAAACTGTCGTATCGTCGCTCTTCCGTCAACGCCCCCAGGGAGTCCAGGTTGAATTCAGATGAAGACGCATTGGTCCAGCGTATCAGGCGTGACCTGGCCGACAGCCACGACGAGGAGCTGGAACTGGAACTGGAAGACCGCAACCTGGACGAGCTCTCAGGCAATCCTCTGGACACGGCATCGTACAAAGAAAGCCGCCGGCAGTACTTTCGGGAACTGTTCCGCATGCAGGCCGAACTCGTCAAGCTGCAGGATTGGGTTGTCAAGACCGGCCACAAGGTGGTGATCCTGTTCGAAGGCCGCGACGCCGCAGGCAAAGGCGGCGTGATCAAACGCATTACCCAGCGCCTTAATCCGCGCGTCTGCCGCGTGGCAGCACTGCCGGCACCCAACGCGCGGGAGCAGACGCAATGGTATTTCCAGCGCTACGTATCGCACCTGCCCGGCGCGGGTGAAATCGTTCTGTTTGACCGCAGCTGGTACAACCGGGCCGGCGTTGAGCGGGTAATGGGCTTTTGCTCCGATGAACAGTACGAGGAATTCTTCCGATCCGTTCCGGAATTCGAAAAAATGCTGGTGCGCTCAGGTATTCAGCTCATCAAATACTGGTTTTCCATCTCGGATGACGAACAGCAACTGCGTTTTCTGGGCCGCATTCACGACCCCCTCAAACAATGGAAACTGAGCCCGATGGACCTGGAGTCACGCCGCCGTTGGGAGGAGTACACCAAGGCCAAAGAGATCATGCTGGCGCGCACCCACATTCCCGAGGCGCCCTGGTGGGTGGTGCAGGCTGACGACAAGAAAAAAGCCCGGCTCAACTGCATTCACCACTTGCTGGGCCAGATTCCCTATGGAGAAATCGAGCACCCGGCGATTGTGCTGCCCCCGCGCGAGCGTCATCGGGACTATGTTCGCCAGCCCGTATCCGAAGAAATTCTGGTGCCAGACGTGTATTGAGCATGGTGCCCGCCAACAGGCGGTTACAGCAGCGCCCGAATGCTATGCTGGGCGCTGAAAAACAGGAAGATATCGCCGATGCAAAATGGAACTCGCCTGGCGGCTGTCGATTTGGGATCGAACAGCTTTCGCCTTGAAATTGGCCGTATCGATCACGGCCAGTTTCACCGCACGGAGTATTTAAAAGAAACCGTCCGCCAGGGCAACGGACTGGATGACGAACGCAACCTGACCAGGGATGCCATGGAGCGCGGCTGGGACTGCCTGGCACGTTTTGGCGAACGTCTGGCCAGCTTCAAGAGCGGCGAGGTGCGCGCCGTGGCAACGCAAACCTTGCGTGAGGCACGCAACCGCGATGACTTTCTGGTTCAGGCGAGCGCCGTGCTGGGCTTCCCCATTGACGTGATTTCCGGCCGCGAAGAGGCGCGGCTGATTTACCAGGGGGTCGCCCACTCGCTACCGCAGGGCAACGAGCGCCGTCTGGTGATTGACATTGGCGGACGGTCTACCGAGCTCATCCTGGGTCAGGGCTTCGACCCCAAACTGATGGAGTCCTACCGTGTCGGCAGCATTGCATGGTCGACGCGCTATTTTCCGGACAACAAGTTCACCCCGCACGCCTTTCAAATGGCCGAAATCGCCGCCAAGGCGGTGCTGGACGAAGCACTCAACGCCTACCGGCGTGACGCCTGGGACGTTGCGTACGGCTCGGCTGGCACCGTGGGCGCGGTCGGCGATGTGTTGGCCGCCGCGGGTTGGCCCACCGGCAGCGTCAACCGGGAGGGCCTGGACTGGCTGCTGGGCAAACTGATCAGCGCCCAAAGCGCAGATCGACTCCGTCTGGCCGGCATGAAGGACGACCGACGCGCAGTCATTGGTGGGGGCCTGAGTGTTTTGCGGGCGGTTTTCGATCTGCTGCAGATCGACCAAATGCAACTGGCAACAGGCGGCCTGCGACACGGGCTACTGTTTGATCTGATGGGCCGAACAGAGGACCAGACCGACGTGCGCGCCAAGTCTGTCCAGCGGCTTGTGGCCAAATTCGGGGCTGATTCAGTGCATGGCCTGCGCGTCGGCAAAGTCGCCAACGACTTGTTCAGTCAGCTTCAGGCCAGCACTTTGACGCCAGAAAATCTGGCCGATGAGCGTCCAAACCGAAAGCTGAACTGGGCAGCCCAGTTGCATGAAATCGGCAGTCATATCTCGCACAGCGACTACCACAAGCACGGCGCCTACATTCTGGACAATGCCGACGCCATGGGCTTTGCCTTGTCAGAACTGCACAAGCTCAGTCTGCTCGTATTGGGGCACCGGGGCAAGCTGCGCAAACTGGAGGTGGACTTTGAAGACGACCTGTTCGTGCAACAGTTGCTCGCCCTGCGTCTTGCCGTCATCCTGTGCCATGCCCGGCGCGACCCCGATTTGAATGGCCTGGAGCTGACACGCGAGGTGGAGAATGGCAAGCGCTTTGCCCTGGACTGCCGCGCCGGGTGGGCACAGGCCTACCCTCAGTCGGCCCATTTGTTGCGTGAAGAGGTGCTGGCCTGGCAAAAGACGCCCTGGGCGTTGACCTTCACCGGATGCTGAAGTCTGAAGTCTCGCGCACCAGCAGACCCTCGCCATAGGTTTTTGCGTCATGCTTGGCCCGAGCGGCAACGGACGCCACCTGCTCTGCATTGGCGTATTCATCGCGATGAATTTTGACGGCACCGATCGAGATCGTCGTCATGGGAAAAAACCGTGACACCCCATGCCGGTCTTCTGCATGGATGCCACCCGCCTCGCGGGCCGGCATGTCAAACAGCTCAACGGCATGTTCTGCAAATTCGCTCACGATCCGCCGGCACTGGCTCTCCCAGTCGGCGCTCTGGTACAAGATGATGAAGTCATCGCCGCCCACATGCCCGACAAAATCACGCTGTGGATCACAATGGGCCAGGGCAAGTCTGGCCACCAGACGGATCATTTCGTCACCGCGCCAATAGCCATACTGGTCATTGAAGGGCTTGAAATTGTTCAGGTCCGCATAACAGGCGACAAATTCGACGCCGCTTTTCAAGAGTCGATCGATATGCTGGCTGATGGGAATATTGCCAGGCAAGAAAGTCAATGGGTTGGCGTGCCGGGCCGCCTCGATGCGCGTCTCAGTGACGGAGCGAACCAGCTGTTCGCCCGTCCCCAATCCTTCATAGCGCCCGTTGTCCGTCACGATGAAACCATCGGCCAGGTAGCGCTGATCATCCGAGGTGAGGATGCCAATCAACTCGTCAACATTATGGTCACGCTCGATCAAGCGGGGCTCAAGATTGGCGTGCGCCATGCACGGCTTGCGCCCCCATACCTCGCGGTAGTACAGCTTGCTGTATTCGTTCATGAAGCCCGCGCGATTGATGATGCCCACCGGCCGCGTGCCGTCAACGACGGCCACCGCGTGAAGGTTGGCATGGGCCAAAAACACGCTGGCGAGTTCATCGTTGGTGGCGGACGGGCCAACCGCTGGCGCTTCCACCACCGCAAGACGGCTCAGGGAGCCGCCATGCGACGCACGGCGCAACTCGGGGAACACCGCAACCCTTCGATCCCGCATCACATCCAGTGCCTCCTCCTCGATCTGCTCACGTGGCATCGGTGCCGGCCGCCCAAGGAAGTAACCCTGTCCGTACGTTATGCCCAGGTCACGCAGGACCCGCAGGTCATCCTCCGTCTCAATGCCTTCTGCCACCAGTGCGGTATCAAAAACTGCGGCAATTTGCTGCAGGGCCTGAATAGTTTTGAGTTTGTCGGCATGCTGGCTGATGTCTTTGGTGAAGTACTTGTCGATCTTCACAAACTCAGGCTTGAGCTGGGACCACAGTCGAAGGCTCGATCGGCCATCACCGAAATCATCCAGCGCCAGGGACACACCGGCAGAACGTATCTCACGCACGACACTCGCCAGATGATCCATGTCAGCCACCCGCTCATATTCGGTAATCTCGAGGACCAGCATGCGTGGCAAGACGCCAAAGCCACTGATCAAATCCATCAGAGCGTCGCGTCCGCAATGTTTCAAAACCTGTACCAGCACCTCCGCGCTGACGTTGACAAAAAGACGACCCGATTCAAGGAGCGTGCCCCAGCGATCAAGCGCAACGGTGACACAGACGTTCTCAAACTCATAGTTCAGACTCTCGTGCGCAGCAGCCGCCAACAACGCATCCGGCGCATGAAGCGATGTGTTTTTCGGCCCCCTGATCAGGGCTTCATGAGAGAAGATGGAGCCATCCCGCAAGGACACGATTGGCTGAAAAACCGGGTACAGTTCGTTGCCGCGCATCAGGCCAGCCAGTGGTCCCCGCCCCCGCCGCACGGAATTTGAACGCATGGACACAGGCGCCCCCCGGGCGCTTGCCCCGGGGCTTTGCGGCAGATCACCCGGAAGGAACGCCATCGCGGATACTGCCGTCGCGGTGGACAGCTGAACAATGCTCATGAAATGCCAACGTCGGAAAATTATTATTTTTCCAGTCTATGCACCTCAGATGACAAGGCCGTGACAAATCAGTGACAACACGGTAGCAGCTCAGTGCCAATTCAATTTGACGGCAGTCCACTAAACGATATAAACTGTATAAACCGTTTACTCAAAGGAAAACTCGATGGTCACAACGAACAAGAAGATCGCAACCGCCAAACCAGTCAAAATGGCAATCTTGCCTGCTGCGCCCAAGGTTGCCCCGACTCCGGCTGCATCGGTGGTCGTGGCAAAGAACGCCACCAAAGTTGCCGCGAAACCAGTGGCAAGAAAATCACCTTTGGCAGCCAAGACGCTGGTGAAACCATTGCCCAAACCAAAGATGGAAAAGCCCGCCAAGGTGAAAAAACCGAAGCTGGTGCGAGACAGCTTCACCATCCCGAAAGCTGAATACACCGTGCTGGACGACCTCAAGCAACGCGCAGGCAAGCTGGCCAGTCCAGCCAAGAAAAGTGAATTGATCCGCGCCGGTGTCAAGGCACTCGCCGCGATGTCCGACACGGCGTTTCTGGCAGCACTGAAGGCGGTGCCGGCGATCAAGACCGGGCGCCCCGCAAAGGACTGATCCCACAACAGGGACGGTCCGCAAGTGCGCTGGCCGTCTCTTGGTCAGAGCACTTCTGGCGACTGCACCGTGACCACCACGGTCTGGGAGTGCGCTTCGCGCTCCCTGTTGCGCAGCCACCAGACCGCGCCTTTTTTGACCGCACATTCGTTGGCATTCAAGCCCAGCAACTGGGCAATGGTTTGCCCCAGCGTTGGTTGATGCCCTACCACCAGCACGCACCCTTTCGCAGTGGGCCATTGCACCAGCTCAAGCAGTTGGGCGACACTGCCGTCGGGCGCAAGCTCTGGTCGTACTTTGTATTTTCTGCCCAGTGCCATCGCAGTCTGTTCAGTACGACGGGAAGGGCTTACCAGAATGCGGGCGCCTTCAGGCAACTGTCGGTCCAGCCAGGTCGCCATGCGGGCGGCCTGCTTTTCCCCGCGCGAGGTCAGTGAACGGGCCATGTCATCACAACCCAGGACCCAATCCTGAGCCTCTGCATGACGCCACAACACAAGGTCCATGTCAGTCTCCTGTTCCTTCGCCCCGGCCCGCGTAACGGGCCATCAAGGCAGCCTGGGCACCATGGGCCACGCGCCGGCCATCCGGCTTGACACGCGCATAGGTCCCGTCCGCCAACAGATCCCAGGCGTCCACGCCGTCGTGCAGATACGCCACAAGCTCTTCATCCACAATGCGTTGGCGTTGCACTGGATCAGTCACCGGCCAGGCGAGCTCGACTCGGCGCATCATGTTGCGATTCATCCAGTCCGCGCTGGACAGGTAGAGTTCTTCCACGTCATCCCGACGGAAGTAGAAAACTCGAGAGTGCTCCAGGAACCGACCAACGACCGAACGAACACGGATGTTGTCGGTCACGCCGGGCACCTGGGCTGGCAGCATGCAGGCACCGCGCACGATAAGGTCAATCTTCACGCCCATTTGCCCTGCACGAATCAACGCATGGATGAGCGCTTCATCCGTCAAAGCATTCATCTTGGCAACGATGCGACCAACCCCGCCTGAAGCCGCAGCAACGCCCAGGTCATTGATCTTCCCCATCAGCTTGTGATGCAGATAAAACGGTGCCAGCAGCACCCGGTTCAGTTTGGGCAAGCGGCTGTGGCTGGCCAGATGAACGAACACATTTTCCACGTCATCGGTAAGTGCCGCATCAGCCGTCAGGTGGCTCCAGTCGGTGTACAACCGCGCGGTGCGGGGGTTGTAGTTACCGGTAGACAGGTGAGCATAGCGCTTGAGTTGCCTGCCTTCCCGGCGTGTGATGAGCATCATCTTGGCATGCGTCTTCAGCCCCACCACCCCGTACAGAACCTGAGCGCCGATGGACTCGAGCATTTCAGCCCAGTTGATGTTGGCCTCCTCGTCAAACCGGGCCTTCAACTCCACGACCACGGTGACTTCCTTGCCACGACGCACTGCCTCACGCAGCAAGTCCATCAGCTCGGAGTCGCTGCCGGTGCGGTAGATGGTCTGCTTGATCGCCAGCACCTGCGGGTCGTTCACTGCTTCACGCAGGAATGCCAATACACCGCCGAAGCTTTCAAACGGCTGGTGAATCAAGACATCGCCACGCTTGAGCTGCTCGAAGAACGAGACGCCTGGCGTCAATTGCGTCGGGTAGCACGAACTGTAGGAAGGGAAGCAAAGCCGCGGCTCATGCACCAGGTCCACCAGTTGAGTCAACCTGACCAGATTGACCGGTCCCGGAACACGGAACAGGGCCAGTTCCGGCAAATCAAACTGCTTGAGCAGAAAACCGGCAAGGTATTCCGAACATCCCGCCGACACCTCAAGTCGCACCGCCTGGCCAAAATGGCGATGCTCCAATCCCTGACGCAATGCCGTGCGCAAGTTTTTCACATCTTCTTCGTCGACGGCAAGGTCCGAGTGACGGGTGACCCGAAATTGCGAAAACTGCCCCACATCACGGCCGGGAAACAACTCGGCCAGATGCCCCCGAATCACACTGGACAACGATACAAACGAGTTCCGACCGCCAGAAACGGCATCCGGCATGCGGATCATTCGGGGCAGCACGCGCGGCACTTTCACAATGGCAATGTCGTTTTCACGACCGAACGCATCACGTCCACCCAGGCGAACGATGAAGTTGAGCGATTTGTTGGCGACTTGCGGAAAGGGATGTGACGGATCCAGTCCAACCGGAATCAGCAGCGGACGCACCTCGCGCTCGAAGTACTGCTTGACCCAACGCCGCTGAGCCGTGTTGCGTTCGCCGTGGGAAACAATCCGGATGCCCTGCTTGTCAAGGGCAGGCAGCAAGGCATCGTTGTACAGCGCATACTGGCGCGCCACCAGCGTGTGCGCCGCGCGCGCAAGGCGCTCAAACGACGCGACCGTGAAGAGTCCTTTGTCGTCTTTTCGCTGGTTAGCCACCAGGTGCGGTTCAGCGCGGACTTCGAAGAACTCGTCCAGATTGGAAGACACAATACTCAGATAGCGAAGGCGCTCCAGCAGGGGGACGTCCTTGCGGTAGGCCCAGTCAAGCACCCGTTCGTTGAACGCGAGAATGCTGTGATCACGATCAAGCAGCGTCACGCTGGGAGGTGTCTGTGCCAATTTCGGCTGACGAAAGAATGAAAGCATGCCGTCCCGAACCCGTTTATTACAAATAGATGACTGATTGTTGACCGGTTTGATGACAGTTGTGTGACAGCGGTCAATTGCAGGCCCTGTTCCATCGGCAGCGCTTTGGGCCCTGGCCTGTCAGGCGGCTGCCACTGCGGCTTTCTGGCCAAGCCCCCGCGACTCTTTCACTGGCGCCCATTGCACCAACTCCAGGCGACCGTCCTGATGTTCTACCAACGCCGTGCGGCTCTCGACCCAATCGCCGTCATTGCAGTACAGCGTGCCATTGATGTCACGCATCTCGGCGCGATGGATGTGGCCGCAGACGACGCCCTGATGACCTCGGCGTTTCGCCTCATTCGCCACCGCCACCTCGAAGTCAGTGACATAGGCCAGCGCCTTCTTGACCTTGTGTTTGAGGTAGGCGGAGAGTGACCAGTATGGCAGCCCCAGCCGGGCCCGCCAGTGATTGAGGTGGCGATTGAGCTTGAGCGTGAATTCATACAGGTTGTCACCCAGATAGGCCAGCCACTTGGCACACTGGATGACGCCATCAATCAGGTCGCCGTGTGTCACCCAGATGTTTCGCCCATCGGCCGTGGTGTGAATCGCGTCCTCCACCACTTCAATGCCACCAAACTGGTGTCCGATGAAGCCACGGGCAAACTCATCGTGGT
>NZ_JAUSLE010000003.1 GCF_030646845.1 Rhodoferax sp. | reverse complement strand
AAATCCCGGGCGCGAGGTACCTGCAGTGGGCTATTTCGGCGGCGTTCATGGCCTGGAGCGCATTGGCGCCGGCGTGGTGATTGCCTACCTGCAAAGCCTGGTCATGCGCCTGCAATGGGACAGCACGCTACACAAGCAACTGGAATCGGTTCGCCTGGTCTTCATGCCCATCGTCAACCCCGGTGGCATGGCGCTTGGCACGCGGGCCAATCCCCACGGCGTGGACCTGATGCGCAATGCGCCAGTGGAAGCACGGGAGCCAGTCCCCTTTCTGGTGGGTGGGCAGCGGATCAGCGCCGGCTTGCCCTGGTACCGCGGCCCCAAGGCCAATCCCATGGAAATCGAAAATCAGGCCGTGTGCGATGTCGTGACCACCGAGTTGCTGACGCGCGACTTCAGCCTGTCCGTAGACTGTCATTCAGGCTTCGGTAGCCGGGACCGCATCTGGTTTCCCTATGCGCACACGCGCGCCCCTATCGCCCACCTGGCCGAGATGCATGCGCTCAGGAACATCTTTGTCCAGTCACACAGCCACCACCGCTATGTCATCGAGCCACAAAGCCTGCAGTATCTGGCGCACGGTGATCTGTGGGACCATCTGTACCTGCAATCCTGTGCGCAGGAGGGACGCGTGTTTCTGCCGCTTACGCTGGAGATGGGTTCCTGGCTGTGGGTGAAGAAGAACCCGCGCCAGTTGTTCTCGCGGCACGGCATATTCAATCCCCAGATTGAGCACCGGCAGCAGCGGGTGTTGCGCCAGCACCAGCTGCTGCTGGACTTCCTGTCGCGCGCAGCCTGCGGCCACCGTCTTTGGCTGCCCGGCTCCGACACCCGTGCCCAGCACCATGCGCAGGCGCTGCAGGACTGGTATTGACGCGCGATGAACACTTGGATATTTCTGCGCGGACTCACCCGGGAGAGCCGGCATTGGGGCCACTTCATCGAGCAGTTTCAGCGCGCCCTGCCCGGCAGCCAGGTGATCGCGCTCGACCTGCCGGGTAACGGCCAGCTGAATCAGGAACGCAGCCCTGTGCGCGTTCAAGACATGGTGGTGCACTGTCGTGCACAGCTCGCGGCACGCAACATCAAGCCACCTTACCATGTGCTGGCCATGTCGCTGGGCGCCATGGTGGCAGTGGCTTGGGCGCACGCGTATCCGCAGGAGGTGGCTTCCAATGTGCTCATCAACACCAGCATGCGGCCCTTCAGCCCGTTTTATCAGCGCCTTCGGCCCGGCAACTATGGCGCGCTATTGAAGCTGGCTCTGCTGGGTGCAGCGCCTGAGGTGTGGGAGCGCAATGTGCTGCACATGACGAGCAACCGCGTTGATGAATCGGTATTGCCGCTCTGGCTGGCATTGCGGCGGACACGTCCGGTGTCACGCGCGAGCGCGCTTCGACAGCTGCTTGCCGCCGCCCGCTTTCGCGCGCCGGCGGTCAAACCGCTTGCCCCCACATTGGTCCTGGCCAGCGAACAGGATCATCTGGTCAGCGTTGAATGCTCCAGGGCACTGGCCAGGCATTGGCAGTGCGCCCTGCGTGTCCACACCAGCGCCGGGCACGATCTGCCGTTGGACGACGGGCCTTGGGTTGCCAGTCAGGTGCGGGACTGGCTGATGGAGGGTACCGCATCCTCTCGTTACCATCGACGGCATGAAGAAGAGCCGTCACCCACTTCAAACCCCCTGCCCCTGCGGCAGCGGCCAGACGTACGCTGTCTGCTGCGGCCCGTGGCATGCCGGCCTGGCCACGGGCGTGCACGCCCCGACGCCCGAGGCGCTGATGCGCTCGCGGTACAGCGCCTATGTGCTGGGCCTTGTTGACTACCTGCTGGCTACCTGGCACTCTTCCACGGCGCCAGCCGAGCTGACGCTGTCTCCCGTCAAGTGGCTGGGGCTGGAGGTGCGTCGGGCACAGGCTACGGGTGACGCCGGTGTGGTTGAGTTTGTGGCGCGCTGCCGCGAGGGCGGGTGGGCGCAGCGCTTGCACGAGACCAGTCGCTTTGTGCAGCAGGGCGGACGTTGGTATTACGTTGACGGGGAGATGACCGTCTCATGAATCAGGCAGCTTAGGTCAACGCTGCTCCGAAAACGTAAGGGCGGAAAACCCTGATCGATGGCGCGACCGAATTCGGTTAGTGTCAAGCTTTTCAAGCACGGCAGGACTCGCAGACACCCATGAACATCATCAAAACGCTGGCTTCTTTGGCGCTCGCTTTCACTACTTCTCTTTCGATGGCCGAAAACGGCGTGACGGACAAGGAAGTGGTCATCGGCCAGTTCGCCGCCATCAGCGGGCCGGCGGCCCAACTGGGGCTGCGCATGCAACTGGGCATGCAAACCTATTTCAATGCGCTCAACGCCCAGGGTGGCGTCAATGGGCGCACCATCAAACTGATAACCCGGGACGATGGCTATGAGCCCGAAAAGGCGGCCGCGGCCGCCCGGGCATTGATTCGTGAGGACAAGGTATTTGCCCTGGCCGGCTCCGTGGGAACCCCGACCGGGCTGGCCGCGCTGCCGATCGTCACCGAAGAGCAGGTGCCGCTGGTGGGCATGTTCACCGGCGCACAGGCCTTGCGCGAACCCTTTAACCGGCACGTGTTTCATGTGCGGGCCAGTTATTTTGACGAGACTGAACGGATCGTGCAGCACCTCACGACCCTGGGTGTGAAAAAGATCGCGGTGTTCTACCAAAACGACGCCTACGGCAAGGCGGGTCTTGACGGTATGGTGCGGGCTCTGGACAAGCGAAAGCTCAAGCCGGTGGCCACGGCCACGGTGGAACGCAACAGCGTGGACGTGGCCAAGTCGCTGGAGGCCATTCTCAAGTCGGAACCCGAAGCCGTGGTTCAGATCGGCGCCTACAAATCGTGCGCGGCATTCATCAAACAGGCCAGGGGCAAAGGCTACGGCGGGCAGTTCTTCAACGTCAGCTTCGTGGGCTCCAAAGCGCTGGCCGACGAACTGGGCGAGGCGGGGCAAGGGGTCGTCATCTCGCAGGTCGTCCCGTTCCCCTATGCGCCGAGCAGCCCCATCGTTCGCGAGTACCAGCAGCGCATGGTGGAGGCGGGACAGAAGGACTTCGACTTCTCGAGCATGGAGGGCTACCTCACGGCCCGCGTGCTGGTGGAAGGCTTGCGCCGCGCCGGGCGAACGCTGACGCGGGACGCACTTATCACCGGGCTGGAGTCGATGAAGGACGTGAACCTTGGCGGGTTCACCATCAACTACAGCGCCAATGACCACCAGGGTTCCGACTTCATCGATCTGACCATCATCGGCCGCGACGGCAAGTTCAAGCGCTAGCCGGCGAGCCGCTGCTTATTTGGCTTTGGGCCGACCGTATTTTGCGGTGAAGCTGGCCTTGCCCAGGCTGTTGCCGTTGATCATGTAGCCGGTCAATGCGGCAGTGGCATCAGGCGGGACGTCCAGCTTGTCGGTCTTGAGCGCGTGCACCGTGAAGATGTAGCGATGCGGCTTGTCGCCCTGCGGCGGGCAGACGCCGCCCCAGGCGTTGACGCCGAAGTCGATGCGGCTTTGTACCGCACCCGACGGCAGGGTGGTGCTGTTGGCTGCACCGGCGTTGCCGGGCAGTTCGGACACACTGGCGGGGATGTTGATCACCATCCAGTGCCACCAGCCGGAACCGGTGGGGGCATCGGGGTCGTACATGGTGACGGCGAAGCTCTTGGTGTCCTTGGGTGCACCGCTCCACTTGAGCGCCGGCGACTTGTTGTCACCCGCGCAGCCAAAACCGTTGAATTCGAAGCTCTTGGGGATCGTGCCGTTCGCCTTGATGTCGGGACTGCTCAGCGTAAAGCCCGCAGCCTGGACCAGGGTGGCTGCGCCAGCCAAGGCGACGGCAAGAAGGGTCTGTTTCATGGGGTTCTCCTGAATGTGAAAACCGTCTGATCGTATGACCCGCCGCGCCTGGCCAGTTGCGCCGCATCAATTGCGGCTCTCATCACCCCAAGTGCTTGCCCACAATGCCTGCCAGTTCAAACATCGTCACCTGGGGCTTGCCAAACACGGCCAGCAGTTTGGCGTCGGCGTTGATGGCGCGCTTGTTGGTGGCGTCCTGCAGGCCATTGGCCTTGATGTAGTCCCATAGCTTCTTGATGACTTCGGTGCGGGCTACCGGTTCTGCACCAATGACGGCTGCCAGTTCGGCGCTGGGCAGCTTGCCAGTTGCGGCGGTGGTTTTGCGCGGCGCCTTGGGCTTGGCCGTTTTGGTCACAGCCTTGGCAGCCGTTTTGCGCGGTGGAAACTTTGACGGCGCAAACTCAAAATTCACCTTGCCGGCTTCCGCGTCCCAGGCCAGCATGGCCTTGAAACCGCGGCGCGTGCGCATGGAGACAAACTTTTCCAGCATGTCGGTCTTGCCGGTGGCCAGGAGCTTTTGCATCTGCTCGCGCTCGATCGGCTGCTGCAGGATGATCTGGCCGCTCTTGAAGTCACAACTCGGCGTCGGCTGCGCCATGGTGGGCACAGACTTTTCGCACACATAGTTTTTACCGTGCTCAAAGACGGCGCCGCCGCACTTGGGACAGGCGCCCAGCGACTCCTTGCCGGAGAAGTCGATCAGTTCGCCGCTTTCTTCGCCCTTTTTGTCGTCGCCAAAATCAAATTCCAGCTTGTAGTTCTTCGTTTCCTCGTCGAACTTGATGACCATCTCGGCGGTGAACGGCCAGCCGGCCTTGGAGCGGAAGCCGTCCAGTGGGCCAATTTTTTTGTCGCGCAGGAATTGCTCCACCTCTGCCACTTCAAAGGTGCGGCCGGCGGGTGTCTTGCCGAATGAAAAACCGCAACCCTCTTCCGTGCCGGTCTTGCCGGTGCAGGTGTAACGGCGGTAGTTTTCTTTCACGATGCCGCCGCAGTTCGGGCAGGGTGCCTGCAAAGTGGCGTAGTCGCCCGGGATGGTGTCGCGGTCGTATTCCTTGGCTTTCTTCACCATGCGCTCGGTCATGGCGGCAATCTCGGCCATGAAGGACTCGCGGCTGAGCTTGCCGTGCTCCATCTGCGCCAGTTTGTATTCCCACTCGCCGGTGAGTTCGGCTTTGGACAGCTCTTCGACGCCCAGGCCCCTGAGCAGTGTCATCAGCTGGAAGGCCTTGGCGGTGGGAATCAGCTCGCGACCTTCGCGCAGCATGTATTTCTCGGCGATCAAGCCCTCAATGATGCTGGAGCGGGTGGCTGGTGTGCCCAGGCCTTTCTCCTGCATGGCTTCGCGCAGTTCGTCGTCTTCCACCGTTTTGCCGGCACCTTCCATGGCGCCCAGCAAGGTGGCTTCCGAATAGCGGGCCGGCGGGCGGGTCTTCAGGCCTTTGGGGTCGACCGCCTGGGCGGTGACAAGCTCGCCGGGTTTGATCGGCACCAGGTTGCCCGGGCTCTTGTCGTCGCCGTCCTTGACCTCGTCCTGCGCTTCCTTGCCATAGATGGCCAGCCAGCCGGGCTTGACCAGCACTTTGCCTTCGGTCTTGAAGCTGTGACCCACCGCGGTGGTGATGCGGGTGGTGATCTGGTATTCGGCGCTCGGGAAGAACACCGCCATGAAGCGGCGCACCACCAGGTCATAGATCTTTTGCTCGGCCTCCGACAGGCCGCTCGGGGCCTGCAGCGTCGGGATGATGGCAAAGTGATCGCTGACCTTGGCGTTGTCAAAGATGCGCTTGCTGGGCTTGATGTAGTTGCCTTGAAGCGCCGTGCTCGCGTGTGGCGCCAGATGCTTCATGCCGCTGTCGGCGAGCATCGCGAAAGTCTCTTTGACCACCGGTACGTAATCTTCCGGCAGGGCGCGCGAATCGGTTCGCGGGTAGGTCAGGGCCTTGTGGCGTTCGTACAGGCTTTGCGCGATGGACAACGTGGTCTTGGCGGAAAAACCAAACTTGCCGTTGGCCTCGCGCTGCAGGCTGGTGAGGTCGAACAACAGGGGAGAAGCCTGGGTGGTGGGTTTGCTTTCTTCGGTGACAGTGGCTTTCTGGCCCCGCACCGCATCGGCAATTGCCTGCGCCTCCCGCTGGTTCCAGAGGCGGTCGGCCTTGAGTTCGGCGTCCATCTCCTCGGTGTTGCCGGCAGCGGCATTGGCGGCGGCCTTCTTCCATTTGGGGTCAAACCACTTGGCGGGATAGTCACCGGCCTCCGCGCCAAAGGTGGCATGCACTTCCCAGTAGTCGCGGCTGATGAACTTGCGGATTTTTTCTTCGCGCTCCACCACCACCGACAGCGTCGGGGTCTGCACCCGGCCCACGGTGGTCAGAAAGAAGCCGCCATCGCGCGAGTTGAACGCCGTCATGGCGCGGGTGCCGTTGATGCCCACCAGCCAGTCGGCCTCGGAACGACAACGTGCCGCATCGGCCAGCGGCAGCATCTGCTGGTCGCTGCGCAGCGAAGCAAAACCATCGCGGATGGCCTGTGGCGTCATCGATTGCAGCCACAGGCGCTGCACCGGCAGCTTGACCTTGCTGTACTGCTGGATCAGACGAAAGATCAGCTCGCCCTCGCGCCCGGCGTCGCAGGCGTTGATGAAGGCTCCCACGTCCTTGCGCTTGGCCTGCTTGACGATGGCATTGAGCCGCGTCTTGGTCTTGTCCATGGGCTTCAAGTCAAAGTACGGTGGAATCACCGGCAGGTGGGCAAAACTCCATTTGCCCCGCTTGACGTCAAATTCTTCGGGGGCCTGGATTTCAACCAGGTGGCCCACGGCACTGGTGACGACGTATTTGTCGTTCTCGAAATGCTCGTCGTGCTTTTCGAACTTGCCCGCGACGGGCGTGAGCGCCCGCACGATGTCCTGGGCGACGGAAGGCTTCTCGGCAATGACTAATGTTTTATTGAAAACTAAGTTTTTCATCTGACTACAATCCAGTTTCTCGCGTGCGCGCAGGCGCACGCATATGCACGTGAGCGCGCACACACGCGCCCATACGAGTTCACCATACCAAATTTTTAGCCGTGTCCAAAAAAATCGCCCCCGGAGCCAGTCGCCGCATTCAAACCCGTCGCTCCGGAGTCCACGGAAAAGGCGTCTTTGCCGTGCAGGATATCGCCGAGGGCGAGACGATCATCGAGTACGTGGGCGAGATCATCAGCTGGCCAGAGGCGCAGAAACGTCACCCGCATGATCCGAAGGATCCAAACCACACGTTTTACTTTTCGCTGGAAAACGGCAATGTGATTGACGCGCTGTACGGTGGCAACTCGTCGCGCTGGATCAATCACTCCTGCGACGGCAACTGCGAGGCCGACGAGGAGGGTGGACGCGTCTTCATCAAGGCGCTGCGCAACATCCAGGCCGGCGAAGAGTTGAATTACGACTACGGCCTCATTCTGGACGAGCCCTACACCAAGAAGCTCAAGGCCGAGTACCCCTGCTGGTGCGGTTCGAGTAACTGCCGCGGCACCTTGCTGGCGCCCAAGCGCGGTCGCCGCTGAGGGAGGCGATGAACGTCACCGATTCCGGGGCTGCCGCTGCGCCGGGCCGCCCCAAGCAAGGCACGGCCCCCTCGGGGGGCAGCGCAGCACACGAAGTGGCAAGCGTGGGGGCAATTCGCTGGCCTGCGGAGGCGATCTGGGAGGCCGTCGTGGCTAATCTGCCGGGCTTTACCGTCGAGATATTGCCAGAGATCGATTCGACCAACACCGAGCTGATGCGCCGCGCCCGCGCCGGCCGTCTGGAGCCCGTGCTGCTGGTCGCCGAGCAGCAGACCGCCGGACGCGGCCGTTTGGGACGCCAGTGGTTCAGCGGCCAGGATTCAGACGCCAGCGCGGCACACGCAGTGGCAAGCGTGGGGGCCACATCTCTTACGTTTTCGTTGGGACTGCCCTTGGCGCCGGCGGACTGGTCTGGCCTGTCCCTGGCCGTGGGTGTCAGCATCGTCCAGAGCCTGCATCCCGATCTGCGCCTGAAGTGGCCGAACGACGTGTGGCTGCATGATCGCAAGCTGGCCGGCATTCTGATCGAAACCGCCAATCTGGGGGACGCCCCCGGTGCCCGCTATGCCGTGGTGGGCGTCGGCATCAATATCACCGAGCGGCAGGCCGCCGGTCTGGCCACGCCACCTGCCTGGCTGGGCGAGGTGCTGCCAGGCGTCGACGCGGCGCAGGCATTGCTGCGGATCGCTGGACCGCTGGTGCAAGCCCTCAAGGCCTTTGAGGTGCACGGGTTTGGGCCCTTCAAGGCCCGTTTCAACGAGCGGGACGCGCTGAGTGGACTGACGATTGCCTTGAGTGACGGCACCAGCGGTGTCGCGCAGGGCGTGGATGGCGTCGGTGCCTTGCTGGTGCAAACGGCACAGGGCCTGAAAAAAATCACCAGTTCCGAAGTCAGCGTGCGCCCCCTGGAGCCGCCGCCCTACGCCAACCTTTAGTGAGCATCAGTTCCATGTTCCGATTTCTTGTCCTGGCCCTGGTGCTGGTCAACAGCGTCTATTTCGCCTGGTCGCAAGGCTTGCTGCAGACCTTTGGTTTTGCCCCGGTGCAGCAAACCGAGCCGCAACGGATGGGCCAGCAGATCAAGCCGGATGCGCTGCGGGTGCTCACCGCGCAGGACCTGCGCCTGACTGAGACGGCGGCGCGGGTTGCCGCCCGGCCAGCCGAGTGTCTGCAGGCCGGTGTGTTTGATGAGGCCCAGGGTGCCGTGTTGCGCCGGACACTGGAGTCGGCCCTGCCGGCCGGTTCGTGGACGCTGGACGCGGTGGTGGAGCCGGCGCGCTGGATTGTCTACATGGGCAAATACACAAACGCCGAGGCGTTGGCCAAGAAGCGCTCGGAGCTGGCCTCATTGAACCTGAAGTTTGAGCCACTGACCAACCCCGAGCTGGGGTTGGGCCTGTCGCTGGGCGGCTTCGAGACGCAGGCCGCGGCAAATGCTGCTCTCGATGCCTTCAGCCGGCGCGGCGTGCGAACAGCGCGGGTGGTGCAGGAGCGTGCCGAGGTGGGCGGCGTGATGCTGCGGTTGCCGGCCGTTGATGACACGCTGCGGACTCGCCTGGACGCGTTGACTCCCGTGTTGGCGGGCAAGGCCTTGAGCCCGTGCCAATGAGCGTTATGCGCCAGCGGCGACGCCGGTGGATTCCGCGAAAAACCGGACACTGAAGCGGGCGCCCGGAGGCATCTGTCCGGGCCGGGTGTCCTCCATGCTGACGATGGCATTGTGCTGATGGGCGATCTCCATCACGATGGGCAAGCCCAGTCCTGAGCCGTCGGCTTCGGTGCCCAGGGCGCGGTAGAACGGCTGGAAAATCAGCTCGCGCTCGGCCAGGGGCACACCCGGTCCCGAGTCTTCCACCTGCAACACCAGTGTCTTGCCAAATCGGTCCGCCAGCACCCGCACCGTGATGACGCCGGGTTTGTCCACGCTGGAGGGCGTGTAGTTGATGGCGTTGTCCACCAGGTTTCGTATCAGTTCCTTGAGCAGCGTCGGATTGCCGGCCAGCTGGCCCCCTTCTATGCCGGGTTGCGTGCCTTCATAGCCCAGGTCAATGTACTTTTCGATCGCCCGCGGCACACAATCGCGCACCACCTCCATGGTCAGGTCCGCCAGATCGCAGGAATGCCGGGGCATCACCGAGCCGCTGCTTTCGGCCCGGGCCAGCGCCAGCAGCTGGTTGACGGTGTGGGTTGCCCGGATGCTGGAGCGCCCGATCTGACGCAGCGACTGTTTCAGCTCATCAGCGCTCGCGCCTTCGCGCTGTGCCAGGTCGGCCTGCATGCGCAGACCTGCCAGCGGTGTCTTGAGTTGATGGGCGGCGTCTGCCAGGAAACGTTTTTGCGTGGCGATGGAGTCCTTGAGCCGCATCAGCAAATCATTGACCGAGTACACGAGCGGAGCGACCTCCAGTGGCACTGCCTGCGCATCAATCGGGCTCAGGTCATCGGGTTTGCGCGCGCGGATGCGTTCTTCCAGCTGGTTCAGGGGTTTGATGGCCTGCACCAGCGCCAGCCACACCAGCAGCACCGCCATCGGCAGGATCACAAACTGCGGCAACATCACACCCTTGACGATTTCAGTCGCCAGCACCGAGCGTTTTTCCAGGGTTTCGGCCACCTGGACCAAGGCCGGCCTGGCGCCGGGCAGCGGCAGCCTGACCCAGGTGTAGGCGACCTTGACGTCAGCGCCATGCACTTCAGCGTCACGGATGCGAACTTCACCGAACACGGTTTTTTCGTCTTCCGGCGGCAAAGGCAGGTCACGTTCGCCGCTCAGGAACTCGCCACGTGCGCCCAGGACCTGGTAGTAGACCGTGTCCGCGTCATCCGCGCGCAACAGCTCGCGGGCGGGCAGCGGCAGGTTGAATTGCGCCTGGTTGTTGCCGACGGTGATTAACTGCGCCAACGCCCCGACGTTGTACTCCAGCGCGCGGTCAAATGGCTTGGCGGCAATGCCCTGTGCGATCAGCCAGGTCAACACCAGACTCACAGGCCACAGCAGCAGCAGCGGCGTGAGCATCCAGTCCAGGATCTCACCGAACAGCGAGCGCTGTTCACGGTGGAAGATATTCACAGCGGCGCAGGCATGGGGGCCATGTTCAGTTTGGGATCTTTTCCAGGCAGTAGCCCAAGCCCCGGACCGTGGCGATGCGGATCGGACCTTTTTCGATCTTCTTGCGCAGGCGGTGGATGTACACCTCAATGGCGTTGTTGCTCACCTCTTCGCCCCACTCGCACAGGCGCTCCACCAGCTGGTCTTTGCTCACCAGGCGGCCGGCACGCTGCAGCAGAACTTCCAGCAGGCCGAGTTCGCGCGCTGACAGCTCGACCATCACACCGTCGATCGTGGCAACGCGGCCCGACTGGTCGTAAATCAGCGGCCCGTGCTTGATGGTGCTGCTCGCGGTGCCCATGCCGCGCCGACTCAGGGCACGCACCCGTGCTTCCAGTTCCTGCAGGCTGAAGGGCTTGGCCATGTAATCGTCGGCGCCATAGTCCAGGCCTTTGACGCGCTCGTCCACGCTGTCGGCGGCCGTCAGGATCAGCACCGGCAGGGATGAGCCGCGCGCACGGAGTTTTTTCAGCACCTCCAGCCCATGCATCTTGGGCAGGCCCAGATCCAGGATCAGCAAATCGAACTCGGTATTGGTCATAAGGGCAGCATCAGCCTCAGTGCCGCTGGCCACGTGGTCGACGGCGGCGCCCGAACTGCGCTGGGTTCGCAGCAGACCATCGGCCAAGACCTGGTCATCCTCGGCAATCAGAATTCGCATGGCTGTCTCCTTTATGGGTGAAGGCCGGATGCCGGCCGTCACGTTGTGCCGCAATTTTAGGCGTCTGCACCGGATGCCGGTTTTTTTGTTTGTGACTGGCCGATGTTCATGCGGCATAGGCTTCCAGGCCGATGGCGATGACGGTGGCCACCTCCGGCCCGACCGCGGCGCGCAGTTCCGCCTCGGCCTGCGCCACCGCCTGCTGGAACGCCTGCAGCCAGCTCAGGCCAACCGGCGTGAACACAATGCGCCGGGCCCGGCCGTCACGCGCATCGCTCAGGCGCGTGACCAGGCCCCAGGCTTCGCACTGCTCGACGAGCTTGCCCATGGCCTGTTTGCTCATGTTGGCGCGTTGGGCCAGGTCGGTCAGGCGCGAGCCCTCCAGCGCCAGATGCCGGGTGATGTGGATGTGGGAGGCGCTTAAGTTCCCCCGCGCCGCCAGATTGGACAGCGCCAGCGGGACTTCTGCATTGCGGGCCATCAGGGACAGCACCCGCGCATCAAAGCGCTGCAGCGCCTGGCTCATCCAGTGACCCACGTGCGCTTGTCGCCAGCCATCGTCGTGCAGGGAGGGGGTGTCAGACATGATGAAAACTGGTTTTTCAAATAGTAAACCAAATTGACTAAAAAAACTGTTTACAGGTTCGAACCGCAGGATATAAACTACTGTTCAAGCATCCAGCCTGTCATTAACACCAGAGGGTGCGCCAGACTTGGTCCCGACTTAACCAATTGATATTGAAGGAAATTTTCATGGACGCACCCGTTAAAGCCCTGACTCCCGCCAACAGCGAAAAAGCCAAAGCCCTGCAAGTGGCGCTGGCCCAGATCGAGAAACAGTTTGGCAAGGGCACCATCATGCGCCTGGGCGAGGGTGAGGTCATCGAAGACATCCAGGTGGTGTCCACCGGTTCGCTGGGGCTGGACATCGCTTTGGGCGTGGGCGGCTTGCCGCGTGGACGCGTGGTCGAGATCTATGGCCCGGAGTCAAGCGGCAAGACCACATTGACCCTGCAAGTGATTGCCGAGATGCAAAAAATCGGCGGCCAATGCGCCTTTGTGGATGCCGAACATGCGCTGGACATCCAGTACGCCCAGAAGCTGGGTGTGAATCTGCAGGATTTGCTGATTTCTCAGCCCGACACCGGCGAGCAGGCGCTGGAAATTGTGGACAGCCTGGTGCGTTCCGGCGCGGTCGATCTGATCGTGGTCGACTCGGTCGCGGCCCTGACCCCGAAAGCCGAACTCGAAGGCGAAATGGGAGATTCCTTGCCCGGCCTGCAGGCGCGGCTGATGAGTCAGGCTCTGCGCAAGCTCACCGCCCACATCAAGAAGACCAACTGCATGGTGATCTTCATCAACCAGATCCGCATGAAGATCGGCGTCATGTTTGGCAGCCCCGAGACCACCACCGGCGGCAATGCGCTGAAGTTCTACGCCTCGGTACGGCTGGACATTCGCCGCACCGGCACCATCAAGAAAGGTGACGAAGCCATCGGCAATGAAACCAAAGTCAAGGTCGTCAAAAACAAGGTGGCGTCCCCGTTCAAGACGGCCGAGTTCGATATCTTGTTCGGCGAGGGCATCAGCCGCCACGGCGAGATCATCGACATGGGCGTGAATGCCAACATCCTCGACAAGTCGGGTGCCTGGTATGCCTACAACGGCGAAAAAATCGGCCAGGGCCGCGACAACGCCCGCGAGTTCCTGCGCGAAAACCCCGAGTTGTCGCGCGAGATCGAGAACAAGGTGCGCGCGTCGCTCGGCATTCCCGTGTTGCCGGGTGCGGACGAGCCGGAAGTCAAGGCCAAAGCATCAAGCAAAAAAGCCGCTTAGCCCTCGTGGAATATGCGCAAGATGCTATTAAAACAATAGCATCTTGCGCAGCGTGTGTTTCGGACCGAGCGCAACATGTCATTTGCCAAACCCTCCCTCAAGGGCCGCGCCCTGCGGCTGCTCAGCGGTCGCGAATACTCGCGTGCCGAGCTGGAGCGCAAGCTCATCAGCTTTGAAGAAGAGCCCGGCACGCTGGCCCGGGCGCTCGATGAACTGCAGGCCAAAGGCTTCATCAACGAGCAGCGGGTGATTGAATCCATTGTTCACCGCCGCGCCGCCAAACTGGGCGCGGCGCGCATCAGGCAGGAAATGCAGGGCAAGGGCCTGGACCCGGAGGCCGTCAACGAGGTCCTTGCGGGTTTGCAGGCCACCGAGCGCGCGCGCGCGCTGGAGGTCTGGCGCAAAAAGTTTGGCGAGCCGCCGGCAGACGCCCAGGCCGCCGCCAAACAGATGCGTTTTCTGGCGTCGCGCGGCTTTGGCGGCGATGTGATCCGGCGAATTGTTGACGGCGGGTCAGACGAATGATTTATAGCAAAATGTGGCGTTATCCCCCGTCACATAAGCGCGAATCGCTATCAATTACGTAGCAACAAGCGACTCGCTACAGCCCCAGCATCAACTTGAGGTTTTGCACGGCGGCACCGCTGGCGCCCTTGCCCAGGTTGTCGAGCCGCGCCACCAGCACGGCGTGTTGAAAGCCATCATCACTTCCCTGGTTGGCAAACACGCGCAGTTCCATTTTGTTGGTGTCGACCAGTGCCAGCGCATCGAGCTTGTTGTCGGGCGTGGCGGGCTCGACGCTGACCCATTCGCTGCCCGCATAGTGTTTCGCCAGTGCCGCGTGCAAGTCCTGCGCGCTGGGCTGGCCCGGCAGCAGGTCCAGATGCAGCGGCAATTGCACCAGCATGCCCTGCTTGAAATTGCCGACCGAGGGGATGAAGACGGGACGCCGCGTCAAGCCCGTGTATTTCATGATTTCGGGAATGTGCTTGTGCTTCAATCCCAGCCCATACAGCTCAAAAGCGGGTGCCTCCCCTTTTTCGTAGGCCTCGATCATGCTGCGACCGCCGCCCGAATAGCCGCTGACCGACGGCAAGGTGAGCGGAAAGTCCTTCGGCATCAGGCCCGCATCAATGAGCGGGCGAATCAGCGCGATGGCGCCGGTGGCATAGCAGCCCGGGTTGGCGACCCGGCGCGACTGGGCGACCAGAGCGCCATGCCCGGCCACGAGTTCCGGAAATCCAAACACCCAGCCCGGCGCCGTGCGGTGCGCGGTGGAGGCGTCAATAATTTTGGGGCCCATCTGGCCTGTGGTCTTCGCCATGTCATCGATCATGGCGACCGATTCAATCGCGGCGTCGTCGTGCAGGCAAAGCACCACCAGGTCCACCTGCGCCATCAAGGCGCGTTTGGCGCCCGCGTCCTTGCGCAACTCGGGGGCGATGCTGACCAGCTCGACGCCAGCCATCGTTTGCAGGCGTTCCCGAATTTGAAGGCCGGTGGTGCCGGCTTCGCCGTCAATGAAGATCTTGTGCATGGTGAATTCCGGTTGGCGTCGGCAAAGATGCCTTGTAAGGCTGATCAAAGTTTGGTGCGTTGCAACATGATACATTCCATGGCTGCGTTGTCCAGTGCCCGCCGCCGAGCCCATCAGCTTTGTTGACGGATAAAAATCACCCATTCCTGAGAGAGTCCTCATGAAGATCCACGAATACCAAGGCAAGGAAATCTTGCGTCAATTTGGTGTGCCGGTGCCGCGCGGCATTCCGGCTTTCACCGTTCAAGAAGCGGTGGAAGCCGCTCAAAAACTGGGCGGCCCGGTGTGGGTTGTCAAGGCGCAGATTCACGCCGGTGGACGCGGCAAGGGCGGTGGCGTCAAGCTGGCCCGCTCCATTGAGGACGTCAGACAGCTGGCCGGTGAGATCCTGGGCATGCAGCTCATCACGCACCAGACTGGCCCCGAAGGCCAGAAGGTCCGCCGCCTGCTGATCGAAGAAGGCGCTGACATCAAGAAGGAATATTACGTGTCGGCCGTGACCGACCGTGCCTCGCAGCGCGTGGCCATGATCGTCTCCTCCGAGGGCGGCATGGACATCGAGGAAGTGGCCCATTCCACCCCCGAAAAGATCATCACCGAAATCGTTGATCCGGCCACCGGCCTGACCGACGCGCAAGCCAAAAAGCTCGCTGACGCTATCGGTGTCCCCGCCGGCTCCACCGCCCAGGCGGTGGATGTGCTGCAAAAGATCTACAAGGTGTACATGGACACCGATGCCTCCCTCGTTGAAATCAACCCGATGATTCTCGAAGGCAACGGCAACATCAAGGCCATTGACGCCAAATTCAACTTTGACGCCAACGCCCTGTACCGCCACCCGGAAATCGTGGCTTACCGCGATCTGGACGAAGAAGACCCGGCCGAAGTCGAGGCCAGCAAGTTTGACCTGGCCTACATCAGCCTGGACGGCGACATCGGTTGCCTGGTCAACGGTGCCGGTCTGGCGATGGCCACCATGGACACCATCAAGCTGTTTGGCGCCGAACCCGCCAACTTCCTGGACGTGGGCGGCGGTGCCACCCCCGAGAAGGTGACCGAAGCCTTCAAGATCATGCTGAAAAACAAGAAGGTCAAGGCCATTCTGGTCAACATCTTCGGCGGCATCATGAAGTGCGACACCATCGCCACCGGCGTGATCACGGCCTGCAAGGCGACCAACCTGAGTGTGCCGCTGGTCGTGCGCATGAAGGGCACCAACGAAGATCTGGGCAAGAAGATGCTGGCCGAGTCCGGTCTGCCGATCATCACCGCTGACACCATGGCCGATGCGGCCCAAAAAGTGGTTGCCGCCGTCAAAGCCGCCGCATAAGGAACCATCATGTCGATCCTCATCAATAAAGACACCAAGGTCATCACCCAGGGCATCACCGGCAAGACCGGTCAGTTCCACACCGAGAAATGCCAGGAATACGCCAACGGCAAAAACTGTTTCGTCGCGGGCGTGAACCCCAAGAAGGCCGGCGAGTCGATTTTCAACATCCCGATCTACGCCTCCGTCAAGGAAGCCGCCAACCAAACCGGCGCCACCGTGTCGGTGATTTATGTGCCACCAGCAGGTGCAGCGGCCGCGATTTGGGAAGCCGTTGAGGCGGACCTGGATCTGGCGATTTGTATCACCGAAGGCATCCCGGTGCGTGACATGCTCGAAGTGCGCAACAAGATGCGCGCCAAAGAAGCGGCTGGCGGCAAGAAAACCCTGTTGCTGGGCCCCAACTGCCCGGGTTTGATCACCCCTGACGAAATCAAGATCGGCATCATGCCCGCGCACATCCACCGCAAGGGTCGCATTGGCGTGGTCAGCCGCTCCGGCACGCTGACCTACGAAGCCGTGGCGCAGTTGACGGAAATCGGTCTGGGCCAGTCCAGTGCGGTGGGCATTGGTGGCGACCCCATCAACGGCCTCAAGCACATCGACATCATGAAGGCCTTCAATGACGACCCGGATACCGACGCCGTCATCATGATTGGCGAAATCGGTGGCCCGGACGAAGCCGAAGCGGCACGCTGGTGCAAGCTCAACATGAAGAAGCCGATCGTCGGTTTCATCGCCGGCGTGACGGCACCTGCGGGCAAGCGCATGGGCCATGCCGGTGCCTTGATTTCCGGCGGTGCCGACACGGCCGATGCCAAGCTGGCAGTGATGGAAGAGTGCGGTTTCACGATCACGCGCAATCCGTCCGAAATGGCCAAATTGCTGAAGGCTCTGCTGTAAGGCGTAACGAGCAGACCTGCCGGGGCCGCGGACCTGCGGTTTCCCACAATACCAAGCCGGGTTTCCTGAGGGACAATCCGGCTTGGTCGTTTATATGCCCCGGGCATCTATAGAGAAAGAAAATCGTGGAAGAGTTCTTCACCGCTCATTTCTGGGTTGCTGTTGGTCAGATCATCATGATCGACATCTTGTTGGGCGGCGACAACGCCGTCGTCATCGCCTTGGCGTGTCGGCAGTTGCCGCCGCATCAGCGCACCAAGGGAATTTTGTGGGGCACGGCCGGCGCGATTGTTCTGCGGGTCATCCTCATTGCCTTCGCCTTGACTCTGCTGCAGGTGCCGTTTCTGAAGCTGGTGGGCGCCGCTTTGTTGTTGTGGATCGGCGTCAAGCTGCTGGTGCCTGAAGAAGAAGGTCATTCCAATATCCAGGGCAGCGACAAACTGTGGGCTGCGGTCAAAACCGTGATCGTCGCGGATCTGGTCATGAGCATCGACAATGTCATTGCCATTGCCGGGGCGGCCACGGGCGCTGCATCCCAGCACCAGTTGCCGCTGGTGATATTCGGTCTGCTGGTCAGCATTCCCATCATTATTGGGGGTAGCCAGATGGTTCTCAAGCTGATGGACCGGTTCCCGGCCATCATCACGATCGGCGGCATGCTGTTGGGCTGGATCGCGGGCACCATGGCGCACAGCGATCCGGCGGTGCGGGATTGGCTGCCGCAAACAACCACGTGGAACTACGGTCTGGGTCTTGTGGGTGCTCTAAGTGTCTTTCTTGTGGGCACTGTTCTTAAAAAACGCGCGCAACCGGCAAGCTGACCGGGTGCATGGCCGCAATGTGTGGCAAAGAAAAGACAAAATTGCGTGACTCATTTCCTTGTTGGCGCGAACGGCGTCTGCTAAGGTTACGCGCTTACTGCAGCATCCTGATGGCGTGATTTCGTGCCGGATGCTGCTTGCTGACCTTTGCGGGATGGCAATTTGGGCAGAGGCGGCAAGTGGCAATTTCTTCATCAACCAGGCAAAAACCGTTCTGGCGGGCCGACTGGTTCACCAGCGTGTTGGTGGTGGCTGTCGTGACCGTGCTTCATCTGGCGACTGACCTGGTCGGCGCGCTAGAGCGCCGCTTCTACGACGTTGCCAGCACGATCGTGTCGCCCCAGCCCGCCGGTCAACTTGCCGTTATTGCCATCGATGAGCAGAGCATTGCCAGGCTCGGCCACTGGCCTTGGTCCCGTGATATCCATGCCCGACTGATTGACCAGTTGGCGGCGGCCAAAGCACACACCATTGTTCACACGGTCTATTTTTCGGAGCCCCAGCTTGATCGTGGCCTGAGCTTTATTCGCAGAATGAAGGAGGTACTGGCCACCACCGCGGATGCCGCCAGCCCGCCATCTGTGGCCCAAGAGCAGTTGGCGCGGCTCATTGCCGAGGCTGAAGCGGCGCTCGACACCGACGGCCAGTTGGCCGCCAGCATCAAGAGTGCCGGCAACGTGATCATCCCCTCGCATTTCACGCCAGGGCAAAAACCGATCGAAGGCCTGGAGACAGCCGCCGCCGGGGTCGGGCATTTGAGTTGGCAACCGGATGCCGACGGGATCGTGCGGCAGGAAGCCCTGCTGGTGAACCACAATGGCAAAGCGATGCCGTCGCTGGCGCTCCTGGCCGCGGTCCGAAGCCTCAATGCGACCCCGGCCGATATCAGGCTGCGTGAGGGTGACTCCGTGCAAATCGGCAAGTTGCGCATCCCGACGGCCGGGGATGCGCGCATGCTGCCGCGTTTCTACAAAGGGCGCAGCGGGAATCCGGCGTTTGCCCTGGACTCGTTTGAGGATGTGCTTTCCGGAAAAATCCCTGCCGCCAAGTATGCGGACAAGACGGTTGTGATCGGCCTCACGGCAGCAGGCCTGGTGACCCCGTTCGCGGCGCCCGGAAATCCCGCGCTGTCGCCGGCAGAAGCTGTTGCCCACATCACTTCCAGCATTCTGGGCGGGCATTTCATTGTCCGGCCGGCCTGGGGCGATTGGGCGACGCTGGGTGCGCTCCTTCTGGTGTGCGCCTACGTCATCGCGGTATTGCCCCGCCTGTCCACGGGAGCGGCCGCCCTACTCACCGTCCTGTTTCTCACTGGTTTATTGGGGGTTGAATTCGGCCTGCTGGCAGGTGCGGCCCTGTGGCTCAAAATGGTATTCCCGGCGGCAGTTCTGGTCCTTGCGCATCTGGCATTGACCAGTCAACGGCTCTTGTCGAGGCCGGTGCGCGAGCCCGAGTCTGAGCAGGCGTCGGCGCAGACCAGCCGGATGATGGGGCTCGCCCTGCAGGGTCAGGGCCAACTCGACCTCGCGTTTGACCGGTTTCGCCGTGTGCCCATGGACGACGCCGTCATGGGCGATTTGTACGGACTGGCACTCGATTTTGAGCGCCAGCGCCAGTTCAACAAGGCCGACGCTGTATACGAACACATGGCGGCCTATGACGGGAGCTACAAGGACCTCAAAGCCAAGGTGGCGCGGTCGCAGCATCTGCCGTCAACTGCTTCTTTGGGCCGCTATCAGGTTGAGAAGGAGATTGGCAAGGGTGCCATGGGGGTCGTGTACCTGGGCAAGGATCCGAAAATCGGTCGGGTCGTGGCCATTAAAACCATGGCCTTGGGCCAGGAGTTTGACGGCGCGGCCCTGGTCGATGCCCGCGAGCGCTTTTTTCGTGAGGCGGAGACGGCCGGGCGTTTGCAGCACCAGAACATCGTCACGATATTTGATGCCGGCGAAGAACATGATCTGGCGTATATCGCCATGGAATTCATCAAAGGCGCAGACTTGGTGAGCTGCTGCAAGGACGGCCAGTTGTTACCGGTGCCGACGGTACTCTCCATCGTGGCGCGGGTAGCGCAGGCACTGGCCTACGCGCATCGGCACAATGTCGTGCATCGCGACATCAAGCCGGCCAATATCATGTATGAATCCGGGAGCGACACGGTGAAGGTCACTGACTTTGGCATCGCACGCATCACTGATTCAAGCAAGACCCGCACCGGCCTGGTCCTGGGCACGCCCAGTTTCATGTCGCCCGAACAACTCGCCGGTAACAAGGTGGATGGCCGCTCGGATCTCTATTCGCTGGGCGTCACGCTGTTCCAACTGCTCGCGGGCGTGCTGCCATTCCGGGGTGACTCTATGGCCGAGTTGATGGACAAGATTGTCAAGCAGGATGCTCCTGACATTCGTATCCTCCGCAAGGACTTGCCCGAAGGGCTGGCAAAACTGGTGGCCGTGTTACTCCGCAAACGACCAGAAGCCAGATATCAGGATGGGGACCAGTTGGCCCGGGACTTGCGGGCGGTATTATCGGGTGGCAACCCAATCGACCTGGAACCACAGCCCGAAACACCATGAATTACACATTCTGCGCGCAAACCGATCCAGGCCAGCTCCGGGAAAACAACGAAGACTCAGTTGCGTTTGATGATGCCACGAACGTGGCTGTCCTCGCTGATGGCATGGGGGGCTATAACGCGGGTGAGATTGCCAGCGGCATGGCCACCGCGTTTATCAAGTCTGAATTGGCCCGGTGGCTGTCCGAGGCTGGCGAGCACGCCAATGCCGGACAAATCAGGCGCGCCATCGAGATCTGTGTTGACAATGCCAACCGCTCGATCTTCAATGCATCGACCGCCAACCCACAGTATTCGGGCATGGGGACAACGCTGGTCGTCGGCGTCTTTCAGGAAGCGCGGCTGATGTTGGGGCATATCGGGGATTCGCGCTGCTACCGCTTGCGTGGCACCGAGTTGTTGCAGATCACGAAAGACCACTCACTCTTGCAGGAACAGATGGACGCCGGGTTGTTGACGCCTGAGCAGGCCGCACTGTCGCCAAACAAGAATCTGGTGACGCGGGCAATGGGCGTCGAAAGTGACGTGATGCTGGATCTCAATGAGCATCATGTTGAGGCGGGTGATATCTACTTGATGTGTTCCGATGGACTTTCTGACATGATGGGCGACGCGGCGATTGCGCGTATTCTGCAAAATGGCGCGTCGCTGGAGAAGATGGCAGCAGATTTGGTTTCCGCGGCCAATGAAAATGGTGGGCGGGATAACATCACGGTATTGTTGACCCGGGCGGCGAGTGCGCCTGAGAGGCGCGGGTTAATATCCAGATTGCTTGGAAAATAGCAGGCTTATGAAATTTCCAATAACAAGTTTCAGGAACAGGAGTCGGTCATGCCGAAAATGATCGTGTCGATCGACGGTGTTGTCATCAAGGAAGTCCAATTGACCAAAGACCGGACAACCTTGGGGCGGCGACCCTATAACGATATCGTGATCGACAATCTGGCCGTGAGCGGCGAGCATGCCGTGTTGCAGATGGTAGGCAGCGAAGTCTATCTGGAAGATCTCAACAGTACCAACGGCACCTACGTGAATGGCAAAGCTGCCAAGAAGCAGTTGCTTCAGAACGGGGACTCCGTCGAGGTGGGCAAGTACAAGATCAAGTTTGTCAATGACGTCGCAGGCGACGGTTTTGAGAAGACCATGATGTTCAAAGCCGGTTCTGCTGGGTTGGCACCTGGTTCGACAGCGCCATCGGGCGTCCCGTCCGGTTTCGGGGGTCTCTCCGGGGGCGCGGATGCTGTTCATGCAGCGATCAAGGTCTTGTCCGGTGCGGCGGCCGGCCGCGAGGTGCCCTTGACCAAAGTGGTGACCACGATCGGTAAACCCGGTGTGGCGGTCGCGGCGATTACGCGCCGCCAGCGCGGTTTTGTCGTGCACCACGTCGAAGGCGCAGGCAACCCGGCGCTCAATGGCGCGCCGATCGGGACGGAACCGGTTGCGTTGAAGAATGGGGACCTGATCGAGCTTGCGGGTACCCAGATGCAGTTTGTTCAGGCCTGACCATCGATACAAGGATGTATCGATTGTTGCGGGCGGGTCAGGAGTTTGATTTGTGAGTGCAGTGATGAAACCCGCAGGATCAGAACAAAGTTCCGAACAGGCCTTTTTTGAGTCCCAGAAGCTGCCTGCCGAAAAACGGGGGATGACATTTGAGGCGCTTTTTTACAAGCAGCTGCAACTTGTCACCGCCCGCATTCATGAAACCGAAAATCTTGAGCAGATCATGCTGGAGGCCAGCCAGGATATCTGCAAGTTGTTCAATGCGGATCGCCTGACGCTGTACGTCGTCAATGATGACCAGTCCGCCATTGTTTCCAAGGTTAAAACTGGCCTGAACAGCAGCCGCGACCTCCGCTTGCCGATCACGCCGCAAAGCATCGCGGGGTACGCGGCCTTCAGCAAGCAGCTGCTCAACCTGCCAGACGTTTACGACGACGACGCGCTGAAGCAGATTCATCCAGCCCTGACCTTCCTGAAAGAAGTGGACAAGCGCTCGGGTTACCGGACCCGTCAGATGCTGGTGGCGCCCATTCTGGAGGGGAGCCGGCTTCATGGCGTGCTGCAGGTCATCAACAACAAGAACGATCAGCCCTTTGGTGACCTTGAAGTCGAGGGCGTGTTGCAGCTGTGCAAGACGCTGGCCACCGCCATTCGGCAACGTGTGCAGAAGGCTGACGACGGCGGGCGACGCAAGGCGACCAAATACGATGGTCTGGTGGCGGATGGCGTGATGACGGACGAGGAGCTTCAGCAGTGCCTGCAGGAAGCGCGCCATGACGGCAAGCCCGTTGAGCATGTCCTGATGGCGCAATTCAAGCTGCGCCCCGCCCAGATTGGCCCCTCGCTGGCCAAGTTCTTTGGTGTCCCGTACGAGCCGTTCAATGCGGGCCGCATTCGTTCAGAAATGTTGCACGGCTCGCTGAAGCGCGAGTTCATTGAAGAGGAGGGCTGGATTCCGCTGGAAGAGTCGCCCGAGGGCCTCGTCATCATGTGTGTGGACCCGGAGGCCGTGCGCGGCTCCCGGGTGGTGCCGCAGGTGTTCCCGCGCACCAACCGGTTCGCTTACCGGGTGACTACCCAGACCGAGTTTGCGGAAACACTGGCGCAGATATTCGGCGCAGGGGTTGAAGGCGGGTCCATTGACGAGCTGCTGGCCGACATGGATGGCGCTCCCATGGATGACGGCAGCAATGACGACTCGCTGGAGTCGGCGGCAGCCGACAATGAACTGGTCAAGTTTGTCAACAAGGTGATCATCGACGCCTACCACCAGAAGGTCTCCGACATTCACATTGAGCCGATGCCGGGCAAGCTCAAGACCGGCATCCGGTTTCGTATTGACGGCACGTTGATGCCTTATATCGAGGTGCCAGCGCATTTCCGCCAGGCCATGGTGACCCGATTGAAGATCATGTGCGACCTCGACATCTCAGAGCGCCGCAAGCCGCAGGACGGCAAGATCAAGTTCAAGAAATATGGCCCGATTGACATCGAGCTGCGGGTGGCCACCATTCCGTCGGCCGGCGGTGTCGAAGACGTGGTGATGCGAATCCTGGCCGCCGGTGAACCGATTCCGCTGGACAAGCTCGGTCTGACCCCGCATAACAAAGAGCGGGTGGTGCGGACGATCGAGAAGCCCTACGGCTTGTTTTATGTGTGTGGTCCGACCGGTTCTGGCAAGACCACCACGCTGCACTCCATCCTCAAGCACCTGAACACGCCAGATACCAAAATCTGGACCGCGGAAGACCCGGTCGAAATCACGCAAAATGGGCTTCGCCAGGTCCAGATCAACCGCAAAGCCGGCATCGACTTCGCGTTGATCATGCGGGCCTTTTTGCGGGCCGACCCCGACATCATCATGGTCGGTGAATCGCGCGACAAAGAAACGGTGGCCATGGGCGTGGAAGCCTCGCTGACCGGCCACCTGGTGTTCTCGACCCTGCACACCAACTCGGCGCCCGAGTCCATCACGCGCTTGCTGGATATGGGCATGGACCCTTTCAACTTCGCGGATGCCTTGTTGGGCATTCTGGCGCAGCGGCTGGCCAAGAAGCTGTGCGACTGCAAGGAATCGTATGTACCCGACGGCTCGGAGCTGAAGCGGTTTTTGGCCGAGTACGCTGAAGAGCTACGGCATTCCAAGGCCTGGAAGGCCGACTATGAAGGCGAAACCCAGAAATTGCTGGACAGCTGGGTGGAGGCCTATGGCCTGGACGGGCAACTCAAGTTCTACCGCCATGTTGGCTGCGACAAGTGCAACAAGACCGGCTACAAGGGGCGCATTGGCCTGCACGAACTGCTGATCGCCGATGACGACATCAAGAAGCTCATCCAGGAGCGGGCCCGCGTAGCCGAGATCTTTGCCGCTGCCGTGGAGGGTGGCATGCGCACCCTGAAGATGGACGGCATGGAGAAAATCATGATGGGTCTGACGGATATCAAGATGGTCAGGTCGGTCTGCATCAAGTAAGTGACCAGAATGGGCTGACAAAAATGTCACGCCTGGGTTGAAAGCAGACAAGAGACGTCACATTTTCCCGTGAATCAGGCGATTTCCTCAGGAAAACAGGCAAATTCGAGGCTTGGAAGGCTTGGCACAGAATCTGCTGAGTACAAGTGTCCCATTGTCGGATCTTGTTTTTTCACTAAGGAGCTATTCATGAAGCGTTCTATGCAAAAGGGTTTTACCCTGATCGAATTGATGATCGTGGTTGCGATTATTGGTATTTTGGCTGCGGTGGCGTTGCCTGCTTACCAGGATTACACCGTGCGTGCCAAGGTGTCCGAGTTGATTCTGGCGGCTTCCGCTTGCCGCACCGGTGTCACTGAATCGGTCCAGACTTCGCAAACGGGCTCACTCCCGACTGCTGGCAACTGGGGCTGCGAGTCGTCCACGACCACGTCCAAGTATGTCGCCAAGGTTCAGACCAACGCCAATGGCGCTATTTTCGTAGTGGGAACAGGCACCACGATCAATCCGAACATACCTACCGGTGCTGGCGTGATCTTGGCGCCAAGCGTTATGCCTCCAGTGGCGGGCAATTCGGTCGCTGCATGGAACTGCGGCCCAAGCGCCGCTCCCAATCCGGTGATGCCAGCCAAATACTTGCCGGGCTCTTGCCGTGACACCACTGTGGGTACCCAAACCACTTTCTTGCCTTAATAAAGTTGAGGCAAGCGCGGAGTTTCCCTCCGTCTTCCAAGGGGCTCGCTTGAGCCCCTTTTTTTGTTGCTGGGATATATGTTGAGCTCAGGCAGGACTATGGTCGAGTTCCCCTGCCGGAGGGAGACTGACAGACGGACAATAAAACTGTCATCCGAGCCTTGTTCAGTGACTACGATGGTCACGCGTCGCACGAAGAGGAATAAGCGATCTTCAGCGTGACACTCAGTTTTCCAAGTCGGTAGGACGAAGCGTGTCACCGAACCAATCGACCATTCATGATCAAATATATTGCGCTGTTATGCCTCGCTGCAAGCTGGATGATGCCGCTCCACTTTCTGCCCTGGGTCAGCTGGCATAGCGAGTGGTTGTCATTTTTCGCAGCACTGCTATTGGCATGGCGTGGTTTGTTTGAGGTCGCCAGAAAGAAGGACTCCGGGGCGCTGTGGTTCCCGGTGTCAACGCTGCCTATTCTCGCGTTGGGTGTAATTGCCGCGCTGCAGATGACCGTCGGTTTGATCACCTTTGCGGGTGATGCCCTGGTGATCGGGTTCTATTTGTTGCTGTGTATCATTTGTTTGAGCCTGGGGGCTGCCTACGGTCGACAGGCAGTTGCCGTGCAGGCCGGATCTGGAAAGACCGCAAGCGACCAGAGCGACGCCGCAGTGACGCTGATGGCATTTACGTTATTGGCGGCCGCATTCATGTCGACTGTGGTGGCATTGGCGCAGGTGTTTGACCTGTGGGAAGGCGCCAGCTGGATTAGCAGGATGCCGGAATTGCGCCGCCCGGGCGGCAATATCGGGCAACCCAACCAGCTCGCCACCTTGCTTTTGATGGGTATCGCCAGTCTGGTGTTCTTGTATGAGTCCAGGATGCTCCCCGCGCTTGCCGCAGCCTTGATCCTTTTTACCTTGACTATTGGCTTGGCGGCTACGGAATCGCGTACCGGCGTCTTAAGCTTTTTTATCCTGGTGTTTTGGTTCTATGCAAAACGCAGGGTGGTCGGTTTTCAGTTGAGAGCTTGGGTGATGGCGCTTTCGACGCTTAGCTTCTTATGTCTGTTTTGGCTATGGCCAGTATTGATCAGCGCAATGGAGATGTCGGGCAGCAGCGCGGCAGTGAATACGAAGCCTGGAACGCGTCTGATCGTGTGGCCTCAACTGCTTGACGCGTTGGAGCTACAGCCCTGGTGGGGCTGGGGTATTGGTCGGGTTTCGGACGCGCTCAACGCTGTGGCGCACGCTTACGCCACGAGTGAAGCGTTCACCTACAGCCATAATATTTTGTTGGATTTGGCTCTGGGTGTCGGTGTGCCGCTTGCTGCGGTTGGGGTGCTGATCACGGCTGTCTGGCTGTGGCGACGGATACGGGCTGTCAATCAACTGCTGCCTTGGTACTGTCTGGCGGTCACATTGCCGGTGGCGGTGCATTCAATGTTGGAGTTCCCGTTTGCTTACGCGTACTTTCTGGCCCCTGTGATGTTCGCGCTGGGCGCACTGGAGGGAATGACGGGGGGTAAACCGGCATTTCGCCTGGGCGTGAAACCAGTGGCAGCGATGCTGTCAATCACCACGGCAGTGATGGCCTGGTCTGTTGTTGAATACATGGCGATCGAAGAAGATTTTCGCGTGGTGCGCTTCGAGGCGCTTCGAATTGGAAAAACTCCGTCGAGTTATCAAAGGCCGCAGGTGGTCCTTTTGACGCAACTCGACGCGTTGTTAAGTGGGGGCCGAATCGTACCCAAGCCTGATATGACTGCGGCTGAATTGGATCTGGCCAAAAAAGTCGCGATACGTTTCCCTTGGCCAGCAACCCAAAATCGCTACGCACTATCGCTAGCACTGAACGGCCACCCAGATGAAGCAGTTCGTCAGTTGCGCGTTATGCGAGCACTACATGGAGAGCAGACATATGCGCAGATCAAAAAAAGTTGGGTCAATCTGGCAAACGAAGAATACCCTCAGCTTCGTGGTCTGAACTTGCCTTGACGCAACGCGGAGTGGGTCTGAACCGTGTGTCGGCACCTGCCTTTCAGTTCGCCCGCATTGAACCGTGCTGGTGCCGTTCGAGTCTGCTCAAATGCTGGAATGAAGTTAGTCGCCCTGTCAACCAGTAAGGCCCTCGTGCTGCTGGCTCTTGCGCTGCCGTGGCTCAACCCCTTCGCCATAGGCCCATCCCCGCCGGTCGTGCAAAGTCTGGTCACGCTGGGGTGTGTGGCCCTGGTGTTGCTGGCTTTTTCGTGGCGATTGGACGCGGACAGCTTGATCAAACAGTCGGCCGGGGCGTGGGTTGGCGTGGCCTTGATAAGCTGCATGATGGGCTTGCTGCAATACTTTGGTGTCGCACAGCTGCTGTCACCGTGGGTCAACAGTACCGCTCTGGGCGAGGCGTATGCCAACCTGCGTCAGCGCAACCAGTTTGCAGGCCTGACCAACATCGGGCTGGCGGCCTTGCTGTGGTGGGTTGCCCGTGCCCAAACTATTTCCACTGCATCTGATGGCACATGGCGTTCAACTCCCCTTAACTGGCCATTTGCGGCACCAGTGGCAGCTCTCCTGGCGATCGGCAATGCTGCGTCATCTTCGCGCACAGGACTAGTGCAG
Source organism: Rhodoferax sp. (assembly GCF_030646845.1). GTDB lineage: Bacteria > Pseudomonadota > Gammaproteobacteria > Burkholderiales > Burkholderiaceae_C > Rhodoferax. The sequence goes on along the minus strand of NZ_JAUSLE010000003.1, from coordinate 104,598 downwards.
CTCGTGATGTTGGTGGCGATGGTCTTGAACTGGGGTGGCTGGCGGCATACTGATACGCGTCGCGTGCTGGTGGCCGCCACGTTGGCTTATTGCATCGCTGCATTGGCCTTGCCTGCATTGGCAGGCCTTGACCCAAAAGCCACGGGCATTCTGGCGCGCTTGCATGCCGGTGACCCGGTCTGCGCTAGCCGCCTGACGCTGTGGCGTAATGTGCTGCATTTGATCGCCGAAAAACCCTGGCTTGGCTGGGGCTGGGGTGAGCTGGATTTTGCGCACTTCATCACGCTCTACCCCGGTCCGCGTTTTTGCGAAATTCTTGACAACGCCCATAACCTGCCTCTGCATCTGGCCGTAGAACTTGGAGTTCCGCTTGCCTTGGCTGTTTGCGGTGGCGCGCTCTGGCTAGTGTGGCGCGCCAAACCTTGGCGTGAGTTTGACGCGACCCGCCAGATGGCTTGGGCTGTGCTGGCTGTCATTCTGCTGCACAGCATGCTGGAATACCCGCTGTGGTACGGGCCGTTCCAGATGGCGTTTGGGCTTTGCATTGGCTTGCTGTGGATGACTCCCCCGGTGCGCTCGGCCCTTGCGGCAAAAAAAGCAGATCCGAGCATCCATGAAAATCGGGCCCTGGCCCGTGGTATCCGTATTGTCGTAGCTCTTGTTTTGATGATGTTTACTGCCTATGCCGCCTGGGACTATCACCGCGTCAGCCAGATCTACCTGATTCCCAAAATGCGCTCAGAGGCCTATCGCGACAACACCCTGGCGAAGGTTCGTGACTCGAGGTTGTTTCAGAATCAGGTGCGCTTTGCAGAACTCACCACCACGCGGTTGACCATCGACAATGCGGCGCACATCAATGACCTCGCAAAGGCAGTGCTGCATTTCTCACCCGAACCGCGTGTCATCGAAAAGCTGATTGAGAGCGCCGTTCTGCTGGGGCGCGAAGAGGAAGCGTCTTACTACCTGGTGCGTTATCGGGCGGCATTTCCCGAAAGTCATGCGCGCTGGGAAAAGAAAAACGCGAATACACAAATGTGGCAGGGCGGTTTTTTTGGGGGGGAGAGCGACGCCCGCACCATGCAGCCGTGCCGCAGATTTTCAATGGGGCAAAAACCCCCTTTCCAATCAACGACCTAGGCAGCGTTGATGAAACTGCCCGACTTGCCGCCGTGCTTTTCCATCAGCCGGACGCCGGTGATCGTCATGCCGCGATCCACGGCCTTGCACATGTCATAAATGGTCAGCAGCGCCACCTGGACGGCGGTCAGGGCTTCCATCTCCACGCCGGTGGGGCCCACGGTTTCCACCGTCGCAGTGCAGAATATGCTGCTAACCGTCGCCGAATCGCCCTGAGTAGCTTCGAAATCAATAGCGACGCGGGTCAGAGCCAGCGGATGGCACAAGGGGATCAGGTCACTGGTCTTCTTGGCGGCCATGATGCCGGCAATACGGGCAATGCCCAGCACGTCGCCTTTCTTGGCGGTGCCGGCTTCGATGATCGCCAGTGTGGCAGGCAGCATTTCAATGCGGCCACCGGCCACGCCGATGCGGTGCGTGCTGGCCTTGTCGGCCACGTCCACCATGTGGGCCTGGCCCTGGGCGTCGAAATGGGTGAGAGAGCTCATGGGGATTTCGTTACAGTTGGAAAACCGTTGGCAAATGCCAAATTTACAGAACGTTCATATCAGCCATGCATCATACGACCATGCCAACCAGCAATGCCTTCTTCTGGAAAGACCGCCTCAAGGCCAGCGGGATTCATTTTGGCATCAGCCTGGTGATCGCGCTACTGGCCGCCCTGCTGGTGTTCGGACTCTGGTATCCCTACCCGTATCGGGAGATTTCGGGGGGGCGCGAATTGTTTCTGATCGTGGTGGCGGTGGACGTCGTCCTCGGGCCGCTGATCACTTTGGCGGTGTTCAACCGCGCCAAGCCCTGGCGCGAGTTGCGGCGCGACCTGGTGATGGTGGCGTTGATCCAGCTCAGTGGTTTGGGCTACGGCTTGTGGACGGTATTCGTCGCGCGACCGGTGCACATGGTGTTTGAATACGACCGTTTTCGTGTGGTGCACGCGGTCGATGTGCCGCTTGAGTTGCTGGCAAAGACACCGCCCGGCGTGGACGCATTGCCGCTTTTGGGCCCGACCCTGTTGTCGCTGCGCCCCTTCAGGGACAGCCAGGAAAAAATGAATGCGACCTTGGTGGCGCTGGAGGGCTTGTCCCTTTCCGCCCAGCCCAACTTGTGGCAACCCTACGCCGCCGCTATTCCCGAAATACTCAGGGAAGCCCGACCGGTCAGCGCGCTAAAGACCCGATTCGCCAACCAGGCCAGCGAGATCGACCGAGTCCTGGCGTCCACGGGACGAGCGCCGAAGGCGCTGGTCTACCTGCCGATGGTGGGCCGCAAATCGTTCTGGACCGTGTTCTTGGACCCGGTGACTGCCGAAGTGCTGGCCTTCATGCCACTGGACTCATTTTGATCAAGCTACTCAAATCAAATCGGGCTCTAGCCCTCGTCCATAAAGCGCGAGCAGCTATTTTTTTAATAGCGTTTGGTGTCGTCAGCCCGATTTCGCTGCAGGCGCAGAGCGGTGCCCCCGCAACGCCACCGCCGTCCGCACAGCCAAGTGCCCAATTGCCTACGCTGGGTGACAACAGTGACATGACGAGCAGCGCCGAGCGGCGTCTGGGGGACCGTATCGCCCGCGAGATCTACCGGGATCCGGACTATATGGATGACCCGGTGCTGGCCGAATATGTGCAGGGCATCTGGCAGCCCCTGCTGGCCGCAGCGCGCGCACGTGGCGATCTGTCGAGTGAGCTGGACGAGCGTTTTGCCTGGGAGATCATGCTCGGGCGTGACCGGACCGTGAATGCCTTTGCCTTGCCGGGGGGATACTTGGGCGTTCATCTGGGTCTGATCGCCATCGTCAGCAGCCGGGATGAACTGGCCTCGGTGCTGGGGCACGAACTCAGCCACGTCACGCAACGGCACATTTCACGCCTGATCGCCAAACAGAGCCAGCAAACGCCCTGGATGGTCGGCGCCATGATTCTGGGTGCGCTGGCTGCCAGCAAGAATGCCGATGCCGGCAATGCCCTGATCGTGGGCGGCCAGGCCGTCGCGGCGCAGAACCAGCTCAATTTCTCCCGCGACATGGAGCGCGAGGCCGACCGTGTGGGTTTTGGGGTCATGACGCAGGCGGGTTTTGACGGACAGGGATTTGTGTCGATGTTCGACAAGCTGCAGCAGGCCTCGCGGCTCAACGACAACGGCGCCTACCCCTATTTGCGCAGCCACCCGCTCACCACCGAGCGGATCGCTGACATGCGGTCGCGCCAGCCACTGGCTGCACGGAGCCCTGTCGACGCGGCCCCTGCCCTGGAGCATGTGATGGTCGCTGCCCGTGCCCGCGTGCTGTCCAATCCGGGCGTCGACGCCTTGCGGGCTTTGCTGACGGAGGCGGACGGCGCCAAGCTGGCGACCCTGGCCGCGCCGCGGCAGGTTGCCGCCTTGTATGGCGCCGCCCTCGCCGCCAGCCGCCTGCGTGATTTTGCTGCTTCCAAAGCCTACCTGGAGCGGTTGACGGTGCTGGTTCGCTCCGATGCGCGGGCGGCCCGCCTGTCTCGTTTGCTGGAGGCTGAAATGGCGCTTGCTGCGGGGGATGCAGCGCGTGCGGCCGCCGTGTTGAACGCGGCTGCGGGACCAGCCAATGCCGGCGGTGAAGGCGCTGCAGTGCGTCGTCCCGAGTTGTTTCTGGCGGCACAGGTCGCCACGCAAACGGGCCAGAGCGACCGCGCCGGTGACGTCGCGCAGCGCCTGCAAGGCTGGGTGGCCGCGCATCCGCGTGATGGCCAGGCCTGGCAACTGCTCTCCGGCGCCTATGCCGTGCAGGGACAGACCTTGCGTGCCATTCGCGCCGATGCCGAGACACAGGTGGCATTCATGGATTACGGCGCGGCGCTTGACCGCTTCAAGGCGGCACAGGAACTGATACGGCAGGGGCGTGCGGGCGCAGCTGCTGCGGACCACATCGACGCGTCCATCATCGACACCCGCCAGCGACAGGTCGAACTGTTATTTAAGGAACAGACGCTCGATCGCTGAGTCGATCACGATACCAAACACCGAGTAGATCAGCGACCCCAGCAGGGCGGCGCCAAAGCCGCGCACATGAAACCCGTCCAGCACGCTCGCTGAGGCCCAGAACATCAATGCGTTGATGACGAACAGGAACAGACCCAGCGTGATCACGGTCACCGGCAGGGTCAGCACCACCAGCACCGGGCGCAAGATCATGTTGAACAGCCCGATGACAAATGCCGCTATCAGTGCCGACGTGAAGCTGGTCACCTCGACGCCACTGTAGATGTACGCAACGGCCAGCAGGGCGGCTGCGCTGAGCAGCCATTTGACAATAAGTTTCATGACTCAAAGGATAGCACCCTGAGACGCGCAGCCCATGATGATCGTCAATTCGCGCTAATTGTTCGCGGTTCCCGGTTTGGGAAAGTTGCCGTCGGCCCAGGCCGTGGCGCTGGCCCGGTTGAGCTTGAAAGCCGGTGCCACACGTACCTGCGCCAGCTGCTCGCCGGCTTCATCCTGTGCCGTCAGGACGGCGTAGGGGTTGTCTTCATCGGGCACGATGTCGAGTGACACAGTCACCCGGGCGCCCCGCGACGTCACCGCAATGCTCTGGTGCAGCGTGGCGTGCAGTTGCTGCTCGTGCCGGCGCACAAACTCCTTCGCCGTCTTGACCAGCGTGCTGAAGGCCGGGCCGTCCAGCGGTTTGGGGTTCTTTTTGTCGCGTCCCATGGTCCACGGCCCCACCAGGGCGGGCTCGGGTTCAGCATCCTTGATCATGGCGACGGCCCAGCCATCGTCGTCCTCGTTTTTGATGACGCTGGCGGTCCAGCCGTCGCCACGCCACAGGCGCGGCTGCTGGATCTTGTTGTCAGGGTCGAGCGATGGGCTGTCGAAGTCGGTCACGGCGGAGTCATTTCGGTGAAAAGGAGCACGGTGTGCCAGCCCGGATTTTAGTGGCTGCCGCTTTTTCTCTGGTGGATGTGGGGTTCGCCTCGCGCCGGGCTATGATCCGTCCCCCATGGCAGGCATACACATCACCGACATTGAGTCGGCCATCAATTACTGGCGTGAGCGACAACCCTCGCCGGACGGCTTTTCGCTGGCGCCCGAAACCCGCGCTTTGGCCGAGGTGTACGCCCTGATGGTGTTCTACCACGAGGTGCAGGCCGACGAAATCTCGATGCCGCCCCAGGCCCTGCAAGCCTGGCTGGCGTGGTACGACACCACGCCAGATACGCCGTGCATTGCGATCTGCTCCACCAGCCAGGGTGACGAGGAATGCAAAGGCTGCGGGCGGACTTTTGCCGAAGTTCAGTACTGGACGGAAATGCGCCCGGCTGAAAAACGCCAGACCTGGCGCCGCATCACCATCGAGGGGACGTCCTGGCGCTTCAACAAATATGCGGAGCGGGCGGCCGAAGGGTGTTCTGACGTGCTATTAAATAAATAGCTTTTTAGGCAATATCCACGAGGGCCAGAGGCCTATTTAGCTCTTATTTCCAGCGCACTGGTTCAATGTCCACGTTGTGTTTGCCGTCGCCCAGCATCAACACGCCTTCCTGAATCGTGGCCTGCAGTTGCATGCTGCGCTGCGCCATCGGAATGAGTGCCTGTGCGGCGGCGGTCGGCACCCGGAACACACTGAGGTTTTTCGGCCGCGCCAGCTTGGCCTCCATGGTGCGCCACCAGACCTCGGCGGCATGGTTGAAGCAGTACAGCACGACTTCATCGGCTTTGCCACAGGCTTTGAGCAGCGGCTTGTCTTCGGGCTGGCCCACTTCGATCCAGAGACGGGTCTGGCCGGTGTAGTCGCGCAGCCACACATCCGGCTCGTCGGGGTCGCTCAAACCGGCGCCAAAGGCCAGCGTGCCGTCGCCGCCGCACACGGTTTGCAGCTTGTGCGCCTGTAGCGCCAGGGCGCACAGCCGCACCATCATGCGTTCGTCGGTTTCGCTGGGGTGGCGCGCCAGAGTGAGCGCGTGGTCGGCGTAGTAGGCGTGGTCAATGTCGGCGATCTGCAGACTGGCTTTGAAGATGGTGGATTTGATGGCCATCAGATCAGGCGCCGGGCCGCCCCAAGACGGATCAGCCCACTTCGGGGGCAGGGAGGACACGCAGTGCCGAGCGTGGGGGTCATAGTCAGACGCGGCGAGCCAACTCGGCGGCCTTGCCGGTATAGCTGCCCGGGGTCATGGCCAGCAGGCGGGTCTTCTCGGCTTGCGGTATTTCCAGGTTGGCGATAAAGCCCTGCATCAACTCACGCGTCATGGGTTCGCCGCGCGTGAACTTCTTGAGTTGCTCGTAGGGCTGGGGCAGTCCAAAGCGGCGCATCACGGTTTGAATCGGCTCGGCCAGCACTTCCCAGGAGGTGTCCAGATCGGCCGCGATCGCCGCCTCATTGATTTCGAGTTTGCCCAGGCCGGTACCCAGCGACTGGTAGGCCAGCACCGCGTAACCCAGCGCCACACCCATGTTGCGCAACACCGTGCTGTCGGTCAGATCGCGCTGCCAGCGGCTGATCGGCAGCTTCTCGCTCAGGTGGCGGAGCAAAGCGTTGGCCAGACCCAGGTTGCCTTCGGCGTTCTCGAAATCAATCGGGTTGACCTTGTGCGGCATGGTGGACGAGCCCACTTCGCCATCCTTGAGCTTTTGCTTGAAGTAACCCAGGGAGACATAGCCCCAGACATCGCGCGACCAGTCGATCAGGATGGTGTTGGTACGGGCCACGGCGTCAAACAGCTCCGCCATGTAGTCGTGCGGCTCGATCTGGATGCTGTACGGCTGGAATGTCAGTCCCAAGCCGAGCGGCTCAGGCGTTTCGATCACCTTGCGACTGAAGGCCTCCCAGTCGAAGTCGGGCCAGGCCGACAGGTGGGCGTTGTAGTTGCCCACCGCGCCGTTCATCTTGGCCATCAGCTTGATGCTGGCGATTTTGTCGCGCGCGGCCACCAGGCGCACCACGACGTTGGCGATTTCCTTGCCCACGGTGGTGGGGCTGGCGGTCTGGCCGTGCGTGCGGCTGAGCATGGAGACGTCGGCAAACGCGTGGGCCATGTCGCGCAGCTTGGCGATGATGGCGTCCAGTGCCGGCAGCAGCACCTGGTCCCGTCCGGCTTTCAGCTGCAACGCGTGGCTGGTGTTGTTGATGTCTTCACTGGTGCAGGCAAAGTGCACAAACTCCCCGGCGGCGAGCAGCTCGGGCCGGGCCTCAAATTTGGACTTGATCCAGTATTCGACGGCTTTCACGTCATGGTTGGTGGTTTTTTCGATGGTCTTGATGGCTTCGCCATCCGCTTCCGAAAAATGTTTGACCAGGCCCAGCAAGTAAGTGCGTGCTCCGGGCGACAGTGGCCTGAACTCGGCGAAGCCGCAGTCACTCAGGGCGATGAACCAGGCCACCTCCACTTGAACGCGGCGCTGCATATAGCCCTGCTCGCTCATGACAGGACGGAGTTTGGCAAGCTTGGCGGCGTAGCGGCCGTCAAGCGGTGAAAGGGCTGAGATGGCGGAAAAAGTCATAGGTCGATTGTAAGTTGTGCCCACCATTTGTCCGTGGGCAAGCTCTGGCACACCCCCAATGGATAGAATGACCGATCCTGCAACGACGAACAGCCCATGAAATTAATCGGATCCAGCTCCAGCCCTTATGTGCGTAAAGTGCGCGTCGTCATGGCCGAGAAAAAACTTGACTACGACTTCGTGACCGAGGACGTCTGGGCGGCGCAGACCACGATTGCAGACTCCAACCCTCTCGGCAAGGTCCCCTGCCTGATCATGGAAGGGGCCGAAGCCCTGTTTGATTCGCGCGTGATCGTCGAGTACCTGGACACCCTGTCACCGGTGGGCAAACTGATTCCGTCGGTGGGTCGCGAGCGGGCCGAGATCAAGACCTGGGAAGCCCTGGCCGATGGCGTGCTGGATGCGTCGATCTTGGCGCGGCTGGAAGCCACCTGGGCTGGGCGGACTGAGGCACAGCGCAGCCAGGCCTGGATCGACCGCCAGCTGGGCAAGGTGCAGGCATCCGTGAAGGCCATGAGCCAGGGACTGGGCGAAAAGCCTTTTTGCGCCGGCATTCATCTGAGCCTGGCTGACATCGCCGTGGGCTGCGCGCTGGGGTATCTGGACTTCCGTTTCCCGCAGATTGAATGGCGTACCGAGTACCCCAATCTGGTCCGGTTGCATGACAAGCTGATGCAGCGTCCCAGTTTCGCGGATACCCTGCCGGTCTGAATGGCGCGCCACTCACGGCGTGCTGCATAACGGCCAGGCGTCACGCCGTTAACATTGTTTTACATAAATTGATTCGCCATCTGGTGCGCCCGCTCTTACAGTGCGCACACCATGGGCATATTCAAAACAATCTATAAATGCTGCAAATGCGGCGCCACCAGCTACCAGCGGATGATTGACCGCGCCGCGGATGGCGCGCTGCAAACCACCGGGCAATACCGGTGCACGGGATGCAGAAATGTGTTTGCCAGCCTGCGGGCATGGTGGGAGCCGCACCGCTCAGTGGAGCTGCAGTCCAGCGGCGTTTCCAGCAGATTCCCGGCCGACTAAGAGGCCTGCCCGAAGTGGCGCCTCAGCTGCTGGCGCGCTTCTTGAGCCAGCGCATCAAGGCGCCGAGCCAAGGTAATTTCTCGTAAAGTTCTTCTGCTGCATCCCAGTAATCGCGATGCAGCGTGATCAGACCCTGTTCGGAAAACAACAGATGCGAGCCACCGTGAATGGTTTGTTCTGAGGCACGCGAGAAGCTTTTGAAGCGAAAGCGAAACTCCCAGGTCAGGAAACACTGGCGGTCCTGCACCACCTGGCCGGTGATCACAAAGCGAGGTGCCTCCAGTGTCTCAAACATGTGGATAAAGATATGGCGGATAGCGGCCACACCCTGCACGTCGTTGAAGGGGTCCTTGAAACGCGCCTGCGCCTCGTAATAAGCACCCAGCTCGCCCACGCTTTGCGGCGTGAGCGATTCAAAGTAAGCGATGACGCGGGTCACGGCCGCTGAATTGACAGTTGGCATCATTGGGTGGTTCGCCGAACCAGATTGAAAAACATGCGGTCGGGCAGTAGGCGCAGGATCTGCATCCATATTGTGAAGCGTTTGGGGAAGTGGATTTCAAACGCCCCCTGCGCCCATCCCTGCACGATGGCCGTGGCCGCCTGCTCGGGCGTCAACAACGCGGGCATGTTGAACTGGTTGCCGGCGGTGAGCGGCGTCTGCACAAAGCCCGGGTTGATGATGGACACGCCAATGCCCTTGTCACGCAGGTCCTGGTACAGGGTCTCCGCCAGGTTGATGAGCGCGGCCTTGGTGGGGCCGTAAGCCAGGCTTTGCGGCAGGCCCCGGTAGCCGGCCACGCTGCCCACCAGACTCACATGGCCCGCGCCGCGCGCCAGCAGGGCGGGCAGCACGGCATCCAGCAGGTGCAGGGCCCCGGAGTAGTTCACCTGGACGTGGCGCAGCATGTCGTCGAGGTCGAGCGCATCGGCGCGCATGGCCTGGTAATGCCCGGCGCAGTACATCACGCAATCCAGCGGGCCTTGTGCCAGCACCAGCGCCGCCGCCTCCTGTACCGCCTGCGGGTCGGTGGCGTCGAGCGCCAGCGCCTGGCTGCCGGGGTACTGCCGCGCAAAGCCATCGAGTGCCTGCGCACTGCGAGCCGACACGATCACGCGAGCGCCGTGGCCGTACAGCGCCGCGGCAGTGGCCCGACCGATGCCCGTGGAGGCGCCCAGGATCCACACTGTCTTGCCGTGCCAGTCTTTGATCGGGGGATTCAGTGCGGGGAAGAAGGCCATGAAGTCAACTTTCGCTATTGTTTTTGTAGTGGCCTGCGCAATTGCAGCGGGGGCTGTGGCCTGTTTTGATTGAATTCAAGGCAGGCCTCAACGTTTCACAAACGACAGCGTGACCTCGCCCAGCCGCACCCCGAATTTGCTCATCGCTGCCTTGTTCAGCATCACCTTGTCCGTCATCAGGTACATCCAGTCGTCGAACTGGACTTCGTAGACTTTTCCGTCCACCGGCAGGCGCAACGTGTAGGCCCAGTGAAAGGCGTTGCCGCGGCTCTCGCCCAGGGCCTCGCCCACCACGTCGTCGGCGCGGCCGGTGAAGCGGCCATCCGCCTGTTTTTGCAGCTTCCAGATGCGCTTTTGCGTGCTGCCATCGGCGTAGGTGAAGGTCTCGTCCAATACGCCCTGCGCGCCATTCCAGTTGCAGATCATGACCACGGTGAAACGCTTGACCACGGTGCCGGAACGGTCGGTGAACACACCGTAGGCGTCCAGCGTGCCGTTGAAGTACTGCTGCAGATCCAGTACCGGCTTCTCGGTGGCGTAAGCGTCAATTTGCTGCGAGGCGCAGCCACCGAGGATCAGGGCGGAAGTGGCGATGGCGGCGGCCACCAGGATGCGTCGTCTTGTCATGGTGTCTTTCGGATGATGAGGGTATGAAGGAGGCCCGCAGCCACCGCCTTGAGCGCGCAGGGCAGCAGGCAATAGGCCAGGGTGAGGGTTTGCAGGGCGGCCTCGTCACGCGTACCCGGCACGTAGCCCAGGGCGCCCAGCACCGGCAGTGCCACGCCGGCCGCCAGGGCCAGATTGAGTTTGGTGGCAAAGTTCCACCAGCCAAAGTAGGCGCCTTCGGCACGCCCCCGGTCGCCGCCGCGCTCGATCGTGCCGGCCAGCAGCGCGCCGGGCAGGGCCAGATCGGTGCCCAGCGCGGCACCCGACAGCGCGCACACCACGACAAAGGCCGCCACGTCGCCGCTGCCCAGGGTCGATGCGAACACGAACACCGCGATCGACAGCAGCATGCCCACGCCCCAGGTGCGCGCCAGCCCGATGCGTGGCACCAGGCGCAGCCACAGGGGAATCGCCAGCGCCGCGCACAAAAAGTAGCTGCCCAGAAACAGCGGCTCGGTGGCGGGTGCTGCCTGCAGCCGGTCCTGCACAAAAAACAGGATCAGCGTGGCGGGCACCGCGCTGGCGATGCCGTTGACCACAAACACGGCCAGCAAGGCGCGAAAGCCGGGCCGGGAAAAAGGCAGCCATACCGAGTAGGGCTGGCCAGCTCGCGTGGAGGCGCCCGCAGCGCGGGGTCGCTGCGCGCTGCGCCAGGCCAACCAACCGCCGGTGAGTGCTATGAAAAAAAGAGCTGTTGTCGCAGGCAAACCGAAGGCTGCCGGCGCAATGGATGCCAGGATGACGCCCAGCAGGCCCAGGCCCTCACGCCACGCCACCACGCGGCTGCGCTGGCCCTCGTCGCCACCCAGCATCGCACCCCACGACTGGTGCATGACGCTCAGGGCGCTGAAGGCGGTATAGGTCAGCATGAGGCACAGCGTGGCCCATAGCACCAGCGCCGGCATCTGGCGCGTTGGCGGAAAGAACAACAGCGCAAACCCCAAACCCAGCACCAGCGCGGCGGCTGCACCCCACGCCAGCACCGCATTGAGCGAGCGGGCAAACAGCCGATCGCTCCAGCGCCCCAGCAGCGGGTCGATGAACGCGTCGAACAGGCGCGCGCCCAGCAGAACCGCGCCCAGTGTCGCCAGCGGCACACCGAAGGTGCGGGCGTAGTAGTTGGGCAAGACCACATACAGCGGCAAGGCAACAAAGGCCAGCGGCAATCCCATCAGGCCATAGCGCCAGCCATCGCGCCAGGTAAAACGCAGGCGCAGGACCGCGGCGCTCAAGACAGGGCTGCTCATGGCGTGGCTAGGGGCGGGTCTGTGCCAGCAAGGCGCTGCGCAGTTGCGGCTCACTGGTGGATTCGGACAGCCAGATGCCAAAGAACAGGCGGCTGAACTCCGGGTCCCGAATGGCAGCGCGGGGCTGGCCGTTGTGCCAGAAACGCGCGCCCGCCGCGGGGCTGTGCAGCCCGGTGATGCGGTCGCCCACCTTCACATCGGGAAAGGCCGCCAGCATGGCAGCGAGCCAGCGTTGCGCCGACTCGGGGCTGATGTCGCCCAGGCGGCCCATCTCCTTCAGTGAGCGCTGCGCGATGGCGCGCCCGGACAGGCCGCGCAGGTAAGTCAGCGCCAGCGCCAGATCGTGTTGGGCATAGCTGCCGGCGCGAAAGCCGGGCGCGACCCACAGCGTGGTGTCGTAAACATCAAGGCCGAAAAAGCGCATGCGTGCCGAGCCGGCCCACAGTGCGCCGGGCAGCTCGGTGGCGAGCTCCGCGGGCGGGGCGGCCTGCGCAAGCGCCTGGCGTGGCAGCGTCAGGCTGGCGCCCGTCAGCAGACTGGCAGCGCAGGCGCTCAACAGGGTGCGGCGTTTTGGCATGGGGTCAACGCGGGCAGGCTCAGGCGCCGCGTTTGCGAAAGGTGTACTGGACCACATCGATGTTGCGCTCGTCGAACGCCGCTTCGCAGTAGGCGAGGTAGAACTCCCAGATGTGCACAAAGCGTTCGTCAAAGCCGTTTTGCAGCACCTGCGCCCGGTGCGCCAGAAAGGCGTCGCGCCAGCGCCGCAGCGTCTCGGCGTAATCCTGGCCAAAGGCGTATTCGTCGATCACCTCCAGCCCCGCCGCGGCGGCCTGCTGGCGCATTTCGCGCGGACACGGCAGGCAGCCGCCGGGGAAGATGTATTGCTGGATGAAGTCGGTGGAGCCCACGTAGCGCTCAAACAGGGCGTCGTCGATCACGATGCTCTGCACGCAGGCCCGCCCACCGGGCTTGAGCAGACGCGCCACCGTGGCAAAGTAGGTGGGCCAGTACTCACGCCCGACTGCCTCTACCATTTCGATCGAGCAGATGGCATCAAAGGGCGCGTCCTGGATGTCGCGGTAGTCCTGCAGGCGCAGGTCGGCCTTGTCGGCCACGCCGAGTCGCTGCATGCGCTCCTGCGCAAACGCCAGTTGCTCGGTGCTCAGCGTGACGCCCGCCACCGTGGCGCCGAATTCGGTGGTCGCCATCTCGGCCAGTGCGCCCCAGCCGCAACCGATTTCCAGCAGCCGGTCGCCCGGCTGGACACCGGCCAGCGTCAGCGCGCGGCGAACCTTGGTTTTTTGCGCCTGAGCCATCGGCTGGCTCAGGTCACCGTCAAAAATGGCCGCCGAGTAGTTCATGGTCTCGTCCAGCCACAGGCGGTAAAACCCGTTGCCCAGGTCGTAATGGGCGTGGATATTCTTCTGGCTGTTGGCGCGCGTGTTGCGGTTGAGCAGGTGCTTGATCCGGTACAGCAAGCGCCCGGCCCATGAGCCGTAGATGACGCCCTCCACTTCGGCACGGTTCTTTACCAGCACGCGCAGCAACTCGGTCAGGTTGGGTGTCGTCCAGTCGCCGGCGATGTAGCTCTCGGCAAAACCGATATCACCCGATTTGAGCGCGGCGGCAAACACGTTCCAGTTGTTCAGGTGCAACGTCGCATGCGGCAAGGCCTCGCTGCCAAACCGGTGCATCGAACCGTCGGGCAGTTGCAGCGTCAGGCTGCCGTGTCGCAGCCCTTTCAACAGTTTCAGCACGCTGCGCGCGGCCGCGGGCGTGCCTTGGGGAATCGCAAAGGGCGGGACCGTGGTGCTGTTGGTGCTATTCATCGTGGACCTCGGGAGTTCAGCGGGTGGTGAAGGATTGGGGCGGCTTGGGTTTGCCAAAAAAGCGTACTTTTTTCAGAAAAAGCTTGAGCGCCTGCCAGTGAATGCGCAGCACCACGCCGAACGTCATCGCCGGGTAGCGCCACAGCGCACGGCGCATGGCGTGCGCCGTCAAGGGCTCCAAGTTGCCGCTGACGCTGGTCTCGATCAACGGCCCCTGCGCGTCGTCAAAATCGATGCGCGCCACGGTGCGGCTGCGGTCCGGCGTGACCATGAAGCGAAAGCGGTAGCCGCCTTCGACCGGGCAGAACGGCGACACATGAAACACCTTGGCGGCGCGCTGCTCCACGCCGAACCTGGGTGCATCAAGCAGGTAACAGTGGCGCTCGCCAAAGGTGTTGTTCACTTCCACCACGATGGCACGCAACGTGCCGTCCAGCCGGTGGCAATACCAGAAGCTGACCGGCTTGAAGGTGAAGCCCAGGACGCGCGGGTAGCAATGCAGCCAGACCTCGCCGTCCGCGCCGTCAATGCCCTCGTTTCGCAGCAGTTCATCCAGCCAGGCCAATGCACCGCCTTGTTGCGGGCTACGGCCATCGCCGTGGTCAGCGTCGTAAAAGCTCAGGGCGGCAAGGCGGTTGTGGGCGAGCGCTCCAAAGCCTTCGCGCTGCAGGGTGCGCATGGGCAGCATCAGGAAATAAGTGCCGTAGGCAAAGGCGTGACGCACCGGCGCCAGCCGCGTATGGCGCACCTCGCCGAAACCCATCAGCGCAGCGGGTTGCCGAGTTGGGAGTGCTGCGCTCAGGTTCATGCTGCTAACCTCTCCGGCATGGCGATCAGCGCCTGCAGTCGCGCCGCCACCTCCAGCCCTGATTTCAGCCCGTCCTCATGGAAGCCATAGCCGGTCCAGGCGCCACAGAAATACGTGTGCCGCTGGCCTTGCAGCGCCGGCACCCGTCCCTGGGCGCGAATCGCGTCCACGTCGAACACCGGGTGCGCGTAGTCAAAGCTGCCATGCACCTGGCGCGGATCGATCTCATGCTGCGGATTGAGCGACACCAGCACCGGCTGCGTGAAGGGCACGGGCTGCAGCATGTTGATGAGGTAGTGCAGGCAGACCCGGGTTTCATCGGGGCGTGTGCCGCCATGCTGGGCTGCGCTTACGTAGTTCCAGGCCGCCCAGGCGCGGCGTTTGCGCGGCAAGACCGAGGCATCGGTGTGCAGCACGGCGCGGTTGGGCTGGTAGCGGATGGCGCCCAGCGTCTCGCGCTCAGGCGTGCTGGCGTCGCCCAACATGGCCAGCGACTGGTCCGAGTGGCTGGCCAGCACGACCTTGTCAAAGCGTTCGGTCTGGCCGCGCACGGTGATGTTCACGCCCCAGGCGTCGCGCGCGATGCGCTGCACCGGGCTGCGCAGCCGCTTGTCCGCGATGTGGGTAACGATCTTTTCCACATAGTGCCGTGCCCCACCCGCCACCGTCCACCATTGCGGTCGCTTGGTCACCTGGATGAGACCGTGGTTGTGGCAAAAGCGGATCATGGTGGCCACGGGGAATTGCAGCATCTGGTCAGTGGGGCAACTCCAGATGCACCCCAGCATCGGCAGGAAGTACCAGTCCCTGAACTCCGCAGACAGGGCGTGCTGCGTCAGGAAGTCACCCAGCGGCTGCATCAGCTGCGTTTCCTCGCCGCGCTCGGCGATATCGGTGGCGAGGCGGTTGAAGCGCAGCACGTCACGCAGCATGCGCATGAACCGCGGGTTGGCCAGGTTGCTGCGTTGGGCAAAGACCGTGTTGAGGGACGAGCCGCTCCACTCCAGCGCGCTACCGGCGCGCGCACCCGGCACCTGCACCGAGAACGACATGTCCGAACGGGCCGTGGCCACGTTCAGTTCGGCAAAAAGCTTGATCAGTTGCGGGTAGGTTCGCTCATTGAAGACCAGGAAGCCGGTATCGATGCCGTGGGTGACCGGACCCGCGGGCCCGTCCAGGGTCAGGTCCACGGTGTGCGTGTGGCCCCCAAAGTAGTCACCGGCCTCCAGCAGCGTGATGTCGGCCTGACCGCGCAAGGCGTGGGCGACGGCCAGACCGGAGATGCCCGAACCGACGATCGCGATCTTCATGGCGCGCAGTCCGCGGCAAAGGCCGCCGTCACAGCGGGCAGTGGGCGACAAAGGGAGGTAAAAGCATGGGTTTTCATCGTGATTTGAACTATACAGTATTTTTGTGACTGCATGGTATTAAATCGGATGAAAGGGTTTTATCCCCTGTTTAAATCAGGGGCATCAAACGCCGCCGGGTCGGGCTGCCGTTCTGCGGCCGTTCAGGAACTCAAGCGCTATCGAAAGGAACTGGGCAGGAAACTGGAGCCGGGGGCTGACCGCGCGATTGGCGTCAGCGCCCCTGTCCCTGCCAGAGGCGGTCTGACGCGGGTGCCTTGGTCAGTACCAGCAGGCGCTGCAGGTTGATCTTCACTTTGACGTCGCGCTCCGCGACGCTGGTGACAATGCGGAAGTCACGCTGACTGGTGTCGCGCACGATCAGCTCCCCGGTCGGCATGCCGGCACGGTTGATCAGGATGGCCACGCGCGGGGTCGTGGTGTTGGCGCCGCGTTTGATCACGACGGCAATCTCGTTGGTGGCCAGGCGCACGAACGAGCCTGGTGAGTAAATTCCCACGGCCTTGATCAGCGCCGCACCGGCCTCGTCGATCTGGCGATTTTCATCAAAATAACTGGCCTGCATGGCGGTCGCCGGAAGCTCGGGCGGGCGCGAGGCGCGCGGCGCCAGGCGTGCTGCGAACATGTCAGCACGCTGGATCAGACGCGCCATGCGCTGGCTTTGCCCGCGAGCGGCCAGCGGGCCCGGCGTCTTGGTGTGATGGTCCAGCACGGCTTCAAGCCAGCAGGAGTCGTTGACCCCCAGCTGCTCAAGCAGCCTCACCGAGCGCAGCGCATGCTGGTCGATCTGTCGCCGCTGCTCCGGGCTGGGCGGCTCTTTTTGCACCGCCAGCCGGTCCTGCAGCTCGGTCATGCCGATGTTCATGGTCAGCGCGGCACTGCACAGCGTGGCCTCCATTTCGGCGGGCCATTTCAGTACTTCCCGTGCGGCCAGGCTGCACATGACGCTCACCAGCATGGCGTGGGTCGCACTGTACAACTGCACCTCACTGCTGGAAAGGTGAATCAGCGCAAACAGGGTGCCATCCGGGTTGAGACGCGCATGCCGGCTGAGCTGCGCCTGCAGCCTGTCCAGCCGGTCGCGAAAGCTCGCCGGGTTGCTGTCGCGCAGCATGGCATGCGCCTGCACCTGCAGGTCCAGCCAGTCAGGCTCTCCCGTGCCGGTGGTGTCGCGGCTGCTCGCCAGTTCGAGGGAAGAAAACTGGCTTTCCGCAATCTGTCCGAGTGGCCGGTCCTCGCGCACCAGGGTGTGGAGTTTGCCGACATAGGCCCGGTGATGGCTCTCGGACTCGGTGACATCGATGAACAGATTGGTGCGCCGCCCGACCATCAGCTCCAGTTCATCGCGGTTGTCCACCACATAGCCCTTGGCCGCCAGCAAAACCCCGCTCTCATCCCGCAGCGAGAACGGCAGGGGATGGCCGATGCGAATGGTGTCGACGTTGACGGTAACGAGATTCATGAGGTGAGGGAATTATGCCAATTCACGCGCAAACATTGGCAACGCGATCGCTTGCCTCCCTAGCTTAAGGGATGGACCCAGCCTGCTAGCATTGAAGACATGACCGACATACCCTCCATTTCTGCGCTTTCAGACAAAATTTGCGGTCGTGACAGTGTTTTGGCCCGGGTTGCCCGGCTGCCCCGGCCGCTGGTGTTCACCAATGGCGTGTTTGATGTGCTGCACCGCGGCCATGTGATGTACCTGGCCCAGGCGCGTGCGTTGGGTGCCAGCCTGCTGGTGGCGCTGAACACCGATGCGTCTGCCCGCCGACTGGGCAAGGGCCCGGACCGCCCTCTCAACAACGAGGCCGACCGGGCTTTCGTCATGGCGGCCCTGGCCTCCACCAGCCTGGTGACCTGGTTTGATGAAGACACGCCCCTGGAACTGATTGCGCAAGTCAAGCCCGACCTCCTGGTCAAGGGCGGGGACTATGACATGCAAAAGCTGGCCGAGACACGCGTGGTCGAGTCCTATGGCGGGCGCGCCCTGGCGCTGCCGTTCGTGGATGGCTATTCCACCACTGCACTGGTGCAGAAGATTCGCCAGGCGTAACGACAAAAAGGGTCTCTGGTCTCTTGATGGAGCGACTCAGCCCGCAGTCAAGGTGCCATAGGCCTTGCGTGTATCGGGTGACACCGACGCAAGCACTTGCGCATACGATGTCTTGTGTCTTGCCAGCAGCCGTGCCGAGGCCACGGTTTTGGATCGGCAGAACCAGTGGCAGGTGTGCTGCATCAAGAACAGTTCGGCGGACAGGGTGAAGGCCTTGTCTTTGGGTGTCTGATCGGTGTTGTTCGCCGCGTGGCTGATCCCATGCGCATGAATGCTCAGGGCTTTGCGCAAGTCAAACGTGAGGCTCGGGAAAAGCTTGGCCGCATAGGGCACGGACAATGCGAGCTTGCTCACCCGCGCGTCGGCCTCATCAACCCGGGAGAACTCGGTCACGAAGCGCGTGAACTGCTCGCACAGCGCCATCTCGGTCGTGCTCAACAAATTCCAGATCTGTGCCCGCCGTTCCGGATCGGACTCCCCCAGCGTGCGCAGGTAACCCTCCGTCAGACTCTCCATCAGTTGTTCAATCTGGTACTTCCCGAGATGCGTTCCCAGGAGGGCAATGCGCCGGTTCTGATCTCGCGACTTGAGCGCGTAAATGCCAATGGCCAGCGCCATCAGCATAGTGAATATTTCCATGACGACGTGCGGGAGGTATTTGAGTAAGGCGTGAGTGTAGTGGCCACCTCACATCGCAAGCCAGTCAGCAATGGACTTTGTCGTGCAGCGTGCGGCAGATGTGCAACGGGATGTGCAATCCCGGTCGCGCTTTTGGCCTCTCAGCAACCCGATTTGCGATTTCGTACAGACGGAAAACTGCTATGACTTCACAATTCCCTGCGACCAAAAAAGAGAATCTTCAATCCGGCGCCGTGGCTACCCGTCAATGAATGAGTCGGGTCGCTATATTGGATTGATGGTGCAACAAATTTATAAGAAAAAGTATTGTGAAACCATCGTTTCTGCTTGCGTTCCAGCAGACTCGGCGCCTGTGACGCGTCGCTTGCGGAACTCAACGCTGACTTTCATTCAAGGAGAACAGTCATGCAATTGTTTACACGGATCCTGCTATTTCTGGCTGCCGCAATCTCCTTGAGCGCAGCGGCGCAGATGCCGCAGGGGAAGTACCTTGAAGCACGCGGTTCGAAAGTGGCCGTCATATTGGCGCACGGCCAGGGGCTCGATGCTGACTCTCAGGTTGTCAGTCCACTACGCAAAGCCATTCACACGGAGCTCGGGTTTCACACCCTTTCGCTTCAAATGCCAACCCTTCCAGGGCAACGCTCGCCCGAGCTCTTTCATGCCTATGCGTCCACCTTCCCGGATGCGTACGCCCGCATTCAGGCTGGCATCGACTTCCTGAAGAAGGACAAGGGCGTGGAGCGCATCTATCTGATGGACTACAGCATGGGCGGTCGGATGACGACGGCGTTCCTGGCCAACAACCCGGACGCGGGCATTGTTGGTTACATCGGAGTGGGGCTGGTGGCAGGCGGACCGGAGCCGCTGAACACGAACATGAACCTGCGCAAGGTCAAGGTTCCGGTGATCGATATCTATGCGGAGAATGACACCGACGCGCAGTTCGCTGCGAACCGGAAGGCCTTTCTATCGGAGCGCTTTGTGCAGGTTCCTGTCGCCGGGGCAAAACATCACTATCGCGGGCACGAGAAGCAGGTCGTAGAAGCGGCGATAAGTTGGCTGAGGAAGCAGGAGCAAAGATGAACGCTGAGCCCTCCCATTGAAAGGGCAGACGCGAGCCCGGAAACCAGGCTCCAGCCCCCGTTCTACCTACGCAACCCGCTATCTAATTCATAGCGACTGATGGCCTGCGGCAGCCGGCGCCGGCCGCCGCAGCCGTGCCATGGCCCGTTTGAGCAGGTGCTCCAGATCATCGATGTAGGTGAACACGGCAGGCACCACCAGCAGGCTCAACAGCGTGGAGGTGATCAGGCCGCCAATCACGGCAATCGCCATCGGCGAGCGAAAGCTCGGGTCGGCCCCCCAGCCTAGGGCTAAGGGCATCATGCCGGCGCCCATGGCAATCGTGGTCATGATGATGGGGCGGCTGCGTTTGTGGCAGGCGTCCACCAGCGCATCAAAGCGGCTCATGCCCGCTTCCCGCGCCAATATGGCGTAGTCCACCAGCAGAATCGAGTTCTTGGTGACGATGCCCATCAGCATGATGAGGCCGATCATGGAAGGCATCGACAGTGCCCGCCCGGTGATCAGCAGGGCGACAAAGGCACCACCCATGCTCAAGGGCAGCGCGGCCAGGATGGTGACGGGCTGCATGAAGTCCTTGAACAGCAGCACCAGCACGCCGTAAATGCACAGCACACCGATCAGCATGGCAATGCCAAAGCTGGCAAACAGGGCCTGCATCTCCTGCGCGTCACCCAGCTCGGCAATCTTCACGCCTGGCGGCAGGCTTTTCATGCTGGGCAGGGCGCGCGCCTCGGCATTGAGCTCGCCCAGTTGACGCCCGCCCAGCTCCACGTCCAGCGTCACGTTGCGGTTGCGGTTGAGCCGGTCGATCTGTGCCGGGCCGCTCTCCATGGTGATGCTGGCCACGTTGCCCAGCATCACCGGTCCGTTTTTGCCGGGCACCGTCAGCCGTTCGATGGCCGCCAGGTCGGCGCGCACGGCGTCGGGCAACTTGACGCGAATGGGCACCTGGCGCTCCGACAGATTGAGTTTGGACAGGCTGGTGTCATAGTCGCCCGCCGTCGCCACGCGCACGGTCTCGCCAATGCTGGCCGCGGTGACGCCCAGGTCGGCGGCGCGCGCAAAGTCCGGTCGCACGATGATTTCCGGCCGCACCAGTGAGGCGCTGGAGCTGACGTTGCCTATGCCTTGCAGCGTGCGCAGATCGCGCTCCACCTTTTGTGCGCTGGCCATCAGGGCCACCGGGTCTTCGCTCTGCAGCACCAGCTGCATCTTGACACCCGTGTCCGGTGGGCCCACGTTGAAACGGGCCCCGGCAATGTCGGACATCTTGAGCCGCAGCTGCGACTCGATATCGGGCATGGACGCCGCCCGGTCATTGCGGTGGGTGGTGGTGAGGGTCAGCACGGCGCGGCGCGCCTCGGCGGCGGCGCCCGGCGCGAAGGCGTCGCCGCTGGAGCCGCCACCAATCGAGCTGAACACGCTCTTGACGTTCGCCACGCTCATGCTGGCCACGCGCGCCTGCTCGGCCACCGTGCGGGTCTCGGCCAGCGTGCTGCCGGGTGGCAGCTCAATGTTGATCTGTGTCTGGGCCCGGTCCGCCGCCGGCACAAAGCCGGTGGGCAGCAGCGGCACCAGCGCGATGGAGCCCACAAAGAACAGGGCAGCGCCGGTCATGGTGATGCCGCGGTGGCGCAAACACCAGCGCATGGTGGCCATGTAGCGGGCCATGAGCCAGCTGTCGGGGGCCTCCACGTAGGCGGCAGCGGGGTCGGTGTGCGCGGCATTTTTGTGGGGCTTCAAGATGTAGGCCGCCATCATCGGTGTCAGCAGCCGCGCCACCATGAGCGAGGCCAGAATCGCCAGCACTGCGGTCCAGCCGAACTGCTTGAAAAACAGGCCCGGCACGCCGCCCATGAAGGCGGTGGGCAAAAACACCGCGACCAGCGCGAAGGTGGTGGCAATCACCGCCATGCCAATCTCGTCAGCGGCTTCCATGGCGGCCTGGAATGGTGTTTTGCCCATGCGCAGGTGGCGCTCGATGTTCTCGATCTCCACGATGGCATCGTCCACCAGCACGCCGACCACCAGGGCCAGCGACAGCAGCGTGACGGTGTTGAGTGTGTAGCCAAAATATTTCAGACCGAGGAAGGTGGGGATGACCGACAGCGGCAGCGCTGCAGCCGCGATCAGCGTGGCGCGCCAGTCGCGCAAGAACCACCACACCACCAGCACCGCCAGCAGCGCGCCCTCATAGAGCAATTCCATCGAACCCTGGAAGTTCTCGGCCACCGGCTGGGCGTTGTCAATGGCCAGCGCCAGGGCGATGGTGGGGTTGGCCGCCTGCAGCTCGGCTACGGCGGCGCGCACGCCTTTCGCCACGTCCACCTCGCCCGCGCCCTTGGTGCGAAAGACCTCGAAGCCGACCACGGTGCGGCCGTCCTGGGTCGCCACGGAGCGGGGCTCGGCCACGGTGTCGAGCACCGTGGCCACCTGGTCCAGGCGAATGTGCCGGCCATCGACGAGCGGAATGTCCAGCTGGGCCAGCTCGGCCGCGGTCCGCACGGTGGCAATGGTGCGCACCGATTGCTCGGCGCCGCTCACGTCGCCGCGGCCACCCGGGGCTTCCTGTTGCACGCGCTTGAGCTGGCGCGACACATCAATGGCGGCCACATTCAGCGCTGCCATCCTGGCGGCATCGAGCTCCACCCGGATCTCACGGTTGACGCCACCCATGCGTTTGACCGCGCCGACGCCCGGCACGTTGAGCAGGCGCTTGGCCACCGTGTTGTCCACAAACCAGCTCAGCGACTGGTCGTCAAGCGGGCTCGCCGTGCCTTGCGTCGACGGTGCCGCCGCGGCCGTGTAGGCCAGCACCACGCGCCCGGCGGTGGAGGCTTTGGTGACCGAGGGGTCGCGCACATCGGCGGGCAGGTCGGCGCGCACGCGGGCCACCGCGTCGCGCACATCGGTCACCGCTTCGGTGATCGGTTTTTCCAGGATGAACTCGACGGTGACCTGCACGTCGCCGTCCAGCACCTTGGTATAGATATTTTTCACGCCCTGCAGCGTGGCCACCGAGTCTTCCAGCTTGCGGGCCACCTCGGTTTCCAGCTGCGCCGGGGCGGCGCCCGACAGGGTGGCGCTGATGGTGACGATGGGCAGCTCGATGTCGGGGAAGTCCTGCACCACGCTGGCCCGGAACGACAGGATGCCGGCCAGCGACAGCAGCGCGAACAGCATGATGGCCGGCACCGGGTTCTTGATGGAGAGCGAGGACAAGTTCATGCTCGCTCCTTATTTAATAGCTGATGAGGCAGAGGAGACGGGGGCTGGCGCCGTATTTGGCACTATTGCGGGCGCGGCAGCAGCAGCCGGCACCGCTTTGACCAGATCGCCGTCATTGAGGAAGCCGGCGCCACTGGCCACCAGCACGGCATCCGCCGCGACGCCGTCCAGCACCTCGACCCGGTCGCCCACGCGCCGCCCGGTTTGCAGTTTGATCTGGCTGACGCGCTGGTCGGCATTCAGGCGAAACACGTAGCTGAAGCCATCGCGCACCACCACCGACTGTTGCGGCACGGTCAGCGCGCTGGAGCTGCCCAGCTCGAACTCGCCACGGGCAAACATGCCGGGGATGACGGCCCCCACGCTTGCCGCTTCGCGTACTGCGCTGCCCCCCGAGGGGGCCGTGCCTTGCCTGGGGCGGCCCGGCGCGGCGGCGCTCGCTGGCGCCAGCATCGGCGGCAGATCGACGTAGACCAGGCCGGCGCGGGTTTGCGGGTCCACGGTGGGTGCCACCATGCGCACCTTGCCCGGGAGCTGTGTGCCGCTGGCCGCCGTCACCGTGACTTTGGTGCCGGGCACCATGCGGCCCAGTTCGGTGGAGGTGACTTCCGCGCGCCACTCAAGCCGTCCCTGGCGAATCAGGCGAAACAGCTCGGTGCCGTTGGCCACCACCGCGCCCACCGTGGCACTGCGCGCCGAGATGATGCCGCTGTCGGGCGCCAGGACCTGGGTGTTCTGCAGGCGCAACTGCTGCGCCGCCAGAGCCGCTTTGGCCGACTCCACCCGCGCGCGTGCCGTCTGCTCTGCGGTCAGGTACTGGTTGATCTGCTGGCCGCTGAAGGTGCCCGTGCTTTGCAGCGTGCGCACGCGGTCGGCGTTGGCGGTGGCCTCTGCGGCGTTGGCCGTCGCCTCGGCCACGCCAGCGCGGGCCTGCGCCACGTCGGCCTGCATGCTCTCAACCGCAAAGCGGGCCAGCAGCTGCCCGCGTTGGACCACGTCGCCGACATTGACCAGCACCTCGGCCAGACGCAGGCCGTTGCTCTCGGTCCCGATGCTGGCGTCCTGCCAGGCGGCAATATTGCCGTTGGCCGTCAGTTTGATCGGCAGCGCGCTCATCTGGGGCTGTGTGGTGGTCACGGTGAGCGCGGGTCGGGCGGTCGAGGCCGGCGCAGCGGCGGGTTTGTCGGTCGCGCCGGATTTTGATAGAAATAGGGCAATAGCCCCCGCACTGATTGCGCAGACAGCTATCAAAATAATAGCGATTGGTTTGAGTTTGAAACGGTTCATGGTGTGCGCTTGTTTTTGTTGGGTGGAAATGTTCGGGGTCAGGCTGGCTGGCGGCGCAGGGCTTCGCTGTGCACCATGGCCAGCGCGTAGCCCACCAGGCGTTCGGTGTAGAGGTTGATGGCCTGCGCCGTGCCCGCCAGGCCTGGCTTGATGGCCTGCATCACGTCGTGGCCGACAAACAGGTGGATGCCCAGGCCCACGATGGAAAACGCCAGACGGTGCAGGTCATCGTCCGCGACGGGCACGTCCAGGTGGCGGCACAGCACCCGCAGCAGGGCTTCGTGCGCAGGCTTGAGGCTGGCGTCGATCTGCTGGCCCCACAGACCCGTGGGCTCCAGCATTTCGCGAAAGCGCAGCCGCATGCAGTGCTGCGCCAGGTCACCCTGCTTGAGCGGCTCGGTGAATGCCGTCAGCAGACCCGCCAGCGACTCGCGCAGGCTCATCTGCGGCTGGTCAAACAGGGCCGGGGCTTTGGCGGGGCGGCCCAGCGGTTCGGTGAAGACCGCGCGGTACAGGCCGGCCTTTTCGCCAAAGTAGTAGCTGATGGAGGCGATATTGGCGCCCGCGGCCAGAGCGATCTCGCGGGTGGAGGTCTTGGCAAAACCCTTCTCGGCAAACAGCCTCAGCGCGGCGTGCAGGAGTCGCTCGCGGGCCTCAATGCCGTCGCTGCGAACTGCAGCGGTTTTCTTGGGTTTGTTCATGGGGCCCGATTAGAACAGTTAAATCAAACGTTTGATTTAACTTCAATCGGATTTCCCTTGAACTGGCAGCTTGCGGGTGGCCGCCAGTGGCCACAGACCTGCCGCTGCAACGGATGGACCCGTCAGGCCCAGTGAATCGTTTCGGTCTTCAGGTACCAGCTCTCCAGCTGCGGATCAACGGCCGCCTCGATGCGCGCGCGCCGGATCTTCATGGTCGGCGTGAGGAAGCCGTTCTCGATCGTCCACGGCTCTGGCGCCACCACGATCATCTTCAGCTGCTCATAGTCGGCCAGCTCCTGGTTCACCTGCCCCAGCAGTCGGCTGAGTTCGTCCTGCACCTGCGCGCGAACCGCAGGGTCTCCCACTTTCGGACGCAGGTCTTCCGCCAGCACGACCATGGCATAGGCGGCTTGTTGCCCGACGCCGGACACCAGTGTCAGTTCGACCATGGGATGGGCGTTCAGCAGGTTCTCGATAGGCGCAGGCGCCACGTACTTGCCTTTGGACGTCTTGAACAGCTCCTTGACGCGCCCGGTGATCTTCAGCAGCCCGTCGGCCCGCTGTGCACCGCGATCACCGGTACGGAAGAAGCCATCGGCTGTGAAGCATTCGGCATCCAGGTCGGGGCGCATGTAGTAGCCCACCATCTGCCCGGGTGACTTGATCAGGATCTCGCCGTCCTCGCTGATGCGCGCCTGAACCCCCTCCAGCGGCACCCCCACATAGCCGGGTGCGTTCTGCTTTTCCGTGGAGTTGAATGAGTAGGCGAAGTCTTCCGTCATCGCGTAGCCTTCGACCAGGTTCAGGCCCAGGCGCCGGTACCAGCTGATCAGGTCCGCCGGGATGGGCGCGGAGCCGCTGCCGGCCAGCAGGACCTGGTCCAGCCCCAGGCCCTTGAGCACCTTGCGCCCGACGATGCGGCCCAGGATGGGGATGCCCAGCAGCCGGTCCAGCTTTTTGGGCGGCATTTTGGAAAAAACGCCCTGCTGGAACTTGAGCCACAGGCGCGGCACCGAGATGAAAGTGGTCGGCCGGGCGC
This sequence comes from Rhodoferax sp., assembly GCF_030646845.1. Lineage (GTDB taxonomy): Bacteria > Pseudomonadota > Gammaproteobacteria > Burkholderiales > Burkholderiaceae_C > Rhodoferax. The sequence goes on along the minus strand of NZ_JAUSLE010000003.1, from coordinate 78,751 downwards.
GATTGAGGTCCTGCAGGAAAGTGTCGAGCGACTCGGCGAAGTAGATGTGCGTCGTGCCACTCACCATCGAGGCGCATTCCACCCAGGCGCGCTCGAAGACGTGCGCCAGCGGCAGGTAGGAAAGGACGCGGTTGTCCAGCTTGTCGCCGATGCGGGTTTTCAGATCGTTCACCATGCCCTCGCTGGCACGCGAGACGCGCTCGAAGCTGTGCATCACGCCCTTGGGCTGTCCCGTGGAACCAGAGGTGTAGATCAGCATCGCCAGATCGTGCGGGGCGCGTTGCGGCCGGCCCCCCAGCGGCGCCGTGCGGGCGACGATGGCGTCCCAGGTCTCGAAGTCCGTGCGCGGCGCCAGCGGCAAGGCAATGCAGGGCAGGCCGGCCGGTACGCCCGGCGCCTGCTGCTGCCAGGTGTCGAGCTTGCCAACGAACAGCAGGCTGGCACCGCTGTGCTCCAGCACGAAGCGCACGGTATCGGCGGTCTCGGTGGGAAAGATTGCCACAGTGGTACCGCCGGCCATCCAGATCGCCAGTTCAGCCATGAAGAAGTGGGCGCAGTTCTTGGACAGGATGGCAATGCGCGTGCCCGGCTCGAGCCCCCGGCTGCGAAGATGCGCCGCCATGCGCCGTGCCTGGTCAAGGGCTTGGCCCCATGTGTAGTCCACCACCTGCCCGCCGCCAACGGGCTGGGTCAGGTACACCTGGTCCGGGTGCGCGGCTTCATGGTCGTAGACGTAATCCAGGATCAGCTTGGCTGTTGGCATGTGGGGTCCTTGTTGGTACCCGGCACATGTTACGCGGCCGATGCCTGTATCCGATGGGGGTTTACCTCAATGTCCGGTGCTGCCAAATACGGTCTTCCACAGGAGCAGAACCGCGTCACGCTGTGCCTGCAGTTCGGGCATGACAACGTGGGTTGGCTCTTCGTTCAGGCGTGCGCGGTGCTGCACCCGACGCAGTTCCCGGTAGGCACCGGCAGCGGCGTGGCCAACGCCCACGGGCAGCAGTCCGAGCGTTTCGGCGCGTTCCAGCAGGGCGATGTTGCCCGCGTTGTCGGTCAACTCGGGGTGCAGCGCCGCTTGTGACAGCACCAGGTACTGCATGACGAACTCCACATCGATCATGCCGCCCGGGCTGTGCTTGACGTCGAAATGCTCGCCTCGTATCGGGTGGGCCGCACGCACCTTGTCGCGCATGGCGACGATCTCGACTTTCAGGTCATCCGCGTTGCGCGGCGCGGCAATGACGGCTTTGCGGATGGCGTCAAAGCGTTGTCGCAGCGTGTCGTCGCCCAGAATGAAGCGTGCCCGGGTCATCGCCTGATGCTCCCAGGTCCAGGCGGTGTTGGAGCCACGCTGCTGCTGGTAGTTGGCGTAGGCGTCAAAGGTGGTGATCAGGAGGCCGGAGTTGCCGTTGGGGCGCAGGGCGGTGTCGATCTCGTACAGGTCGCCCTCGCCGGTCTTGACCGTGAGCCAGTTGATCAGCTTGCGCACCAGGCTGGCATAGACCTCGGGCGCCCGCTCATCCTCATCCGCGTACACGAACACAATGTCCAGATCGCTGCCGTAGCCAAGCTCCTTGCCGCCGAGTTTGCCGTAGGCAATGATCGCAAACTGCGGCGCTTCGCGGTGTTTGTTTTTCAGGCGGTCCCAGCACCACCGGGTGGTCACGCGCAGCACCGCCTCGGCCAGCGAACTCAGGTCGTCCGCCACCTGCTCGACCGTCAGCTTGCCTTCCACATCGCGCGCCAGGGTTCGAAAAACCTCGGCGTGGTGGGCGCGGCGCAGCAGGTTGAGCAGGGCCTCGTCGTCGTCCTCCCCGGTGCCGGCCAGCGAGGCGCGCCGATGATCGAGCTCGTGTTCGAACTCGGCCGCCGCAAAGCGTTCATTGAGCATGTCGGCGCCGGCCAGTTCATCAATCACGCCCGGGTGCAGCAGCAGGTAGCGTGCCGGCCAGCGCGCAGCCCCCAGCAAGCGCAGCAAACGCTCATGCACGTTGGGTCGCTCCAGCAGCAGGGCCAGGTAGCTTTCACGCCGCAGCAGCGGTTCAATCCAGTCGGCGATCCGAACGGCGGCCTGCTCGGTGACCTTGCCTTCGCGGACCCACTGCGCCGTGCGGGCAATCAGTCGCACCAGTCTGGCGCGGGACTCTTCCCGCAAGGCCAGTACCCGCGGGTGCTCACGCCAGGTGGCTATCCGGCTTCGGAAATCCTCAGGCAGATCTTCCAGCACTTCGTCGAAACCGGGCGCTGAGGCCGCTGGCTTGCCGCCGTTGCAGCCCTTGCATTCCTTGTCGACCCCGCCACCCAGCAGCGCATCGAATTCCTGGGCCACCAGTTCGCGGTGCGAGTCCAGCTGGTGTAGCAGCTGGTAACACGTGGCATAGCCCAGGGTGCCGGCAATCCAGTCCAGGTCATGGTCCTGTGTCGGCAGGACATGGGTCTGCTGATCATCCAGGTACTGAATGCGGTGCTCGACCCGGCGCAGGAAGGTATAGGCCTCGGCCAGCGCTTCTGCGGTCTTCTGCGGCATCAGGCCGGCTTTGGCAAGACGGGGCAGCGCACTGAGCGTGGGCCGTGTCCTGAGCTCGGGAAACTGGCCGCCCCGAACGACCTGGAGCAGTTGCACGATGAATTCGATTTCACGGATGCCGCCGCGCGAGAGCTTGACGTCGTTGGCGCGCTCCGGGCGGCCGGTGCTGCGCTTGCTGGCATGGTCGCGTATTTGCCGGTGCAGGATGCGCAGCGAGTCAAACACGTTGTAGTCGAGATAGCGTCGGAACACGAAGGGCATGACCACGCTGCGCAGGCTCAGGGCAGAGCCCCTGTCCACGCCGCCCAGGGATGCCACCACCCGGCTTTTCAGCCAGGCAAATCGTTCCCATTCGCGGCCCTGCACATGAAGGTATTCTTCCAGCGCGCCCAGCGATACCGCGGGCGGTCCGGAGTTGCCATTGGGCCGCAGTGCCAGGTCGACGCGAAAGACAAAGCCGTGTTCTGTGGCGTCGCCGATCAGCGCGTAGATGGCCCGCACCGCCTTGGCAAAGTACTCCTGGTTTGAAATCCGACCGCGCCCCAGCGCATCGCCGGCGGTGTCCCCATCCTGGTCGTACACGTAGATCAGGTCAATGTCGCTGGACACGTTGAGCTCACGGGCCCCCAGTTTTCCCATGCCGACGATCCAGAGTTCCGCGCGGGCGCCTTCCGGGGTGCCTGGTGCCCCGTAGGTCTGATCCAGCGTTTGCTGTACCTCGGCGCAGGCTTTGTTCAATGCGAACTCCGCGAGGTCCGTCATGGCCTGCGTGATCTGCTGCAACGGCGCCTGCTCATCGCAGTCCAGCTCCAGCAGGCGTTCCAGCACCAGCTGTCGCGTGGTTCGCAAGGCGCTGCCGGTGTCAAGGCCCAGAGATTGCAGTGCGTCAAATACCTGTGCCATCGACGCCTGGTCCGGAAGACCCGGGGGCAACAAGTGCAGCTGACTTTCATAGCGACGTCGAATGCGCTGGCCGAAGCGCGAGTGGGATGACCATGCGTGGCGGGTCATAATTCCTGTCATATCTCCAAGTTCTCAATGATTGACTTGACGCCCGCCCCTTCCTCACTGCTGAAAACATTGACAACCGTTGCCCGCTGGTCCCTGGGGTTGCTGGTCGCGGCGTGGCTCATTTTTCTTCTTGCCTGGGGCGCGCTGCACTGGTTGATTGTGCCGCGAATCGGCGACTTTCGCCCGCAGCTGGAGACCCGGGCCGCGGCGATTCTGGGTGTTCCTGTGCGCATCGGTGCCATCGCGGCGCATTCGACCGGCATGATTCCGTCGTTCGAACTCACCAATGTTCAGCTGTTTGACGCCCAGGGTCGCGAAGCCTTGCGACTGCCGCGCATCCTGGCCGCCCTGTCGCCCCGCTCTCTCTGGAACCTCGGGTTCGAGCAGCTCTACATTGACCGGCCCGAACTCAACATCCGGCGCGGTCCGGATGGAAAAATCCACGTGGCAGGGCTTGATGTCTCCAGGAACGGCGACTTGGGGGATGGCGCGGCCGACTGGTTCTTTTCGCAGATCGAGTTTGCCATTCATGACGGCACCATCCAGTGGACCGATGACTTGCGGGCGGCCCCCACCATCGCCTTGCGGCAGGTCGATCTGACGGTGCGCAACCGGGCGCGCCAGCACGACATGCGGCTGGACGCCACGCCGCCGGCGCTGTGGGGCGAGCGATTCAGTGTCAGGGGCATGTTCCAGCAGCCACTGCTGGCGCGTAACAATGGGCAGTGGCGCGATTGGCAGGGCCAGCTCTATGCCGCGTTTACCCGGGTGGACCTGTCCGAACTGCGGCGCCATGCCGATCTGGGCATCGATTTGCGCCAGGGCAATGGCGCGCTGACTGCCTGGGTGGACGTGAGCCGGGGACAGGTCGTGGGCGGGGTGGCGGACCTTGCCCTGGGGGAAGTCAGTGTCACCCTGGGCGCCGGCTTGCAGGCCCTGGAACTGCGGTCGGTGCGGGGGCGCCTGGGCGGGCAGGTGCTTGCGGCCGGCTTCGACTTCTCAACCCAGGCACTTCAGTTTGACACCCGTGATGGCTTGCGCTGGCCCGGTGGCAATATCAGCGTCTCGTATCAGGACGCTGAGGGCAAGACGGCCGCCCATGGCGAGCTCAAAGGGGACAAGCTCGACCTGGCGGCGCTGTCCCAGATTGCCGATCGCGTGCCGATTGACCCCAAGGTCCGTGCCGCGCTGCTGGCCTATGCGCCCAAGGGGCTGGTGGAACGGATACAGGCCAGCTGGCAGGGACCCATGGGTGATTTCACCCAATATCAGGTCAAGGGGCTGGTGCGCCAGCTTGAACTGGCTGCGCGTGGGGCGACGCCAGGGCCCAAGCCCTCCCCGAACCTCACGACGAACTCCCCGGCAGATCCTGCTGCAACGGTTGCGTCTCCCGGTGTCCGGGGTGTGAACCTGGAGTTTGACTTGAATCAGTCCGCCGGACGGGCCAGCATCAGCGTGGCGAATGGTGCGGTGACATTGCCGGGTATTTTTGACGAGTCTGTGATTCCCCTGACCCAGTTGTCGGCCGATGCCAAATGGCAGATCAAGGGCGAACATGTGGCCGTGCAATTGCCCAACGTGAAGTTCAGCAATGCCGATGCACAGGGCGAGGCGCAGATTAAATGGGAGACCAGCGATCCGGCGGCTTCCAGTGGTCGGGCGCGGTTTCCAGGCGTGCTGGATCTGCAGGCGTCATTGAGCCGTGCCGACGGGACGCGGGTTCACCGCTACCTGCCGTTGATCATTCCCCGTCCGGCGCGTGACTACGTGCGTGACGCTGTGGTGGCCGGGACGGCCAGCGGGGCCAAGTTCAAGGTCAGGGGAGATCTGCATGACATGCCCTTTACCGACCCGAAGCTGGGGGAATTCAGGATTTCTGCCGACGTGCAGAACGCCACGCTGGTGTACGTTCCCCGCAGCATCCAGCCGCAGGACGCCCTGCCCTGGCCGGCGCTGACCCAACTCAGCGGCGAGTTGGTGATTGACCGGGCGCAGCTGCAGGTCAAGGGTGCGCGTGCCAGGATGGGCGCCTCATCCTCCGTGCAGATCAGCAAAGCGGAGGCGATGATTCCCGATTTGAGCCAGACCACGGTCGCCGTCAGCGCCGAAGCGCGTGGTCCGCTGGCCGAGGTGCTGGGCATTGTCAACGGTTCTCCGCTGGGCGCCATGACCGGCCAGGCCCTGGGCCGGGCGGTCGCCACCGGAATCGCCGACTACAAACTGAAGCTCTCCTTGCCCATTGCCGCGATCGACAAATCAACGGTGCAGGGCAGCGTCACCCTGGCGGGCAACGACATTCAGATTTCCCCGGATACACCCAAACTGGCGCGCGCCCGCGGGGTGGTGAACTTCTCCGAAAATGGATTCACCATCACCGGCGGGCAAGCGCGAATGCTGGGGGGCGACGTGCGCCTGGAAGGTGGTTCATCGGCACTGGCAGGCGCCAGCCCCGCAGCCGCTGCCAGCCGCGCCGCGGCCCCGATTGCGATCCGCGCCAGCGGTACGGTCACGGCCGAAGGTTTGCGCCAGGCCCGGGAACTTGGCTTTGTGGCGCGCATGGCGCAGCATGCCACCGGCAGTGCGGCTTATGCGGCCGTGTTGGGGTTTCGTCAGGGCGAAGCCGAGCTGACTGTGTCCAGCAATCTGCAGGGACTGGCGCTTGGCCTGCCCGCGCCCCTGAACAAGAGCGCTGACGCGCAGCTGCCGTTTCGGCTGGAGACGGCGCTGCTTCGCGAGTCCCTGCTTCCGGGGCCTGGTGGCCAGGTGCGCCTGCACGACCAGTTGACGCTGGATCTGGGGCGCATCGCGTCGATTGTCTACGTCCGCGACCTGTCGGGCCCTGAGCCGCGCGTGACGCGCGGCAGTATCGGCGTTGGCCTGTCGCCGCAAGAGTCGGCGCCGATGCCCGATGAGGGGGTGGTTGCCAACATCAACCTGAGCGGGGTCGATCTGGACACCTGGGGTTCCGTGTTGTCGCAGGCGGCCGGCACTTCGTTGGCGCGAGCCGCTGCCACCGCCGCAGCGCCTCAACGAACGCCGGGTGCGACCGCCATCAGTGCGGCGTCGACTTATCTGCCGACCAGCATGGCGATACGGGCGCAGGAGTTGACGGTCGGCGGGCGCAAACTGCATAACGTGGTGGCAGGGGGCTCGCGCGAAGGGCTTGTGTGGCGCGCCAATGTGGGCGCCCGCGAACTCGATGGCTATCTGGAATACCGCCAGCCGTCGGGTGCCGGGGAGGGGCGCGTGTATGCCCGGCTGGCCCGGTTGACCATCGCCCCCGCTGCAGTGAGTGACGTCGAGGCGCTGCTGGACGAACAACCCGCCGGCATTCCTGCGCTCGACATCGTGGTTCAGGATTTCGAACTGCGGGGCAAACGCCTGGGTCGGGTGGAGGTGGAGGCCATCAACCGGGGCGCCGGTGCGGTGGCCCGCGATGGCGGTGTGCGCGAGTGGCGACTCAACAAATTGAACATGATCACGCCGGAAGCCGTACTGACGGCGACCGGCAATTGGGCCAGCCTCGATGCGCAGAACGGAGCCGCTGTCGGGGCGCTGCCATCGGGCAGTGCGCCTCTGCGTCGGCGCACGGTGATGAATTTCAAGCTTGACATTGCCGACGGGGGCGAATTGCTGTCGCGCCTCGGCATGAAGGGCGTGGTCCGGCGAGGACGGGGCAAGATGCAGGGGCAAGTGGCCTGGGTCGGGTCCCCTATCAGCCTGGATTACCCTTCCATGAGTGGTGCATTCACCGTCAACGTGGAGACGGGGCAGTTTTTGAAGGCAGATCCGGGCATTGCCAAATTGCTGGGTGTTTTGAGTCTGCAGTCGCTGCCGCGCCGACTGACGCTGGATTTCAGGGATGTCTTCAGCGAGGGCTTCGCCTTTGATTTCCTGCGGGGGGACATCACGATCGAGAAGGGCATTGCCAGAACCAACAACCTGCAGATGAAGGGCGTCAATGCGGCTGTGCTGATGGAGGGCCAGGCCGATATTGCGAAAGAAACGCAGGACATCAAGGTGGTTGTGATTCCGGAAATCAATGCCGGCACCGCCTCGCTGATTGCGTCGGTCATCAATCCGGCGATCGGCGTCGGAACCTTTTTGGCCCAGATGTTCTTCCGCCGGCCGCTCATGGAAGCCGCGACGCAGGAGTTTCACATTGATGGTTCCTGGGCCGACCCCAAGATCACCAAGGTGCCACGCAAAGCGGCGACGGGCGACAGCAAGCCGGACGCTCCTACGCCCGCTACGAGTGAGGTGTCACGTTGAAAGTGTCGGTCATCCAGATGGTCTCAACGACCGACTTGCAGGTCAACCTGGACAGTGCCCATGCGCTGTTGCGGGCAGCGGCCAGAGAAGGCGCTGAGCTGGCGGTGCTGCCTGAGTATTTTTGCCTGCTGGGGCATAGCGATACGGACAAGCTCGGGATCCAGGAGTCGTTCGGCGACGGACTGATCCAGCGCTTTCTCGGCGATGCGGCACGGGAACTGGATCTGTGGATCGTTGGCGGGACGCTGCCCCTTGCGCCGCCTGACGACGCGACCTCCGCCGGCGGTCCGGGCCGCGTGTACAACAGCACGCTGGTCTACGCACCGACGGGACAGTGCGTGGCACGGTACGACAAAATTCATCTTTTCCGGTACGACAACGGGCAGGAGCGATATGACGAATCCCGTGTCTTGATGCCGGGGCAGGAGCCGGTGGTGTTTGAGCTGCCATCCCGCGATGGCCATTGCTGGCGCGTCGGCCTGAGCGTCTGTTATGACTTGCGTTTTGCGGAGCTCTACCGTGCCTACGCACGCGGGGGAGTGGACCTGCTGCTTGTGCCGAGCGCCTTCACCTACACTACGGGGCAGGATCACTGGGAGGTCCTGCTGCGCGCGCGGGCAATTGAAAACCTCGTCTTTGTCGCGGCAGCGGCCCAGGGCGGGCGGCACGAAAATAGCCGCCGTACCTGGGGACATTCCATGCTGGTCGATCCCTGGGGGAGCGTCATCGCCGAACGCGCTGAAGACCCGGGTGTGGTCAGTGCCGAGCTGGCGTTCGCCAGGATTGAAGCCTGCCGGGCGCAGTTGCCGGCACTTGCGCACCGCGTGCTGTGAGTGCCGAGCAGGGGCTTGCCCAGGAGCGCCCACCCTCAACCCTGCGTCGCCGCACACTCTGGAGTGTGCTGGTGCTTCTGGTGGTGGCCATGCTGGCCATGCTCGTCTGGCTGGCAGGGAAGTATGAGACCGCCCAGGTCCAGGGGAGACTGGAGCGTGATGCGGCGGAAGCCGTGAGTGACGTCCGGGCTGCCTTCATGCGCAATGTGCAGAGTCTGCAAGCCTTGCAGTACGGGGACCCGACGCCCAACTCCTGGGCTATCGATGCCGCTGTGTTTTTGCACGCGCACCGCGAACTTGTGCGCGTAGAGTGGCGTGACAACGCGATGCATGTGCGGTCTCATGTGGATACGCCTTTTCGTACACCGGTGTTTGATCGCGTGGGGCGTAGCAATACCCAGTCTGAAGTGGTTCTGGCGTGTGCCAATGCACGCCGCTTCAGTGGCCCGGCGTATGCCGGCAGTTATTTCGTGCCATTGACGGATGGGCTGGGTGTGGAGGTCATGGAGTTGTGCCTGCCGCTGGAGCGTGCTGGAAAACTCGAGGGTTTCCTGGTCGCCACCTACTCTCTGCAGGAAGTGCTGGAAGGACTGCTGGCTCGTCAGGTGACGCGCAACTACGAGATATCTTTCACCGAGGGCGACGGCACCCGTCTGGCGCTGCGCGGAACTGCGCGCAGGGGAAACCGTGTTTTCACCGCCCAGCAGTTGATGGATCTGGCTGGCACGACCCTGGTGCTGCGCCTGGACAGCTGGCGAGGCGCCCCGGATCTTTTTCCCAATGTGCTGACTGCGTTGGTGACAGCCATGTCGATCGCTCTGGTTTCGGTGATGGCCCTGCTGGGCAAGGATACGCGCAGACGCCACAAGGCCGAGCACGATCTGGCGGACGCACTGGCATTTCGCAAGGCAATGGAGGATTCTTTGGTGACGGGCTTACGTGCGCGCGACTTGCAGGGCCACATCACCTATGTCAACCCGGCCTTTTGCCAGATGGTGGGGTTCACGGATGTCGAACTACTGGGGCACAGCATGCCGGCGCCTTACTGGCCGCCCGAGTTCATTGACGAATACCAGCAGCGCCAGTCGATTCGCCTGGCCGGCAACTTGCCGCCACGCGCGGGCTTCGAGTCCACTTTCATGCGCAAGGACGGTTCCCGGTTCCCGGTGCTCATCATCGAAGCTCCGTTGATCAATGCCCAGGGTGTGCAAACCGGCTGGATGAGTGCCTTTCTTGACATCAGTGAACAACGCCGTGTGGAGGAGCTGTCACGCACCAGCCAGGAGCGGCTGCAGGCCACGGCCCGGCTGGCAACCGTCGGCGAAATGGCTTCCTTGCTGAGTCACGAGCTGAACCAGCCGCTGGCCGCCATCTCGGGCTATGCCGCGGGGTCGATCAATCTGCTTCAGGATGGACCACAGGCGCTGGTTGAATTCGGACCCGATCTCACGCTGGCGATGCGGCGCATCGCCGAGCAGGCGGAGCGCGCCGGCAAGGTCATCAAGAGCGTGCATGACTTTGTGCGCCGTCGCGATCAGGTGCGTGAAGCGGTCGCACCGCAGCTATTGCTGGAGGCTATCCTGCCGTTGGTCAACCTGCAGGCGCGCAAGCTGCGGGTGAGGGTGCAGATAGAAGTCGGACCCGACGTGCCGTCCGTGCTGTGCGACCGGACCATGGTGGAGCAAGTCCTGCTCAATCTGGCCCGCAACGCCATGCAGGCGATGGACCAGCCGGACATTGTCGAGCGGGTGCTGCTGATGCGCGTTCGTCGCGTGCGGGTGGGTGGCAGCACGAAATGGCTGGAGTTTTCGGTGGCCGATATCGGGGTCGGGATCGCACCGGATGTGCAACAACAGTTGTTCAATCCCTTCTTCACCACCAGGGCCGAGGGCATGGGCCTGGGCCTGAGTCTTTGTCGCACGGTGGTGGAGCAGCACGGGGGGGCGCTGGTATTCGAGCCTCACGTGCCGCAAGGCACGGTTTTCATTTTTACCTTGCCGACTGGTGCGGTGGCATAACATCGCTTGATGCAGCCTGTGATTGATGCCCTGGTTTATGTGGTGGACGACGACGCCAGCGTGCGCGAGGCGCTGGCGTGGCTGTTGCGTTCGCGGCGTTTGCTGAGCGAGTCATCCGACAGTGCCGAAGCATTTCAGCGCAAGCTGGAGGGCCGGACGACACCGGCGCAGCCCAGCTGTCTGTTGCTGGATGTGCGCATGCCGGGCCTGAGCGGCCTGGCCTTGTTTGACTGGCTGATCGCGCGGGAATTGCATTTGGCCATGCCGGTGATATTTCTCACCGGCCACGCCGACGTCGCCACGGCAGTGGACGCCGTGAAGCGCGGTGCCTTTGATTTTTGTGAAAAGCCCTTTTCCGACAATGCTCTGGTGGACCGTGTGGAGCAGGCGCTGGTGCAATCCCGTGCCTTGCTTCAGGCGCGCCAAAGAAGCGGGATGTTGCGGGAGCGTCAGGACGAGTTGACTGAGCGCGAGCGCGACGTCATGCGGCTGGTGGTGGAAGGTCTTCCCAACAAGCTGATTGCAGATCGACTCGATATCAGCGTCAGAACGGTCGAGGTGCACCGGGCTCGCGTGTTTGACAAAATGGAGGTCAAGTCAGCGGTCGAGCTCGCCAATCTGCTTCGACTGACCCCCTGATGCAATGAAATGCCCCCTGTATGGTCCGTTTCAGTTACGGTTTTTCAACCGAGGATGATGAATCTGCCGTGTCCTCGCCGGCGCTCGCCGGCGGTGGTGGAAGTTCACCATGTTTGCGCCCTGAAAACATGGTCCACCAGACAATCAGCAGCAATAGCACCATGGCCCCCAGTGCTTCAAGTAAGAGCAAACTCATGAACCGACTCCTGTGTACCGTATTGAACTGTCTGATTGTAGGGATGCTGGCAGCATGTGGCAGCGTCCCCATGCAGGGGCCGGCAAGCAGGCCACCCATCGGATCGACCGTGTCAAAGGGCGCCTGGGCGGATGACACTGCGGTCTTGCCGCTTCCCATTTTGCAGGCCAAGAGCCGCTGGACGGCGGTGCGTTGGGCCGAGTTGCCTGGCCTAGGAGAAGACCCGTTGCACGAGGCCTGGAATGCCTGGCTCAAGAGCTGTGAACGGCCGGGCCCGGTGTTTGCCCCGCTGTGCGGCGAGGTCCGGCGTTTGAGCATCGGTGGTCCGGATGAGCAGCGGGCGTGGCTCATGACGCGGCTGCAGCCTTACCGGGTGGAGGCTTTGGCGGGAGGCGCGGAAGGTTTACTCACCGCCTATTTCGAGCCGGTGATGGAAGCTTCGCGCGTGCCCAGCGCCGGCTTTTCAGTGCCGTTGTACCAGCTGCCGCCCGGCCTGGCGCAACGCAAGCCCTGGTTCACGCGCCAGGAAATTGACACCCTGGCGCAGGCGCAAGCGGCCCTCAAGGGTCGAGAAATCATGTTTCTGGCTGACCCCATTGACGCGTTGATGTTGCAGATTCAGGGTTCCGGGCGCATGCGGATCACGCAGCCTGACGGAACGCAGCGCCTGGTGCGGCTGGCTTACGCCGGCTCCAACGATCAGCCTTACAAAAGCGTTGGCCGCTGGCTGATCGATCAGGGTGCCCTGCGCGATGCGTCGTGGCCTTCCATCAAGGCCTGGGCGGCCCAGAATCCGGGCCGTGTCAATGAGATGCTGTGGAGCAATCCGCGCACCGTGTTCTTCCGGGAGGAGTCTTTGTCAGACCTGGATGCCGCATGGGGTCCCAAAGGCGCCCAGGGCGTTCCGCTGACGCCGGGCCGATCCATTGCGGTGGATCCCGGCAGTATTCCCTATGGCACGCCGGTGTGGCTGGACTCCAGTGGCCCCATGGTCAACCTGCAAAAACTCGTGCTGGCGCAGGACACGGGCAGTGCGATCGTCGGCGCCGTGCGGGCGGACTATTTTGCCGGATGGGGCGGGGCAGCCGGCGAACTGGCGGGCCGACTCAAGCAGCCATTGCGCCTTTGGGTTCTTTGGCCCAAATAGGCCGGGCGCGATAAGACCGACAATCGGGGCTCCGGAGCCTCCTGCCCCTTCCAACGAATGAATCCATGAACAAAGCAATGCGCGACATCGACGAACGAACCAACCTGGCTGGCAACAGCATGTTCGAGTTGCTGCTGTTTCGCTTGGGTCAGGCCCCCGGCACCGAGCGTCGGGAGTTGTTTGGCATCAACGTTTTCAAGGTGCGCGAGATTCTGGTGATGCCGGAGGTCACCGTCATGGTCAATGCGCCGCCGACGGTCATGGGCGTGGCCAACATCCGGGGAGAAATGATTCCAGTGATCAACCTGCCGGCGGTTGTGGGGTGCAATCCCACCAAGGGGTTGGGCATTCTGCTGGTCACCGAGTTTGCCCGTACCACCCAGGCGTTTGCGGTGGAAGAGGTCAACGAGATTGTGCGACTGGAATGGAAGCAGGTGCTCTCGGCCGAGGGCACGGGCGGTGGTCTGGTGACCAGTATTGCCCGGCTCGATGGCAATGCGGAGAACACCCGGCTGGCGCAGGTGCTGGACGTCGAGCAGATTCTGCGCGACGTCTTTCCGCGGGAGCATCAGGCCCTCCCCGATGGCAGCGTGCTGCCCCGGTTGCAGCTGCCACCCGGGACCGTCATCCTGGCGGCCGACGATTCGGCCACGGCCCGGCTGATGATTGAGCAGGGACTCCAGGCCATGGATGTGCCCTACATCATGACCAAGACCGGCAAGGAAGCCTGGGACCGTCTGGAGGCCCTGTCGGTCCAGGCAGTGGCTGAAGGCAAGACGATCAAGGACAAGGTGGCCCTGGTGTTGACCGATCTGGAAATGCCCGAGATGGATGGCTTTACGCTGACGCGCAACATCAAGCAGGATGGACGTTTTAACGCGATCCCGGTCGTCATTCATTCGTCTCTCACCGGGACAACCAACGAAGGCCATGTGAAAAGCGTGGGTGCCGACGCTTACATTGCCAAGTTTGTTGCAGAAGAGTTCGCGGCCACGATTGGCCGGGTGCTTGCGCGCTGACGCCTGTGCTCCCCGCTAGGGCACGCTGACCCGTACCTGCACTTCGGTGCCGGATTGCATGGTCCAGTCTGCGCTGCCATCTCGGCCCGAGCGGCTGCCTGTGGCTTCCTGGTCCGTCTGGGCCACCGTGATCCATTCGCCCAGCGGCACCATCACCAGCGTGGCCGCACTGGCGTTTTGTGTCTGATGCATCCCCTGGCCCTGGGTGGCTGTCAGTTCCAGTTCCACCTGGTTCTCGCCGTCCCAGCGTGGTGTCGCATCAAAACCGGTTCCTGTCTCGATCAGCACCGTGCCGGGCACCAGCACCATGACGCCGTTGCGTACATACGCCTGCATCAGGCGAAGCGGCAGGGTGTTGCGCAGTGCAATGGTGGCGCGCCGCCCGTTGAGCACCAGCACCTGCTGGTGCGCCATGGCGGCCTGCCCCCGGGTCTTGCCCTGGGCCGTGATGTCGATATTGGCCGTGGATTGCCCAGGGCTGATCCGCACGGTGCCGGTGGCCTCCACAGCGCTGCGTGTCGTGTCTTCGCGCTGGCGCTGCCGCACTTCAATCTGGATATTGCGCAGGGGCAGCACGGCGTCTGGTGAATTGGCATTTGCTCCTGAATTTATAGCGTACTGCGCATGAAGGACGGGGGCTAGAGCCAGAAAAGCCAAAAACAAAATACAGGGTCGGCGATTCATTTCGAAGCCTCCCGTGTCTGACGTGATGCCAAGCCTTGAGGCGGGCGGGTGGCGCCGGCGCCCAGATGGCCCAAGGGCAATGCGCTGCTGGCCTTGATTTCGCCCAGCGAAAAGCTGGTGTGCAGATCCTTCACGTTGGGCAGGTTGATCAGCACATCGCGCGCGAACTGGCTGAAGGAGTTGAGGTCGCAACTCACCACCTGCAACTCGAAGGTTCCAGTGCCGCTGATGTAGTGGCAGCTCACCACCTCCGGAATGGCGCGAATCGCATCTTCAAGGCCCCGCAGCACGTCACCGGCGTTGCGATCCGCGTCCAGCCGCACAAAGGCCAGCACCCCCAGGCCAATTTTTTGCCGATCAATTTCTGCCCGGTATCCCTTGATGAAGCCCGACTCCTCCAGCGCCCGCACCCGCCGCCAGCAGGGCGCCGCGCTCAGGCCCACGCGGGCACTGAGCTCGGCATTGCTGAGACGACCATCGATTTGCAGTTCATTCAGGATGGCGAGGTCGAACTTGTCGAGTGTTTCCATTGTGTTCCTTTCCAAGCAAGATTCTTTCGAATATTAGCGTAATCAAGGAAAGAAAGAGATCAGAAGGCCTGCATCGGCCCGATGTCACAAAACGATCACATTTTCTTCACGTCGGTGTCACGGTGCATCCCTATCGTGCGTGAGTCAGCCATTTGTTCACTCCGAAACCTCAAAGAAAACACCATGACAAACCGAATCGACTTCAACGACGAAAATTCCAACACCAGCGCCAATCCGAGCTTCGACTCGGTACTGCAGGCCCGCCTCAGTCGCCGTACCGTGCTGCGCGGCAGCGTTGGCACAATGGGCACGGTCGTATTTGGTGGCTTGGGTAGCTTGAGTGCCACGGCCTGCGGCGGCGGGGACGTCCTGCTGGGCTTTGACGCTGTGGCCAAGAGCCAGGCCGATGTCGTGTCCGTGCCTGCCGGTTACACCGCCAGCGTGTTGTATGCCCTGGGCGACCCGCTCACAGCCACCACCCCGGCCTACAAGAACGACGGCACCGACACCGACTTTGAAAACCGCGCGGGCGACCACCACGACGGTATGGAGTGGTTTGGCCTCGGCACCCACGGCAAACCGTCCGCCAACGCCACCGCACGTGGCCTGATCGCGATGAACCACGAGGCCACCACCGACGAAAAACTCAGCTCGTTCTTCCTGCACGCCAACGGCGGCACCTCGACGCTGCCGCGTCCGGCCGTCGAAGTGGACAAGGAAACGGCAATTCACGGCGTCTCGGTCGTCGAGGTGAAGGCTCGCCACGGTAAATGGTCCACCGTGCCGGATTCGGCGTTCAACTTCCGCCTCACCGCGCTTAGCGAGAACATCCTGATCAACGGCCCGGCGCGCGGCAACGCCCTGCTCAAGACCAAGTACTCACCCGACGGCACCAAGACCCGCGGCACGCTGAACAACTGCGGTACTGGCAAGACTCCTTGGGGCACCTTCCTGACCGGCGAGGAGAACTGGGCCGGGTACTTCACCCGCAGCGCAACCGATGACGCGGCCCGTGGTGACAAGAGCGTCGCGGCGCTCAGGCGCTATGGCCGTAACCAGGGCGCCGTCTCGCGCCACGGCTGGGAGTCGGGCGGCAGCGACGACAAGTACGCGCGCTGGAACAACAGCAAGCTCGGCACCTCGGTGGACGGCAGCGACGACTATCGCAACGAGATGAATAGCATGGGCTACATCGTCGAGCTGGACGCCTATGACAAGAACAAGGCAGCCCGCAAGCGCAGCGCGCTCGGCCGCTTCGCTCACGAGAGCGCAGCCTTCGGCACGCCGGTGGCTGGCCAGCCGCTGGCCGTCTACATGGGCGACGACTCGCGTGGCGAATACATCTACAAGTTCGTCTCTGCTGCCAACTGGGCAGTGGCGGACGCCAACCCCGCGGACCGCATTACCACGGGCGACAAATACCTGGACAACGGCAAACTGTACGTGGCGAAGTTCAACAGCGACGGCAAGGGTGCCTGGGTTGAGCTGTCCATCGGCAACAGCGCCATTGCGGGCTATGCCGGCTACACCTTTGCCGACCAGGCCGACGTGCTGGTAAATGCCCGCCTGGCCGCCGATGCCGTCGGCGCCACCAAGATGGACCGCCCGGAATGGTGCTCCACCAACATCGCCAACGGCGAGGTGTATTTCACGCTGACCAACAACAGCAACCGCCGCCTTGAGCCGAGCAGTTCGTCGCAGATGGCCCCCGACAGCGCCAACCCGCGCGTCTACACCGATCTGAAGGGCACGACCGAACAAAAGGGCAATCCGAACGGCCACATCCTGCGCCTCAAGGAAGACTCGGTCGGCAATGCGGCTTCTAGCTTCACCTGGGATGTGTACGTGTTCGGCGCCGAGTCCAGCGCGGCCCCCGGCACGGTGAACCTGTCCAGCCTGACGGACGAGCAGGACTTTTCCAGCCCGGACGGCCTGGTGTTCAGCCCCTCGACCGGCATCATGTGGATCCAGACCGATGACGGCGCCTATACCGACGTGACCAACTGCATGATGCTGGCGGCGCTGCCTGGCCAGGTCGGCGACGGCGCCAAGAAGACGTTGAACTACACCAAGGCTGACGGCAGCGCGCTGGGCGTGGACACTTTTGTGGGCAAGGCCCCGGGCGCCGACAAGCTCAAGCGCTTCCTGGTCGGTGCCAAGGATTGCGAAATCACCGGTCTGTGCGAAACGCCCGACGGCAAGGCGATGTTCATCAACATCCAGCATCCCGGTGAAGGCACCAAGATGGCCGACATCGCCGACCCGACGAAGTACACCAGCCAGTGGCCCAGCAACGCCGGCTACGGCGCTGGCAAGCGCCCGCGCTCGGCCACCATCGTCATCACCAAGGATGATGGCGGCCGAATCGGTACCTGATGCGTTGACACGTTTGATCACAACACGACGTTGAATCCGGCCATGCCGGTTGCCCGGCCCGCGCAAGGGGGCCGGGCTTTTTATTGGGCCGTTCATTTGACCCGCTTTGCTCAGGATCAAGCGATCAAGGTGAACGACGTTTCCTGTTTTCTCGACATCTGAGCAAGATTCTTTCCAGGACTCCCACAATCGGGGCAAAGATAGCAAAGACATATCCGCGCTCAAGACATACACTTTCCGCTTCAGTAGAGGCTGCTACCTATCGGTCGGCAGTTCTTGACACCCTCGCTCACAAGGCGATCCAATCCTGCAATCCGGAGACCTGTCCCATGAACGCCCCCCTGCCTGAACACATCCGCAAAGCGCTTGAAACCGTGACGCTGGATGACAAGTATTCGCTGAATTACGGTCGTGCTTTCATGAGTGGCGTTCAGGCGCTGGTGAAGCTGCCCATGCTGCAGCGCCTGCGCGATCAGCAGGCAGGCAAAAATACGGCGGGGTTCATCAGCGGTTACCGGGGCTCACCTCTCGGTGGTTATGACCAGGCGCTGGTCAAGGCCGAGAAATACCTCAAGGCGCAGAACATCATCTTTCAGCCCGGCGTCAACGAAGAGCTGGCCGCCACCGCCCTGTGGGGCACGCAGCAACTGGGCTTTGCGCCGCCCGGCTCTAACAAGTTTGATGGTGTCTTTGGCATCTGGTACGGCAAGGGCCCGGGCGTGGACCGCTGCAGCGATGTGTTCAAGCACGCCAACATGGCCGGCACCACCCCGTGGGGCGGCGTGATCGCGGTCGCCGGCGATGACCACATTTCCAAAAGCTCGACGGCCGCGCACCAGAGCGACCATATTTTCAAGGCCTGCGGCACACCCGTGTTCTTTCCCGCCACGGTGCAGGAGATCCTCGATCTGGGCATTCATGCCTTTGCCATGAGCCGCTTTTCGGGCGTGTGGGCGGGCATGAAGACGATTCAGGAAATCGTCGAATCCAGCGCCACGGCCATGATCGACCCCGACCGGGTGCAGATCAAAATCCCGACTGATTTCGAGATGCCGCCCGGTGGCCTGCATATTCGCTGGCCCGATCACGCCTTGGAGCAAGAGGCCCGCCTGTTCCACTACAAGTGGTACGCCGCGCTGGCTTACATACGTGCCAACCGCCTGAACTACAACGTCATTGAAGGCCAGAATGACCGCCTGGGGTTGATCGCCAGTGGCAAGGCCTATAGCGACACACGCCAGGCCCTGATTGATCTGGGCCTGGACGATGCGACCTGCCAGCAGGTGGGCATCCGCCTGCACAAAGTCGGTGTGGTGTGGCCGCTCGAAGCCCAGCTCACGCGGGAATTCGCCACCGGACTGCAGGAGATTCTGGTCATCGAAGAAAAACGCCAGGTCATCGAATACCAGCTCAAGGAGGAGCTTTACAACTGGCGCGCCGATGTGCGGCCCAATGTGCTGGGCAAGTTCAACGAGGTTGAAGGTGATTTCTCGGGCGGCGAATGGTCGATGGCCAACCCGACGGCCAACACGTTGTTGCGCGCCAACGCCGACCTGTCACCTGCCATCATTGCCCGCGCCATTGCGCAGCGCCTGAAAAAGCTGGGCGTGGACGCACACATTGCCGCCCGCATTGACGCCCAGCTGGCGATTCTCGAAGCCAAAGAGCGATCCATGCAGGTGGTTGAGGTCAAGGCCGACCGGCAACCCTGGTTCTGCTCCGGCTGCCCGCACAACACCTCGACCAAGGTGCCCGAAGGCTCGCGGGCCATGGCGGGCATCGGCTGCCACTTCATGACCATCTGGATGGACCGTGCCACCGTGGGCTTTACCCAGATGGGTGGCGAGGGCGTCCCCTGGGTGGGTCAGCAGCCCTTCAGCCACGACCAGCACATGTTTGCCAATCTGGGCGACGGCACCTACTTCCACAGCGGGCTGCTGGCCATTCGCCAGAGCATTGCGGCCGGGGTGAACATCACCTACAAAATCTTGTACAACGACGCGGTGGCCATGACCGGCGGCCAGCAGGTCGGCGAGCGGCCCGAAGGGCATTCGGTTGCGCAGATCGCCCAAAGCATGCGGGCGGAAGGCGCCATCAAAATAGTAGTGGTGACGGACGAACCCGACAAGTACGACGCTGTGAAGCTGGTGGAAGGCGTCGCGGTGCACCATCGCGACGAACTGGATCGCATTCAGCGCGAGTTCCGTGAGATCAAAGGCACCACCGTCATCATCTACGACCAGACCTGTGCCACCGAGAAACGCCGCCGCCGCAAGCGGGGCAGCCTGGTGGATCCCGCCAAGCGCGTGGTCATCAATGAGCTGGTATGCGAAGGCTGTGGTGACTGCGGCGTGCAGTCCAACTGCCTGAGCGTGGAGCCGGTCGAGACCGAGTTCGGGCGCAAGCGCCAGATCAACCAGAGCACCTGCAACAAGGATTACTCCTGCGTGAAAGGCTTTTGCCCCAGTTTTGTCACGGTGGAGGGCGGGCAACTCAAAAAGAAGGCCAAAGCCAAGGGACCGTCGCCGCTGGAGCTGGGCGTCTTGCCCGAGCCGGCGGTGCCAGAAGTTGACGGTTTGAATGGAAACGTCTGGGGTATCGTGGTCGCAGGTGTCGGTGGCACCGGCGTCATCACTATTGGCCAGCTGCTGGGCGTGGCGGCGCATCTGGAGGGGCGTGGCATCGTGACGCAGGATGCCGGCGGCCTGGCCCAAAAGGGCGGCGCCACCTGGAGTCACGTGCTGATTGGCGCAAGCCAGGGCGACATTCGCACCACCCGCGTGAGCATGGCGGCGGCCGACCTCATCATCGGTTGCGACCCCATCGTGGCGGCGGCCAAGGACACCGTGCTGCGCATGCGCGAAGGGCGCACCCACGTGGCGCTCAACTCACACGCCACGCCGACGGCGGCCTTTGTCACCAACGCCGACTGGGTGAACCCGTCAGACGCGTGCGTCAGTGAAGTGGTCAAGGCCGTGGGCCTGGCCTCCGTTGGGGCTTTCAATGCCGACGCAGCGGCCACCCAGCTGATGGGTGACAGCATTTATACCAACCCGATGATGCTGGGCTACGCCTGGCAAAAAGGCTGGATGCCACTGGAAAAAGCGTCACTGATGCGAGCCATCGAACTCAACGCCGTGGCTGTGGAACAAAACAAGACCGCGTTTGAATGGGGTCGTTGGGCGGCGCACGATCGGACCGCCGTTGAAAAGCTGGTCAACCCGGGGCAGGTGGTGGCGTTTGCCAAACGCAGCTCGCTGGACGACATGGTTGCCAAACGGGTTGAGTTCCTGACCGCCTACCAAAATGCCGCCTACGCCGCAAGCTACAAAACCTTCGTGCAGAAGGTGAAAGCGGTGGACGAGTCCGCTGGCGAGAAGAGTCTGGCGCTCACCGAAGCCGTTGCCAGATATCTTTTCAAGCTCATGGCGTACAAGGATGAGTACGAAGTGGCGCGTCTGCACACGGACGGCGCTTTTCATTCAAAAATCAACGCCATGTTCGAAGGCGACTTCAAGCTCAACTACCACCTGGCGCCGCCATTGCTGGCCAAGAAGAATGACAAAGGGGAGTTGCAGAAGCAACAGTTTGGCCCCGCCATGTTGACGGCATTCAAAGTGCTGGCCCGGCTCAAGGGTCTGCGGGGAACTCCCCTGGATGTCTTTGGCAGGACCGAAGAGCGCCAGCAGGAACGTGCGCTGATCAACGAGTACCGGGCCACTGTGGACGAGATCCTTGGGGTGCTGGGTGGCACCGGCCCAGCGGAGTGCAGCAGGGAGCAATACAAACTGGCCGTGGACATGGCCCGTATCCCCGAGCAAATCAGGGGGTTTGGGCATGTGAAGAAGCGTCACCTCGAGCTTGCACGCCAGAATTGGGCGAGGTTGCTGGCCCAGTTCCGTCAACCGCAGGCCATCCAGAAATCGGCTTGACGCTTTGGGCTGGTGCCCCGCGGCGCCCGCATACAATGAAGGGTTGCCTGTTTTTTGCACAGCGATGTGTGAATAGGGGTGGTGCGCCTTGTTTTCCTGATCAATCTTATTGTGGAGTTGCCCGTGTTTATTTCTTCTGCCTTTGCCCAAACCGCTCCTGCTGCTGCCGCTGGTGGCGATATGCAGTCTTCACTGATGAGCATGCTGCCCCTGGTGCTGATGTTTGTGGTGCTTTATTTCGTGATGATTCGCCCACAGATGAAAAAGACCAAAGAGCATCGCGCGATGATCGACGCGCTGGCCAAGGGTGACGAAGTGGTGACCGCTGGTGGCGTGCTGGGCAAAGTGGCCAAGCTGGGTGAAAGCTATGTAACGCTGGAAGTGGCAGCGGGCGTTGAGATCCAGATCCAGCGCAGCGCTGTGGTGCAGGTCTTGCCCAAAGGAAGCATCAAGTAGTCAGAGATCACAGACGAAATAAGCGCGATCATGAATCGTTACCCGATATGGAAGTACGCGATCATCGTGATCGCACTGGTGGTGGGGGTTTTGTACACCCTGCCCAATTTTTTTGGTGAAGCACCCGCTGTGCAGGTGTCGTCGGCCAAGGTGGCCGTCAAGGTGGATAGCAGCACGCAGGCGCGTGTTGAAGAGGCCCTGAAGGCGGCTGGCCTTGCTGCTGATCTGGTCACACTGGATGGCACCTCGGTCAAAGCGCGTTTTGACAATACGGAAACGCAACTCAAAGCCAAGGACGCGATTCAGAGGGTGCTGATTCCGGACCCGGACAACGCGGGCTATGTGGTGGCGCTGAATCTGTTGTCCCGCTCACCGGCCTGGCTGGCCTCCCTGCACGCGTTTCCCATGTATCTGGGGCTGGATTTGCGCGGCGGCGTGCACTTCATGTTGCAGGTCGACATGCAGGCGGCGCTGACCAAGAAGGCCGAATCACTGACCGGCGACATCCGTACCAGCCTGCGCGAGAAGAATGTGCGTCACAGCGGCATCAGCCGCAACGCCCAGACGATCGAAGTGCGCTTTCGCGATGCGCAGACGCTGGCAGCAGCCAAAGCTGTGATCCAGGATCAGTTTGCCGACCTGCAGACCGTCGATGCAGCGGACGGCGCCGAATTCAAGCTGACGGCATCCATCAAGCCCGAGGCGGCGCGCCTGGTGCAGGACCAGTCGCTCAAGCAGAACATCACGACCTTGCACAATCGAATCAATGAGCTCGGCGTGGCCGAGCCCGTCATTCAGCAGCAGGGACTGGATCGCATCGTGGTGCAACTGCCCGGCGTGCAGGACACTGCCAAGGCCAAAGACATTCTGGGCCGCACGGCCACTCTTGAAGTGCGCATGGTGGACGAAAGCAGCGAAGCCCGGGCGGCCGAGAGCGGCAGTGCCGCGGTGCCCTTTGGTTCCGAACGCTTTCTGGAGAGCAGCGGTCAACCCGTCATCGTGAAAAAGCAGGTCATCCTCACCGGCGAAAACCTGACGGATGCCCAGCCCGGTTTTGACAGCCAGACACAGGAAGCCGTGGTCAACCTGACTCTGGACGCCAAGGGTGCCCGGATTTTCAGGGATGTGACCCGCGAAAGCATTGGCAAGCGCATGGCCATTGTGCTGTTTGAAAAAGGCAAGGGTGAAGTGGTGACGGCGCCCGTGATTCGCTCCGAGATCGGCGGCGGACGGGTTCAGATTTCCGGCCGCATGACGACGATGGAAGCCAATGACACATCTTTGTTGTTGCGGGCCGGCTCACTGGCTGCACCCATGGAAATCATCGAAGAGCGGACCATTGGCCCGAGCCTGGGCGCCGAGAACATTGCCAAGGGGTTTAACAGCGTTACCTACGGTTTTCTTGCCGTGGCGGTGTTCATGTGCCTGTACTACATGCTGTTCGGTGTGTTCTCCAGCATCGCGCTGGCCGTCAATCTACTGCTACTTGTGGCGATTTTGTCCATGTTGCAGGCGACCCTGACGCTGCCCGGCATGGCCGCCATGGCGCTGGTGCTGGGCATGGCGATTGACGCCAATGTGCTGATCAACGAGCGGGTGCGTGAAGAGCTGCGCAATGGCGCGTCGCCGCAAGCGGCCATCCATGCCGGTTACGACCGGGCGTGGGCCACGATTCTGGACTCCAATGTCACCACCCTGATTGCGGGCCTGGCATTGTTGACGTTCGGTTCCGGGCCGGTGCGCGGTTTTGCCGTAGTGCACGTCCTTGGCATTCTGACCAGCATGTTTTCGGGTGTGTTCTTTTCGCGCGGACTCGTTAACTTGTGGTACGGTCGACAAAACAAGCTCAAAAGCGTGTCAATTGGTACGGTTTGGCGTCCTGAGTCCGGTACTCAGATCAAGCCAAACTAAGGGGAGGTAGTCATGGAATTTTTCAGAATAAAACGCGACATTCCGTTCATGCGGCATGCGCTCGTTCTCAATCTCGTGTCGCTGATCACTTTTGTAGCGGCCGTGTTTTTCCTGTTCACGCGCGGTTTGCATTTGTCGGTGGAGTTCACGGGCGGTACCTTGATGGAGGTTAGCTATTCGCAACCGGCTGATCTGAATTCAGTACGAGGCACGGTGGCGACGCTGGGTCTGACCGACGTGCAAGTGCAAAATTTTGGCACTGCCCGCGACGTGCTGATTCGCATGCCAGTGCAAAAAGGCGTGAGTTCTGCCCAGCAGAGTGACCGCGTGATGGCAGCGCTCAAGGCGGCAGATCCGACTGCCACCATGCGTCGCAGCGAGTTCGTGGGACCGCAGGTGGGCGACGAGCTGGCAACCGACGGCCTCAAGGCGCTGGCCTTCGTGATCGCCGGCATCATGATCTATCTGGCCATCCGGTTTGAATGGAAATTCGCCGTGGCGGCCATCATTGCCAATTTGCACGACGTCATCATCATTCTCGGGTTTTTTGCTTTCTTCCAGTGGGAGTTTTCCCTGCCGGTGCTGGCTGCCGTGCTGGCAGTACTGGGCTACTCGGTCAATGAGTCGGTCGTGATCTTTGACCGTATCCGTGAGAATTTCCGGCGCTATCGCAAGATGAACAGCCAGGAAATCATTGACAGTGCCATTACCTCGACCATTAGCCGCACCATCATCACGCATGGTTCGACCCAGCTCATGGTGCTGTCCATGCTGTTTTTCGGAGGTGCCACGCTGCACTACTTTGCACTGGCGCTTACCATTGGGATTCTGTTCGGCATCTATTCTTCCGTGTTTGTGGCCGCCGCCATTGCCATGTGGCTTGGCATTCAGCGCGAAGATTTGGTCAAGGGCGGTGCCAAGAAAGACGAAGACCCGAATGACCCCAATGCGGGTGCGACAGTCTGAGACGAATTTGAAATATGGCGACCCAACCCTCTTTTGCGCAACGAGTCCAGCTCGCCCAGGAGACGCGTAAGCGGTTTGTAGCGGATGCCTCGCGTGCCATGGTGGAGTTGGGTACGGCGGTGCAGGAGCGGCTGACGACCCTGATGAACGAGGCCGCGTCTTCACGCGAAATGCAGAGTCGGCGAGATGCGTGGACTTTCTATCAGCGGAATCGGGCGGCTTGGGTCGACGGTACCTTGAAAGACTGGCAGGCCGCGCTGAAGCCCGCTGTGACTGCTCCCAAGAACAGTCTGGAAGGCGGTCTTGAACTCGTCGGCACAGAGGTGGTTGAAAACAAGATATTGGCGTCGCGGCTGGTACTTGGCGTGATGGAAAAAGTCAGCGCCGAGTTGAATGATCTGCGGGTGCGCATTAAGTTTCTTGAGGGACTGGAAGACCTGGAGGGCCACGATATTCTTCGGCCTGAAGTGTCGGTTCTATCAATGATCGAGCAGTGGGCCAACGCTGGCATGCCCCGCGACTCCTGGCCATTGGTGAATGATGTCGCCCATAAGCTATTGACCGAGCGTTTCAAACAAGCCTACGCCAGCTGCAATGAGTTTTTGATCAAGCAGGGTGTGCTGCCGACCATCGAGTTGAAGGATCGCGTCAAGCGCGTACCGTCGGCCGCGCCACGTGCTCGCCCGCCGGCTGTGCCGCCGTCAGGACAGACGCCGGTCGAAAAACAGTCCGGCCGAGACTCCGGACCGGGTGGCTATTACGCTGATGCCGGGGATCAGGGGAGCTACCGCGGCAGCCAGGGTCCACAAGGGCGGACGAATCAAGGCGGACAAGGTGCCCAAGATCCCGTAGGTCAGGGCGGACAGCCCGGGTCCCGGTCGGAGGGGGCTTTCGGGGGACGCTTGGGCTGGGGCGGGAGCGAGGCAGGGCCAGTCGGCGCTTCGGGCGTGCCGTCTTCCAGGTCGGCAGGCGCCATGCCGAGCGGCTCTGGCGCTGCACCCATGCAGGGACAGCACGCGGCTGGGCGGCACAGCTCGGGCTACGGCAGTGCTTCGGACGAAACCCGACTGATGACTTCGACCACACCGCTTGCCCGGGTGCGCAGTCGGGCACAGGGGGTCTTGGGACAACTCAAGCGTCTGCTGATTGGTTCGGGCGGCACGGATTTTGAAGCAACGCACTATCAGCCTCCGTCGCCTGCCTTGGCGGCGGCCATGGCGGTGCAGTCGCGACCGGTCGGTGCGTATTCGGTCGGCGGCACTGTCATGGAAGATTACAGCCCGGCCGGTGTGGCGCGGGTGGCGGGTGAGTTGCGGCAACGAACCGCAGAACTCAAGGAGAAAGCAGAAACCAAGAGCGAAAAGGCCACGATTGAGATCGTTGCCCTGATGTTTCAGGCCATTTTGCAGGAGGATCGCATCCCGCCCGGCATTCGGGTCTGGTTTGCCCGCCTGCAGATGCCGGTGCTGCGCGTAGCGCTGGCCGAGCCGGATTTTTTCAGCACGCTGAATCACCCGGCGCGCCAGTTGATCGACCGCATGGGTTCCTGCGTGATGGGTTTTGATGCCAGCGGCATCAACGGCAGCGCGCTTGAAACAGAGATCAAGCGGGTGGTGCAGGTGATCGAGCAGTACCCGGAGACGGGCAAGCGGGTGTACCAACTGGTGTACGACGAGTTTCAGAAGTTTCTGGCACAGTTTTTGACCGGCAGAGGCTCGACACAAAAACTGGTCAGTGTGGCCCAGCAGGTGGAGGAAAAGGAAACGCTGACGATCCAGTACACGATCGAAATGCGCAACATGCTCAAGGATATTCCGGTGCGAGAGGAGGTTCGCGAGTTCCTCTTCAAGGTCTGGGCCGAAGTGCTGGCCGTGGCGGCTGTGCGTAAAGGCCCGCAGCATCCAGAGACTCTTGGGCTCAAAAAATCGGCAACGGATCTGGTCTGGGCCGCCAGCGCCAAGCCCAATCGCGCTGATCGGGCCCGCGTGATTCAGGATTTGCCGCAGCTCCTGCAGAGACTGCGGGCTGGCATGACCCTGCTCGGTGTGGCGCCGTCTGAGCAGGAGGCGCACATCAAGACTGTCAGCGACACTCTGGCGGATGCCTTTTTGTCCAAGACCCAGGCAATCCCGACCGAGCAGATCCAGGCGATGGCGGAACGCTTGGCGAACCTTGAAGACTTTGTCAACGATGACGGCATGGGGGATCTGCCGCTCGATGCCCAGAGTATTGAAATGATGTTGGGCATAGACGCCTCGACGATCGATGTCGTGGCCGATGGCGGCTCCAAGCCGACGGGTGCCATGCTGGCGTGGGCGCAGGAGTTGCAGCTGGGCTCATGGTTCACGCTGGACCACAACGGACGGGTGGTTCAGGTGCAATTCGTTTGGCGCAGTGATCGCAAACACCTGAATTTGTTTGCTTCGTCGGATGGGCACAGCTACCTGATTCAGGCCGGGCGCCTGGCGGCCTATCTGCAGGCCGGCCTGCTATTGGCGCAGGAGGAGGAAACGCTCACGGTGCGCGCCACGCGCGACGCACTCGTCAAGCTTGAGGCCAATCCGGAACGTCTGCTGGGTTGAACTGCCCAGCGTCAGTGCGCCAGCCGGCTGGAACTGTCGTCACACAATTCGTCAAGCACCAGTGCATCGGGTTCTTCACCCAGACTCCAGTAGACCATGAGCACGATGATCTTGAGATCATCCAGCGGTACCGGGTCTCCGGGAGCTGCCATCGCACGGTCGATCACGATTTCGCGCATGTGTGGCGGTAACACGCCTGCGGTTTCGAGAAAACTGACAAATCCCAGACACTCTGAACTCAGGTGGTTCTGCTCGGCAACCGAGTACACGCGCATGCTGTTGGACGATGGAGCCCACTGTTTGACGTCGGACAGCGGCAAAGAACTGATGCCTGCTGCATTGTCAGGCGTGGGCTGCTGCAGGCCCCGGGCCGCCAAGTTCAGGTCGTTCAGCCAAGCCAGCGCGTCCTGAATTTCGTCGGCATCAAAACCCACCGCGTTCAGCTTGCGTTCCAGATGAGCCAGTTCGGGGCAGGCATCGCCGCGCCAGTAATTTTCGTAAACGAAGACAAGCACTTCAAACATGGCTCCAATATAGCGCGAATGGCGACTCGCAAAACATGAAGTTGACCACCAAGTTGGACTTGGCAGTCAATTCCGTCCCAATTCTGGCTTTAGGCCTCGGCCATGCGCTGAAACAAGCCGCCGGGCAAGCGCGCGACCAGTCCGTCAAGCTCCAATGCCATCAACTGCGCCTGCAAATTGGCAGTGTCCAGGCCACAGCGGGCCTGCAGAGCGTCCAGTCCCACCGGGTCAAAACCGAGGGCGTCCAGCAGAGCGTGCTCCGTGTCAAACAGTCCATCCGCACTCACGATGTCCTCGCCACCCGTTACTGAGTGAATGGCAAACGCCGGTCCGGTGTCGACGTTCATCTCTTCCAGCACATCCTGCGCGGATTCCACCAGTTTGGCCCCCTGCTTGATGAGCGCGTGGCAACCGCGCGCCTGGGTGGAGTGAATGGAGCCAGGAATGGCAAAAACGTCCTTGCCTTGCTCGGCCGTCAGGCGTGCAGTGATGAGCGAGCCGGACTTCAAGGCAGCCTCAATGACCAGCGTGCCCTGGGCCAGTCCCGCAATGATTCGGTTGCGATTGGGAAAGTTGGCCGCCAAAGGTGGCGTGCCCAGCGGGTACTCGCTGATCAGCAGCCCGTTTTGGGCAATACGGTGGGCCAGCTCAAGGTGACCTTTGGGGTATACGCGGTCAAGTCCCGTGCCCACCACAGCCACAGTGGCCAGTCGCTTCGAACCCGGTGTTACGCTGTCCAGGGCACCCTCGTGCGCAGCGCCATCGACACCCAATGCCAGGCCGGACACCACGGTCAGGCCAGCCATCCCCATCGCTTTGGAAAAATGCCGTGCGTTGGCGGCGCCTTGCGGGGTGGGGTTGCGGCTGCCGACCACGGCAATGCTGTTGGCCAGACTATTTGCTATTGAATAATCAGTTGAGTTCGATATATCTGCGGTAGTTTGAGCGCTATCTGGTGAGAATCTACCGGCGCCCAACAGGTACAGCATCAGCGGCGGGTCCTCAATGGTCAGAAGTGACGCCGGGTAGTCCGCGTCACCCAACACCACAATGTGGCGTTGCGCCTGGCCGGCTCCGGATCCCTGCAGCCACGCCCAAGTGAGGTCAATCAGCGCCGCCAAGGCAGGCGGCTCGGTGCGCAGGGCGGTGGCCTGCGCCAGAGTCACCACTTGCTGCAACGCTGCCGTCGACTGCCTGAACACGGCGTCTGGCAGCCCAAATGCCGCCAGCAACTTGCGGGCGCTTTCATTGCCGACACCCGGCGTGAGTGTCAGTCGCAGCCAGCTGCCGAGTTCTTCAAGCTCCATCTGCCGCCGATGCTGGGCAACGCGTGAACTGCTCTTATCGTGGATTGACCAGCCGGTCGCCTGCTTTGACGCTGTCTACGACCTCCAGAACCAGCGCATAGGAGAGCTTCTCGAAAGTTCGGAACACCATGAGCAAACCGTTGCGCTCATCTGGTAATTTCAACTCGTCCCGGGCCGCGTCAGTCTTGTCTACCAGGCGCGCGCCGTCTTTCATGATGGCCATGACGTGCCCGCTCTGCACACCGTCCCGGGTGCCGCGATTGATCACCACCACCTGGTTTTGCCCGGCGTTGGCAACGGCACTGCCATACACCGAGACGATGCGGGCGTCCACTGTGCCCTGTGGCGCACGGGGTACGTAACTCAGCAACTGCCGCTCGGGCTCTGGCAACAACCGGTCGCCGACACGCATCTCTTCCTTGGCACCCACAATGTCAATCGTGGCTGGAACAATGTCAGTGCGTGGTTTGCCGTCCTTGCCGGTGGACTCTTGCGTGGATTCACCGCGAACCAGCAAGGCCTGACCCACATATTGCGCTTCATAGCCCAGAACTTCGCCGGTAACAGGGTCTTTCAGGGGTGTTGCGTTGCGGAATATCCGGTATTGCTTCTGTCTCTGGGTTGGGTCATCCAGCAGGACGGCGTCGCCATGTCCGCGCGCGTAGGCGCGGTCGCCACGGGTCAGCAACACCCGGCCTTCCTGCGCTGCCACAATGCGCGGCGCAGACTTCAGGCCGTTCTCGTCCACGATCACAGGTTCAGCCAGAAAGGGTTCAATCAGGTGGCTTTTCAATGTGGGCAGGGCATCGCTGGCCAAGCTTTCGTAACGGGTCCGCGGTGACAAGCGAACGGTGTCGGTAGGCTCCCCGGCAGCCGACGACTGCCTGGCGCGCAGTGTGGCGCGCCCGTCTTTCTTCTCCAGATACAACATTTGTCCCGGATAGATAAGGTGCGGGTTCTTGATTTCCTGCAGATTCATGCCCCACAACTCAGGCCAGCGCCAGGGGCGCTTGAGGAAGACGCCTGATATTGCCCACAAGGTGTCGCCCCGTTTGACGGTGTAGTTATCCGGCGCATTGGCCGCCAATTCGCTCAAGGGCACGCCCGTCTGCGCGACTTGAGTCGCTGTTGCCTTCTGGTCCGCCGTCACCGGAAAGTTTTGGGCCCAGGCCGGCAGGACCACCAAGGTGCCAGCCAGCATCGCTACGGCAGCCATTGCAACTCTGGATTTCGTCATCATGTGTTTTGTCATATTTCGGTGCGTTGAAAATGCCAGTGAGGCTGTTCGGGGGGCGGCGACAGCCGTGCTTTGCCGTTGAAAATCTTGATAAATTAGGCGCGATTTTGCGCTCAAGCCCTTGATTCGGCAACGTTTTCTGCCCTTGACCCATGCCGGGCCGGCGAAAAGTAGCGAAAATAACGACATCTTTGAAGAGAATCCATGGCTTTATTACCCATTCTTTGTTTTCCCGATCCGAAACTGCACACGGTGGCCAAACCGGTGCAGGCGGTGGACGCCCGCACCCAGGCCCTCATTGTGGACATGCTGGAGACCATGTACGACGCCAAAGGCATCGGACTGGCGGCCACGCAGGTCGATGTGCATGAGCGGCTGATTGTGATTGACGTGTCCGAAGAGCGCGATGAGCCGCTGGTGCTCATCAACCCTGAAATCATCTGGACCAGCACAGAGACTCACCTCAACGAGGAAGGTTGCCTGTCGGTGCCTGGCATCTACGACGGCGTGGAACGTTTTGACGCCGTCACGGTCACGGCCCTTGACGGTGCGGGCAAATCGCTTGTCATCGAGGCCGACAGCCTGCTGGCGGTGTGCATTCAACACGAAATGGACCACCTGATGGGGAAGGTGTTCGTCGAATACCTTTCGCCGCTCAAACGCAATCGCATCAAGACGAAAATGCTCAAGGCGCAGCGCGAGGAAAAGCGTTGAGGCTGATCTTCGCTGGCACGCCCGAGTTTGCCCGCGTTGCGCTGGAGCGTCTGCGAGCCGCTGGTTTTCAGATTGCGCTCGTGCTGACCCAGCCCGACCGACCCGCAGGGCGCGGCATGAAGCTGCAGGCATCGAGTGTCAAACAATGCGCCCTCGATATGGGCGTGCCGGTAGCGCAACCGCGCAGCCTGAGGCTGGACGGCAAATACCCGGAGGATGCCGCAGCCGCGCGTGCTGCCATTGAAGCGGCGCAGGCGGATGCGATGGTGGTGGCGGCCTATGGCCTGATCCTGCCGCAGTGGGTGCTCGATGCACCCCGCCTGGGTTGTTTCAACATTCACGCCTCACTGCTGCCCCGTTGGCGCGGTGCCGCACCCATTCACCGGGCGATTGAAGCGGGTGACACCGAGACCGGCGTGACCATCATGCAAATGGACGCCGGACTGGACACGGGCGACATGCTGCTTGTGGAAAAACTGCCGATCGCCGCAACCGACACCACCGCCACATTGCACGACAAGCTGGCGGCCCTGGGTGGCCGTTTGATCGTGGATGCCCTGGAGCTGGCGGCTCGCGGTGGCCCGAAGCCGGTGCCGCAACCCATAGACGGCGTTACCTACGCCCACAAAATTGAAAAGCACGAGGCCATGATTGACTGGTCCCAACCGGCCGAGCGGATCACGCGGCGTGTTCGCGCGTTCAATCCGTTTCCTGGCGCGGCGGCAACCTTGAGCGGCGAGACGCTCAAAATTTGGGGGGCGAACGTGGGATTGGGTGCACCGCCTTCTGGCGCGGAATTTGGATCAATTCTGGCTGTAGCCCCCGAAGGTATTGCGGTGGCAGCTATGAATTCGATAGTGATCGTTTCAGAATTGCAGCGCCCCGGGGCAAAACGTCTGGGCGTGGCGGACTTCCTGCGGGGTTTTGATCTGCGGCCCGGCATGGTCTTTAAGAAACGCGTCGACTAGTGTTTTTTCTGCGCGCCAATTACCGGCATCCCGAGTTTCGCCAGGGTGCGCTCGACTCACTGGCGGCAGCCCCGGGCATCGCCGCCTGGGGCTTGATGACCGGCGTGGCGATGGTGAAGTCCGGCATGAGCACCGTGGAGGCGCTGCTGATGGGGACGATCGTGTATGCGGGCAGCTCGCAACTGGCGGCCATCCCATTGCTGACCGGGGGCGCGCCCATGTGGGTGATTTTGGCCACCGGTTTTTGCGTCAACCTGCGTTTTGTGGTGTTCAGCGCCCACATGCGGCCATATGTAATGCATCTGCCCCTGTGGCAGCGCCTCGTCACCGGCTACCTGACGGCGGACCTGAGCTATGTCCTGTTCACCAAACGGTACCCCCATCATGACGGCGATGCGCTGCAACAGCGCGCCCAGCAGGCCTATCTGGCAGGCAACTGTGGCGTGAACTGGATCGCCTGGGTCGGCTGCAGCGCGTTGGGCGTGGTGCTGGCCAACTTCATTCCGACCCATTGGGGCCTGGGTTTTGCCGGCATCCTGGCGCTGCTGGGCGTCTTGTGTGCGTTGGCATCGAGTCGGCTGCGCTGGGTTTCAGCCGGGGTGGCGGGCGCCGCGGCGGTGGCGGCTTTCGCCTTGCCTTTCAAGCTCAATATTCTGGTGGCCATTGCGGCGGCGGTCGCGTTGTGTCTGATGCTGGAAGAAACACGGCTGGCCCGGCGAGGTCAGGCATGAGCGGCAGCACCGACTTGTGGACGGTGGGCGTCATCATCGGCCTGACGGTGATCACCGTCATCACCCGCTCACTCTTCTTTATTTCCAGCAAACCATGGACGCTGCCGCACTGGGCCCAGCGCGGCCTGCAGTATGCGCCCATTGCCGCGCTGGCTGCCGTCATCGTGCCTGAAATGGTGATGACGCAGGGGCAGTTCATCAGCACCTGGCAAGACGCCCGGCTGTTTGCCGTTGCGGCTGGCGCCGCCTGGTTTTTCTGGCGCAAGGGGGCGGGACAAGCGGTGCTGGGCACGATTGTGGCGGGCATGGCGGTGTACCTGCCGCTGCATCTCGGCCTGGGCTGGTAATTGGGGCGTAGCGCGCTTCTACAATCCGGGCAGTCACTTTCACAACCGTCAGGGTCCTCTATGAACGTCATCCGCTTCTCCGACCTCTGTGCCCAGGGCCAGGTCACCGGCAAACGTGTGTTTATCCGCGCCGACCTCAATGTGCCGCAAGACGACGCTGGCCATATTACAGAAGACACCCGCATTCGTGCCTCCATTCCCTGTATCCAGATGGCGCTGGACGCCGGTGCCGCCGTGATGGTGACCTCACACCTGGGCCGCCCGGTGGAGGGCGAATTCAAGCCGGCTGACTCATTGGCGCCCGTGGCTCAACGCCTGGCCGAGTTGATGGGGCGCGACGTGCCGCTCCTCGCCAACTGGGTGGACGGCGTGAGCGTGCAGCCTGGCCAGCTGGTGCTGCTGGAAAACTGCCGCGTCAACAAGGGTGAGAAGAAGAATAACGAAGAACTGGCAAAGAAGATGGCCGCCCTGTGCGACATTTTTGTGCACGAGGCCTTCGGTACCGCGCACCGGGCCGAGGCTTCCACCTACGGCATCGCCCAGTTCGCCAAGGTGGCATGTGCCGGCCCATTGCTGGCGGCCGAGATGGATGCCATCACCCTGGCGCTTGCCAATCCGAAACGCCCGCTGGTGGCAATTGTGGCCGGTTCCAAAGTCTCGACCAAACTCACCATTCTCAAAAGCCTGGCCGATAAAGTGGACCAGCTCATCGTCGGCGGCGGTATCGCCAACACCTTCATGCTGGCGGCCGGTTTGAAGATCGGCAAAAGTCTGGCTGAGCCGGATTTGTTGGCAGAAGCCAGAGCCGTGATGGATGCCATGAAAGCCAGGGGCGCAGCAGTTCCGATTCCGACGGACGTGGTTACTGCCAAGACCTTCGCGGTCGACGCCGTGGCCACCGTCAAGGCCGCCACCGATGTGGCAGACGATGACCTGATTCTGGACATTGGCCCCGAGACGGCAGCGGCGCTTGCCACGCAACTCAAGGCCGCCGGCACCATCGTCTGGAACGGGCCCGTGGGTGTGTTCGAGTTCCCTGCGTTTGAAAACGGCACCCGGGTGATCGCCCACGCCATCGCCGAGTCCAGCGCATTTTCCATTGCTGGCGGTGGCGACACGCTGGCAGCGATTGCCAAGTACGGCATCGAAAAACAGGTGGGCTACATCTCCACCGGCGGCGGCGCGTTTCTGGAAGTGCTGGAGGGCAAGACCTTGCCGGCATTCGAGATATTGACGAAGCGCGCCAGCACCTGAAGCAAGGCTGCCGAACTGATCGGTTTCGCCAAATGGTCGTCCATGCCCGAGGCCAGACAGTCGTCCCGGTCGGCGTCGCTGGTGTTGGCCGTCATGGCGACAATCGGGGTGTGTTGTCCTGCCGGCTCCGTCGCGCGAATGATTTTCGTGGCTTCGAGCCCGCCCAGCACTGGCATCTGCACGTCCATCAGGACCATGTCCCAGGAAGCTGTGGGGAACAGGTCGACCGCCTCTTGCCCATCTTTCGCCAGAACGACCTTGTGGCCATTCTTTTCCAGCAGATTGGTTGCGATCATCTGATTGATCGGGTGGTCCTCGACCAGCAGTATCCGTAGTGGTTGCATCGAATCTCCGAGTTAAGGAAGGTGTACCGGATTGTCGTGCCTACTGGCTTGACATGGGGTCAACCACGCGCGCGCGAGGCCGCTGGCCATCTGCCCCTGGTGCATATTCGCGTGGATACCAGGCTGGTCCTGCAATGAGTCTTATGACGTGAGCATGGTTGATCCCCAACATTTCCCTCAAGCCACCCATCTCGACATCGAGCGGGCCATTGGCTATACCGGTGACGCGGCCGCCGCCGCCGATTTGCTGCGAATGGTCGAACAGAGTCTGGGAAGTGACATTGACAAGATCTGGCAGAAGCTTGAACTGGGTGATATGGCCGCGGCAGGCCGGTTGATTCATGCCATCAAAGGATTTGTGCCTATTTTTTGTCACGATCTGCTGATTGAACACGTGACGCGGGCGGAGGCCTTGAGCAAGACCGAGTCTGCGGCTTCGTTCAAGCTTGTTTTTGCCGATCTGGCGCCGGCACTCCTTCTCTTGCTGAAGGACATCCGGTCCTACTTGTCTGATCGCGGCACTCTAGGGGACGGCTGAAGCAGCGATGGCCGTCATAGAATCAAGCGGGCGCCCCGGTTGAGTGGCGCGATAGCAAAAAACCAAACCCATGAACATTACAAAAGCGCGAATACTGGTCGTGGACGATGATCGGTTGATGCGTACCTTCGTCGCAAACAGTCTGATGCGCATCGGGATTCAGGATGTGCATGAATGCGAACATGGCGGCGCCGCACTCATCAGCGCGGTCAAGCTGCGACCCGATCTGATCCTGACAGACATTCACATGGAGCCGATGGACGGTCTTGAGTTTGTGAAAAAGCTGCGGGGGCTGCCCAATCAGGCCGTCAGCCACACCAAAGTGATTTTCATGAGCGCCGACGCGAGCAAGGAAACCCTGGGTGCAGCGCTGCCGCTGGGGATCCTGGGGTACATCGTGAAGCCTCCCAAACTGGAAGCCCTGCAAGCGAAGATTGAGGCCGCGCTCAAATAGGGCTTGCTGTCAGCCGCCGCAAGCCCGTCCCCGGCCACTGCTCTTGGCACGGTACAGGCGAGCGTCCGCCAAGGCAATCAGCGCGTTGCTGTCGTTGACCGTCTCTCCAGACTCTGTGCCCACGTCCGGCTCTGATCGGGCTGCCACCCCCAGACTGATTGTCACAAATGGACCGATGGCAGATTTCTCGTGCGGGATTTGCCTGGCCCTGACCTGCTGCTCCAGTTGCCGCGCCAAGGTCATCGCCTCGTCGAAAGCCGTGTCAGGCAGGATGCAGATAAATTCCTCGCCGCCGTAACGCGCCACCAGATCGGCTGGGCGCTTCAGCGAGGTCTTGAGCGTCATGGCAACTTGTTTCAGACAGTCGTCCCCGGCCTGATGGCCATAGTGGTCGTTGTAGTGTTTGAAGAAGTCGACATCGAGCAGGATAATGCTCAGGGGTGAGTCATGGCGTGCCGAGCGCGCCCATTCAAGCGCCAGTTGCTGGTCAAAATAACGCCGGTTGTAGACGCCCGTCAGACCATCCAGAAATACCAGTTTTCGCATGATGTCAGACTGAAATTTCAACGTGAGATGCGTCTTGACCCGAGCCCGGACCACGGCAGGGTTGACTGGTTTGGCAATGAAGTCAACGGCGCCTGCCTCCAGACCGTGGGTCTCCTGTGCCGCGTCGTTGTGCGCGGTAACGAAAATCACCGGAATGTTTTGTGTGGCCTCATCAGCCTTGAGCAGGGTGCAAACCTCGAAGCCATCCATGCCGGGCATCACGACGTCGAGCAACACCAGATCCGGCGGGTTGTCTTTGCAGATGGCCAGTGCCTGCGCGCCATTGGTGGCCATGAACACCTGGAAATCTGCCGCAAAGATCTGGTACATCACCTGAATATTGATCGGCTGATCGTCCACCACCAGCAGCCGGGGTTTCCCGCGTGGGGCATCCAGCAGCCCCGCGATGGGTGTGTCGTTGTAGAGCATGGTCAGATCGAAGGGCTGAATTTCCGGATCAGGATGTCGCATTGAATCACACCCTGCGCGAAGTCAAAAGCGGCCATGCCCGCGTCCAGCGCTTGGAGTTCGTCAGCGGCACCATGGGCATGGATTCGGCGCAATTGCGCATGGGCGTCCAGGGCGCGCATGTCGGAGCTTTTGAGCAGCCTCTGCAGGTCCCGAAGGTCCGCCACCCACTGGGCAGTGTCCAGCGCGGGTTCTGCTGCGGTGGACTCTTCTGGCGCGGGCTGGGTCAAATTCTGGGCGATCTGACTCATGATGCGACCGGTCGATGCCACGGCCTCGCGGAAGCTGGCGCGCAGATCGTCATGCGCCAGCGTGGTGTCTGCATCTTTGACCGCGCTTTCTGCAGTCCTGGCGACGGCCGCCAGATAATCGGCGCCCACCGTGGCGGAGAGTCCCTTCAGCGTATGCAGCAGACGGGTTGCGCCGGCCAGGTCGCCGCCGAGCAAGAACGCGTCGAGTTGATCGGGCAGACTGCGGATCTCGTCCAGGTAGGACTGGAGAATGCGGGCATACAGTTCGGTGTTGTCCCCCAGTCGCTCCAGCGCCCCGTCCACGTCGACGGCGTCAACCGGAGGCAGCGTAGCGGCCGGGCTTTTGGCAACTGCGCCCGGGAGCGTTGCGTCAGCCGTCATGGGGAGCGCTGGCGGTGCGGTGGTGCCGGCGGTGCGGCGGACGTGGTTCTGCAGCACCCTGATCAGATGGGGCAGGTCAATCGGTTTGCCCACGTGATCATTCATGCCGGCGGCGAGGCAGGCCTCCCGGTCGGTTGCCATGGCGTTGGCCGTCATGGCAATGATGGGCAGGTGCAGCAGGCCCAACTCATGGCGAATGGCGCGCGTGGCGGTGTAGCCGTCCATGACCGGCATCTGGAGGTCCATCAACACCGCGTCAAATTGCGGGTCGGCGCCGGCCACAGCGGCAACGCCCAATTGCCCATTGGCAGCGAGTTCCACCAGCGCGCCTTCGGCGCTCAGCAATTCCTGCGCCACTTGCTGGTTGATCAGGTTGTCTTCGACCACCAGCAAGCGCAGACCTTCCAGGCGCTGTAGTTTCGCATTTTTTGATCTGGAGCCTGCACGCAGATTGCTGTGCCCTGCCCCGGCTTCGGCCACCGCGTCAAACAGCATGGATGCGGTAACGGGCTTGACCAGAAAGCCATTCAGGCGCGTTTGCTCGTCCTGCGTGCGTTGCGAGAGCATTTCCCGGCCATGCGCGGTCACCATGACCATGATGGGGGCGCCGGCTGCCGGTGCCAACTGCCGAATTTGCAGCGAGGTTTCCCAGCCATCCATGTCGGGCATCTGCCAGTCCACAAAGATGGCCTGGTAAGGCGCCAGACTGGCGTTGGCGCGTGCCTCGACCAGGCGAATGGCTTCGGCCCCACTGCCGGCGGCGTCAACCTGCCACCCGCAGGACCGCGCCATGGCCGCCAGCACCTCGAGCGCCACGGGGTTGTCATCCACCACCAGCACGTTCAGGCTCGTGAGCGGTCGCAAGGTGGACATCTCCGCACCCTCGGGCACTTGGTCGGTGGCGGGCAGGGTGACGGTGAAGTGAAAGGTACTGCCCTGCCCAAAAACACTGTGCAGGCCCAGTTCGCCACCCATCAGTTCCACCAGCCGCCTGGAAATTGACAAGCCCAGCCCGGTACCGCCAAAGCGGCGGGTCGTTGACGCCTCCGCCTGTGAAAAGCCGTCGAAAATGTGCTTCTGGTTCTCCGGGGCAATCCCGATGCCGCTGTCGCGCACCGAGATTTGCAGCGTGGTGTCGGGGCCGGTCCGCGCGAGCACCTTGATCTGGATGACGACTTCGCCCTGCGCGGTAAACTTGATGGCATTGCCAGCCAGATTGACCAGTACCTGCTGCAAGCGCATCGAATCGCCAATCAAGAGCTTGGGAGTAGCCGGGTCAATGTCAAAGAGCACCTCCAGCGGTTTCTTGCCGATGCTGGCTGACAGGATGACCGACAGGTCGCGCATCAGGTCATCCAGGCGGAAGGGCTGCGGGTCCAGCGCCATCTTGCCGGCATCCATTTTGGAGAAGTCCAGAATGTCGTTGAGCAAGCCCAGCAGCGATCTGGCCGCACCTTCGGTCTTGGTCGCATAGTCAAGCTGGCGGGCTGACAGCTCGGTGTTCTGCAGCAGCTTGAGCATGCCCAGAATGGCATTCATGGGGGTGCGGATTTCGTGGCTCATGTTGGCCAGGAACTGGCTCTTGGCGACCGTCGCTGCTTCCGCGTCTTCCATGGCGGTGCGCAGCCAGTTTTCATAGTCTTTCTCGGTGCTGATGTCGTGGCTGATGCCGAGGTAGCCGGTACGCACGCCAAGGGTGTCAAACAGTGGTGTGACGACGAGCGCCACCGTGATCCGGTCCCCATTCTTGCGCAGATAGCTCCACTCGACCCTCCTGCCCAGCGTCGACTCGTCAGTCACGACGGCAAAGCCCGTGATCGGGCGACCAAGCTCCACCGACAGGACATCGGCACGGGCCGCTACTTCCTGTTCGTCAAAAAACAGTGCGGCCGAATGAAGCCCCACGACTTCGGCGGCCGAATAGCCCAGCATGCGCTCCGCCCCTTTGTTGAACAGCGTGATGGTGCGGTCCAGCCCGGTGGTGATCACGGCCACCTCCGAGGCGGCATCAAGCACGGACTGCAGCATCGCGGTGGTGCGCGCAATTTCTGCTTCGGCCTGTTTGCGTTGGGAAATGTCGGTGTAGGTGGTGACAAATCCGCCCCCCGGCATGGGCGCGCCGCGCACGTTCAGAATCACACTGTTGGGCCGCACCCGTTCGAACTGGTGCGGCTCGGGGTGGCGGGCGCGTTCGACAATGGTCTGAATGGTCTCCTCATGGTCACCTTCACCATATTCCCCGCGGTCTGCATTGAACCGGATAATGCTTTCAAACGTGGTTGTCGGCCCGCTGAACAATTCATCGGGAAAGTCCAGGTGGGTCTGAAACAGCCGGTTCTTGGCAATGAGATTGAGATCACTGTCAAACGCACTCAGACCCACCGGAATGTTGTCCAGAATGCTCTGCATCACGGTGTTGTTGCGGCGCAGGTCTTCTTCGGCCTGTTTGCGCTTCGAGATGTCCAGGTGGGTGCCTGACATCCATTCAGGTTTGCCGTCCGCGGTCCAGGATGAAGTCTTGCCGCGACTGTGAATCCAAACCCAGTGGCCATCCCGGTGGCGCATCCTCATTTCGCAGTCGTAATAGCCCAGGCCACCTTCGATGTGCTGTGTCAGCAACTGCGTGGCTTGCTGGAGATCGTCAGGATGGCAATAGTTCGTCCAGGTCTGCCGGCTTGCGGGTGCGAGTTCCTGAATCGCATAACCAATGATGTCGGCCCAGCGTTCGTTAATGACGAGCTCATCGGTTTGCACATTCCATTCCCATGTGCCGGCATTGGTGCCCGTGATGATGTGGCTCAGACGTTCGCGCTCGGCCGCCAGGTCCTGCTGCGCTACCTTGGCGGCGGTGATGTCGGCACGGATGGAGACATATTTCTCAATCGCGCCCTTGTCGTCGAAGAACGGCGCGATGACGCTGTCCACCCAATACCGGGAGCCGTCCTTGGTGCGGTTGCAGATCACACCACGCCAGACGTAGCCGCTTGAAACCGTTGTCCACATGGTGGTCCAGAATTCATCAGGCTGTTCATCGGACTTGACGATGCGGTGGTTTTGTCCGAGCAACTCCGTGCTGCTGTAGCCGCTGATGCGGCTGAACATCTCATTGACGTAGGTGATGTTGCCTGCCGGGTCGGTAATCGAAACAATGGAATGCTGGTCAATGGTTTCCATCAGGGCCCGTGATTCCCGGATTGCCTTGCCCAATTCTTCATTGGTCGCTTTTTGTGTGCCAACCAGACGGTCCAGGTCGAGGGTCTTGGCACGCACCAGCGACTCGGCACGGGCACGGCCGACGAGCAAGAGCCAGGCGATGGTGGCCAGCAGCAGGCTCAGCGCGGCACCGCCGATGCCCACCAGCCGTGGTGTGATGCGATCCAGATTCGACTCAAATACGGCGCTGCTGCCTGCGCGCAGCGTCAGGAAGCGACCGCCGATGGGCACAATTCGTGACTTGTGAAATGCGCGCGTCGCCTTGAAATCTGCAGGCCTGATCCGGCCTGTGCTGGCGGCAACTGTTTTCTCCGAGGAAAAAACCAGCGTCTCCGCGTCAGCACCCAGTCCGTCCATCAACTCGAAATCAACCACACCATTGGCAACAAAGGTGGAATTGAGCAGCAGTTCATTGGCCACCAGCGGCGAGTAGAAGAGCCCGATCAGTGCCGCCCGGCGCGCCTTGGGGGTGTCCGGCGTTATGCCGTCCCGATAAACAGGAACCAGGTAGATAAAACCGGCCCCCTGGCGTCCGTCCTGAACCAGCGTCATGGCGCCGGAGAGGCTGGGCTGGCCCGAGTTGATGGCGCGTTCAATCGCCTCGCGTCGCATCGGCTCCGCACCCGCGTCCAGTCCCTCGGCAGCGCGGTTTCCAGCCTGGGGCTCCAGGTATTTGATGACATACATCTCGTCGGCGCCACCCGAGGTCTTGACGACGAAGCCGGGCGCCTGGTCCGCCTGTTCGGCGGCCTCGAAGCGGCCGAGGTCGGGGCGCATGACGCGCTCAATGTAGCCAAAGCCACGTATGCCGGGGAACTCGGCGGCAATGTCGCGTGATGCCACATAGGCTCGAAAATTGGCCCGCCGCATGACGCCTGTGCTGGCCTGCGCGCCGATGGCGCCCCGTATGCCGTACAAGGGCTGGTTGAACTGGGCCCGGACGGACTCTTCAAGGCGGTCGAATTGCCGGTTGAACTGCAACCGCGCCTCAGCATTCAGGCGTTGACGGGTGGCATGCACGCTGTAGGCTGTCAACGACAGCCCGCTGACAAGCATCACGAGGGTCCAGAGCAACGGTTTCCAGCCATACTGCCGTGGGCTAAAGTCGAATTTTCGGCGCATAGGCCCTTATTGTCTCGGTCATGGAAGGGGGTATTGCGATTATCAACGGCATTTTTTGCCCGTTGCTCTGCGCCTCAATCTGATGCTGGCCGGTAACCACTTCCGTGTAAAAATCGAACGTTCATAACAAGGAGTCCGCCCCATGCCCCGTCGCGCCACCAAAATCGTTGCCACCCTTGGCCCAGCCTCCAGCGACCCTGCGTTGCTGGAGAAGATGATTCGAGCGGGGGTCAACGTGGTGCGCCTGAACTTCAGCCATGGCAAGGCGCAAGACCACATTGACCGGGCCCGTCTAGTGCGTGAAGTGGCGCATCGTGTGGGCCGCGAGGTGGCCATCATGGCGGACCTGCAGGGCCCCAAGATTCGCGTCGGAAAATTTGCCGAAGGCAAAGTGATGCTGGAGCCCGGCCAGAAGTTCGTGCTGGATGCTGCGCGCACCGAGCCGGGCGATATCAATGCCGTGGGCCTGGACTACAAGGCGCTGCCAAGCGAGGTCAAGGCGGGCGATGTGCTGGTGCTCAACGATGGCCTGATCGTCATCACGGTCGATGCCGTCAAGGGCGAGGCGGTGCACACCACCGTCAGATTGGGTGGCGAGCTGTCCAACAACAAGGGCATCAACAAGCAGGGCGGCGGACTGACCGCCCCGGCGCTCACCGCCAAGGACATGGACGACATCCGCACGGCCATGAGTTTCCAGGCCGACTATGTGGCGGTCAGCTTCCCCAAGAATGCGATCGACATGGAAATGGCCCGCCAGCTGTGCAACGTGGCGGCGGCCGAGTATGGGCACCGGCCGGGGCTGATTGCCAAGATCGAGCGCGCCGAGGCGATCCCGAAACTGGAAGAAATCCTGCTCGCCAGCGACGGCATCATGGTGGCGCGTGGTGATCTGGCGGTGGAGGTGGGCAATGCCGCCGTGCCGGCCCTGCAGAAACGCATGATCAAGCTCGCCCGCGAACATGACAAGGTGGTGATCACGGCGACCCAGATGATGGAGTCCATGATCACCAACCCGGTGCCGACCCGCGCCGAGGTCAGCGATGTGGCCAACGCGGTGCTGGACGGCACGGACGCCGTGATGCTGTCAGCCGAGACGGCGGCCGGCAAGTACCCGCTGGAAACCGTCATCGAGATGGCCAATATCTGCCATGTGGCCGAAGGCTACGAAGACTTCAAGCTGGAAGCCGATTTCACCGGCAAGACCTTCAAACGCATCGACCAGTCCATTGCCATGGGGGCGCTTTTTACCGCCCATCACCTGGGCGCCAAGGCGATCGTGGCCATGACCGACAGCGGGTCGACGGCGCTGTGGATGAGCCGGCACCTGATTCAGGTACCGATTTACGCCCTCACCTCCAAGGTGGCGACGCAACGCAAGATGGCGCTGTACCGCAATGTGCGACCGCTGTTCATCGACACCAGTGCCGACCGTGACACGGCACTGGCTGAAGCCGAGAACCACCTGAAATCCCGCGGCATTGTTCAGAGTGGCGACGTCTATGCCATTACCTGTGGCGAGCCCATGGGTGCGCCGGGTGGCACCAACATGCTGAAAATCTGCCGGGTGTCCTGAAGGTATTGCCCCCACGCTTCTCGCTTCCCGGGGGGTAAAATCGCCGGTCAAGGTACAAGTTACCAGTCGGTTACCAACTTCTCTGGGGATATCAAAATGGCACTCGTTTCGATGCGCGAACTGCTGGATCATGCAGCCGTCAACGGCTACGGCATTCCGGCTTTCAATGTCAACAACCTGGAGCAGGTGCAGGCCGTCATGGCGGCGGCCGACGAGGTCGGCGCACCCGTCATCCTGCAGGCCAGCGCAGGCGCCCGCAAGTATGCCGGTGAGGCGTTCATCAAGCATTTGATCGCGGCGGCGATCGAGGCCTATCCGCATATTCCT
Source organism: Rhodoferax sp. (assembly GCF_030646845.1). Taxonomy (GTDB): domain Bacteria; phylum Pseudomonadota; class Gammaproteobacteria; order Burkholderiales; family Burkholderiaceae_C; genus Rhodoferax. The sequence continues at coordinate 35,347 of NZ_JAUSLE010000003.1, read as the reverse complement.
CTGGTGATGCACCAGGACCACGGGCAGAGCCCGGACGTGTGCCAGGGTGCCATCAATCTGGGTTTCAGCTCGGTGATGATGGACGGCTCCCTGATGGCTGACGGCAAGACCATTGCCAGCTACGACTACAACGTCGAGGTCACCCGCAAGGTGGTGGACATGGCGCACGCCGTCGGTGTGACGGTGGAAGGCGAGCTGGGCTGCCTGGGTTCGCTGGAGACCATGAAAGGCGACAAGGAAGACGGTCACGGCACCGACGCCACCATGACGCGTGACCAGTTGCTGACCGACCCCGAGCAGGCGGCCGATTTCGTCAAGCGCACCCAGCTCGACGCCTTGGCCATCGCTATTGGCACCAGCCACGGCGCCTACAAGTTCACGCGCAAGCCCACCGGCGACATCCTGGCGATTGACCGCATCAAGGAAATCAACCGCCGCATTCCCAACACCCATCTGGTGATGCACGGCTCCAGCAGCGTGCCGCAAGAGCTGCTGGCCATCATCCGTGAATTCGGTGGCGACATGAAGGAAACCTACGGCGTGCCAGTGGAAGAAATCCAGAAGGCGATCCAGTTTGGCGTGCGCAAGATCAACATCGATACCGACATCCGCCTGGCCATGACCGGGGCCGTGCGTCAATTCATGGCGCAAAACCCTGACAAATTCGACATGCGCGACTGGCTCAAGCCCGCCCGTGAAGCGGCCAAGCAACTGTGCAAGCAACGCTACCTTCAGTTTGGCTGTGAAGGCCAGGCCAGCAAGATCAAGAGCCACAGCCTGTTCGAGGTGGCCGGGCAATATGCGCGGGGTGAGCTGGCGCAGGTCGCGCACTGACCGGAAATTGCGATAATCAGGGTCCGCTGCCGGTGCAAGCACCGCGGCGGGCCCTTTGTTTTTTCCACTCTGTCCTCGACGCTCTGACTGCCCGCTATGACTGCTGCCCTGCACACCTCCATGCTCACCTCCCTGCCTTTGCTCGCCCGCGGCAAGGTGCGTGACAACTACGCCGTGGGCGACGACCGCATCCTGATGGTGGCCAGCGACCGCCTGAGCGCGTTTGACGTGATCATGGGCGAGCCTATTCCGGGCAAGGGCGCGCTGCTGACGCAGATGGCGCTGTACTGGTTTGACAAGCTCGGCCCCCAGGGCTTGAACATCTGCCCCATCCACCTCACTGGCGAAGCGCCCGAGAGCGTGGTGACGCCCGCCGAGGTGCCGCAGGTGGTGGGCCGCTCCATGCTCGTCAAGCGCCTCAAACCCTTGCCGGTGGAAGCCGTGGTGCGCGGCTATCTGGCGGGCAGTGGCTGGAAGGAGTATCAGGAAAACCAGGCGGTCTGTGGCGTCAAGCTGCCTGCTGGCTTGAAGAACGCCTCCAGGTTGCCTGAGCCCATTTACACACCGGCGGCCAAGGCGGCAGCCGGTGACCATGACGAGAACATCACGTTTGAGCAAACGGTAGAAATGATCGGCCTGGATCTGGCGACCCGCATCCGCGACATCAGCATCCGGCTCTACCAGGCTGCCAGCGAGATTGCTGCGACCAAAGGCATCATCATTGCCGACACCAAGTTCGAGTTCGGGCTGGACGCCGACGGTACGCTGACCCTGATGGACGAGGTGCTCACCCCCGACTCCTCGCGGTTCTGGCCCGCCGAGAGCTACCAGGAAGGCATCAATCCGCCCAGTTTTGACAAGCAGTTCGTGCGTGACTGGCTGGAGCAGGTTCAGGTGGACGGCAAACCCTGGAGCAAAACCCCACCGGCGCCGCGCGTGCCGAATGAAGTGATCGCCAAGACCGCTGCCAAATACCAAGAAGCGATGCAGCGATTGATGGGGCAGCCCGGCTAAAAAAAGGCGCAGCGCCCGAATTCCAGCGCAAGCTGATTTCGGGTTGGTTCGGGCGTCAGGGTATCAGCTCAGGACCACGCTGCTGAGGCGGCGGCGATAGGTCGCCACGGTGGGGTCCACCGGTGGGATCTGCCCGTCGGCGACTTTGACCTGGGGTGGTTCGATGATGTCCAGAATGGCGATGAAGGTCTTGCGCGCCAGCTCGTCGGCCCAGGTTTTGTCCCGCATCAGGATTTCCAGCAACTCATCCATGGCGCCGGTCCAGTCCTGCGCCGCCATCAGGGTTTGGGCCTTGCCAAAGCGGGCGTCGAAGTCGCGCTTGTTGGCTGCTATTTTTGCATCAAATCCGGCATTGGCCCCCGTCAAATCTGCCCGGTCAGCTACGAAATCAATAGCATTCATCCACCGCTGCAGTGAATCAAAGCGCCGCACCTGAGCGGTCTTGGCGATTACCGGGGCAAACGCCACTTTGGCGTCGTCAATGTCACCGGCCTGCAGCAGCAGCTTGATGTAGTCAAAGCGGGCGTTCTCGTCCTCCGGGTTCTTGAGCACGGCCTGGTGCAGCGCCTCACGAATGGCGACGGGGTCGTTGTCAGCGGGTGCGTCCGACACTTCCGTGCTGGTGACTTCGGCCTCCAGCACCTCGCCTGCGGGCAGGTGCTTGTCCAGAAAGGCCTTGATCTGGCCCTCCGGCAGCGCGCCCATGAAGCCGTCCACCGGTTTGCCGTCGATCATCAGCACGCAGGTGGGAATGCTGCGAATGCCAAAAGCCTGACTGAGTTCCTGTTCCTGGTCCGAATCGATCTTGACCAGCTTGAAGCGGCCGGCGTAATCTGTTTCCAGCTTTTCCAGCAGCGGACCGATCACTTTGCAGGGACCGCACCAGGGTGCCCAAAAGTCGACCAGGACCGGGGTTTGCATTGAGGCGGCAACCACCTCGGCATCAAAGTTTTCAACAGTAACGTTCATCATTCCGGGCAACCCAGGGTAAGTTAGTAAAATTCAATGCTGACAACCTGCGGGACAGCATGCCAGGCGCAGAGCGTAGCGCACTGGCAAGCTCTGTCCTCAACACTATGAAACATATTCAAATCGGCGTCGTCATGGGTTCCAGTTCCGACTGGGACACCATGCAGCACGCAGTCCATATTCTCCAACAGTTCGGCATTTCGCACGAGGCGCGGGTGGTCTCGGCCCACCGCATGCCGGATGACATGTTCGCCTACGCGGAAGGTGCCGTTGGCCGTGGACTGAAGGCGATCATCGCCGGCGCCGGAGGCGCGGCTCACCTGCCGGGCATGCTGGCAGCCAAAACCACGGTGCCGGTGCTGGGTGTGCCGGTGGCGTCCAAGCATCTGTCGGGGGTGGATTCGCTGCACAGCATCGTGCAGATGCCCAAGGGGGTGCCGGTGGCCACGTTTGCCATCGGCGTTGCCGGTGCGGCCAATGCGGCCCTGTTTGCGGTGGCCATGCTGGCCAACGAAGACCCTGGCCTGCGCGCCAAGCTCGATGCCTTTCGCGCCGAGCAAACCGAAATTGCCCGCGGCATGACGCTGCCGCCCCTGCTGTGAGCCGGCAAACGATTCTGCCGGGAACTACCGGCAGCGGGCAGCAGACGACGCTGGGTGTCATGGGCGGCGGCCAGCTGGGCCGCATGTTTGTGCAGGCGGCGCAGGCGATGGGCTACTTCACCGCGGTGCTGGACCCCGATGTCGCCAGTCCGGCCGGGCTGGTCAGCCACTACCACATCCAGACCGACTACCTCGACGAGCAGGGCCTGGCGCAGTTGATGCAGCGTTGCGCGGCGATTACCACCGAGTTCGAGAACGTGCCGGCCCCGGCCCTGATGACACTCGGCTCGCATCGGCCGGTGGCCCCCGGCGCCGAGGCGGTGGGCATTGCGCAGGACCGGGCCAAGGAAAAAGCGCATTTTGTGCGCTGCGGTGTCCCTTGCGCACCCTATGCGGTGATTGACACGGCGGCGCACCTCGCCGCCGTGACGGACGACTTGCTGCCCGGCATCCTGAAAACGGCACGCCTGGGCTACGACGGCAAAGGCCAGGTGCGCGTCAAAACCCGCACTGAGCTCGCCACGGCGTGGGCCGAACTCAAAGGCGCGCCCTGTGTGCTGGAGAAGATGCTGCCGCTGCAGGCCGAGTGCTCGGTGATCGTGGCGCGCGGTTGGGACGGGGTGATGGTGAACCTGCCGGTGCAGCTCAACCTGCACCGCGAGGGCATTCTGGCCGTGACCGAGGCGTATGAAGGAAATCTGCCACCAGCCCTCGCCAAACAAGCGGTTGCAGCTACAAAATCGATAGCAGAAGAGCTGCAATACGTCGGTGTGCTGTGTGTCGAGTTCTTTGTGTTGCAGGACGGCACGCTGATCGTCAACGAGATGGCGCCCCGTCCGCACAACAGCGGTCACTACACGGTCGACGCCTGCGACGTCTCGCAGTTCGACCTGCAGGTGCGCACCCTGGCGGGCCTGCCGCTGGTGCAGCCGCGCCAGCACAGCCCGGCCATCATGCTCAACCTGCTGGGGGACTTGTGGCTGGATAAGGCCTCGCCGCCGTGGGACCAGGTACTGGCGCTGCCCGGCGCGCATCTGCACCTGTACGGCAAGCTCAAGGCCAGCAAGGGCCGCAAGATGGGACACCTGACCCTCACCGGCGCCACGGTGGCCGAGGTTCGTGCCACCGCTTTGGCGGCGGCCAAATGTCTCGGCCTTGAGGCGTTTTGAGTCCGGATTCAGCCATGATTCTGGACGGTTATGCTGCGAAATCAATAGCGGCTGCTGCAGAGACGATAAGGGCAGGTGGCCTGTTGGGCTTGCCAACCGAGACGGTGTACGGCCTGGCGGCCGACGCTGAAAACGACGCCGCCATTGCCAGGATCTTTGCCGCCAAAGGCCGACCCGCTGACCATCCCCTGATCGTGCACGTGCTGGACGCGTCCGGCGTGGGGCGCTTTGCGAGCCAGGTGCCCGACTTTGCAGAGAAACTCATCCAGGCCTTCTGGCCGGGACCGTTGACTCTGATCCTGCCGCGCCGCGCCGGCGTGGCGGCGGCCGCCGCCGGTGGACAGAACTCCATCGGCCTTCGCTGCCCTTCGCATCCCGTGGCGCAGGCCGTGCTCAAAGCCTGTCTGGCGCCGGGAGATAACCCGCAGCAGCCGCACAAGCCGGTATGGGGCCTCGCCGCCCCCAGCGCCAACCAGTTTGGCCGCGTCAGCCCGACCACGGCAAAACACGTGCAAGGTGAATTTGGCGACGACCTGCTGATTCTGGATGGCGGCTCCTGCGCCGTGGGAATCGAGTCCACCATCATCGACTGCACGCGCGGTGTGCCGGTGCTGCTGCGCCCCGGCGCCATCTCCCGCGAGCAGGTGCAAGCCGTGTGCGGGCAGCCGGTGCTGTCAAACGAGGAGTTGATGACGAACAACACACAGGCCCCACGCGCCTCTGGCACGCTGGAGTCCCACTACGCGCCCAAGGCCAAGGTGCGCCTGATGGACGCCCGTGCCCTGCAGACGGCGCTGGACGTGCTGGGGGCCGACATTGACGGCGCCGGCCTGGTCATCGCCACCTATTCGCGCGCCATTCTGACAACCCGGTCCAGCAAAGTGCTGCGCCGGCGCATGCCCGACGATGCAGCGGCCACGGCGCAGCAGCTGTTTGCGGTGCTGCGCGACTTTGATGCGCAGGGCGTCAAGCTGATCTGGATCGAAACGCCGCCCGACACGCCCGAGTGGGACGGGGTGCGTGACCGCCTGCAACGGGCGTCGGCCGCCTGACCGGTGGCGCCCGTCGCTGCGGCGTCTAGCGATACCGCAGTTTCATCACCAGAATGGCGGCCGCCAGGGCCAGCGTGACGCAATTAGCAATCACGATCGGCCACGCACCCAGCAGCAAACCGTAGACCAGCCAGCAGGCCACACCGGCGGTGAATACGCTGTACATGCCCAGCGAGATGCCGCGCACGTCCCGCGTTTGAAACGTGTGCCAGGCCTGTGGCACAAAGGCGGCGGTGGTGAGGACGGCGGCGCAGTAGCCGATGAAATCGAGGAGGGGCATTGGGGGTTTCAAGAGGGAGTTTTTGGGTCATTCATACCAGAAATCTTTTTAGGTAATGGCGACGACGGTTTCTGTCTGAAACAACATGACACGGTCGCGGCCTTCCGACTTGGCGCGGTACAGGGCACGGTCGGCGTGGCGGATCAGTTCTTCAGCCGACGCGCCATGGCCGGGGTACGTGGCAATGCCGATAGACAGCGTAGTCTGCATTTGGAATTTATCGAACCGGACGGTCGTTGCGGCAAACGCAGCGCGCCATTGGTCGGCCCGCACCAACGCAATGTGCGCCGGCATGTTGGGCAGTACCAGCAAAAATTCCTCGCCCCCATAACGGCAGACCACGTCGGCGGCTCGGGCCTGTTCATTCAGCATTGCCGCCAGATTCTTCAGGACCTCGTCGCCCGCCGGATGACCATAGCTGTCATTGACCTGTTTGAAATGATCGAGGTCGATCAGCATCAGGCTTAGCGGCTGCCCCTCGCGCTCGCAGCGCGCCAGCTCACGCGCCAGTGTGGGATCGAGGTAGCGTCGGTTGTACAGGCCAGTGAGCGGGTCGCGGTTGGCTTGTTCGCTCAGTTGCGCTTGCAGGGCATGGATTTCGGCGAACTGCCGCTGCAGGGCCTCGTTCGCTGCATGCAGCGTCTGTTCGCGCAGACGCAACTTCTCACGTGTGTCGCGCAGCATGCGGGTGCGTAAATAGGCCAGATGGGCGAAGGCCAGCAAGTAGAGCAAAAGTGCCACGACGCACAGCAGGGTAGTAAGGCCGTCGGTGTGCGGCGACAGGCGCAGCCCCGCAATGGTCACGGTCGCCAGCGCGCCGCCAGCAAGGGCCGCGACGGACCGCCAAACACCGCGTAGACCGAGGTAGAGGACATGGGTGATGGTGGTGCCGATGACCAGGGTGAAGGTAATCCACACCGGGAACGCCAGTGCCGCCGCCCAGATGCCAAACAGCAGCGAGTCGATCACCAGATTGTTCAGTTCAGCCTGCATGGCATCGCGCGCGCCCCGTGCCCGCCAATACATCAGGTGCGGGTAGACGAGGAACTGCAGTGTGAGCAGGCCCCAGGCCAGCAGACTGTAACCTTGGCTGACCATGTGCGCGCCAATGGCGGTGAAGAGCAGGACGAAGGAGCCCGACCGGTTCTGGTGGTTCAGCCGAACCGCCCAGTGGACGGGTTTCTTGGTGTTCTGGGTCATGGTGGGCAAAGTGGCCCGGTTCAGTTTTCCAGGGCCACCCACTCTACCAGCGTCTCAAAGGCCGGGCGTGCCGCGTTGGCGTTCGGGTGGTTGGCGATGGCGACCAGCACATAGCGCTTGCCGCTGGCCGCATGCACATAACCGGCCACGGCAGTGACATCGCGCAGGCTGCCGGTCTTGAGGTGGGCGCTGCCCTGGGGCATGGCGCGGGCACGCTTGAGCGTGCCGTCCACGCCCGAGATCGGCAGCGAGGACATCAGCTCGGGCATCAGGGGCGACCGGTAGGCGGTTTGCAGCAGGCGCGCCAGCGCTTGCGCGCTGATGCGTTCATTGCGCGACAGGCCCGAGCCGTTGTCCAGCGTGGGCAGGTCGTTCGACCCGATACGGTCCGTCCACCAGCGGCGCAGCACCTCGCGCGAAGCCTCCTGGGTGGCTGCCACACTGGTCTGGCTGCCGTTCTGGCCCCGCACGGGCAGGCTGAGCGTGAGGAACAGTTGCTGCGCCATCACGTTGTTGCTGTACTTGTTGATGTCGCGAATAACCTCCGCCAGCGTGGGCGAGGCGATCTCGAACGCCGGCTCCAGCAGCGGCTGCAATGTCGGGTTCCTGGCGGCCCCGTTCAGCGCGGGCACGCGCCCGTCGCGCACCGTGCCCGCCAGCTGGCCGCCCATCTCGCGCCACAGGCCTTCCACGGCGCGCACGTTGTAACTCCTGGGGTCGGCATAAGCCACTGACCAGACCTTCTCGAAGCAGCTGGCCGGGTAGGTGCCGCCGAAGCGGATGCGCGTGGCGTCAGAAAAATCAGCCTTGAGCGCGGCGCGGTAATCGCCGCAGGCCGCACTGGCGCCATTCACCCCGTTGGACAGCGGCACGCTCGTCTGCATCTGCACCCCTGCCAGCGGTGGCTCGAAATGCACCTGCGCGGTGTTGGCCGTGCGGTCGGGCACAAAGGTCATCACGACCGATTTGAAGTTGAGCAACAGGGCGTCGGGCGCGGCATTGTAGGGTCGCAGCGGTTCGCCGTCAAAGCTGGCGGGGTCCGCGTCGACTGCCTCAAACGCGCTGCGATCGAGCACGATGTCGCCGGCGATCTTGTGGATGCCCAGGCCCTGCACCCGGCGCAGCAGCAGCCACAGGCGCTCAATCACCAGTTTGGGGTCGCCCTGGCCCTTGATGTACAGGTTGCCAAACAGGGTGCCGTCGCGCACCGCGCCTTCCACAAACACCGGCGTGCTCCAGCTGAAGGCCGGACCCAGCAGCTCAAGCGCCGCATAGGTGGTCACCAGCTTCATGACGGACGCCGGATTGACGGGGACGTTGGCGCGATGACTCAGGCGTGGCGGCGATTTGCCCTCGGCGTCGACCACCAGCAGGGAGACGGCATCGCGCGGCACTTTGGCGCGGGCCAATGCCGCGTCCACTTCGGGGGGCAGTTGTTGGGCCAGCGCAAGGCCGCACGCCAGGGAGGCAAAAACGCCCAGCAGGCCATGGGGTAGAGACATGCCCTGATTATCCCGTCGCGGCTGTCCGCCACGGATAATGGGGGCATGCACGCTTCCTCACGCCATTCTTCCAGGGGTTTTTCACCCCGCACGATTGGCCTGGCCGCCGCCGTCGTCACGGTGCTCATCTGGACGTCCTTCATCCTGATCGCCCGCGCCTCGGCCGACCCGGCGCGCGGCGGCACCCTGACGCCATTTGACATTGCGTTTTGCCGCATCGTCGGCGCCAGCCTGGTGTTGCTGCCCTGGGGCGCGTGGCTGGTGCGCCGCGACCGGGCGCTGGGGGTAGGACAGTCGTCGCTGCTGGGCTTGTCGCCGCTGTCGCTTCGGGTCACCGCCACCGTTGGCCTGTTTGGTGGTCTGCTGTATGCGCTGCTGGCCTACAGCGGCTTTGTGTTTGCGCCGGCGCTGCACGCCTCGGTGCTGATGCCGGGCAGCCTGCCGCTGTGGACGGCCCTGCTGGCGGCACTGGTCCTGCACGACCGCATCACGCCGCTGCGCGCTCTGGGCCTGGGCCTGATCGTGCTGGGCGACCTGCTGGTGGGCGGCGCCAGCCTGTTGCGGGCGTTCGACGGCGGCGAGGTCTGGAAGGGTGATGTGCTGTTCATGGTGGCCGCGCTGTGCTGGTCGACCTACAGCGTGCTGGCGCGCCGTCATGCGCTGGATGCCGTGCGCGCCACCATCGCCATCACCGCCTTCGCCTTTGTGATCTATGTGCCGGTGTACGCCGCGCTGGTGCTGGGGCAGGTGGTGCAAGGTCATGTGTTCACGGCCCCATTGCGCGAAGTGCTGTTCCAGACCGTGTTTCAGGGCTGGGGTTCGGTGGTGATCTCCGGCATCACCTTCACCAAAATGATCCAGCACTACGGCCCGGTGCGCTCCACCATGATCACGGCGCTGGTGCCGGGCTTGTCGGCATTGGGCGCGGTGCTGTTTTTGGGCGAGCCGCTGTTCTGGAATCTGGCGGCGGGCCTGGCACTGGTGACGATGGGCATTCTGTTTGGTGTGCGCGCGGCAGCGCCGGTTGCTATTAAAAAAGAAGCTGCTCATGCAGGTGTGGCGGGGGCTGGAGGCTGATTTAATGATGATTTTCGAAATTCGGGCAATGCCGGCCGGCGCGGGAGTGCGGCGATGAACCTGCTGGCCTTTGACACCAGTACCGAGATGATGTCGGTCGCCGTGAGCCGCGTGCTGGGTGATGCGGGCCAGACCAGCGAGGTGTGGCAACACACCGCCCCTGGCGGCGCCCAGACCTCGGCCAACCTGATCCCCACCATTCAGCGCCTGATGGCGCAGGCGGGCCTGCAATACGGGCAACTGGACGCGATTGCCTTCGGCTGCGGCCCCGGCTCGTTCACCGGCTTGCGCACCGCCTGTGCCGTGGCGCAGGGGCTGGCGTTTGGCGCGGAGGTCAAGGTGGTGCCGGTCGATACCCTGCTCAGCGTGGCCGAAGAGGCTCGCGCCCGGCACGCGGCCGCGCTGCAGAACTATCAGGTGGTGGCCCTGCTGGACGCCCGCATGGACGAAATATATGCCGGCAGCTATGTCTTCAAGAACGGGCACTGGACGCAGATCAGGGACAGCCGCCTGATTCACCCCGAAGGGCTGGTGTGTGAGCCGGGCTGGACGCTGGCCGGCAATGTTTTTACCGCCTATGGCGCGCGCCTGTCTGCCCCCGCGGCGCAGCGTGTCGATGCCCTGCCCACCGCCACCGCCATGCTGCGGCTGGCACCGGCCCTGCTCGCCGCTGGCGCGGCGGTGCGTGCCGACCAGGCGCTGCCGCGCTACATCCGCGACAAAGTGGCCAAGACCACCCTGGAGCGCGCCGCGGAGAAAGCCGCCCTATGAGCGCCGTCCTCAAAACGACCGAAGCCCGGTTTGAACCCATGACGGCGCAGAACCTGGAAGCGGTGCTGCGCGTGGAGCAGGTGGCGTATGCCCATCCCTGGGTTCTCGGCAACTTCCTCGATGCGCTCAAGTCGGGCTACGAGGCGCAGTTGTTGATGGCCGATGACACCCTGCTCGGCTATTTCGTCGCCATGAAAGGGGTGGACGAAGTGCATTTGCTCAACATCACCGTGGCGCCCGATTACCAGGGCCAGGGCTGGGCGCGCGTCATGCTGGATGCGCTGGCGATCTGGGCCCGGGGCCAGGGCGCGGACTGGTTGTGGCTGGAGGTGCGGGTCGGCAACCTGCGCGCGGTGCAGGTCTACGAAGCCCAGGGCTATCGCCGGGTGGGCCAGCGCAAGAATTACTACCCCGCCGTCCATGGCCAGCGTGAAGACGCGCTGGTGATGAGCCTGCGTCTGGGAGAATGCATTGATGAGTCTTGACCTCGACCAACGCCAGCGTGCCATGTTGCAGGAGATGGGGGTGCGCGTCTGGCTGCCCGAAGCCGTGGCCGATGTCGGCCTCGCGGCTGAGGTAGCCGGGAGTGAAGAGGAAACGGAAACGGAAACGGCTGCCGCGATTGCTATCGAAATAATAGCTATTGAGGCAATAAACACGGGGGCTACAGCCTCAAAGGCACCAGATTCGCGGGTGCCCGACCGGCGCGAACCCGCGCCACCCGTTGCGCCCGCCGGACTGTCTGACGGCATTGCGGGCATGGATTGGCCCACACTGGCACAGACCGTGGCCAACTGTCAGGCGTGCGCCTTGCGCACCGGGCGCCGGGCCCCGGTGTTCGGCGCTGCCGATGCCGAGGCACCTCGTCAGGCCGACTGGCTGGTGGTGGGTGAGCCCCCGGATGAGGCCGAGGAGCGCCAGGGTGCGCCCTTCGCCGACCAGGCCGGCCAATTGCTGGACAACATGCTCAAGGCCCTTGGCGTCAGCCGGCGTGGCGGGACCGCCAGCAGGGCGAGCGCGGCCTATGTCACCAACGTCGTCAAGTGCCGTCCGGCCGTGGTGCGCAATCCCGACGCGCAGGAGCTCGCCGCCTGTGAAAACTACCTGCGCCGCGAGGTGGCGCTGGTGCAGCCCAAAGTCATTCTGGCCATGGGGCGCTTTGCCGCCCAGGCGCTGTTGCAGGGCAGCCTGCCCGAAGTCGCCAGCATCCCGCTGGGCAAGCTGCGCGGGCAAATCTACCGTTACCACGGCATTCCGGTCGTGGTGAGCTACCACCCGGGCTACCTGTTGCGCACCCAGCAGGACAAGGCCCGCGCCTGGGCTGATTTGTGCCTGGCGCTGGAACTGACACAGTAGGGCGCTTGCAGCCCAGCCCTAACCAAGAAACACAGCGCGCCACATTCAGGAGTCAACCAGCATGCCATCGAAAGCCCTGCGCGTTATTGCGCTCACCTTGATCATCCTGGCCCTTCTCGCCGGAGGCTGGCTCTGGCTGACGCTGCATTGGGACTACTCGGCGGGTGAGCGCGCCGGCTATGTGCAGAAGTTTTCCAAAAAGGGCTGGCTCTGCAAGACCTGGGAAGGCGAAATCGCGATGGTGACGATGCCGGGCGCTATCCCGGACAAGTTCGACTTCACTGTGCACGACGACGCCGTCGCCCAGAAAATCAATCTCCTGGCCGGCAAGCGGGTGGTTCTCAGTTACCGGCAGCACCGATTCATCCCCACCTCCTGCTTTGGAGAAACCGAGTACTTCGTTGACGGCGTGCGGGAAATGGTGGATACGCCAGCGGCTGCACCGGCGCCCAGCGTGTCGCAAGGGCAATTGCAGACCCCACGCTGAGCGCGGCGAACGAAGTACCAGGCTCATGCCGCAGAGCCGTCAAGCCGCCGACCAGGACCCCGCGCGGCTGTTCCTGGCCCTGTGCCCGGGTGAGGCTGTCCAGGCCGCGCTCGCCGTGCACAGCGATGCATGGCAGTGGAACACCGATGCCGCGCGCTACGCGCCGCCCGACTGGCATATCACGCTGCATTTCCTGGGGTCCGTGCCACGCCAGCGCCTGGATGAGCTGCGATCGGGGCTGGCCGTGCCCATGACGCCGTTCGAACTGCGCTTCGGGCAACCTGAACTCTGGCGGCACGGCCTGGCGGTGTTGCTGCCCGACGCCGTGCCTGAGGGTTTTCAGCTCCTGCATCGCAGCCTGGCGCAGGCCCTGCAGCGGCTGGGCCTGAAAACCGAGGCGCGCCCCTACCGCCCCCATTTCACGCTGGCCCGCCATGCCGCGTTGGTGCAACTCCCGGCGCAGCCCCCAATGTTCGGCTGGCACGTCGACGGCTATGCCCTGATGGAGTCCACGGGGGACGCCCGGCAGCGCTACCGGGTGCTGCAGCGCTACGGGTCTGTCGCGTGAAGGCGATCATCCGCAGCGCCCGGCGAGGCGGTAATCACGGATTGCGGTACTTTGGTGGATTTCAGTGGATGGCGCAGCATCGAGCCAGGGTTTTTGTAAGGTTCTGGTTGCAGTGAGCGGTTATATATAAGAACATGATGAATTCCCGCCCATGACCGACTCGCCCACCCCGCTCGTTGGCAACTCCCCACTGTCTTCGGTCCAGCAGACGCTGCTTGAGTACCAGGCCATTCTCGAAAATGCCTCGGTCGGCATCCTGTTCAGCCGCGACCAGCGGGTGCTGCATTGCAATCCCGAGTTTTCGAAGATCTTTGGCTGGCCGCAGGGCGAACTGGTTGGCCAGCACGGCTCCGTGTTCTATCTATCGCCAGAAGACTATGCCGAGATAGGACGCATTGCGTCGCCCATTCTCTCCAGCGGGGCGCTGCTGGACCGTGAAATGCAGTTGCGTCGCAAGGACGGCAGCACGGTCTGTTGCCGCATGCGTGCCAAGGTCATCAACCCGCAAAACACCGCTGAAGGCACGATCTGGATTGCCGAGGACATTGGGGAGCGAAAACGCGCGCAGGCCGAGCTGGAGGAAGTGCTGCTCAAGCAGCAGGCCATTCTCGAAAATGCCTCCCTGGGCATCATGTTCACCAGCAATGGCCGGATCGTGCATTGCAACCCGCGCGCCGAGGTCATCCTGCACTGGCCCGTCGGTGCCTTGACGGGTCAGAAAGCTGAAGTGTTCTTCAAGGATGCGCAGGACTATGCCCGTTTTGGGGAGGCGGTCGGCCAGAAGCTGGCGGCCGGTGAGCTGGTCGACATCGAGTGGCTCAATGCCCGCAAGGACGGTGTGCTGATCTGGTGCCGCCATCTGGCCAAGGCACTGTCAACGGCCGATGGCAGCCGCAGCACGATCTGGATTACCGAAGACATCCGTGAGAAGAAGTCAGCGCAGGAGGCCCTGGCCAGCGCCCACCGGGAGCTTGAGCAGCGGGTGCGGGAGCGGACCGAAGAACTGGCACAGGCCAATGCGCGCTTGATGCTGGAAGTGGCCGAGCGCAAGGAAATCGAAAACCATCTGCGCGCCAACGAAGCACGATTTCGGGACTTGTCGGAAATGTCATCCGACTGGTTCTGGGAGCAGGACACCCATTTTCGCTTCATCGAAATGTCGGTCGGACTTATCCCAACGAAGCTGCATCCCTACAGAACGATTGGCAAGACGCGATGGGAATTGCCCATTGTTGGTTTGACGCAAGCGCAACTGCAGGAACACCGGCAAGTCCTTGAAGCACATCAGCCCTTCAAGGACTTTGTTTACCAGATGGAGACCCAGCCCGGTCAACTGCGATGGTTCTCGATCAGCGGCAAGCCGGTGTTCGAGAACGGGGTATTTCTTGGGTATCGCGGCACGGGCTCGGACATCACCGAGCAGAAGGTCTCTGAGCAGAAAATCGAATTCCTTGCCTACCATGATCCCCTGACCGGGCTGCCCAACCGCCTGCTGCTGCAGGACCGCGTGCAGCAGGCCATGGCGCATGCAGATCGCACCGGGACCCAGCTGGCACTGATGTTTCTCGATCTGGACAATTTCAAGAAGATCAATGACTCGCTGGGGCATGCCACGGGCGATGCGCTGCTCAAGGAGGTCGCGTCGCGCCTGAGTGAATGTGTTCGGGACACGGACACCATCAGCCGACAGGGCGGCGACGAATTCGTCATCGTGTTGAGCGACCTGCCCGACCTCGATGCCACCACACCGGTACTGGCCAAGATCATGGGACGTCTGCAGGATCCGTTTGATACGGACGGCAACGAACTCTCGACATCGGTCTCCATCGGGGTGGCCATCTATCCCGAGGATGGGCATAATTTCGAGACCTTGAGCAAGAAGGCCGACACGGCCATGTACCGGGCCAAGGAAGCGGGGCGCAACACCTACCGCTTCTTTGATGAAGAAATGAATGCCGAGGTGGTTGAACACCTTGTGATTCGCAATGGACTGCGACGCGCTTTGGAGCGAAGTGAATTCATCCTCCACTACCAGCCCCAGATCGACCTGGCCAGCGGCGCGGTGATTGGCGCGGAGGCGCTGATTCGCTGGCAGCACCCGGAGTTCGGTCTGGTATCCCCGGGGCGGTTCATCTCCATTGCCGAAGACAGCGGCCTGATCGTTCCCATGGGGGAATGGGTGATCCACGAGGCCTGTCGACAGGCCATGGCCTGGCAAACGGCCGGCTTGCCCGAGCTTGCGATAGCCGTGAATCTGTCGGCCGTGCAGTTCAGGCACGGCCACGTGGAACAAACCGTGCTCAAGGCCCTGGCACTGTCGGGCCTTGCGCCTTCCCTGCTGGAACTGGAGCTGACCGAATCCGTCCTGATCCAGAATGTCGAGCAGGTGCTGGGCAGCGTCAAGCGGCTCAAATTACTGGGCGTGAAACTGTCCATCGACGATTTCGGCACCGGCTATTCCAGTCTCTCGTATCTCAAGCGGTTTGACGTCGACAAACTCAAGATCGACCAGTCGTTTGTTCGCGATCTGGCGACAGATCCGGACGACGCCGCGATTGTGAAAGCCATTGTCCAGATGGCACACAGCCTGGATCTCCAGGCCGTTGCCGAGGGGGTGGAAACCCCGGAGATCCTGCAACAACTCCGCAGCATTCAATGTGACGGCGCACAGGGTTATTATTTTGCCCGTCCCATGCCGGCGGACGAATTCGCGCGCTACTTGACCAGTTCAAGGCCAATGTGAAAATGGACTGCGCGTGCCCGCCGTGGGGCAAAATCTTCCCATGACCCCCTCTGCCGACACTTCACCTTCCATCGAACTTTACGACGAACCGGGCCACCTGATCCGTCGCGCGCAGCAGATTGCGGTGTCCAAGTTTCACGACGTCCATGGCCGGCATGTCACACCGATTCAATACGCCATTCTGCGCACCTTGCATGAAACGCCGGGCATCGACCAGGTGACCCTGGCCCAGATGATTGCACTAGATACCTCGAGCACCGCCGATATCGCGGCCCGGCTGGAAACCAAGGGCTGGATCCTGCGCGAAGTGCTGCCGCGGCGCCAGCGCCGCCTCTCTCTGACACCGGCCGGCGAGGACGTGCTGCTCGAGCTTCGCCCGGGCGTGGACGTGATGTACCGCGGCATGATGAGCAGCCTGGAGCCGGAA
The DNA here is from genome assembly GCF_030646845.1 of Rhodoferax sp. Classification (GTDB taxonomy): domain Bacteria; phylum Pseudomonadota; class Gammaproteobacteria; order Burkholderiales; family Burkholderiaceae_C; genus Rhodoferax. The sequence continues at coordinate 19,296 of NZ_JAUSLE010000003.1, read as the reverse complement.
GAGCAAAAGGAGTTCATGCGCTTGCTGCGCAAGTTCGTGCATTTGAACGACCGCCAGGACAAGTTGGCCGGACGCAAAACTAAGGGTTAATACCTAGGTTCTTGGGCTTTCGCTGCAGATAGTCATTCCGTACAATGAATGAGATTCAGCATGCTGAATATAGAGTCGAGACCAATAATCCACCTGCAGGGTCTGCCGCAGGATTTTTAATTGAACAAGGAGTCATCATGTTCCCGAAAAACACGTGGTACGTCGCCTGCACCCCCAATGAAATCGACGAGAAGCCGCTGGGTCGCAAGATATGCGGCGAGAGCATCGTCTTCTACCGCGGGGAAGAAAACCGCGTCGCCGCCGTCGAAGACTTCTGTCCGCACCGTGGCGCGCCCTTGTCACTGGGTTATGTGTGCGAAGGCAAGCTGGTCTGCGGCTACCACGGCCTGGAGATGGGTTGCGACGGCAAGACGATTTCCATGCCGGGCCAGCGCGTGCGCGGCTTCCCCGCGATCCGCAGCTTTCCCGTGGTCGAGCGTTACGGCTTCATCTGGGTCTGGCCGGGCGATGCGGCGCAAGCCAGTCCTGACAAGATCCCGCATCTGGAGTGGTATGACAACCCCGAGTGGGCGTATGGTGGCGGCCTGTTCCACATCAACTGCGACTACCGCCTGATGATCGACAACCTGATGGATCTGACGCACGAGACCTACGTCCACTCCACCAGCATCGGCCAGAAGGAAATCGACGAGACCCCGAGCAAGACCACGGTTGAGGGCGACATGGTGGTCACCAGCCGTTTCATGGACAACATCATGCCGCCGCCGTTCTGGAAGCTGGCACTGCGCGGCAACAACCTGGCCGATGACGTGCCGGTCGATCGCTGGCAGATTTGCCGCTTCACACCGCCGAGCAATGTGATGATCGAAGTCGGCGTGGCGCATGCCGGCAAGGGCGGCTACGACGCACCGGCCGAGCACAAGGCCTACAGCGTGGTGGTCGACTTCATCACGCCGGAGACCGAGACCTCGATTCACTACTTCTGGGGCATGGCGCGCAAGTTCAACCCCAAAGACAAAGCGCTGACCGCCACCATCCGCGAAGGCCAGGGCAAGATTTTCAGCGAAGACCTCCAGATGCTGGAGCTGCAGCAGAAGAACCTGCTGACCTACCCCGAGCGCGCCCTGCTCATGCTCAACATCGACGCCGGTGGCGTGCAGTCGCGCAAGATTCTGAACCGCATCATGGCCGAGGAGCAGGCGGCCAAAGCGTCAGCGGGTGCTTGAGGACAAGCCATGAGCAATGCATCGACTTTATCGGTCCGCGTGGCGCGCAAGGCCACGGAAGCGCTGGACATCAGCACCTTCGAGTTGGTGGAGGTCAATGGCGGGCCCCTGCCGGCCTTCGCTGCCGGCTCCCATGTGGACGTGCAGTTGCCCGGTGGCCTGACACGCCAGTATTCGCTGTGCAATGACCCCAAGGAAACCCACCGTTACCTGATCGGCGTGCTGCGTGACCCGGCCTCGCGCGGCGGCTCGCAGGCAATGCACGAGCAGGTGCAAGAGGGGCAGGTGCTACAGATCAGTGCGCCGAAGAATCACTTCCCGCTGGCGCACGATGCCCGGCGCAGCCTGCTGCTGGCCGGTGGCATCGGCGTGACGCCGATCCTGTGCATGGCCGAGCGGCTGGCCATCACCGGGGCTGATTTCGAGATGCACTACAGCACGCGCTCGCGCGAGCGCACCGCCTTCTACCAGCGCATCGTGTCGTCCGCCTATGCGCCCCAGGTGCAGTTCCATTTTGACGATGGACCCACGGCCCAGAAGCTGGACCTCGCCGGGTTGCTGGCAGCGCCGCAAAGCGGCGTGCATCTGTATGTCTGTGGCCCCAAGGGCTATATGGATGCGGTACTGAGCACAGCGCGTGCGCAAGGCTGGCCCGAGAGTCAGCTGCACTACGAATTCTTCGCCGCCGAAGTGGTCAAGTCAGAGAGTGACGCGAGTTTCGAAATCAAACTGGCCAGTTCGGGCCGCATTGTCACGGTACCCAAAGACATGACGGTCACCAAGGCGCTGGCCGCGGCTGGCGTGGAAATCATGATGTCCTGCGAGCAGGGTGTGTGTGGCACGTGCCTGACGCGGGTGCTCGAAGGTGTGCCGGACCACAAGGACAGCTACCTCACGCCCGAAGAGCAGGCGGCGAACGACCAGTTCCTGCCCTGCTGTTCCCGCGCCAAAACCGCGATGCTGGTGCTGGATCTTTGAGGCCCGTCGCTCCGGGCCGCCAGGGTGCCGTAGTCCGGGCGGCGCTTCTTACAATACCCGGATGACATTCCTCGACATGCTGCGCACCGCCGAGCGCCAAAACGGCTCGATGTTGTGCGTGGGGCTGGACCCCGAGCCCACCAAATTTCCGGCCAAACTCCGCGGTGACGCCAGCAAGATTTACGACTTTTGCGCCGCGATGGTGGATGCGACCGCCGATCTGGTGATTGCCTTCAAGCCGCAAATCGCCTACTTTGCGGCACACCGGGCCGAAGACCAGCTGGAGCGTCTGATGGCGCACATGCGCCGTGCCGCGCCCCAGGTCCCCATCATCCTGGATGCCAAGCGCGGCGACATCGGGAGCACGGCCGAACAGTACGCGATTGAAGCATTCGAGCGCTATGGGGCCGACGCAGTGACTCTGTCGCCGTTCATGGGCTTTGATTCGGTGCAGCCCTATCTGAAGTACCAGGGCAAAGGTGCATTTTTGCTGTGCCGCACCTCCAACCCGGGCGGCGACGACTTGCAGTCGCAGCGCCTCTCCAGCATCGAGGGTGCGCCACTGCTGTACGAGCATGTGGCGCGACTGGCGCAGGGTCCCTGGAACCTCAATGGCCAGTTGGGGCTGGTGGTGGGCGCTACTTATCCGGCAGAGATTGAACGGGTGCGCGCAGTGGCCCCGACCCTGCCGCTGCTGATTCCCGGTGTCGGTGCGCAAGGCGGCGATGCCGCGGCCACGGTCAGGGCGGGCTGGCGTGGGGTGAACGGCGAAACGGTGGCGCCCATCATCGTGAACTCGTCGCGCGCCATTCTCTACGCGTCGTCCGGCGAAGACTATGCCGCTGCCGCCCGGCGCGAGGCGATCAGGACCCGGGATCTCCTGCAGGCGGCCAGACCGCCCGCCTAGACCCTGCAAGGCCACCGATCTGGTGGCTTTTTTGCAACTCCAAACTGTTTTTCCTGGTAACAGATTGCAAGCCCCTTAGGTGAAATTGGCACGGTCCACTTAGCCTCGGGGCTTCGCCTTTTCCGCCCCTTTTTCGGGGAAATGTTGCCATGACGCAAAACCTTGTTGACGAAGTGGGTGCAATGGACGCCGTTGAAGCGCCCTTGCCGGAGCAGCCTTCTTCACCGGCCGGAGCCGCGGCGGCGGCCGCACTGGCTGCTGCGGCGCTGGCCGCCTGCGGTGGTGGGGGTGGCGGCTCAACGTCTGGCGCCAGCACCCCGGTGGGGGGCACCAGCATCAGCCTGAGCAACGCCGGCTTCAACTATGTGACACCGGCCACCGATGAAGACGCGGCGCGCTTCCTGCTGCAGGCCCAGTTTTCGGCCAGTGACGCAGAGATCGCCTCGCTTCGGGCCACCGGCTGCACGGTCTGGCTGGAGCGTCAGGTGGCCCTGCCTTTTGGAACCACGGGCTGGGACTGGCTCAATGGCAAGGGCTATGGCGATGTGCTCAATCCTGCCAATTACTACGACAGCAGTGCGCCCGGCGACTACATGGTCTGGAACCAGCTCATGACCGCGCCTGACCCCTTGCGCAAGCGCGTGGCACTGGCGTTGTCCGAGTTCTTTGTGGTGTCGCTCAGCGGGCTTGATTTCAGCTGGCGCAGCCACGCCATGGCGCATTACTGGGACACGCTGGCGGCCCATGCGCTGGGCAACTACCGTGACTTGCTGGAAGCCGTCACCCTGAACCCGGCGATGGGCTACTACCTCAATACCAAAGGCAACAAGAAAGAAAACTCGTCGGGCCGCCAGCCGGACGAAAACTACGCCCGTGAGGTGATGCAGCTGTTCACCATCGGGCTGCACCAACTCAATCCGGATGGCAGCGCCAAGGTTGACGGTGCCGGCAACAAGACCGACAGCTACAGCGCCAGCGACGTGAGCAATCTGGCGCGTGTTTTCACGGGTTACGACCTGGACCAAAGTCAAAACGTGAACACCGTGATACCCCAAACCGGCGGCGGCACTCGCACGGTGGGTAGCACGGCCTTTGCCCGTCTGCCGATGGTGCTGACGGCCAGCAATCACTCTACCCTGGCGGCGACGTTTTTGGGAACCACCATTGCCGCCAATACACCGGGAGCGGTCGCCCTCAAGACCGCGCTGGACACGCTGTTCAATCATCCCAACACGGCGCCATTTTTTTGCCGGCAAATGATCCAGCGGCTGGTCACCAGCAACCCCAGCCCGCAGTATGTGAAGCGCGTGGCGGATGTCTTCATCAACAACGGCGCCGGGGTGCGTGGGGACCTGGCGTATGTCTTTGCCGCCATCCTGAGGGATGACGAAGCGCGCGACCCGGCGAATCTGGGCCAGACCGAAATCGGCAAGCTGCGCGAACCGATGCTGCGGCTGGTGCAATGGGTGCGCACCTTTGGCGTCAACTCCACCAGTGGTGCCTGGAAGATCGTTGACTTGAGCAATGCCGGAACGCAACTGGGGCAAAGCCCGCTGCGCTCGCCGTCGGTTTTTAATTTCTTCAGGCCCGGCTATGTGCCGCCATCCACCGGGCTGACCGTCGGCGTGGTGGCCCCCGAGTTTCAGCTCGTCACGGAAAGCAGTGTCGGCGGATACCTGAATTACATGATGGGGGTCATCTCCAGTGGTCTGAATTCGGGCGACATCAGCGCCGCCTACACCAATGAACTGGCTTTGGTCACCGACGCGGCAGCGCTGGTGCGGCGCATTAACCTGCTGCTGTGTGCCGGACAGTTGTCGGCGGCCAACCACACGCTCATCGTCAACGCCTTGAACGCTACTGCGGTCACGGCGAGCAGCTCCAGCACCATCAAGCGCAACCGCGTCTGCGCGGCGGTGTTGATGGTGATGGCGTCTGCCGAGTACCTGATCCAGAAATAAGAGAAGGCCCGACATGCATTTACTACAAGCCCAACACCATACCCGCCGCGCCTTTCTGAAGCGTTCCGGTCAGCTGGCACTGACCGGCACCGCCCTGCCACTCGCGCTGAACCTGGCGGCCATGGGTGAGGCCGCCGCTTTTGACGCCACTGACTACAAGGCACTGGTTTGCGTGTTCCTGTACGGTGGCAACGACTATGCCAATACCGTCGTGACGTATGACGACCCCAGCTACAACCTGTACAGCGCCATCCGCGGCGGTGGCGTGGGGCAGACGGCCGGCGGCATCGCGTTGGCCAAGGCGGATCTGGCGGCCACGCTGCTGAATCCCGCCGTTGCGCCCGTGGATGTTCTGGGGCAGGCGCGCCAGTACGCACTGCATCCGTCCATGAGTGGCGTGGCCAATCTGTTCAACACCGGCCACGCGGCGGTGCAACTGAACGTGGGCCCGCTGGTGGTGCCGCTGACGCGCGCGCAGTACAGCAATTCAAACCGGGCCCTGTACCCGCGGCCGCCGCAATTGTTTTCCCACAATGACCAGCAATCCATCTGGCAATCGTCCTCGCCCGAGGGCTCCAAGGTGGGCTGGGGTGGCAACATCGGTGACCTGGCGTTGTCGGGCAACTCCAACTCCCTGTTTACCTGCATGTCGGTGACGGGCAATGCGGTCTTTCTGTCGGGTGACACGGCGCTGCAGTACCAGGTCAGCACCACCGGTGCCATCCGGATCCGACCCGCCACAGACCCCACGGTCTATGGCTCCAGTGCAGTGCGCGGCGCCCTCAACAGCCTGATTCAGCAAGCCAGGCCCCAGAAACTGGAAAACGAATACAACCGGGTCACCCAGCGCGCCATCAATGCGGAAGGCTCGGTGACGGCGGCCCTGGCGCTGACGCCTCCTGCCACGGTGTTTCCGACCGACAGCTTTGCACAGCAGCTGAAAATGGTGGCACGCCTGATCAAGGGCCAGGCCACGCTCGGCGCGACGCGCCAGGTGTTCTTTGTGTCACTGGGCGGCTTTGACCTGCACGACAACCTGGTTGGGCAGCAGTCCGCTTTGATGGGCCGGGTGAGTGCCGCCATGACGGCGTTTTACGACGCCACGGTCGAGATGGGGGTGGCCAACAAGGTGACGGCTTTCACCGCCTCCGACTTCGGCCGGACCCTGGCCTCCAACGGTGACGGCTCGGACCATGGCTGGGGCAGCCATCACCTGGTGGTGGGCGGTGCGGTCAACGGCAAAGCGTTCTACGGCGTCCCACCGCCGGTCAGTGTCGCCAATACCGCCGCGCCGGAAGACCAGTGGCACGTGGGGCAAGGCCGGCTGCTGCCCAGTACCTCGGTAGACCAGTACGCCGCGACGCTGGCCAAATGGTTTGGCGTGGCTGACGGTGAACTCACCGGCATCCTGCCCAACCTCGGCCATTTTGGCGGAACCGGTTACCCGGTCAATCTCGGCTTTATGCTCTGATGCTATCGAATAGATAGCGACATACGCAAATTCAACGAGGGCTGGTGCCCTGCTTTCAAAGAAATCCGGGCGTCAGGCTGGTGTTCGATCAGTGCTGAACCTGAACGTGCCAAAAAAAGCGCCTCCAGCAGGGCTTGACGTTGAGAAATATCAAGCTGGCGTAGCGGCCACTTCCTAGACTGGATTTTCTGCACGGTTGTCAGCATCCTGAGGCGTGCCGCAACACGCCGGACTCCCGGCGCGCCGTCGGGTCCAGGATGCACGTGCGGTCAGAAAAGGAGACAGTCACATGGATAAGCTCTGGTTGAAGAACTACCCGCCAGGGATCCCGGCCGAGGTGGATGTTCACGAATTCAGTTCGGTGCGGGAGGTGCTGCGAAGCAGTTGCGAGCGCTTTGCGAGCTTGCCCGCCTACAGCAATATGGGTGCCGCGATGAGCTACGCGGAGCTTGACCAGCACAGCCGCGACTTTGCCGCCTACTTGCAGAACTCGCTGGGGCTGCATAAGGGCGACCGGGTCGCGATCATGATGCCCAACCTGCTGCAATACCCGGTGGCGCTGTTTGGCGTGCTGCGGGCCGGCCTGGTGGTGGTGAACGTCAATCCGCAGTACACGGTGCCCGAGCTGGAGCACCAGTTGAAAGACTCGGGCGCTGTGGCCATCGTCGTGCTGGAAAACTTTGCCCACACCTTGCAGGAGGTGCTGGAGAAGAACCCGGCGCTCAAGCTGACGGTCATCACGACGGAGGTCGGTGACATGTTCCCGGTGGTCAAGGAGCTGCTGACCAACGTCGTGGTGAAGTACGTGAAACACATGGTGCCGGAGTGGAAGATTGCGGGCGCAATTGAATTCAATGCCACCCTGCGCGAAGGCCGTGGACAAACCCTGCACCATGTGCCGCTGAGTCACAGCGACATCGCGTTTCTGCAGTACACCGGCGGCACCACCGGCGTGGCCAAGGGCGCTGTCCTGTCGCACGGCAACATGGTGGCGAACCTGCAGCAGGTAGGCGCGTGGATCGCCCGTGATCTGCTGGACGGCAAGGAGATCTTCGTCTGCCCGTTGCCGCTGTACCACGTCTACGCGCTGAACTCGAGCCTTGTGTTCATGAAGATCGGGGCGCACAACGTGTTGATCACCAACCCGAGGGACATGCATGCCTTCATCCACGATCTCAAGAAGCACAAGCTTACGGTGATGATAGGCGTCAACACGCTCTATCGGGCGCTGCTGGACGCGCCTGAGTTTTCGGAAGTCGATTTGCACAGCCTGAAGGTGGTCAATGCCGGCGGCATGGCCGTGCAGCGCGTGGTGGCCGAACGCTGGAAGGCGGCCACCGGCGTGCCCATCATTGAGGCCTACGGGCTGACCGAGACTTCGCCCGGCGCGATCTGCAACCCGCTGAACATCGTCGACTGGACCGGCACCATTGGCATGCCGTTTCCGTCGACCGAGGCGGCCGTGCTTGACGACGATGGGAGAGAACTTCCGGTCGGCGAGGTTGGTGAAATCTGCATCCGCGGCCCCCAGGTCATGACGGGCTACTGGAACCGGCCCGACGAGACCGCCAAGGTGTTCACTGCTGACGGCTGGCTGAGGACCGGCGACATGGGCTTCATGGACGAACGCGGCTACTTCAAGATCACCGACCGCAAGAAAGACATGATCATCGTCTCGGGCTTCAAGGTCTTTCCCAACCAGATCGAGGACGCCGTGGCCATGCATCCAGGTGTCGCCGAGGTGGCGGCCATCGGCGTGCCCGATGCGAAGTCCGGCGAGATCGTCAAGATCATCGTGGTCAAGATCGATCCGGCGCTGACCGAAGCGGCCTTGCTCGCGCATTGCCGCCAGCACCTGACCGACTACAAGATACCGAAGATTGTCGAGTTCCGCACCGAGCCTCTGCCCAAAACCAACCTGGGCAAGATTTTGCGCCGGCAGTTGCGCGACGCGCCGGCGCCAGCGTCCTGATCCGCTGGTTTGGTGGGGTTCCAGGGCGAACGGTTCCCGCGCGCGGTCCGGCTCAATCGACGGCTGGACTACGATAGCGCTCACACCAGACTCCCCCGGCGGCAAGGGTGTCCGGGAAATGACACACAAAAAACGGAGAGGTGAATATGGACAAGCTCTGGTTGACGAGCTACCCGCCAGGGATGGCGGCCGAGGCCGATGTAGACGAGTTCGCCTCGTTGCGGGAGGTCATGCGACGCAGTTGTGACCGCTTTGCGGACTTGCCGGCCTACAGCAACATGGGGGCGTCGATGAGCTACGCCGAGCTTGACCAGCACAGCCGCGACTTTGCCGCCTACCTGCAGAACTCGCTGGGGTTGCACAAGGGCGACCGGGTTGCGATCATGATGCCCAACCTGCTGCAATACCCGGTGGCGCTGTTTGGTGTGCTGCGGGCCGGTCTCGTGGTGGTGAACGTCAATCCGCAGTACACAGTGCCCGAGCTGGAGCACCAGTTGAAGGACTCCGGCGCGCTCGCCATCGTGGTGCTGGAGAACTTTGCCCACACGCTGCAACAGGTGCTGGAAAAAAATCTTGCGCTGGATCTCAGGGTCATCACGACGGAGGTTGGCGACATGTTCCCGGTGGTCAAGGAACTGCTGACCAACGTGGTTGTCAAGTACGTGAAACACATGGTGCCGGAGTGGAAGATTCCGGGTGCGATCGAATTCAATGCCACCTTGCGCGAAGGCCGTGGACAAACACTGCAGCACGTGCCGCTGAGCCATAGGGACATTGCATTTCTGCAGTACACCGGCGGCACCACCGGCGTGGCCAAGGGCGTCATGCTGACGCATGGCAACCTGGTCGCCAATGTGCAGCAGATGGCGTTGTGGATGGCGCGTGACCTGGTGGAGGGCAAGGAGATCTTCGTCTGCCCGTTGCCGCTGTACCACGTCTACGCACTGACCTCCGCGCTCGTCTTCATGAAGTTCGGCGCGCATACCATCCTGGTGACCAATCCGAGGGATATGCACGCCTTCATCCACGACCTCAAGAAATACCCCTTCACGATCATCATTGGCGTCAACACGCTGTACCGGGCGCTGCTTGATGCACCCGAGTTTGCGGACGTGGATACCCGTGCCCTGAAGCTCACCAGCGCCGGGGGCATGGCCGTGCAGCGCGTGGTGGCCGAGCGCTGGAAGCAGCGCACCGGCGTGACCATCATCGAAGGTTACGGTTTGACCGAGACCTCGCCGGTCGTGATCTCCAGCCCGCTGGGCATCGAGCAGTGGACTGGAACAATCGGTATCCCGGTGCCGTCGACCGAGGCCACCATTCTTGACGACAGTGACAACGAACTCCTGCCTGGCGAGGTCGGCGAGATCTGTGTGCGGGGCCCGCAGGTCATGCCCGGCTACTGGAACCGGCCCGACGAGACTGCCAAGGTGTTCACTTCTGACGGCTGGCTGCGTACCGGCGACATGGGCTACATGGACGAGCGCGGCTACTTCAAGATCACCGATCGCAGGAAAGACATGATCATCGTGTCGGGCTTCAAGGTCTTTCCCAACCAGATCGAGGACGCGGTGGCCTTGCACCCGGGCGTGGCGGAAGTGGCGGCCATCGGCGCGCGCGACGAGCGGTCCGGCGAGGTTGTGAAGATCATCGTGGTCAGGAACGATCCGGCGCTGACCGAAGCGGCCTTGCTTGCGCATTGCCGCCAGCACCTGACCGGCTACAAGATGCCCAGGATCGTCGAGTTCCGAACCGAGCCCCTGCCAAAGACCAACCTGGGCAAGATTCTGCGCAGGGAGTTGCGCGACGCGCCGGCCCCGGCGTTCGCCGCTTCGCCGTTGATAACGCCCGCGCCCTGATTGCCGGGCGCAGCAAGGCCTGCCGGTCACCATTCATCGTTGGAGCGCGTTCAGCCTGGTCAGAAGAAGACTCGCCTGGATAGATGACCGATGTTCATTTATTATGTGACCCGCAGTCATTTGTGACTTTGCAGGAGAACACATGGAGTTGAATATCAACGGCAAATCGGTGCAGGCCGATGCCGACCCCGGCATGCCCCTGCTGTGGGTGCTGCGCGACCTTCTGAACATGACCGGCTCCAAGTTTGGCTGCGGCGTGGCCGCTTGTGGCGCCTGCACGGTGCGGGTGGATGGGCTGGCGGTGCGTTCCTGCGTCACGCCAGTCGCCGCCGTGGCGGGCAAGCAGATTCAGACCATTGAATCCCTGGGCACGGCGGACCAGCCGCATGCGCTGCAGGCGGCGTGGATTGCCGAGCAGGTGCCGCAGTGCGGTTATTGCCAGAGCGGGATGCTGATGGCGGCTGCCGCGCTGCTGGAGAAGATCCCCAAGCCGACGGACGCTGACATTGACGAGGCCATGACCAACATCTGCCGTTGCGGCACCTACCAGCGGGTGCGCGCCGCGATTCACCGCGCAGCCGGAGCCGCCGCATGAAGCGCCGTACCTGGATACTGAGCGCACTGGGCGCTACAGGCGCACTGGTGGTGGGCTGGGGCGTGATGCCGGCGCGTTCGCGCCTGGGCTCGCCGGAGCTGATGCTGCCAACACAGGGTGATGTGGCGCTCAATGGCTGGATCAAGATCACGGCTGATGGCGCCGTGGTGCTGGCCATGCCGCGCAGCGAAATGGGTCAGGGCGTGCACACAGCGTTGGCCATGCTGGTGGCCGAAGAGCTGGACGTGCCCCTGGCGCGTGTGCGCCTTGAGCAGGCCGGCGCCGACATGATTTACGGCAACGTGGCGATGCTGGTTGCGAGTTTGCCCTTTCACCCGCTGGAATCGGAGGGCGGGAACAAGCCGGCGAAGGTCAGAGTGGGCGAGTGGGTGGTGGGCAAGATCGCGCGCGAATTGGGTATCAACGCCACCGGCGGCTCGTCCAGCGTGGCCGACGCCTGGGAGCCGCTGCGTACCGCCGCTGCGACGGCCCGTGCCAGCCTGCTCGGCGCTGCCGCTGCGCAATGGCAGTTGCCATTGCGGGAGCTGGCCGTCGAGAACGGCGTGGTGTCCCATGCGTCTGGCAAGACGGCCCACTATGGTGAGTTGGCCAAAGGGGCGGCGGGCACGGCCCCGGGTGACGTCATCCTCAAGAATCGCAAAGACTGGACGCTGGTTGGGCAGCCTGCCTTGCGCACCGATATCCCTGCCAAGACCAACGGCAGCGCGCAGTTTGGGCTTGACGTGCGCCTGCCGGGCATGGTGTTCGCCCAGGTGCGCCTGTGCCCCATGCTGGGCGGAACACCCGGGACCATTGAGGCCAGGGCGGCGCTGGCCCTGCCTGGTGTGGAGCGGCTGGTGCCGCTGGAGGCGCTGGTTGGGTCGACCGCCGGCTTTGCGGTGGTGGGCCAGACCACGTGGCATGCCCGTCAGGGCGCGCAGGCGGTAGAGGTGACATGGCAGCAGCGCGCGAAGGGTGCGCTCGATTCAAAGCAGATCGAAGGCAGCCTGCTGGCCGCGCTGGAGACAGGGAGTGGTTCCACCTTCCATGAGAAGGGCGAGATCGACCAGGCCGAAGCGGGGGCGACGCGGGTGGTCGCGGCGGTCTACCGCGCCCCCTATCTGGCGCACGCCACCATGGAACCCATGAACTGCACGGCGCAGGTGAAAGACGGCAAGGTGGAGGTCTGGGTGCCGACGCAGGTGCCACAGATGGCGCGCGCCGTCGCTGCCAAAGTGGCGGGGGTTGCTATCGACGACGTCACCCTGCACGTTACCCTGCTCGGCGGCGGCTTTGGTCGCCGTCTGGAAGTCGACTATGTGGCCCAGGCTGTTCGCGTGGCGATGGATTGCGGCGGCCGACCGGTGCAACTGGCATGGACGCGTGAGGAAGACACCATGCACGACTTTTACCGCCCGATGCATGTGGCCCGCCTGCGCGCCGCAGTCGACGGGCAAGGCTCGGTGAGCAGCCTGCGCATCAAGTCCGCCGGGGACGCCATCACGCCGCGCTGGATGGCGCGCGGCTTGCCCGCCTTGTCCGGTCCGTTCGACATGCCGGACAAAACCGCGTCTGAGGGCCTGTTCGATCTGCCCTACGGTTTTGCCCACCAGCACATGTCGCATGTGGCCACCCGCATGGATGTGCCGGTGGGCTTTTGGCGCTCGGTTGGCCACTCGCATAACGCCTTCTTCTCGGAAGGCTTCATGGACGAGTTGGCCTTCGAGACCCGGCAGGACCCGGTGGCGTTTCGTCGCGCCCTGCTCAAGGAGGCGCCGCGTTACCTCGCGGTGCTCAACCTCGCGGCCGAAAAGGCGCAATGGGGCGGCAAGTTGCCAGCAGGGCGTGCGCGCGGTGTTGCCCTGCATGAGTCTTTTGGTTCCATCGTCGCCGAAGTGGCCGAGGTCTCGCTGCACGGCGGCAAGCCGCGCGTGCACCGCGTGGTCTGCGCGGTGGATTGCGGTACCGTGGTCAACCCCAACACGGTGGCGCAGCAGATGGAGAGTGCGGTGATCTTCGCCCTGACAGCGGCCCTGTACGGCAGGATCGACATCAAGGATGGCGTGGTGCAGCAGAGCAATTTCCCGAGTTACCCGATGGTGACGCTGGCCGAGGCCCCCGTGGTCGAGACCTGGATCGTGCCCAGCACGCGCGCGCCGGGTGGCGTGGGTGAGCCGGGTGTGCCGCCACTGGCACCCGCGGTGGCCAATGCGCTGTTTGCACTCACGGGCACGCGCCAGCGCGCGCTGCCACTCACCACCTGACTGGCGAGGCCCACGCTTTCCCATGCCCATTGCCCCAAAGAAACTCGTCAGCAAACAGCGCGCCCGCAGTCAGGCCGACAAGGATGTGCGGCGCACGCAATTGACCGAGGCCGCCACGCGCCTGTTCGCGCACGCCAGTTTTGAGGCCGTGACGATCGCGCGGGTGGCCGAGGCGGCGGGCGTGGCCAAGGGCACGGCCTACATTTACTTTGCCACCAAGGAGGCCCTGTTTCTGGAGTTGGTGCGCGCCGAGCTGACGCAGTGGCTGGATAGCCTGACGCTCACACTCAAACGCCTGCGCTCCACCCAGCCGGCACGCGCCGTGCCGAACGCGGTGGCGCGCAGCCTGGCCGAGCGACCGGTATTACGCCGCCTGCTGGTGCTGCTGCATACGGTGATCGAGCCCAATATTGACGAGGCGTCCGCCCGGAATTTCAAGTTGTTCCTGCGTGACTTGCTCACCGAGGCGGGTGCCGCCATTGCGCCCAAAATTCCGGGCTTGAGCCTTGAAGACGCCATGACCCTCGTGCTGCAGACCCACGCCCTGGTGATCAGCATCACCCAGCTGGCCGACCCACCACCGGTGATCGCACGGGTCATCGCTGCGGACGCCAGCCTGCAATCCATGTGCCTGGACTTTGAGCCCTTCCTGGCGGATACGCTCAGGACACTGGTGCGCGGCACGCTCGGGAAGATGTGAGTGGTGTGCGCTGACTGCCCGACAATAGGCCCATGAAAAGCACGCTCTCCCTGAAGCACTTCCTGCTGGCGCTGGCCGTGGTGGCGGTGTGGGGAACCAACTTCGTGGTGATCAAGCTGGCTTTGGGCCATATGCCACCGCTCCTGTTTGCCACCCTGCGCTTCGCCTTGGCCGTGCTGCCCGCGATATTCTTTCTGCCGCGCCCCAACGTGCCGTGGCGCAACCTGGCCGGCTATGGACTTTTGATCGGCGTGGGCCAGTTCGGCTTGCTGTTTGTCGCCATGAACGGCCACATCTCGCCGGGTCTGGCGTCGCTGGTGATCCAGATTCAGGTGTTCTTCACCATCGGGCTGTCCATGCGCCTGTCGGGTGAACGGCTGCAGGGCGTTCAGTGGCTGGCGCTGGCATTGGCAACCGCTGGTATTGGCATCATCGTGATGCATACCGACGGCAGTACCACCCTGCTGGGCCTGGGTCTGATACTGCTGGCGGCGCTGTCCTGGGCCGGTGGCAACATCGTGGCGCGGCAAGCCGGACGGGTCAACATGGTGGCCTATGTGGTGTGGTCGAGCCTCTTTGCCGTGCCGCCGCTGGCGGCGCTTTCTGTCCTCGTGGAAGGGTGGGACGCGGTGTCAGCGGGTGTGCGCGGGGCTGACGCGTTCGCCTGGGCGGCCGTGGCGTGGCAGGCCTGGGCCAACTCGCTGTTTGGCTACGCGGCCTGGGGCTGGCTGCTGGCGCGCTACCCGGCCGCCACCATCACGCCGATGGCGCTGCTGGTGCCGCTGTTTGGCATGGGCGGCGCGGCCCTGTGGCTGGGCGAGGGCCTGCCCGCCTGGAAGCTGGGCGCGGCAGCGCTGGTGATGGGGGGTCTGGCCTTGAACCTGCTGTGGCCGCGATGGCGCACCTGGATGAACAGCCGGCCAGTCCGGACTTGAATGTAAATGCGCTTGTAGGCCCCGTAAAATAAGCGTCGATAGCTATCATATTAATAGCAATGAAGAGCCGGGCCACGGTGACGAGCAGCCGCACCGGGGTGTTTCTGTCTGACAGGTGGTGAATAATCTGTCAACATCAGACTCCTTCCGTATGTCCTCATGACCCCCCCCACCGCCACATCACCGTTTTCGCGCAGCCTGCGGCTGGCGGTGGTCTTGACGTGCGCACTGATCGCCTTGTTTGCCGTGTATGTCTACTCGGAAAAGCGGATTGACCATGCCCATGAGCGGCGCTACCAGTCGCGCCTGCTGGCAGACGAGTTGCGCCAGTCGTCCGATGATCTGACCCGCATGGTTCGCACCTATGTGTTCACCGGCAATCCCGTCTACAAACAGCACTACCTGGACATCCTGGACATCCGCGAGGGCAGGAAGCCGCGGCCGGTCAATTACGAAGGCATTTACTGGGACCTCGTGGTGCTCGATGACAAGCCTCCCGGGATCGGGAGCGGCTCCAGCGTGGCGCTGCTCTCGATGATGCAGCAGGCCGGTTTCAGTGAGGATGAATTTCGCAAATTGGCGCAAGCCAAGGCCAACTCAGACGCGCTCACCCGTATTGAGTTTGCCGCCATGGCGCTTGTTGAGTCTCCGGGCCTCAATCTTGACACCCGTCGCATCGGGGCCAGCCAGATGCTGCATGACGGTGATTACCACCAGGCCAAAGCCAACATCATGCGGCCACTCAACGAGTTCTATGAGTTGACGGATCAGCGCACCCTGCTGGCTGTCCGTGAGGCCGCGAAGCATGCCACCCTGCTGCGCCTGGCATTCATCCTCGTGGGGCTGGGCCTGCTGCTGGCCCTCTGGCGCACCTTGAAGACGCTGCGCACCACGCTGGGTGGCTCTGTGGACGAGCTTCATGCGCAGATCGCCCGCATCGGGCGGGGCAACTTCGCTGAGGCCATTGCCGTTGCCCCGGGCAGGGGCGACAGTGTGCTGGGCTGGCTGGCCCAGACGCAGCGCCAGCTCCATGAAATAGAGCGTGCACGCCAGCAGTCTGACGTCAAACTCCTGCGCCAGGCCAGACTCTATGCTGCACTCAGCACCTGCAATCAAGCCATCGTGCGGTGCACGAATGAGCAGGAACTTTTTGAGGGAATCTGCCGGGCCGCGGTTGAACACGGGGGCATGAAAATGGCATGGATTGGCTTGACCGACTCGTCAAGCCGAACGGTCAGGCCGGCGGCTTCGTGTGGAGCAGGGGTTGAGTATCTGCAGGAAATTCACATCACGGTGGCTGCTGATGATCCTTTTGGCCGGGGCCCGACCGGCACCGCCGTACGCAATGACCAGCCGTTTTGGTGCCAGGACTATCAGGCTGATCCGATCACGGCGCCATGGCACGCGCTGAGCGCCGAGTATGGATGGGCAGCGTCCGCTGCCCTGCCCCTGCACCGCGGCGGTGTGGTGACGGGTGCGTTCACGGTGTATGCCGGCGAGGCCCACGCCTTTGATGAGCAGGCTCAAGACCTGCTGCTTGAAATGGCGGCCGACATTGACCACGCGCTGCTGAACTTTGACCGCGAGGCGGCGCGGGGACGCGCGCAGCAAATGGATGTCTTGCGCCGCTTCATGCTGGAGCGCCTGACCAGCGACTTGCCACTGCCGCAGATACTCACGGATTTCGTCCTCAAGATTGAAGCGACCCTGCCTGGCGCGCTGTGTTCCGTTCTGCTGCTGGATGACGACGGTCAGTACCTGCGCCTGGGCGCTGCGCCGAACCTGCCCGATTTCTACTGTGTGGCCATTGACGGCCTGCTGACTGGGCCGCAGTCGGGTTCTTGCGGTACGGCCGCCTTTACCGGCCAGCGCGTCATTGCCGGTGATATCGCCAGTGATCCTTGTTGGGTCGACTACAGGGCGCTTGCTCAAAAGGCCGGCCTCGCATCGTGCTGGTCCGAACCCATTCGCAACGGCAGCAGCCGAGCGCTGGGCGCCTTTGCGATTTACCGGCGGACGCCGGCCATGCCCGAGCCCCATGAGATCGACCTCATCGAGATGGCCGCGCACCTCACCGCCTTAACCATTGAACGCAAGCAGACCGAGGTGGAGCTGCAACTGAAGTCCAAGGTCTTTGAGCAGGGCAGTGAAGCCATCGTGATCACAGACAGTCAGCGTAAGATCGTGCGCGTCAACCAGGCCTTCAGCCGGATGACGGGCTACAGCGAAGTCGAGGTCATGGGGCGCGATCCCCGCATGCTCTCTTCGGGCCGGCACGATGCCGGTTTTTACGAATCCATGTGGGCGTCCATTCAAGCCCACGGGCAGTGGCAGGGCGAATTGTGGAACCGCCGCAAGGACGGCACCCTGTACCCGGAGTGGCTCTCCATCAGCGTGCTGCGCGACCGCAGCGGGGCCGTGATGAGCTATGTCGGGATCGCCACCGACATCAGCAAGCGCAAGGAGGATGAAGCACACATCCACCTGCTGGCTGATTTCGACCCGTTGACGGGCTTGCCCAATCGCCGCCTGTTGCAGGACCGGATTGACACCGCCCTGAGCCATGCGCAGCGCCACGGTGAACCGCTGGCCCTGATGTTCCTGGACCTGGACCGATTCAAATATGTGAACGATTCGCTGGGGCATCCCGTGGGCGACGAGTTGCTGATCCAGGTGGCGCAGCGCCTCAAGGCTGCGCTGCGTGACGAGGACACGGTGTGCCGCGTGGGTGGCGATGAGTTTGTGCTGCTGTGCACGGGTACCGATGCGGAGGGCGCCGCGCGTGTGGCGACGAAGTTGCTGGAGACTGCGGCGCAACCGCATCAGATTGCCCAGCAGGAGCTGGCCATCACCTGTTCCATCGGCATCGCCCTTTATCCCGCGGACGGCAATACCTTCGAAGCCCTGTCGATGAGCGCCGACACCGCCATGTACCGTGCCAAACAGGCTGGCCGCAACACCTTTCGCTTTTTCACCGCCCAGATGCAGGCGCAATCGGCCCGCGCCCTGCAACTGGAAAATGGCCTGCGCCGGGCCCTGGAGTTGCAGCAGCTGTATGTGGTGTATCAGCCGCAGGTGTCGCTGCATGATGGCCGTGTGGTCGGCATGGAGGCCTTGCTGCGCTGGCGCCATCCCGCGCTGGGCCAGGTGTCGCCGGCGGAATTCATCCCGATTGCAGAGGAAAGCGGACTGATTTTGCCGATAGGCGAATGGGTGCTCAGGACCGCGACCCGCCAGCTGCGCGCCTGGCTGGATGCCGGCCTGCCGGTCCAGCAAATCGCGGTCAACCTCTCGGCCGTGCAATTCCGCCATGCCAATCTGCCGGAGCTGGTGACACAGGTTCTAGCCGAGGCCAAGCTGGAGCCGCAGTGCCTGGAACTGGAGCTGACCGAAGGCGTGGCGATGAACGACCCGCTGGGCGCGATCGCCGTCATGGACAACCTGCAGCAGCGCGGCGTGCGCATGTCGATTGACGATTTCGGCACTGGCTACTCGTCGCTCAGCTACCTCAAGCGCTTCTCTGTCTACAAGCTCAAGATCGACCAGTCTTTTGTCCGGGACATCACCGATGACCCGGACGACAAGGCCATCGTCGTTGCCATCATCGCACTGGCGCGCAGCCTGGGATTCCAGACCATCGCCGAAGGGGTGGAGACGCAGGGGCAGCTGGCTTTTTTGCGCGAGCAGGGCTGTGACGAAGTGCAGGGTTACCTTTTCAGTCAGCCCTTGCCTGCGGACCAGTTCGAGACATTTGTGCGGCAGCATGCCATGCGGCATGAAGGCGACGCGCTGTCAACCGGCCTGGCCATCTGAGGCGGCGAGTCAGCCTGTATCAAACGCTAGCCGTTGGTCAAAGCAGCCGTTTCAGGTAACGCCCGGTATGGCTGGCCGGATTGGCGGCAATGTCTTCCGGCGTGCCCACGCCCACCACCGTGCCACCCCCGGCACCGCCCTCCGGTCCCATGTCAATCACCCAGTCGGCGGTCTTGATGACGTCCAGGTTGTGTTCGATCACCACAATGGTGTTGCCTGCATCGCGCAACTGGTGCAGGACCTTGAGCAGCAGGTCGATATCGGCGAAATGCAGACCGGTCGTGGGTTCGTCCAGGATGTAGAGCGTGCGCCCGGTGTCGCGTTTGCTGAGTTCGAGCGCCAGCTTGACGCGCTGCGCCTCGCCGCCCGACAGCGTGGTGGCCGATTGCCCCAGGCGGATGTAGCTCAGGCCCACGTCCAGCAGCGTGTGCAGCTTGCGCGCAATGGTTGGCACCGCTTTGAAATATTCATGCGCTACTTCGACCGTGAGGTCCAGAATTTGCGCGATGTTCTTGCCCTTGTACAGCACCTCCAGCGTTTCGCGGTTGTAGCGCTGACCGGCGC
>NZ_JAUSLE010000079.1 GCF_030646845.1 Rhodoferax sp. | reverse complement strand
CTGGAGCAAATTGTTGGCGAGATTGAAGACGAGTTCGACCTTGTTGAGGACGAGGGCGATATTTATGGCTTGGCGGACCGCACTTACCGCGTTAGCGGAGACACCACGATAGCGCGTGTTGACGACGCCTTTGGTGTCAAGTTGACCAGTACCGACCCGAACGACGAGTTTGAAACGATTGGTGGTCTGATTGCCCATGAGATGGGGCACGTCCCCAGGCGGGGTGAGCGGCACACGCTGGCAGGGCTCGATTTTGTGGTGCTGCACACCAAAGGTGGTGCTGTCAAATGGTTCAAGGTTTCGCCCGTGGTTGATGAATCCTCCTAAAGATCAGAGCCGCTGGCCAACCCTGGCGCGAATGGCGGTCGCCTTGATCGCGGGTGGTGCCCAGGCGGCCAGCATGGCCTGGCCAATGTCCTTTCAGGCAGCCTATTTGCAGCTGCTGGGTCTCCACCCGGGTCAGCCAGTTTGGTGGCTTCAATTGCTGGCATTGGCGCTGCTGGTGGGCGTGCTGCGGGGCACGCGAAGCTGGCGTCAGGCGGCACTGTCGGGTTGGTTGTTCGGCACCGCCTGGTTGCTCGGCAGCGTCGGCTGGACTTTTGTCTCGCTGCACACTTATGGCGGCTTGCCGGCTCCTCTGGCGGCCCTGGCGGTGCTGGGGCTGAGCGCTCTGCTGGCCTTGTACTACGCTGCGGCCTGCGCCATATTTGTCGCCCTGATGCCGGCCTACAGGCCTTGGGCAGCTGTTGTATTTGCCGCCCTCTGGCTATTGGCCGAATTGATGCGTGGCACCTGGTTGACCGGTTTTGGTTGGGGTGCTTCGGGCTACGCGCAGGTCGATGGGCCGTTGGCGGGCTACGCGCCATGGTTGGGTGTTTATGGTTTGTGCGCCATGTCGGCGTGGCTGGCCATAACCTTGGCGCACGCCTGGCAGGGTGGCTCCTGGCGTGATCGGGTGCGAGGTTTGGCGGCTCCGCTGGTGCTGCTGTTGCTGCCGTTTGCGTACTCCGTGGGCGCACCGGAATTGTCAACCGCCAGCGGTCGCTTGAGTGTCACGCTATTGCAAGGCAATATTGCCCAGGACGAAAAATTTCAAGCTGACAGCGGTGTGCCGAAGGCCTTGCAGTGGTACGCCGAGCAAATGAAAAACAGCCGCACGGCACTGGTGATTGCGCCTGAAACCGCCATTCCGGTGTTGCCGCAACAACTGCCACCGGATTATTGGGAAGCGCTGCAACAACGTTTTGGCACCGGCCAACAGGCCGCCCTGATCGGCTCCCCCTTGGGTAACTACCAGCAGGGTTACACCAACTCGGTGGTGGGACTCAAGCCTGGGCAGGCGCAGCCCTGGCGCTATGACAAGCAGCACCTGGTACCGTTTGGCGAGTTCATTCCGCCGTTTTTCAAATGGTTCACCGCGATGATGAACATCCCGCTGGGCGACTTCAATCGCGGCGCCGTCAAGCAGGCGCCTTTTGAATGGCAGGGGCAAAAACTGGCGCCCAATATCTGTTACGAAGATCTGTTTGGCGAGGAGCTGGCGCTGCAATTTGCCGACCCGGCACTGACGCCCAGCATCTTCGTCAACGTCAGCAATCTGGCGTGGTTCGGCAACAGTCTGGCGATGGACCAGCACCTACAGATCGCACGACTGCGGGCAAAGGAGTTTGAACGCCCTATTGTTCTTGCAACCAATACCGGCGTGACCGCGATCGTCGACCACCGGGGCGCTGTCGTTGTCGCCGCGGCACGCGACACCCGGACGGTTCTGGTGGGCGAGGTGGAGGGCCGAAGTGGCGTGACGCCCTACGTCTGGTGGGTCTCCCGGCTGGGTCTGTGGCCTCTTTGGCTGTTGGCTTTGGGCTTTGTTTTGTTGGCGTTGCGTGCCAAGTTGCGAAAGCGCTAGCCCACTGCGGTGCTGTCGCACTACGCCGGCAGTCATCGAGCCCGTAAAATCAAGGTTTTACACGCGCCCGCCGCAGCTTACCCAGTCATGTTGACGTTCCAGCAAATCATTTTGAAACTACAGTCCTACTGGGACGCTCAGGGCTGCGCGCTGTTGCAGCCCTATGACATGGAGGTAGGTGCCGGCACCTCCCATACCGCTACCTTTTTGAGAGCGCTCGGACCCGAGCCATGGAAGGCCGCCTACGTGCAGCCGAGCCGCCGCCCGAAGGATGGTCGCTACGGCGAAAACCCGAATCGTCTACAGCACTATTACCAGTACCAGGTGGTTCTGAAGCCGGCGCCGGCCAACATTCTGGAACTGTACCTGGGCTCGCTGCAAGCACTTGGATTTGATTTGAAGAAGAACGACATTCGTTTTGTCGAGGACGACTGGGAGAACCCGACGCTGGGCGCCTGGGGCCTGGGCTGGGAGGTTTGGCTCAACGGCATGGAAGTGACACAGTTCACTTATTTCCAGCAGGTCGGCGGCCTGGACTGCAAGCCCATCACGGGCGAGATCACCTACGGGCTGGAGCGCCTGGCCATGTATTTGCAGGGTGTCGACAATGTCTATAACCTGGTGTGGACCGACAGCGGGTCAGCGCCGGGCCGCTCCCAAGCTGACCCAGCCCCCTCGGGAGGCAGCGAGCCACACGCAGTGGGCGAGCGTGGGGGCAAAATCTTTTATGGCGATGTCTACCTGCAGAATGAAAAAGAGCAGTCGGCCTACAACTTCGAACACGCCGATGCCGATTTTCTGTTCACCGCTTTTACCGCGCATGAAAAGCAGGCCAAGTACCTGATGGAACAGCAACTGGCATTGCCGGCTTACGAGCAGGTGCTTAAAGGTGTGCACACCTTCAACTTGCTGGATGCGCGCGGTGCCATCAGTGTGACCGAACGCGCCGCCTACATCGGCCGCCTGCGCAACCTGGCGCGTGCCGTGGCGCAAAGCTACTACGACAGCCGTGAGCGTCTGGGCTTCCCGATGGCTCCGCGCGAGTGGGTGCAGGAGATGACAAAGAAGGCAGCATGAGACATTGCGGGACAGACCGGAGCGAAGCGGAGCTCTGTCCTCAACCGATTAAAGACTATGACAAGCCAAAACCTTCTCGTTGAATTGTTTGTCGAAGAGCTGCCACCCAAGGCGCTCAAGAAACTGGGCGATGCGTTTGCGAACCAGTTGGCCGACCAGTTGCGTGCCCAGGGGCTGGCCAGCGCTGAATCGGTGGTGACGGCTTATGCGTCGCCGCGCCGCCTCGCCGCCCATGTGACCCATGTCTGGCTCAAGGCCGCCGACAAGGCGGTGCAGCAAAAACTCATGCCCGTCGCGGTGGGGCTGGATGCAGCGGGCCAGGCAACGCCGGCGCTGATGAAAAAACTGCAGGCCCTGGGCGCCGACGTGTCCGACCCGGTGGCTGCCGTGGCCGCACTCAGAAGAGCGCCGGACGGCAAGGCCGAGGCCTTGTTCTACGACAGTCTGGCGACCGGCGCCGCGCTGGATACCGGCCTGCAAAAGGCGCTGGCAGAAGCCATTGCCAGGCTGCCGATCCCCAAGGTCATGAGCTACCAGCTGGAGACCGATTGCGAGTTGCCCGGTTGGAGCAGTGTGCACTTCGTGCGTCCCGCGCACGGTCTCGTGGCGCTGCATGGCAGCACCGTGGTGCCAGTGACGGCGCTGGGCCTGAAGGCCGGCAACCTGACGCAAGGTCACCGCTTCGAGGCGAAAGTGTCGCCTGTGGTGATTGCGGATGCCGACCACTATGCCGCCACGCTCGAACGCGATGGTGCGGTGATTGCCGGGTTCGATCAGCGCCGGTTTGCCATCGTCTCGCAGTTGGCCGGGGCTGCCGAAAAGCTGGGCCCCAGCTACCAGGTGCTGATGGATGACGCTTTGCTGGATGAGGTGACCGGCCTGGTCGAGCGCCCCAATGTGCTGGTGTGCGAGTTCGAAGAACAGTTTCTCGAAGTGCCGCAGGAGTGCCTGATTCTTACGATGAAGGCCAACCAGAAGTACTTCCCGCTACTGGATGCACAAGGCAAGCTGACCAACAAGTTTCTCGTCGTCAGCAACATCAGCCCGGATGACGCCAGCGCCGTGATTGGCGGCAATGAGCGCGTGGTGCGCCCGCGCCTGGCCGATGCGAAGTTCTTCTTCGACCAGGACCGCAAGAAGACGCTGGCCTCGCGTGTTGCGGGGCTGGACAAGGTGGTTTATCACAACAAGCTGGGCTCGCAGGGTGAACGCGTGGCGCGCGTGAGTCGCATCGCCACGGACATTGGGATGATGCTGGCAGTGGAGGGCGATTCCACTATTGCGATGCATGCCCAAAGGGCGGCAATGCTTGCAAAAACAGACTTGGTAACGGACATGGTTGGCGAATTCCCTGAGCTGCAGGGCATCATGGGTCGTTATTACGCGCTTAACGATGGCTTGCCCTCCGACATTGCTGATGCCATTGAAGACCACTACAAGCCGCGCTTTGCCGGCGACGAGCTGCCACGCAATCAGGTTGGTGTCGTGGTCGCGCTGGCCGACAAGCTGGAAACCCTGACCGGCATGTTCGGCATCGGCAACCTGCCGACCGGCGACAAGGACCCGTTTGCGCTGCGCCGTCATGCGTTGGGCGTGATCCGCATGCTGACCGAGAAGGATTTGCCGCTGGAGCTCGGCGCGCTGCTCGCTGGCGCGGTGCCGGCCTTTGGGGACAAAATCAGCGAGGCCACTTCCGCCCTGATCGAGTTTATCTACGACCGCCTTGCGGGCTCGCTTCGCGAGCAGGGCTACAGCGCACAAGAGGTCGACGCGGTGGTGTCTCAACGCCCACAGCGCCTGGGCGAAGTGCCCAAGCGCCTCGCCGCCGTGCGCGCCTTCGCGGCCCTGCCTGAAGCCGCCGCACTGGCCGCTGCCAACAAGCGCATCAGCAACATCCTGAAAAAAGCGCAGGACGTCGACCCCCACGTCAGCGAAGTCCTGCTCAAGGAGCCCGCCGAAATCGCCCTGTTCGCGGCCATGAAGGATGTCGCACCCAAGGCGAAAGCGCAGTTCGAGGCCGGTGACTACACCGCCTCGCTGCAAACCCTGGCCGCGCTGCGCGCCCCGGTCGACGCCTTCTTCGACAACGTCATGGTCAATGCCGACGAAATGGACCTGCGCCTCAATCGCCAGGGGCTGCTGAAGAGCCTGCACGACGCCATGAACCGGGTGGCTGATCTCTCGAAACTCGCAAGTTGACCTTGACCGCCATGAAACTCGTCATCCTCGACCGCGACGGCACCATCAATGAAGACAGCGACGACTATGTGAAGTCCCCGGAGGAATGGATGCCCCTGCCCGGCGCGCTGGAAGCGATTGCCCGCCTCAACCATGCGGGCTGGCATGTGGTGGTGGCCAGCAACCAGTCTGGCCTGGGGCGTGGCCTGTTTGACGTGTCCACGCTCAACGCGATGCACGCCAAGATGCACCAGATGCTGGCGGCAGTGGGCGGGCGGGTGGATGCCATCTTTTATTGCCCGCATGCGCCCGATGAGGGCTGCCGCTGCCGCAAGCCGGAGCCCGGCCTGTTTGAACAGATTGGCGAGCGCTATGGGCTGGACCTGCACGGCGTGCCGGTGGTGGGCGACACCGCGCGCGATGTGGTGGCTGGTGCGGCCGCCGGATGCCAGCCGCATCTGGTGCTCACCGGCAAGGGCGCGGCCTACCGGGGGCGCAGCCTGCCCGACAACTTTCCCAAGGAAACACAGGTGCATGCGGACCTTGGCGCATTTGCCGATTTCCTGATTGCGCGGCAAGCCGAGGCCGCGTGATGTCCTTGATTCGATCCGTCTTGCACATGGCGTGGCTGCTGATCACGGTGATCCCGTGGGGGCTGACGCTGGTCGTTATTTCCCTGTGGGTTGGCCGTACGCCGCTGTGGTGGTTTGCCGTCAACTGGTTCCGGCTGGTCATCTGGGGAACGCGCACGATTCTGGGCATTCAGGTGCGCGTGAGCGGCCTGGAGAACCTGCCGCAGGGCGCGACCGCTCCGGCGATTCTGCTGTCCAAACACCAGTCCACGCTGGAGACGCTCCTGCTGCCGACCCTGATGCCGCATCCGCTGGCCTTTGTGTTCAAGCGCGAGCTGCTGCGCATCCCGTTTTTTGGCTGGTCAATGGCGCGGCTGGATATGATTCACATCGACCGCGAGTCACGCGCCGCCGCCCTCAAGCATGTGGTGGCGCAGGGCAAGCGCCTGCTGGCGCAAGGCACCTGGATCATCATGTTCCCCGAAGGCACGCGCATGGCGCGTGGGCAAAATGGCACTTACCAGACTGCAGGCAGCCGGCTGGCGGTTGAAACCGGTGCGCCGGTGATCCCGATTGCGGTGTCGTCCGGCAAATGCTGGCCGCGCACCGGCTTCACCAAGTTCCCCGGCGTGGTGGATGTCTCGATTGGCAAACCGATACCAAGCGTCGGGCGTGAGCCGAAGGAACTGATGCGTGAGGTGGAGGCCTGGATCGAGGCCGAGATGCGCCGGATTGATCCCGAGGCTTACCGCTAAGGCAGCCGCCATGCACCCGCTTCTTCGGTTCACACTCGATCTATTTGAGTCAAATCAGGCTGCAGCCCCCGAAAATGCTTCGCATTCAGCTATTGAATTGATAGCAAAAGAGCCGCACAAGCCAGCCAAACGCCTGGAGGATGTGATTGCCCCGGCAAAGTTTCACCATCCCCGCGCCAACCGCGAGGCGCGTTTGTGTGACGCCGTGGTGGCCTATGAATTCAAACGCGGCAAGCGCCGCACCATTGGTTTTTCGGTGGGGCCAGATGGCCTGGTGGTGCGTGCGCCCAAGTGGGTGCCACTGTATGAGGTGGAGGCCGCCCTGCAGGAAAAGTCGCAGTGGATCATTCGCAAACTGGGCGAGACGCGGGAGCGTCACGAGCGTCTGGTCTCCAACCGCATCGAGTGGCGCGACGGCACCAGCATTCCTTTTCTCGGAGAGCCGGTGACGGTGGTGCTGGACCCGCGGCACGCCTTTGGCGCTGCCGGTGCGGAACTGCAGACTGACAGCGCGAGCCTGACCCTGCTGGTGGGGCTGTCCCACACGGCCACGCCTGAGCAGATTCGAGACGCGGTGCAGGCCTGGCTGATGCGGCAGGCCAGGCGGGTCTTCATCGAGCGACTGGATCACTTTGCGCCGCAGTTGCAGGTGCAGTGGCACAAGCTGTCACTCAGCAATGCGGGTACGCGCTGGGGCAGCGCCCGCATTGACGGTGCCATCCGGCTCAACTGGCGCCTGATTCATTTCAGGCAGCCGGTCATTGACTACGTGGTGGCGCATGAGCTCAGCCACTTGCGGGTGATGGACCACAGCCCGCGCTTCTGGGACACGGTGCGCTCGGTGGTGCCTGACTATGCGGTGCTGCGTGGGCAACTCAAAGACGACTCGGTGCCACGCTGGCAGTAGCGCCGCGCCCGGCGTCACCAACAAGGAGCCATGCCATCATGAGCCTGAGCTATGACACCCTCGCCAGCCTGGCACTGGCCCTGGGGCTGGGTCTGCTGATCGGCGTGGACCGCGAGCGCCGCAAAGGCAGCGGCCCGACGCGGCACTTTGCCGGCATCCGCACCTTTTCTCTGGTGGCGCTGGCTGGGGCCGTGGCGCAGTCCCTGGACCAGCCCTGGATCACGGTGGTGGCGGCGATCCTCGTCGCTTCGCTGACGGCGATCTCGCATTTGAAAGACCGCTCCAAGGACCCCGGTGTGACCACCGAGATGGCCCTGTTCGTGACCTTTCTGCTCGGTGTGCTGGCGGTCGAGCAGCCGGCCGTCGCGGCAGCTGCGGGCGTCGTGGTGGCTGGCCTGCTGGCGGCGCGTGAGCCCTTGCAGCGTTTCTCCACCCACACCCTGTCAGAGCAGGAACTGCGCGACGCGCTGGTGCTGGCCGGCTCGGCGCTCATCATCCTGCCGCTGGCGCCCAACCAGCCCCTGGCCTGGCTCGGCGGCGTCAATCCGCGCACGGTCTGGCTGCTGGTGGTGCTCCTCATGGCTGTGCAGGCGGTGGGGCATGTCGCCTTGCGCCTGTTTGGCGCCCGGCTGGGGCTGGCCCTGTCGGGACTGGTGTCGGGCTTTGTGTCGAGCACGGCCACCGTGGCCGCCATGGGGGCGCGGGCTCGCCAGCATCCCGAGATGCACATGGCCTGTGTAGCCGGCGCCTGGTTTTCCACGGTGTCCACGGCGCTGCAGGTGGGCTTGATTGCGCTGGTGCTGCAGCCCGCTGTGCTGCGCAGTCTCGCGCCGTCACTGGGCGGCGCCCTGGCCATGGCGTTCGCGCTGGGCCTGGGCGCCTTGCGGCGCACCGAACTGTTGCCGGCCGATGACCAGGTCACGGGGCGCGCCTTCAGTCTGGCCCAGTCCATCGGGCTGGCCGTGCTGCTCTCGGCTATCACGGCCGCCGTGGCCTGGGTGCAGGGGGCCTATGGCACGCTGGCCATCTACGCCGCCACCGCGGTCGCCGGGTTTGCGGACATGCACTCGCCGTCGGCGGCGGCCATCACCCTGTCGGCCCAAGGTGCCATCGACTCCGCCACGGCCGTCACCGCCGTGCTGCTGGCTTTTTCCACCAACTCGGTGAGCAAGATCGTCGCCGCCTATGTCGCGGGCGGTGCGCGCTTTGGCACCCCGGTTTCGCTGGGGCTGGTGGCCGTGGCGGCGGCGGCGTGGTTGCCTTGGGCATGGAGCGGCTAGTCGCCTGACGGGCGGGAGCCGGCTTTCTCATGTACTTTCGCCTTGCCGCGGATGGCGTCCTGCTGCTGCACCTGGCCTTCATCCTGTTCGCCCTCGTGGGTGGCGCGCTCGCTGCCAGGTGGCGCTGGATGCCATGGGTTCATCTGCCTGCAATGGCATGGGCGATCTTTGTGGAGTTCACGGGGCGTATCTGCCCGCTGACCTATCTCGAGAACGACCTTCGTCTGCGGGCCGGTCAATCGGGCTACACGACCAGCTTCATCGAGCACTACCTTCTGGATGTCATCTATCCCGCTGGTCTGACCCGCGACGTTCAGTTCGGACTGGCGGCTACGGTCGTGGTCGTCAACATCGTGATCTATGTCTGGCTGGTCCTGCGCCGGCCGATGCAAGACCGAGATGCCTGAGCACTCAACGAGGCGACAGGCGCCGTTCCCTGCTGTAACTGCGTTCAGCGCGCCTGCAATTTATTGATGTACTCAATAAGGGCAAGGATGCGGCTTCGCACATAGACCTCAGGGTCGTAAGGCGTATCTGCGTAGTACTCGCCAGCCTGGACGCGGTAGACGGACCCCCAAACAGGCATGTCGCGCGAGCCATGGCTGGGAACGTTGCCGCCCCTCTCAATCGTTTCGTACAAACGGCTGACTGGAAACACGCCCCCATTGCGTTGTACCAGCGTGGTCAAATCTGTTGCGCGGCGCGGCTGCTGCAGAATCTCCCAATAGGGACCGTCCCCCTTGCCACTGGTGCCATGGCAAACGGCGCAGCTTGATTCGAATTCCCGTTTGCCAAAGTCAAGCTTGCCGGCCTGAGCGAATGCCACGCCGCTGAACAGCGTGAACGCTATCAAGGACGCCGATACCTTCGTTGCACATGGATACTTCATCATCTACCTCCTGTTTGTTGAGCAGAACAATTGCAGGTCCGAAGCAATGCGTCCGATAAGCCCGGGAGCAATCCGCAACCTGCCATCAATGTAGGCGGGTCACACTGACGAGGCTTGATTTTTCTCAATGAAGGTCATGCATCAGGAGTCACCATGACAGCCACGCGGCGAAATTGCGCGTGCTAAGCTGAGCCCCCTGTTTCAAATCATTGTGTCCACAACTGGAGCTGATCTTGCCTGGCCTTCTACCTCATGTTGACCCCAAAGGGTTGCTCGAATTCTCCGTGGTGTACACCGACCGCGCGCTCAACCACATGTCCCAGAGTTTTCAGGGCGTGATGCGGGACATCTCCGGCATTCTGAAAGAGGTCTACAAGGCCCGATCGGTCGCCCTGGTGCCCGGTGGCGGCACCTTTGGCATGGAGGCGGTGGCGCGGCAATTTGCCACCGGCAAGAAATGCCTGGTCATCCGCAATGGCTGGTTCAGCTACCGCTGGAGCCAGATATTCGACATGGGGCAGATTCCGTCCGAGACGATTGTCCTGAAGGCGCGTCGCCAGGGTCAGGAGCACCAGGCGCCCTATGCGCCGGCTCCCATCGACGAGGTGGTGGCCACCATCAAGGCCGAGAAGCCGGCAGTGGTGTTCGCGCCCCACGTTGAAACCGCCAGCGGCATGATCCTGCCCGACGCCTATCTGCGCGCCGTGGCCGATGCGGTGCATTCGGTGGGCGGCCTGTTCGTGCTGGACTGCATTGCCTCGGGCGCGATCTGGGTCGACATGGTGGCTACTGGCGTGGACGTGCTGATCAGCGCGCCGCAAAAAGGCTGGAGCAGTTCGCCCTGCTGCGCGCTGGTGATGCTGAGCGAGCTGGCGCGCACCCGCATTGACTCCACCACCAGCAGCAGCTTTGCCTGCGATCTGCGCAAGTGGCTGCAGATCATGGAAGCGTATGAGAACGGTGGCCACGCCTACCATGCCACCATGCCGACCGATGCCCTCACGCGACTGTGCGAGGTGATGAAGGAAACGCAGAATTACGGTTTCGAAAAAGTGCGCGCCGAACAGCAGGAGCTCGGTGACAAGGTGCGCGCCCTGTTTGTGCGCAAGGGCATCAAGAGTGTGGCGGCGCCCGGTTTTCAGGCGCCGGGTGTGGTGGTGAGTTACACCGACGACGCCGACATCCAGTCGTCCAAAAAGTTTCTCGCCCAGGGCCTGCAAACCGCCGCCGGTGTGCCGTTGCAGTGCGACGAGCCGGCCGATTTCAAGACCTTTCGGGTCGGCCTGTTCGGCCTGGAAAAACTGCACAACATCGAGCGCACCGTTCAGCAGCTGGAGACGGCGCTTAACGCGGTCCTTTGAGGCCGCGCACCATTGCCGCTCAGGCGCCAGCGGCCGCCTGAAACCGGTACACACCATCCTCGCCCAGGGTGCGCTGCAGGCGGCCTTCAAACCACAAGGCATGCAGGTGGGCAATTGACTCACCCATGGCAAAGGTGGTCTGGTGCAGGTCCAGCGTGCGTTTGAACAGCACCGGCAGCATGTCGGCTGCACTGCAGGGCCGGGCCGTGCAGGCCTGCATCACCTCGGCGAGGCGCTCGCGATGGTGGTCATGCAATTGCTGGATGCGTTCAAACAGGCCGGTGAACGGTTTGCCATGCGCGGGCAGGGTGAGCGTCCGGGCATCGAGCGCCCTGAATTTGTCGATCGAATCCAGAAACTGCTTGAGCGCATTCGATTCCGGCTCCTGGTCATAGACGCTGACATTGGTGGAGATGCGGGGCAACATCATGTCGCCACCGATCAGCACCTTCAGTTCACCGCAATACAGTGAAATGTGCTCCGGCGCATGGCCGTAGCCGCTGATGCACGCCCACTGCCGTCCGCCAATGGTCAGCGTGTCGCCATCCATCATGCGCCGGTACTGGCGCGGCACCGAGGGCACCAGCGTCGGAAAATAGTTGGAGCGCCCTTTGACTTTCGCCACTGTATCGGGGTCATTCAGGCCGTGGGCGGCAAAGAACAGCGCTGCCGAATCACCGCCGAAACCGGTCGGACCTTCGGTGCCGATGCGTGCCATGGCGTAGTCGGTGGCGCTGATCCACAAGCGCACCTTCCAGCGTTCGCACAGCCAGTGCGCCAGTCCGATGTGGTCCGGGTGCATGTGGGTCACGATCACGCGCAGGATGGGCAGGCCCTCGAGTTCATTGGTGAACACCTGTTCCCATTGCGCCTTGGCTTCTTCAACGGCGATGCAGCAGTCCACCACACTCCATCCGGGTTGGCCGTCGATCTCGTCGCGCAGCAACCACAGGTTGATGTGATTCAGTGCAAACGGCAGCGCCATGCGGATCCATTTGACGCCCGGCGCCACCGTCATGGCCGCGCCGGTGGCGGGCAGCGTATCGCCCAGTGGGTAGTGCAGCTGTTTTTCCAGCGCATTGGCGGGACTGTGGGTCGGCTTGTTCAACGGGGTTCCTGATTTGCTCCATAATTGACGTTTACGTAAACGTCAACCAAGGCTGGCATTGTAGGGGGGCATGCGCTTGGGCGCTGTCACCTTCGTCAATCACTATTTATGGCTATCACCTACAGCATCAGCGACCTGGCGAGAGAGTTTGACCTGACGACGCGGGCCATCCGGTTTTATGAAGATCTGGGTCTGCTGCAGCCGGAGCGTTCCGGTCCGGGAGGACGCAACCGCGTGTACAGCGGGCGCGACCGTACCCGCCTGAAGCTGACACTGCGGGCCAAGCGCCTGGGACTGAGCCTGACCGAGGCCAAGGAAATCATTGACATGTACGACAGCCCGCGGGACACCGGGCCGCAGTTGCAGAAATTCCTGGCGGTGCTGGCGGATCACCAGAAGCAGCTGGAGGCCCAGATGACGGACTTGCAGGCCAATATGGATGAACTCAAGGCGCACCAGCGCGAGGCCCGCGTGCTGCTGGGCAAGAGCCTCAGCAAAAGTGATGCAAAAAGCAATGCCGCCAAGGGAAAGAAAGATCATGCCGAATGAAACGCTACTGAATCGCGTGCAGCAAAGCTTTGACCGGCAGGGCCTGATGCGGCATCTGGACGCGCGGCTGCTACGGGTCGAACCGGGCCTGTGCGTGGTGGCGCTGCCTTACTCGGACAAGGTGACGCAGCAGCAGGCCGGTTTTCACGGCGGCGCCATCGGTGCGCTGGCGGACATCGCCGGCGGCTATGCCGGCCTGACCACGGTACCGGCGGACATGGAAGTCGTCAGCGTCGAGTACAAAATCAATTTTCTGGCGGCGTTTCAGGGCGGTGAACTCCGCGCCACGGGTCATGTCGTCAAGGCCGGGCGCCGCGTCATCGTGACCACCGCAGAAGTCATCCATATCGACGCCGATGGCAAAGAGAGTGCTTGCGCGGTGATGCAGCAAACGCTGGTGCCCGTGCCCAAGAGTTATTGAAAACCAACGTAGTTATTGAAACAGAACCAAGGAGCAACCATGAACATGCCAGGACTCAATTTTCAGCTCGGCGAAGACATTGACGCCTTGCGCGATGCCGTGCGCGAGTTTGCACAGGAAGAGATCGCGCCACGCGCTGCCGACATTGACAGGAACGACCAGTTCCCGATGGACCTGTGGCGCAAGATGGGTGACCTCGGCGTGCTGGGCATCACCGTGGGCGAAGAGTATGGCGGCGCCAACATGGGTTACCTGGCGCACATGATCGCCATGGAGGAGATCTCGCGCGCCTCGGCCTCGGTCGGTTTGAGCTATGGCGCGCACAGCAATCTGTGCGTCAACCAGATCAAACGCAACGGCACCGATGCCCAGCGCCAGAAATACCTGCCCAAACTGATTTCGGGTGAGCATGTGGGCGCCCTGGCCATGAGCGAGCCGGGCGCCGGCAGCGACGTTCTGAGCATGAAGCTCAAGGCGGAAGACAAGGGCGGCTACTACCTGCTCAATGGCAGCAAGATGTGGATCACCAACGGCCCGGACGCCGACACGCTGGTGGTCTACGCCAAGAGCGAGCCGGAGCTCGGCGCGCGCGGTGTCACCGCCTTCCTGATCGAAAAAGGCATGAAGGGTTTCTCGGTGGCGCAAAAGCTCGACAAGCTGGGCATGCGCGGCTCCCATACCGGCGAGCTGGT
>NZ_JAUSLE010000075.1 GCF_030646845.1 Rhodoferax sp. | reverse complement strand
TGATCGACACTGAAGTTCGCCGCCTGCTCGATGAGTCGCGCGCCCGCGTCAGCGCGACCCTGACGGCGCGTCGCGCGACGCTGGATGTGCTGGCCGGCGTGCTGCTGGAGAAGGAGGTGGTGGATCGCCACATGCTGGACGAACTGCTGCGTGCCGCTGCCCCAGGTCCGGCCACTGACGCAAGCGCCCCGACGGTGGCCGCATGAAGCGCCGCACGATGCTGACGATCTGCGGCCGATCGCTGGCTCGGGCCGGCTTCGCGGCCGGACTCCTGGAGGGCGCATCGACGGCCCGTGCGCAGGAACCCGGCGGCCGCGAGATTCTTGAGCGGGTGGAGCGCCTGCTCTGGGGCAGCACCGTGCAGGGCGAGTACGAGATGAACATCACCACGCCACGCTGGCAACGCACGCTGGCCCTGCGGGTCTGGATCGAGCGGCCCCGGCGCTCCTTCGTGCGCATCCTGTCGCCGGCCAAGGAAGCCGGCATCGGATCACTGCGCATCGGCAGCGAGATGTGGAACTACCTGCCCAGCGTGGAGCGCGTGATCAAGATCCCGCCCTCGATGATGTTGCAGCCGTGGATGGGTTCGGACTTCACCAACGACGACCTGGTCAAGGAGAGCAGCATCCTGGACGACTACACGCACAAAATCGCCGGAACGACGACAGTCGACGGTCAGGAGGCCTACCAGGTGGACGCCACGCCGAAACCTGAGGCCGCCGTCGTGTGGGGCCGCGTGCTCTATCTGGTGCGCAAGCGCGATTTCATGCCCATCAAGGAGGAGTTTTTCAGCGAGCGCGGTGAGTTGGTCCGTGTGCTGAGCTTCTCCGACGTGCGCAGCGTCGGCGGACGTACCCTGCCCACGCGCTGGGAAATGCGGCCTGTGGCCAAGACCGGAAATCTCACCACGGTGGTGCTGAAAGATGCCGTCTTCGACCGCCCGGTGGATGAGGCGATCTTCAGCCAACGCCATCTGCAGAAGCCATGAGCGATGCCGACATCGTCGTCAAGCTGGAGCAAGTCAGCCGCGTGTACCGGCAAGACAGTGTGGCCGTTCACGCGCTGGACGGCATTGACCTTGAGATCCGCCGCGGCGACTTCGCCGTCCTCGTCGGCCCCTCGGGTTCCGGCAAGACCACGCTGCTGAACCTGGTTGGGGGTCTCGACTCTCCGACCACGGGCCGCATCTGGATCGCGGGCACCGAGACCGGCCGCATGAGCAAGGCTGAACTGTCGGAGATGCGCCTGCGCAAGATTGGTTTCGTGTTCCAGGAGTTCAACCTGATTCCGGTGCTGTCGGCACTGGAGAACGTCGAGTTCGTGATGCTGCTGCAAGGCAAGTCCGAGGCGCAGCGGCGTACGCGAGCCATGGACTTGCTCAAGGAACTGGGCCTGCAGGGACTGGAACACCGGCGCCCGGCTGAACTGTCGGGCGGCCAGCAGCAACGCGTTGCGGTGGCGCGCGCGATCGCGGCCGAGCCGGTCATCGTGCTGCCGGACGAACCGACAGCGAACCTGGACTCAAAGGCCGGCGCGGCGCTGATGGACCTGATGCGGCGGCTGAACGAAGACAAGGGCGTGACCTTTGTCTTCTCGACCCACGACCCGATGGTGGTCGAGCGTGCGCGCCGCGTCATTCGTCTGCGTGATGGCCGCATTGAATCGGACGAGCGGAAGCCGGTGTGATGCTCGCCAAACTCGCCTGGCGCAACGTTGCGCGCAATCGCAGGCGCTCTGCCATCACGATCCTGTCGATTGCCGTCGGGTTGGCAGCCTTGACCTTTGTCTGGGCCTTCATCGACGGCATGAACCGCCAGATGATCCAGAACAGCACGCGTTTTCTGGCCGGCGACGTGCAGGTGCACTTGAAGGGCTACCACGACGATCCGACCCTTGACCTCACCATGGCCGAAGCCCAGCCTGTGCTGGCAGCGGTGCGCAACGACCCGAACGTGGAGGCCGCGACGGTGCGCCTGGAAGGCAAGGCCCTGGCCAGCCGCAGTGACAAGTCGCGCGGGATCACACTGGTCGGCGTCGACCCGGGCAACGAAGGGCGGGTGAGCGTGCTGTTCAACGCGGTCGTCAGTGGCACAGTCTTGAGCGACAGCACACCCGGCGTCCTGATTGGCGAGCAGCTCGCGCAGGCGCTGGGCCTGGCGGAGGGGGATGACCTGTTGTTGGTGGGTCAGGCCTACGACGGCTCGCTTGCCAGCGGGCGATTCCCGGTGCGCGGCGTGTTTCGCACGCGTATTGATGAGCTCGACGGCCGCGTGGCGGTGCTGCCGCTGGCCGTCGTGCGCGACTTCTTCGCCGCGCCGTCGGGCGCGAGCGCGATCGCCATGCGCTTGCGCGACCGCGACCAGCTCGACGCGACCCAGGCCCGCCTGACGCAACGCCTGGGGCCCGGCTATGAGGTGCTCAGCTGGCCTCGACTGCTGCCGCTGGTGGTAGTCAGTACCCGGTTTCATGAGGTGATGGCCTGGGTCGTGCTGGTGGTGTTCTTCGGCATCGTCGCCGCCGCCGTCGCCAACCCGGTGCTGATGGCGGTGCTGGAGCGCACGCGTGAGTTCGGCATCATGCTGGCGCTCGGCATCAGCCGCGCCCGACTGCTCGGTCTGGTGCTGCTCGAAGCGATGATGCTGGGCGGACTCGGGCTGCTGGCCGGCAACCTGCTCGGCTTGGCCGTCACGGCCTTCTTCGCCCGAACCGGGATCGATCTGGGCGCTTTTGGCGCCGCCTTGCGCACGATGCCTGGGCTCGAGGATGTGATCTACCCGGTGATCCGGCTTGAGCGCAGTGCGATGGTCTCGCTGGCCGTCTTCGCCACGGCCTGCCTGACGGCGCTCTATCCGGCTGCGAAGGCGGCCTTGCTCGAACCGGTAACGGCGATCCGCGGCCTCGCCGGACCGCGCCACGTGAGCGGCCACGGTACGCCGGCGTCGAGCTCGCACTGGCCGGTGTTCATGGTGATCGCCGGCCGCAACATCCTGCGCAATCCGCGGCGCACGGCGATCACGGCGGGAGGGACCGCGTTCGGGATCGTTGCCTTCGTTTTCCTCTTCAGCTATTTTGATGGTTTCGGCGAGGATTTGATCGAAAACTCCACCCGTTACGTGACCGGCCATGTGCAGTTGGAGCGGGCCGGGTTCCGGCAGGACTACGCCCCCGAACTGGCCTTCGAGGACGCCGAGGCACTGCTACAGCAGTTGCGCGCCGTCCCCGAAGTCGAGGCGGCCGCGCCGCGGGTGCAGGTGCAGGCACTGGCGAGCAGCGCCGCGAAATCGGAAGGCATCCTGCTGACCGGCATCGTGCCCGAGGCCGAGCGCGGGGTCACGTTCATCCATCGCACCATCGTCGAGGGCAATCCGCTTGCTGCCGGCGCCGATCGCGACATCCTGATCGGGCGCAAACTGGCCGAACGGCTAGGGGTGCGCTTGGGGGAAAAGGTGATTGTCATGGCGCAAGCCGCCAGCGGTGAACTCGGCACCGCCGCCTACCGCATCGGCGGCATCTTCGCGACCGAAAGCGGCTCCTTCGACAGCGCGATGGCCTTTGTCACGCTGCGGGCCGCGCAGTCGCAGCTCGCCCTCGGTTCGCGCGTGTCAACCATCAACCTGCGCCTGCGCGACCGCGCCGCGCTGGCCGGGCGCCTTACGGACCTGCGCCAGCGTGTTGCCGCGTCCGGCTTGTCATTTCAGCCCTGGCAGGAGTTGCTGCCACAACTTGAGGAGATGGTCCGGATGATCCGAATCATCAGCCACATCCTGCTCGCCATCGCGTTCGTCGTCATCGCGATGGCGATCATGAATACCGTGTTCATGGCGGTGACCGAGCGCACGCGCGAGTTTGGCGTGATGATGGCGCTGGGCACGCCGCCGGCCGCGATCCAGCGCATGGTTGTCTACGAGACGCTGGTGCTGATGCTGCTGGCGTCGTTCATTGGCTACGGCATCAGTGCCTTGCTGGTGGCGTACTTCGGACGCCAGGGCATCGACCTGTCGGGATTCTTCCGTGGCTACTCGGCCATTCCCGGCCTTACCGGGGTCGTCCACCCGAAGCTGGTCGCGAGTCACATCGGCGTGCCGGGCCTGGTGTTGTTTGTGGCCAGTGTGCTGGTCTCGCTGTATCCCGCGGCACGGGCTGCCCGCCTCGACCCAGTGCAGGCGATCCGCCATGCCTAGGCCGTCACGTTTCACGGACGTTTTCATCCTGGCGCTGGCGGGATGTGCTGCTTCGGCTTTGGCGCAGGACGATCCGGCCCTGCGTGTGTCGGGCTACTACAAGAACCTGTTGCTGCGCTCCGAGACTTGGGCCGGCGAGCGCTACAAGCTCGATCTCAACCGCTTGCGCCTGGAGCTGAAGGGCAAACTCAGCCCCGCCATGAGCTTCGATGTCCAGTATGACAATGAGGCATTGATTGGCAGTTACCTGCGAACCGCGCAGTTCCAGCAGCAAAAGGACTTGCCGTCCTCTCAGTACTGGTCCGCTCAGGGCAGCTATGTTGATCGACCCGCGCTGTATGGTGTGCACCGCCTGTACCGTGCCCAGTTTCAGCTTGCATTCGGTGATACCGATCTGCGCCTGGGCCGACAGCGCATTGCCTGGGGTACGGGCCGCTTCTGGAGTCCGCTCGACTTGCTCAATCCTGTGAGTCCAACGACGTTGGAGCGCGAGGAGCGGCCCGGCGTGGACGCCGTCCTGCTTGAGCACAGATTCGGGCCGGTCGCGCGCGTGGCGGCCGTATACGCTCCGAGCCGACTGGCGGGTGAGGATAGCCATGCGTTGCAGTGGCATGACCACGCCCGCGGCATCGATTATTCCGTGACGGCCGGCCGATTTCATGGCGACCGGGTCATTGGGCTCGACCTTGCCGGGCAAATCGGTCTTGCGGGCGTGCGCGCCGAACTGACCCGGGTTCTGTCACGCAACGGCGAAGTATTCAACCGCACCTTGCTTGGCATCGACTATGCTTTTGCCAACACGTTGACCCTGAGCGCTGAGTTCTACCGAGATGGCAGCGGTGCAGGCAGTCCTGCCGCCTATGACTTCTCCGCCCTGGCAAGCGGCAGCCGGCAAACGCTGGCGCAGCGCTATCTCGGCGTACGCGCGGGCTATGCGCTCACGCCATTGGTCAAGCTGAGCACCGATGTCGTTCTCAACCTGGCCGACCACAGCCGTTACGTTGCCCCAGGCATTAGCTACTCGATCCGGACCAATCTGGACCTCTCGTTTGGACTGCAATGGTTCAGCGGCGCGACCGGCAGCGAGTATGCGCGCCCACCGAGCGTGGCCTATGCGACCCTGCAGCAATTTTTTTGACGTCGCGGGTGCTCCTCCGCAACGCAGCACCAGGTCGGCAAGCTGAAAATGACAGAAATGTAATTTGCAGGTCAGTTATTCGTCGGGAGCAGGCGTGCAAACTGCGGTCATTCCATCCAGTTCGCCGCCTTGCGCGTCCAGATGGACGATGGTCCCTGTTTTTGCCCGACACTAAACCTCAGGAAAAAAACCATGAAAATATTCCAGAGCCCTTGGGGCCCCTTGTTCGCGGCCATTGCCAGCATATGGTGCTTCATGGCGCAAGCCCAGGAAACGCTACCGGGTGCGGATGTGCAAACGCTGCTCGCTATCGCCCGGGAGGCAAATCCCGAATACGCCAGCATGCGCTACGAGGCGCAGGCTGCGGCCGAGCGTGTGACGTCGGCCGGCGCTTTGCCCGATCCCAAATTCCGCACCGAGTTACGCGACATCACCAAGTTGGGCGAGCAGAGCCCGACCCTTTCGCCCAGCGACGTCGGCAGCACCCGCTATTTGCTGATGCAGGACATTCCCTGGTTTGGCAAGCGCGACCTGAGGCGGGACATCGCGGCTTTCGAAGCCGAAGGCACCCAAGGGCGGGCCATGGGAACCTGGTCTGATCTGGCAGCCAAGATCAAGATCGCCCACGCCCAACGCTATTTCCTCCATCGCAATGAAAAATTGACGCAGGAAATTCTGGATCTGGTCATCCGCCTGGAGAAAGTCGCGCAGGCCCGCTACGCCGGCGGTCTCGCCGCCCAGCAGGACGTCATCCGCGCACAAATCGAGCAGACCAATATGAATAGCGAGCTGGTGGCCCTCGCAAGCGAAGGCCGTCAGGTCAATGCGCGCCTGAATGCGCTGTTGGCGCGACCTGCGTCAGCACCACTGGCGGAGCCGCAAAGACTGCGCGCGTTG
>NZ_JAUSLE010000067.1 GCF_030646845.1 Rhodoferax sp. | reverse complement strand
CGGATAGCGCACTGGCCATCGATACCTGGTGAGCGCTCAAAAAATACGGAACAGCAGGGGCAGCAGCAGCGAGGCCAGCACCACCTGCAGGCCCAGCGCCAGGCCGGCGTAGGCGCCCGCATCGGCATTGACCTGCAGCGCGCGGGCGGCGCCTATGCCATGTGACGCGGTGCCGAGCGCAAAGCCGCGCGCCGTCCAGCCGGACGCATCCAGCGGAATCCCGAAGGCATCAAACAGGTATTTGCCGCTCAGTGCACCGACCAGCCCGGTGCTGACCGCGACCACCGCCGCCAGCGCCGGGATACCGCCAAATTTTTCGGCAATACCCATGGCCACCGGTGCGGTGACCGACTTGGGCGCCAGCGACAGCACCACCTCGAGGGGCAAACCGACGGCCCAACCCAGCGCCAGTGCCGAGCCGCTGGCGGCGATGCCGCCGGCCAGGGCGGCCAGCAGCAGGCGGCCCCAGCGCAACCGCAGCTCGGCGCGGCGCTGCCACAGCGGCCAGGCCAGCGCCACCACGGCGGGCCCCAGCAGGAAGTGAATGAACTGCGCGCCGGCAAAGTAAGTGGGATAACTCACGCCCGTGGCCAGCAGCCCAACGGCGATGGTGATCACCGTCCACAGTACCGGGTTGGCCCAGGGCGCCTGCTGCAGCCGGGTGTAGACGGCTTGCGCCAGCACATAGACCACCAGCGTGGCCGTCAGGCCAAACAGCGGCGTGCTGGAGAGGTAGACCCAGAGTTCAACGAACTTTGGCATTGTTTCTTCGCCCGAGCAGATGCAACGCCAGCGCGGTGACGGCGAGGCCGATCCAGGTCGACAGGACGATCACGATGAGCATGCGCCCACCGTATTGACCAACCAGGCCCAGGTGCGTCATGACACCCACGCCCACCGGCACAAACAGCAGGGAGAGATGTGACAGCAGGAAGTTGGCACAGGCCGCCACTGGCTCGCGCACCGCGGGCACGCGCAGGGCCAGCAGGAGCAAAGTCATGCCGATCACCGGGCCGGGAAAGGGCAGGGAAAAGCCCCGTGCCAGCAGTTCGCCGATGGACTGCATGGCCAGAAGCCAGGCCAGACCGCGCAGTCCCTGCATGACGTTCTGGCGCCTAGAACCGGGGCAGATCCGGGTGGCTGGTCTGCCCGCCCCGCACCAGTTTCTTGCCGTACTCGACACAGCGTTGCAGGGTAGGAATCACCTTGCCGGGGTTGAGCAGGCCTTTGGCATCAAAGGCACGTTTGACGCCAAACATCTGTTCGTTCTCTTCGGCGGAAAACTGCACGCACATGGAATTGAGCTTCTCCACGCCCACGCCGTGCTCGCCGGTGATGGTGCCACCCATGGCCACGCTGGTTTCCAGGATCTCAGCGCCGAACAGCTCACAGCGATGCAGCTGGTCGGGGTCATTGGCATCAAACAATATCAAGGGGTGCAGGTTGCCGTCTCCGGCGTGGAACACGTTGGCGCAGCGCAGCTGGTATTTTTTCTCCATCTCCTGGATGGCCAGCAGGATGTCGGCAAGGCGCTTTCTGGGAATGGTGGAGTCCATGCACATGTAGTCCGGGCTGATACGGCCACTTGCCGGGAATGCATTCTTGCGGCCGCTCCAGAATTTCAGCCGCTCCGCCTCATCCTTGCTCACCGCAATCGCCGTCGCCCCGTGATGGCGCAGCACCGCGCTCATGCGGCCGATTTCTTCTTCCACTTCTTCGGGCGTGCCGTCGCTTTCGCACAGCAATATGGCCTCGGCCGTCAGATCGTAGCCCGCGTGCACGTAGTCTTCCACCGCCGCCGTCATGGGCTTGTCCATCATTTCCAGGCCGGCGGGGATGATGCCGGCGGCAATGATGGCGGCCACCGCGTCGCCGGCTTTGCGGATGTCGTCAAAGCTGGCCATGATGCAGCGTGCCAGTTGCGGCTTGGGGATCAGTTTCACGGTGACCTCGGTGGTGACCGCCAGCATGCCCTCCGAACCGATGATGATGCTCAGGCAATCAAAACCGGCCGTGTCCAGCGCATCGGAGCCGAATTCCAGTGCCTCGCCTTCCATCGTGAAGCCCTTGACCTTCAGCACATTGTGGACGGTCAGTCCGTACTTCAGGCAGTGCACGCCGCCCGAGTTCTCCGCCACGTTGCCACCGATGGTGCAGGCAATCTGGCTGGAGGGGTCGGGTGCGTAGTAC
This sequence comes from Rhodoferax sp., assembly GCF_030646845.1. GTDB lineage: Bacteria > Pseudomonadota > Gammaproteobacteria > Burkholderiales > Burkholderiaceae_C > Rhodoferax. Next base: position 54,214 of record NZ_JAUSLE010000067.1, on the reverse strand, counting down.
AAATCGTGAATGGCGGCGGCCTCGCTGATGGCCAGGTTGCGCACGCCGCATTGCACGACCGCGGTGCGGCTCACCGGGTCGATGCTGAGGATTTTGTTGAACTTGGCCAGTGACAGCGTGACCCCCAGGCGATGCGGCATGGCGCCACCCGACAGGCCGGTGCCGGCACCCCGTGCCACGACCGGCACGTCCAGCGCATGGCAGATTCGCAGCACCGCCTGGACCTGCTCCTCGGTTTCGGGCAAGGCGACAACCAGCGGACGTTGCCGGTAGGCCGTCAGGCCATCGCATTCATAGGGCGTGGTGTCCTCCTTGTGCCACAGCAGCGCGTGTGACGGCAAGCAGGCCTGCAACCCTCGAACGACTTGCGCCTGGCGCTCTGTTCTTTGTAGCAAATCTTGCTGTTCAGGAGTGATCGGTGCATTCATGGGGGGTTCCACGCATCAATTTGAAGTGTGTCCAACTGTAGGGTGAAGTGGTCGCAGTTGGTGTGAGCATTTTTTCAGATAACCGTGAAAACCAGAATGCTATAAAAATAATAGCTACTCGCGCAATGGATTCGGGGGCTAGGGGCCGATTTCGTGCCGATGAGCCTAAGCCACGCTCTTTTTCAGCCAGTCAGCGAACGCCGCGCACTCCCAGCGGTCCATCATGCCGGTGCGCCAACACAGGTAGTGCGCGTGCGGGCTGGGCACGTTATGTGTAAAAACAGCATTGCTTCCCAGGCGCACCAGCGAGCCATGCTCCAGCCAGGGCGCGCCCAGTTTCAGGCGCACCAACGCCACCCCCATGCCGGCGGCCGCCGCATCGCACATCAGGCCAATGTCATTGAACTGCGAGCCGTCGACTGGTTCCGGCCAGTCGAGGCCGTTGGCGGCAAACCAGGTGCGCCAGGGCTCCAGCGGACTGCGCAACAGGTTCTCGCCTTCCAGGTCTTCCGGCACCACGAACGGCCCGTGTTCGCGCACATAGGCGGGGGAGGCCAGCGGCGTGACCTCATCCTTGATCAGGCACACATGCTCCAGGTCGGCATAGCGCCCGCTGCCAAAACGGACGATCAGGTCGGCGTCTTCCGCGACCACGTCCAGCAAGGGGATGGATACCTGCAGCGTGAGGTCAATCTCGGGATAGGCCTCGGTGAACTGGCGCAGGCGCGGGATGAGGATGGAGCGCGAAAATGTGGGCGTGACGGCCAGGCGCAGCTTGCGCTTGCCGGGCGCCGCCGCTGACGACGGAAATTTTTGCAGCATGGCCAGACCTTCACGGACATGGGCCAGGTACTCGCTGCCTTCGGTGGTGAGAGAAAAATCGGCGCGTCCAAACAGCTTGGTACCAATGATCTGTTCGAGCTGCTTGACACGGTGACTCACGGCGCTGGGCGTCACACACAACTCTTCCGAGGTCTGGGTCACGCTGCGCAGGCGGGCCAGCGCTTCAAAAGTCAGCAGGCATTGAATCGGGGGGATGCGTGCGGCGGTCATGGTGACATTGTCACACTACAATCCCGGCCATTCTCACCACCGGTAGCCATTCATGTCCGATCGCTTTGCAGTGCTGCCGCAGTACCTGCTCCCCAAGCAGGCGCTGACGGTGTTTGCGGGCTGGATCGCCGGCGCCCGCGGCGGGCGCCTGACCACCCGCCTGATCAAATGGTTTGTGGGGCGCTACGGCGTCAACATGAACGAGGCGGCCAACCCCGATGTGGCCAGTTACGCCACCTTCAACGATTTCTTCACCCGCGCCCTGAAAGACGGTGCCCGGCCACTGGCCAGCGCCGACCTGATTTGCCCGGTCGATGGCGCCATCAGCCAGTTTGGCGCGATTGAGCGCGACCAGATATTTCAGGCCAAGGGTCACCATTACGCCACCACCGCGCTGGTGGGGGGTGATGCGGCGCTGGCGGCACAGTTTGTTGATGGCAGTTTTGCCACGCTGTACCTGAGCCCGAAGGACTATCACCGCATCCACATGCCGTGCGACGGGCGCCTGACCCGCATGATCCACGTGCCCGGAGAACTTTTTTCGGTGAACCCGACCACCGCCCGCGGCGTGCCGGGGCTGTTCGCACGCAATGAACGTGTGGTTTGTGTCTTTGAGTCGGCGCGGGGGCCGTTTGTGCTGGCCCTGGTGGGCGCCACCATTGTGGGCAGCATGGCCACCGTCTGGCACGGTCTGGTGAATCCGCCGCGCGGCCATGAGGTGCGCGAGTGGCTTTATGACGACCAACCCGTTGTCCTGCAGCAGGGCCAGGAAATGGGCCGCTTCCTGCTGGGTTCCACGGTGGTGATGCTGTTTCCGAAAGGCCCGCTGCAATTCAACCCGGCATGGTCGCCGGGAGGCGCCATTCGGCTGGGCGAGGCGATGGCCAGTCAGCGGGTTTAGCTACGGCTGGGCTGCCACAATGCGCGCATGAATTACGAACACCTGCTGGTCTCATTCGATGGGCTGATCACCACAGTCACCCTGAACCGTCCCGAGAAGCGTAACGCCTTGGCCATGGATGTCATGCTGGAGTTGACACGAGCCTTGCGCGAGGTGGCACAGAGCGACGCGTTGGGGGTGATTCTGGCGGCCAATGGGCCGGTCTTCAGCGCCGGCCACAACTTCGGAAATTTGGCAGGCGCCACGCTGGTACAGGCGCGCGAACTCTTTGGCGTTTGTACCGAGATGATGGACACCATCCAGGCGATGCCGCAGCCGGTGATTGCGAAGGTTCATGCGCTAGCCACGGCGGCGGGCTGCCAGCTGGTGGCAAGCTGCGATCTGGCCATCGCCGCCGACACCGCCTCGTTTGCCATTCCCGGTGGAAAAGCGGGCTTGTTCTGTCATACGCCGCTGGTGGCGGTGGCGCGCAATGTCGGCCGCAAGCGGGCGCTGGAGATGGCGCTCACTGGGGATGCGATTGACGCCGCCACTGCCGCCGAGTGGGGCTTGATCAACCGGGCCGTGCCGGCCGATCAGCTCGATGCGGCGGTGCTTGATCTGATCAGCCGCGCCACCCGTGGCAGCGCGTTGTCCAAGGCCATGGGCAAGCAGGGCTTTTACCAGCAGGTCGACATGACGCAGGCTCAGGCCTACAAATTCGCTGTCGAGTTGATGGCCTCGGCGGCCATGACACCGGACGCCCAGGAAGGCATCAAGGCCTTTCTGGAGAAGCGCCACGCGCAGTACACGCAGGGACCGTCGATTATTTGAAAATCACGGTTTTGTGGCCGTTGATCAGCACGCGGTGCTCGCTGTGCCATTTCACGGCGCGGGCCAGCACCTGGCTTTCGGTGTCACGCCCTAGCGTCGTCAGGTCTTCCACTGTTTTGCTGTGATCGACGCGCGCCACGTCCTGTTCAATGATGGGGCCTTCGTCCAGGTCGGCGGTCACGTAGTGAGCGGTCGCCCCAATCAGTTTCACGCCGCGGTCATGCGCCTGGTAATAGGGTTTGGCCCCTTTGAAGCTGGGCAGGAATGAGTGGTGAATGTTGATGGCGCGCCCTGACAGTTTGCGGCACAAGTCATCGCTGAGCACCTGCATGTAACGGGCCAGCACCACCAGTTCCGCTTCTTCGCTCTGGATGATTTCAAATTGCCTGGCTTCCACTTGCGCCTTGGTGGCAGCAGTCACCGGGAAATGATGAAATGGCACGTTGTAGCTGGCGGCGAGCTGGTAGAACTCGCGGTGGTTGGAAATAATGGCGCGAATGTCGAGCCCCAGGAAACCACTTTTCCAGCGAAACAGCAGATCGTTGAGACAATGGCCCTCCTTGCTGACCATGAGCACCGTGCGCATGGGCTGTGCCCGCGCGTGCAGGGACCACTGCATGACAAAAGACTGCGCAAACAGGCTCAGTTGCGCCTTCAGGTCCTCATGCGTCAGCTGGGAGCAGGCAAACTGCACCCGCATGAAAAACAGACCGGTGTCATGGTCGTTGTACTGAGCCGCTTCCTCGATGTTGCCACCACGTTCCAGCAAAAAGCCGGATACCGCGTGCACTAGCCCCAAGCGGTCCGGGCATGACAGAGTCAGGATGTAAGTAGGTTGCATATGGCGTTAATTGTCGCAGGACACCAGCGGCGATCCCGCAGGAGTCAAAGACGCCATCAAAAAGGCTGCGTCAGCTGGCGCGCCGTGAGATTGGCGCAATAGTCGATCACCGGCGCGGGCCTGGCGGGCCAGAAGTGGTCAAATTGCGCTACGCTATTTGTAGCGACTGATGCTTGTTCCGCGTGGAGAAGAACAGTTTTCACCTTGAAACCCGGCGGCAGGTGCTGCGGTATGCCCAGGATGCGATCCACATGGCCGCTGCCAGCCAGCAGCAGCACGGTTTTTCCGGCCAGAGCTGCCCGGGTGACAGTCTGAGCCATGGAAACATCGCGGGCAATCTGGATGCGCGTCATGGGTGAAATCTGGCTTTCAGGCAATAGGCCACAGTGGCCCAAGCGGATATTTTGCTGCTGGGCTTTGAGCGCCGGGCCACTGAGCAGCCGGTCGAATCCGGTATCCGTCATGGCCTCACGCCAACGCGCAGGGGGCAGGTTGGCTCCGACCACCGGCACCCCGGCACGCACCGCAGCCATCACGACCGGGCCGTAGGCGGTCCAGGGCCAGGCTGCGTTGTCCCACTGCAGGGCGGCCCGTACCTGATCTTCGCCAGCGGTCGGCCCAAGTTTCTCGGTGGACTGGCCCTGGCTGGCCATCTCCAGTGCCAGGGCGGCCAGCGTTTGCCGGGCCGCCAGGGTTTCAACCATGAGGCGGTGGATGCGCTGGTGATCCGGCGCATCGTGCTGCTCACCCAGCAGGATTGCGTCAGCGGGCAGTAACCGGGAGAGTTGAGCGATGTGAACAGGATCGTGGATCGGGTCAGGTTCTTCTGGCCCCCGGCTGGAAACCGCACAGCCCACCAAGGAAAAAACCACCGCGCTGACCCAGAGATGCCTGGCGATCATCAGCAAACCCGCGCTACGCTGAAATTGCGTGCAGGAGCGTCAGTGAACGACCACCGGGTTTTGCGCCAGCTCGGCGTATTGTTCCAACGTGTCTTCTACTTCTTCCTGGGTCGGTGTATTTTGTTGCCAGGCAGAAATGTGCTGTTGAAACAGCTCGGCCCAAGAGCCATCCAGATACACCTCTTTGTTGGCGCGCTTGTCCACGATTTCAAAACCATGACGCGCCAGCGTGGGCACCGGAATCGCCGGCGCCGCGCCTTCGCCGTCTGCGACAGACGCCCCATCTGTCGCTGCCGTATTGGCCAGCATGTGCGTCACAGAATAGGTGTCAGAGTCGTAAAGCGTGTGCATGATGAATTATCCCTTAATCAGTCTTTCTGTGCAGGTGGCAGCACAGTAGGTAATTTCAAGGGTAGACCCACTTGACGGGCCAAGGTTCAGTACTGGCCTTCGGTCGCCAGCCATTTCTGGTCAACAAAGTCGCCATTGGGCTCGGTAATCCGGATGCGCACGGGCAGGTAACCCAGTGCGGGTGCCAGCCACAGCTCCACCTTCTGATCGAACTCTTCGCGAGGGTTGCGCACCAGCTTTATCGTGACCGGTTCACCACCCGGCAGCGAGAGTGTTTCCTCACGGCCCACCGTAAAAAGCCAGGTGTCGGCATCACGCGGGCCGATGGTCTGGATGGCAATGGTGGTGGCTTCAGGGTAATGACCGGGGTCTCCGGCGATCATGGCCGCCAGCTGTACCAGGATGCTCAACCGGTCCTGCGCACCCGCCAGCAGGGGCACGTCCGGCGTGTTGGCGCTGAAAGTGACTTTGCCCTTCTCCCGGTCAAAGTGGGCGGCGACTTCGCTGCGGTATTTGTCAGAAAAACGGGTCGGGGCCAGCCCCTCTGGCGTGACCTGCCCGCGACTGGTTTGTACACGGGTTTGTCCAAATGCGCTGAGCTCCAGACGGGCTTCGTAACTCGCTCCGTCCTGTCGCCACACCAGTTCGGCACTGGCGCTAAAAGGGAACTTGTTGGATTCCACCTTGTATTTGATGATCACCGAGCCGGGTACCGTGTAAGCCATCGCTGCGGATATCCGATCGGGAGGCGGGCGCGGCGCGGCCGCCAGTTGAGCGTCCTCGGAAGACGGTTCCTTCGGGGGGGTAGCGGCCGGGTCCGGTATTTCTGCTTCATTGATAACCGTTGCCGGCGGTGGCACTGAATCGTCGTGACTGGTGCGCGTCTCTGCCGGTTTTTGCCGTGCTATCTTGGGCGCGGCAGGTGGTGTGTTTTCACGGGGCGCGATTGCTGGCGGCGCCACGGGCTGTTCTGCGGATGTCGGCTTGGCCGGGACGAGTTCAATCGATCGCGTGGTGAATGCGCGGGGCGGCTCGGGTTGACTCAGGCCGAGGGTCATGGGGGCGCCGCGCAAAATGGCCAGGTGTGCCAGCAGTACCGCTCCCGACAGGACAGCCAGCACCTTGAGCGGCAAAATACGGGCCGATTCGGAGCTCAACTGATTTGTCCCAGATCACGTGACAATTGTGCCGCTGCCGCGCGCAAGGCGGTGGCCACCGAGCCGTCCCAGGCAGCGTCGATGGTCGCAACCGAGCCCAGGGCGACGATACCCAGCACCATGTGGCCATCGAAATCAAAGACCGGCGCACAAAACCCCACCACGCCCGGTAGCAAGGTGTTTTCTACCCGGGCCAGCCCGCGCTGACGTACCTCATTGAGCACCTGGGCGATTTCGCGTTTTGAATGGGGCAGGTCGAATCGACCCGATTTCCGGGCCTGAAGCATCTCGATGGCCAGCATCGGTGCGATCGCCTCAGTGGAGAGATGGGCGGCAAAGCAGCGCCCCGTGGCCGACGACAAGAGCGGCATGACATCGCCCAGCCGCAGGTTCACGGTGACGGCACTGGGGGATTCTTCCCAGTGGACAATGGTGGGTCCCTGGTTGCCCCACACAGCCAGGGCCAGGGTGTGACCAATCTGGAGCATCAGCGGGCCGATTCGTTCACGTGCCAGCTTCACTGCATCCAGCCTTGACAAGGACGCCAGCCCGAGCTTCAGGGCCGCAGGGCCCAGGTCGTACAACGTGGTTGCGGTGTCTTGCACGACCAGACCGAGGCGTTGAAAACTGACCAGGTAGCGATGCGCCTTGGCCGCACTCATGCCCGCGGTCGCGGCGAGATCGCGCAGCATCAGCGGGCCGGCCGCCTTGGCCAGCGCGTCCAGCAGCGCAAAGCCCACTTCCACTGACTGGATGCCTGCGCGTGTTTTTTCCATGGCCACTAGAATTTCAGGCGTTATGACTGGTTAAATCAGTTTAACAATACGTAATTGACGACACGTCGTTGAATACACGGCATCTCCACTTTTCACTTTCCAGCAGATCCTATGAAACTAGCCACCTACAGAGACGGCTCGCGTGACGGCCAACTGGTCGTCGTCTCACGTGACCTGAGCACCGCGCATTATGCGACCGGCATTGCCATTCAGATGCAGCAGGTGCTGGATGACTGGAACTTCATGTCGCCCCAGTTGCAGGACCTGTATGAAACCCTGAACAATGGCAAAGCCCGGCACGCCTTCCCGTTTGATCCCAGGCAATGCATGGCCCCATTGCCGCGGGCCTACCAGTGGGCGGATGGCTCTGCCTACATCAACCATGTGGAACTGGTGCGCAAGGCGCGTGACTCGGAGGTACCGGACAGTTTTTATACCGACCCGCTGATGTACCAGGGCGCCAGCGATGATTTTCTCGGACCCTGTGACGATGTGGTGTGCGCCAGTGAAGCATTCGGCATTGACTTCGAGGCCGAAGTGGCCGTCATCACCGGCGATGTGCGCATGGGTGCCACGCCGGAGCAGGCGCTGGATGGCATTCGTCTGGTGATGCTGGCCAATGACGTGAGTCTGCGCCACCTGATCCCGGCCGAACTGGCCAAGGGATTCGGATTTTTCCAGAGCAAGCCGGCCACCGCCTTCAGTCCGGTCGCGGTGACCCTGGACGAACTGGGGGACGCATGGGACAAGGGCCGTCTGCACCTCACCATGCAAAGCACCTGGAACGGCCGCAAGGTGGGCATGTGCGACGCTGGCCCGGAGATGACTTTTCACTTTGGGCAGCTGATTGCCCATATCTGCAAGACACGCAATGTGCGCGCGGGCTCCATCATTGGTTCGGGCACGGTCAGCAACAAGGACTGGAGCCATGGCTACAGTTGCATCGCCGAGAAACGCGCGATCGAGACGATTCAGGATGGCAAACCATCGACCGAATTCATGAGGTACGGCGACACGATCCGCATCGAAATGAAGGGTCGTGACGGTCAGACCATGTTTGGCGCGATCGAGCAGGAAATCGTGCCGCTTGAAAAAGACCTTGCCAAACGCTGAACCTCGGTTTAACTCGCGTTAATGCCGCGCTGAAGTTCAAACCCCGGCCGCGAGTTGCCGGGCAAAGGTCTTGATGCCTCGCAGCATCATTTCAATGGAGACCGCCACCAGCACCAGACCCATTAGCCGCTCCAGCGCCACGACGAACCGGTCACCTGCGACGCGCTGAATGCGTTCGGCCAGCACGAGCACGACGGCACTCACCGTCATGGTGACGCACAGGGCGGCAATCCATTCCATGCGCCGGCCGGGCGCCTGGGACACCAGCAGCAACACGGTGGCCAATGCCGACGGCCCGGCCAGGGCGGGAATCGCCAAGGGTACGATCAAGGGTTCACCCACCATCTCGGGTGCGGCAGCATTGGGTGGTGGAAACACCATGCGCAGCGCGATCAGGAAAAGAATCACGCCGCCGCCGATCTGCAGCGACAGTTCGCTCAAATTCATTACCCGCAGAAAGCCGTCGCCGACGAACATGAATGTCAGCAACAGAACAAAGGCAATCAATACCTCGCGCAGAATCACCCAGGGGCGGCGCTCGACGGCCACATTCTTGAGCGCATTGGCGAAGATGGGGATATTGCCGATCGGGTCGGTGATCAGAATCAACAGGATGGTGGCCGAGACAAAGGTGTAATTCATGGCACTGGGGCTCGGCGAGCGAATCAGGTGGCGTAGAGCGTGTCCAGCGATCGGAAACCCTTGATCTCAATCGGATTGCCAAACGGATCACAAAAGAACATGGTCCATTGCTCGCCCGGCTCGCCCTCAAAGCGCACCTGCGGGGCCAACACAAACTCTATTTTCTCGGCTTGCAGCCGTTGCGCCAGGGCTTGCCAGTCAGGCAGGGCCAGCACCAGCCCGAAGTGCGGCATGGGGACCATTTTGTCGCCCACCTGACCGGTGCAGGCGGTCTTGAAGGGCTCGCCCAGATGCATGGACAGCTGGTGACCAAAGAAATCGAAATCGACCCAGGTGGCCGCGCTGCGGCCCTCTTTGCAGCCCAAAACGCCGCCGTAAAAGCGGCGGGTCTGGGCGAGATCGGTGACGTTGAAGGCGAGATGAAAAAGGCTGCGCATCCCGTCAGGATAGCAGGCCCATTCGGTCTTCTTATTCCACCTTCTCCTGGCAGGCGATGCAGCGGGGTGCCTCTGGTGCTGCATGCAGCCGGGCCGCGGGAATCTCCACGCCGCAGTCGACGCACTGACCGTAGGTGCCAGCCTCAATGCGGCTCAGCGCCGCGTCCACCAGGCTGAGCTCGGCGGTTTCACGCGCGTCAAGTGCGAATTCCAGATCGCGCTCGGTACGCACCTGCGCGGTGGAATCTTCCGTTCGCCCGTAATGATCGGCCGATGCCTCGGCGCGACTGACCGTGCCACCGCGCAGACTGGCCAGTTGATCCAGCAGGCTGGCGCGTTGTGCGAGCAGCTGTGCCTTGAAAGGGGCGGTGAGTTTCGTGGTCATAAGAGTAGCCTCCGTGTTTTGTATGCAGCCTATCATGCTCCGTGAAACTCGTCGCGTCTTTGACGAAAGTCAAGTTTTCGGGTCAGCGGTCAACTCGGGTGGCAGCCTGTGGAAACTGGGGGAGAATCGTCGGCAACCGTTCCACACAACTTACCGTTACCCATCGAAGAAAGCCGATCATGGACAACGCATGACACAGGGCTCTCAAGTTCTGAACTATGGCTGCCGCTGACGAGTTCGACCCGGCTGACCGACGCTTGCCGGAGCGCTTGTGGCGCTGGGCCATGCGCTGGCTGTCGATGGGGCGCGAGCATGCAACGCTGGCCAGCCAGCAGCGCAAGGTGACGCAAGTCAACGTGGCGGCGCTGATGGCCATGGCGGCCGCGGCCTTGACCAGTCTCGTGTTCTGGCGCACCGGCAACGCCGCGCTGGTCCGGGGCGCCTGGCTGAATTTGCCATTTGTCCTGGCGTTCTCGCTGGTGTGGCTGCTCAACCGTCGCGGCCGATCATTCCTCGCGAGTTGGGTGCTTTTTCTGCTGGTCATGGCGGACATCCTGATGGGCATATTTTTTGTGCAGGGGACGCAGCTGTTCCTGCACTACTTCCTGCTGGTGTTTGCGCTCGTGGCGCCGCTGCTGTTTCCAGTCAGCCATTGGCGCTCGGGCGTCTTCCTGTTCATCATCAATGCGGCCTTGTTTGCCTATGTCGATCTGTATGGCGTGGCGGCGTCGCCGGCGCTGGCACTGATCGACGCCGCCAGCCAGGCTCTGGTGCGTCAGGCCGTGCTGGGAAGCTGCCTGGTGCTGGTGGTTGCCCTGGTCATGATCAGCGAGTACTCGGCCGCGCTGAGTGAATGGCAGTTGCAGCAACTGGCCAGCTCCGACCCGCTCACGGGTTTGCCCAACAGGCTGGCCCTGCGCGAGGCATTTTCCCGCGAGCTGGCGCGCCGGCAGCGGGAATTCAGCCCGATGAGCTTTGCCATGGCAGACATCGACTTTTTCAAACGCGTCAACGACGAATGGGGTCACGACGCGGGCGATCGGGCCCTGTGCCATGTGTCGTCGATTCTGCGGGCCCAGGTTCGTGCGGGCGAACTGGTCTCCCGCATGGGGGGTGAAGAGTTCGGTGTCATTTTGCTGACCGATCCCGAAAAAGCCACGCTGGCCGCCGAGCGGATGTGCCGCGCCGTCGAGGCCGCACCGTTTGAAGATGAAGGACGGACGCGCACCATCACGATCAGCATCGGCCTGGTCCACATGGAGGCGTCCGATGACGAACAATCGGCCCTACGCCGCGCCGACGCTGCGCTTTATGCGGCCAAGAACAAGGGAAGAAACCAGGTTGTGGTCGCGTAACCCCAGGCCTGAAATCCCGATCAAGCATAATCCGGCCCATGCAGTTCCTGCGCAACGCTCACCTTCTCGCCCGCTTCGTGCTGGTGTGGTTTGCGTTGTCCATCGGGGTGGCCATTGCCTCGCCGATTGTCAAGCCGCAGGCCATGGAACTGATCTGCTCGGGTTCGGGCGTGATGAAGGTGCTGGTCAAAACGGATGACGGCACCAGGGAAGTCGTCAGCTACACGCTCGACTGCCCCTTGTGCGCAACCAACAGTGCGCCGCCGCCCGCGGCCGCGCAGCTGACCGCCGAGCCGATTCAACCGCTGGCCTATGTACTGCAAAGCATTCCGGCGGCCCATATCGCTTCTCTCACCGCCGCACCCTTGCCGGCGCGCGGGCCACCCGTTTTCTCCTGAACTATTGAATTCATAGCGCCTGTCGCCCGTTTCATAAGGGCGGCACGCAGATTTGATTGATATTTTCGGAGATTTCCCATGCGGAAAAATCGTATCGCCGTGGCGCTTGCACTGGCCTTTCCCGTATCTGTTTGTTTTGTTCTTCCGGCGTCCGCCCAGACGCAGCCTGCCGCTCAGACGCAAGCTGTGACAGAGCCGTCCGCACTGAGTGTGGTCACCGTCACGGGCAGCCGGGAGCAGACCCTGTTGTTGCAGACGCCGGCGTCGGTTGGTGTCATCAGCGCGCAGGACATCCAGCGTACCGGCCCGATGCATCCGCAGCAAATTCTGGGACAGGTGCCCGGCGTCGCGATTGCCGTGACCAATGGCGAAGGCCACAGCACGGCGATCCGCCATCCTTTCACCACCAGCCCGCTCTACCTGTATCTGGAGGACGGCATCCCGATCCGGGCCACCGGCTTCTTTAACCACAACGCGCTGTACGAGGTGAACATCCCGCAGGCCGGGGGCATTGAGGTGGTCAAAGGTCCGGGTTCGGCGCTGTACGGTTCGGACGCCATTGGCGGTACGGTCAACATTCTGACCAGGGCCCCTGCTGCCACGCCCGGCATCTCGGTGTCCGGCGAGGCCGGCAGCTTTGGCTGGCGGCGCCTGCTGGTGGATGGCACCACGGCGACGGGTCCGGACGGTGCCGTGCGCGCCGCCGTCAACCTGACCCACACCGACGGCTGGCGCGACCAGACGGCCTATGACCGGCAGAGCGCCAGCTTTCGCCACGACCAGGCGCTGGCCGATGGCGCGGTGCTGAAAACCATCCTGGGCTATACCAGGATTGACCAGCAGACCGGTGCCAACACCGCGCTGACCTACAACGATTACCTCAACAACCCGACCAAAAACAACCTGTCGATCGCCTACCGCAAAGTTGATGCGCTGCGCCTGTCAACCCAGTATGAGCGTGAGATGGGTGCCTCGCTGCTGACCATCACGCCCTACCTGCGCAGCAATGCGATGGATCTCAACGGCTCGTTCAACCTGAGCTCGGACCCGCGCATCGAGAAAGCCGATGTCACGTCGCTGGGCGTGATGGCGAAATGGCGGCAGGATTTCAGCGGTGCGCTGAAAGCCCGCCTGATCGTTGGGCTGGATCTGGAACGCAGCCCGGGCTCGCGCACCGAGGACAGTCTGAATCTCACGTCTACCGGCACCGGGGCCGATCGCTTTTACACTGCCTACACCCTGGGCAACCGGATCTATGACTACGACGTCACGTTCAAGAGTGCCTCCGCCTATGCGCAGGGTGAACTGTCTCCCACGCCTGCCTTGCGGGTAACGGCCGGACTGCGCTTTGACAGCATCGGCTACGACATGACGAACCACATCACGACCGCCACCACGCGGGCGGGGACCACAGCGCGCTACTACGGTCAAATTGCGTCGGCATCGGTCGACTACTCGCACCTGAGCCCCAAGCTCGGCGCGACCCTGGCCCTGAGCCCGGCCAGCAGCCTGTACACCTCGTATAACCACGGGTTCCGGGCACCGTCCGAAAGCCAGTTGTTCCGCGCCGGCAGCGACACGGCGGCCAACGTGGCGAACAAAGTTCTGCTTGCGCTGGCGCTCAAGCCCATCAAGGCCAACCAGTTTGAGCTGGGCTGGCGCGGCGCAGCGGACGGCTGGTCGTATGACCTGGCGCTGTACCAGCTGGTCAAGCAGGATGACCTGGTGAGCCAGAGGGATTTGGCAACGAATGTCAGTACCAGCGTCAATGCCGGCAGGACGGAGCACCAGGGCATCGAGCTGGCGCTGGGCAAGGCACTCAGCCCCCAATGGCGGCTGGACACGGCCCTGTCGTACGCCAGGCACCGCTACGTGGACTGGGTCACGGCCACCGCCAACTATTCGGGCAATGAAATGGAAAACGCCCCACGCGTCATGGCCAACACCCGCATCCGCTGGACCCCGCGCGCCGGCACCATGGCGCAGCTGGAGTGGGTGCGCCTGGGTGACTACTGGCTGGAAGCCGGCAACTCGGCCACCTATGGCAAGTACCCGGGGCATGAGGTGTTCAACCTGCGCGTCAGTCAGTCGGTCAGCAAGGGTGTCAATGTGTTTGCCCGGCTCATGAACCTGACCGACCGGCGCTATGCCGACAGCGCATCCGTGTCGTCCAGCACGCCGGTTTTCTCACCGGCCTTGCCGCGGGCGCTCTATGTCGGAATGGACGCGACATGGTGATCCGTCTGAGGCGGATCCTGGCCCTCGCGGGGCTGGCCCTGGCGGCGGCCAGTCTCTGGGCCCAGCAGGCGCCGGTGTCGCCGCGTCACGGGCGTGCTCATCTGGCCAGCGGTGTCGCCTTTGCGCCCGATGGCCGCCTGTGGCTGGCCGGCCTCAATGAGCATGGCCAGTTGTTTGTGCAATCCGCCCCGGCCAGTGACCTGCGTCGCTGGGACGCGCCGCGCGTCATCGCCACGGCGGGTGATGCGCTGTCGGCCGATGGCGAGAACCGTCCCAAGCTGGCATTCGGCCCAACGGGCTGGGCCGTCATCAGCTACACCCAGCCGCTGGCCAAGCCTTACACCGGCATGATCCGTATGTTGCGCTCGACAGATGGCGGACAGACTTTCTCGGCCCCTTTCACCGTGCACGCCGACCGGCAGGAGATCACGCACCGCTTTGACTCGGTTGCCTTTGACGCGCAGGGCGTGCTGCACACCGTCTGGATCGACAAGCGCGACATGGAACGCGCCCCCAAAGTCGGCAAAAAATCGAGCTATGCAGGCGCAGCGATTTACCGCAACGAATCGCGCGACGGTGGTGCCAGCTTTGGCCCCGACCTCAGGGTCGCCGACCACTCCTGCGAGTGCTGCCGCATTGCGCTGGCGCCAGGGCGGGACGGTGTGTTGCGCGCCATGTGGCGCCATGTGTTCGAGCCCAATGTGCGCGACCACGGCTTTGCGGTGCTGGCGCCTCAAGGGTCGGGCCAGGTGGTGCGCGCCACCTTTGATGACTGGCACATCGACGCCTGTCCGCACCACGGGCCGGGCCTGGCGCTGGCAGCCGACGACGGTTTTCATGCCGTGTGGTTTGGCATCCGAAAGCAGGGCGCAGAAGATGTGGCGGCCGTGCGCTATGCGCGGCTGCGCCCGGACGGCAACCCGCAGCTTGACACCGTGCGGATGCTGCCCGACGAGCGTGCCGAACATGCCGATGTGCTGGCCTGGGGTGATCGTGTCGCCGTGGTCTGGCGTAGTGTGGACGGCGCACACAGCACCCTCAAGGCCTGGCTGTCCACCGACAGCGGCCAGACGTTCCGCCTGGCGGTGCTGGGGAGCGTGATGGGTGACAACGACCACCCGCGCCTGGCACAGCAGGGCGGGCGCATGGTCGCCGTCTGGCGTAACGCAAAAGAGGTGCAAGTCCATGAAATCCGTTTCTAAACCCGCGATGCCCCGCGTTGGCGGCCCGCCGGCGCGACGCCGCGCCGTGCTGGTGGCTGCTGTCGCCGCCTGGCTTTATATGCCAAATCGGGCCCTGGCCCTCGTTCATAAAGCGCGGGTAGCTATCAAAACAGTAGCACCATTCGATGCCTCCACCTGGGCCAGCCTGCTGCGCCAGGGCCCGCGGCCGGCGGCCTATGTGTTCACCACCACCTACTGCTCCACCTGCCCCGATGCGTTTGACAAGCTGCATGCAGCCGTCGTGGCCTCGCGCCAGCAGGTGGTGCTGGCAGCCGTGGTGATGGACGTGCAGGGAGAGCATGCCCTGACCCATGCGCGCCATTACCAGGGTGCGACCCGGATTTACGCGTTCGACGGCTTCGAGCCGGAGATTCGCCAGGCGGTGGACCCGAAATGGCGCAACGTCACCCCATATGTCGTGTTGATTGGGCGCCGCGGCACCGTGCAGCGCACCATCGGCCCCCCCGACGCCGCCATGCTCAAGGCCTGGCTGTCCTGATTTGATTCACTTTTTTTAACCGAGGAAAAACCATGAAACTGAAAGCACTGGCCGTTATCGCTGCACTGGCCTGCGGCACCTTGTATGCCCAAACTGTCGAGGTCAAGGACGCCTGGGTCCGCACCACGGTGCCGGGCCAGAAGGCCACCGGCGCCTTCATGAAAGTCACCGCCAAGGACGGCGCCAAACTGGTGGGCGCCTCGTCGCCCGTCGCTGGTGTGACCGAGGTGCACGAGATGAAGATGGACGGCGACGTCATGAAGATGCGTGCTGTGGCCGGTGGTCTGGATCTGCCGGCTGGCAAAACGGTGGAACTCAAACCCGGCGGCTACCACGTGATGCTGATGGACCTGAAGGCGCCGCTGGCCAAAGACAGCACGGTGCCGCTGACCCTGGTGTTCAAGGACGCCAAGGGCGTGGAGAGCAAAGTCGAACTGAAAGTGCCGGTGGCTGCAGTCGCCCCTGGTGCCCCCGCGGCCAAGGCCGGCGACATGCCCGCCATGGACCACGGCAAACACAAACCCTGAGCCGCGCCAGTTGACCGCTGGCGCAAGCCACCCCGCACCCCCTGAGATTGCTGATGTCACCGAAACTGCACTTTGCCTCGCTGCGTCGCCCGTTGGCGCTGTGGCTCGCCGTGTTGATTGCAATGTTTGGTGCCCTCGTGCCCACGCTGTCCCACGCACTCGTGTGGTCGCAGGGTGGCGCGGTGCCGGTGGTGGAGGTGTGTACCAGCGCCGGGCCACGCTGGGTGGCCACCCGTTTTGCGGCGGATTCCCCTGACGGGCAGGAATCCGCTCCTTCGTTGGTTCATTGCCCGTTTTGCCTGCCATTCACGGACCGTGCGGCGCCTGCGCCTCACGCATTGGTTCACCTCTTTGTCCGGTTGGGCGAACACGAGGCACCCACGGTCCGGCAGGCGTTTTTCTTCTTCACCGACTTCGCGCCAGCGCCGCCACCGCGCGGTCCGCCACGCGCGATCCTGTGACCTGAACGCCGGCAGACAGGCATCGCCATCCGCGCCACATTGGGGTAAGCTGTCGGCAGTTCAATGTTGACAACCCCTTAGGAGCGAACATGAGTGATTCAGAGAGCACTGGTTTCGGCAAATATGTCCCCGGCTTTGATTTTCTCCAGAACCTGGCCAAAGGGGCAACACACAGCATTCCGCAGATGCCCAATCTGGCCAACTGGATTGCGCCCACCCTCAACGTGGAAGAGTTGGAGAAACGGATTGATGAACTCAAGGCGGTGCATTTCTGGCTGGAGCAAAACTCCAGGGCACTGGGCGCCACCGTGCAGGCGCTTGAGGTGCAGAAGATGACCCTGGCCACACTCAAGGGCATGAATTTCAACATGGGCGACGTGGCCAACGCGCTCAAGCTCAAGGCCGCCGATTCGGTTTACTCCGGCGTGCAGCGGGTCACTGAAACAGCAGCGTCCACCGCCAAGACCATCTCCGATGTGGCAACCGGCGCCGAGTCTGTGGCTGAAAAAGTGCGCAAGGCGGCCAAGCCCGCCACGACGGCCGCCGTGGGCCTGGTTGATCCGATGCAGTTGTGGGGCGCGTTGACGCAGCAGTTTCAGCAAATCGCCGCGGGCGCCATGAAGGAAGCGGGCAAGAACACGGCCATGGATGTCACCAAAAACATGGCCGCTGGATTCGCCAAAGAAGCGGTCAAGGCGACCAAAAAAGCCGCAGGCAACGCAGTCAGGTCCAGGGCAGCCGCGAAAAAAACGGTGAAAAAACCAGCACACAAGACGACCGGTCGAAACGGCTGATGCGGCACCTGCGAGTCCGGCGATGAAGCTGTTTCCCTATGGTCACGCCACGCACCCGCAGTGGCGCATGGCGGCCGGCCTGGTGCTGGCGCAGCTGCGGGCCCAGATGGCATTGCATGGCTATGCAAGTGCACCCACGCTGGCGCTGCTCTACATCACCGACCACTACGCAGACCAGGCCCAGGATATTCTGGAGCACCTGAGCGCCGAGTTGCCCGAAATCACCGATTGGTCGGGCACGGTCGGGGTGGGGATCGCGGCCAATAACGTGGAGTATTTTGATGAGCCGGCGCTGGCGGTGATGCTGTGCGAGCTGCCGAGCGACCAGTACCGGGTGTTCTCCGGCGTGGCGCCCCTCAGCTTGGGTTTCGAGGCCCACACGGCCCTGATTCATGCCGATGCCGAAACGCCGGACCTGCCTGAACTCCTTGTCGAGATGGCGTCGCGCACGGCGTCGGGTTACCTGTTCGGCGGTTTGTCGTCAAGCCGTTCAAAAGCGGTGCAGTTTGCCGTCGCAGGCAATGGCAACATCAGCGGCCACGGAGCGGCCAGTGGTGTGTTCAGTGGCGGCTTGAGTGGCGTGGCATTTGGGGCTGGGGTGAATCTGGTGTCACGCGTCACGCAGGGCTGTTTGCCGCTGGCCCGGGCACATCACGTGACCGCGGCCGAGACCAATGTGGTGACCCGGCTCGATGGCGAGCCGGCGCTGGATGTGATGTTGCGCGAACTCCATGTGTCGCTGGAGCAGCCTGAAACAGCGCTCGCAGCCGTGCGCGCCACGCTGGTGGGCCTGATGCACCCGGCGGACAGCGGCGGCCCGTCCGGCGACGCGGTGGCCGTCGGGCGTACCGGCAACTTTGGCAGCGATGTGCTCGTGCGCCACATCATCGGACTGGACCCGGCCCGGCGTGGCGTGGCCGTGTCTGACCAGCTGGAAGTGGGCATGCAACTGGCCTTTTGCCAGCGCAATGTGCAGGCGGCCAAGGCCGATTTGATCCGTGTCTGCGCCGAGATCCGCGAAGAGCTGGAGCCGCAGGAGTTGCCGGTGGAGACCGCCACCGCACTGGCGGCGTCCGAGGCCGAGTCAGCGCCGCATCCGGCGCGCGGCATTGCCGGCGCCATCTACGTCAGCTGTTCCGGGCGCGGTGGTCCGCACTTTGGCGGGCCCAGTGCCGAACTGCAGATCGTGCGCCGGGCACTGGGCGACGTGCCGCTGGTGGGCTTCTTCGCCGGGGGCGAAATCGCACGGCACCACCTTTATGGTTACACCGGGGTGTTGACGGTGTTTACCAGTCAATAGCAGTTTGACGCAATCCGGGTCGTCGTCGCCGAAGGCGGCATGGCCCGTCAGTCGATGGTGCGCCGCGCGGCGACCCAGGTCTGGAATTCGGGGTCCTCAAAGCGGTAGGCGCCGTGGTCCACGCGCGCCATCAGCTGCAGCCTGGCGCCGGTGAGCCTGCGGATGGACGTTCTTGGCGCGCTGGCCGTCACGTCGGCAGAGTCCAGCAGCTCCTGCAGCTGCCTGAGTGCCTGGGCGCCGTAAAGGTCCTGCACTCCGCGGGCCGCCAACAACAATACCGCCCGGTCGGCACGGCTGAGCTCCTTCCAGACTCTGGCGTAGCTTGAGTCGTCGTGCACACGCGCTTGCGTGTACTTGAGCGCTTGCTCAGACCCCTGCTGCTGGTACATCAGGTAGCGTTCGATGTACCAGCGAAAGAACTCGGGTGTTTCCTTCAGCGCGGCAAACGCCGCCAGGGCGTCGTCCAGCTTCAAGGGTTGGCGGGCCACGGCGGCCAGCTGTTTGACCATGGCCTCAACGAACTCGCGCCCGAGCAACGGAAACGGCTCCAGCGGCGCCCAGTTATAAAAAGGCGCGGCGGCCCGCGAGAACATTTCGCGCAAGGCCGCCTCCGATGACCCGGCAAACAGCACCTTGATGCCGGGCTTGCGAATGTCCAGACCGGCGCGCAGCGAGTGCGCCACCGCCTTGTGTTGAGGGGCTGCGAGCACCTGCGCCTCGTCGATGACCAGCAGCAACCGTGTCCGTGCCTTGTCGGCCGCCTGCAAGGCCGCCTGGATGGCGGGTACCGCCGCCTTCTCCTTGTCAGCCAGGTCCAGCTCGAGGGAGCCTTCGATGCCCAGCGGCAGCTTGCCGCCGCCTTTGAGTTTGCGAATCGGGGTGTTCAGGTCTTCCCAGAACTTGCCCAATCCTTTGGGCTGGGTTGCCTGCGCAATCGCGGTTGCGAGGGCCTGTCCCGGGTGGTCCGTGTCATCCCAGAGATTGGTGTAGGCCGCCAGGTAGCCAGCGCGTAGCGCCGCAGGAAGCAGGTCGTGCTTCAGAAACTCGCTCTTGCCCATGCGCCGGCGCGCAAACAGACCGCGCGCGGAGGTCAATCCGAGGTCAAAACCCTGCAGGTAGGCCTGCGCCAAGTCCGGGCGGGAAAAGTGCCAAGGGTCTGTGGGTTCACTCATCCGACATATTCTGACATGTTTGTGTCAATTGACAATTGATCGTCGAAAGAAGTCGGCTTGACGATTGCCCGCGCTGCGACCCAAAGGGCCGGCACCCCGGTGCCCGCCCTGTACTTTGTTTTCGATAAACGCTAAGCTGGAACAGGTTTACCCGCTCGTCCCCCAAAGGAGGCTCTATGCACATACGTTCAGCACGCCATACACGCCTTGCCGTCATCGTTCTCGGCTCCGTGGCCGTAGTTCTCCTCGGTCTGCTGGGCCTGCGCGGGGGGCAGGTGCAGGCGCAGGGCGTCATGTCGGCTCCGGCGTGCCAGTGCTCGGCCCCGACCGCCATCGCCAGTCTGTCCACCAATGTCGTTCATTGCCTGTGCGGCGGCATCTCCTGTGTCATCAGCGAGCACACCGGAAAAGGAAAAAACGCGAACCTCATGCAATGCGTCAAGTAGCAGTCGGGTCGCTCGGTCAACAGGTCTGCCAACCATGAACAGACTCGAATGCAACGACCTGCGATTTGTGCCAGACAGCCCGGCGGGGCACTATGAAAGCTACTTTCAGCGCGCCAACCACCCGCAGCGACCGCTGGCATTCTGGATTCGCTACACCGTCTTTTCTCCCAAGGGCCATCCGGAGCAAGCCCAGGGGGAGCTGTGGGCCATGTGGTTCGATGGCGAGCAAAAGCGCGTGCACAAGGCTTATCGGGCGATTCCATGGGCCCAGTGTGCCGGCGCTGGCGGGCCATTGCGGATGCACATCGGCCACGCCCATCTGACCGAGGGTGCGTTGCAGGGAAGCGCCGAGGGCATCAGCTGGGACCTGCAGTACACCAGTCCGGTCGAGCCGCTGCTGCTGTTTCCGGAGAGCTTTTATGAACGCGCGTTCCCCAAGGCGAAAGTCCTGGTTGGCAGCCCGCATGCCCTTTACTCCGGCACCGTCGCCGTTGACGGAACAACCCATGACATCTCCGAATGGCCCGGCAGCCAGAACCACAACTGGGGCAGCAAGCACACCGATCTGTATGCCTGGGGTCAGGTGAGCGGCTTTGACAATGAGCCCCGGGCATTCCTGGAAGTGGCGACGGCGCGGGTGAAGCTCGGGCCATGGCTGGCGCCGCCGATGACCCCGATCGTATTGCGCCTGGGCAGCGACGTGTTTGCGCTCAATACGCCGTCGCATCTCTGGGCCGCACGCGGTTCTTTCGACAACTTCGAGTGGCACTTCGAGGGGCACGATGAGCACGTGCGCGTCAAAGGCAGGATGACGGCACCGGCGTGGGCGTTTGCGCCGCTCGAATACCGGAACCCGCCGGGCGGCGTGAAAATCTGCCTGAACTCCAAGATCGCACAATGCGAGGTAACGGTGACCTTTGCCGACGGCTCCCGTCGCGAGCTGCACTCGGCACACCGCGCGGCGTTCGAGCTGCTGGGCGATCGGGACAGGCTGGCTGCCCTGGGTTGTTCGCTCTGATGCGCGCGGCATAGTTTCAATGCGACAGACACGAAGAAGGATCGAACCATGACACTGCTGGAATTTGCCCGCGGCCCGGCGCTCACCGTCGCCCTCGTTGTCTTTGTGCTGGGGACGCTGTGGCGTCTGGTCGGCATTTTTCGACGACCGCGCATGCGGGACCTCTCGCCGCCACGCGCCGGCGCGCCGTCGAAGGGGATGGGCGCCTTGCGTGCGATCGTGCGCGGCATGTGGCCGCGCAAGGAGTTTGGTCAGGCGGCGATGGTCACGAGCATCAACGGCTACGTCTTCCACATCGGACTGGCACTGGTGTTTTTCGGTTACGCGCCGCATATCGCGTTCATGCATCGCCTCACCGGCCTGTCGTGGCCGGCCTTGCCTGACATGGTGATGTACCTCGCTGCTGGCGCCACCATCGTCTCGCTGCTGCTGGCCCTGTTGTTCCGCCTGACCGACCCGGTGCTGAAGAAAATCTCAAACGCCGACGACATGATCACCTGGACCGTCACCTTCCTGCCCCTTGTCACCGGCATGGCGGTGGTGGGTGAGCCCTCTGCGATCATTCTGGCGCGCGACCACGTGATCTACGGTGGCCCGCTGGCCGTGCACCTGCTGACGCTGGAACTGCTGCTGATCTGGTTTCCGTTCGGCAAGCTGATGCATGCCTTCCTGTTCGCCTTCTCGCGCGGCGCCACCGGCATGCGCTTCAGCCATCGGGGAGTCAAGTTATGAACACCGTGACCACCACTGCGCCCGCCTTCGACCAGCAGGGCGAGCAAAGCGACGAAGTGCGGGTCGATGCCGCCATGCGCAGCTTCGTGTCCGAGTTCGGCGTCACCGCCGCGCTGCACATGGAGTCCTGCGTACGCTGCGGCCTGTGCGCGCAGGCCTGCCACTTCCATGTGGCCACTGGCGACGCCAAGTACACGCCGATCTACAAGCTGGAGCCCTTTCGCCGCGCCTACCTGCGTGAGGCCAGTCCGTTTGCGCCACTGGTGCGCGCGCTCGGCCTGGTCAAGAAGCCAAGCATCACCGACCTGCAGCATTGGCAGGAACTGCTCTACGACTCCTGCAATATGTGCGGCCGCTGCACCGTGGTCTGCCCGATGGGTATTGATATCGCCGAACTGGTGAAGGAAGCCCGCCACGGCATGTTCAAGGCCGGGCTGGTGCCGGATCGGCTCGCGCTGATGGACCGCGCGGCGCGGCAGTGGGGCAGCACCGCAACGCCGGGCGAAGACCTGCCCGACATCCTGGCCGAGGTGTCCGCCGAGCATGGCGTCGCGATTCCCTGCGACCTGGCGGCCGCGGACATCCTGGTCACCGCCGCGCCGGCCGAGCTGGGCGAACACACCAAGGCGCTGGCGGACGCCGCCAAGATTCTCAACCGCATTGGTGCCAGCTGGACCATGCACCAGGGCGGCTTCGACGCCTCCAACATCGGTTTCAATAACGGCGACCTGGAGCTGCAGGAGAAGCTCACCCGCGCGCTGATCGATACCGCGGTGAAGATCGGCGCCAAGACGGTGATCTTGCCCGAATGCGGTCATGCCTACGGCGCGGCGCGCTGGGAGGCGGCCAAGTGGTATGGCGAGGCACTGCCGGTGCGCGTCATCCACATGACCGAGTTCCTGGACGAGCTGATCGCGAGCCAGCAGATTCGCGTCAACCGGATTGGTGAGACCGTGACCTTCCACGACCCCTGCCAGATCGTGCGCCGCGGCGGGCTGGAGGCAGCGGCGCGCCGCGTGCTGGCGGCACTCGGCTTCGAGCTGATCGAGCTCAAGGACCATGGGGTGACGGGTTACTGTTGTGGCGGCGGCGGCGGCGTGGTGTCGAACCAGCGTGCGACGCCCTTGCGCTACCAGGTGTTCGAGATGAAGAAGCAGCAGGTGGAGGCAACCGGCGCCAAGCGCTTCGTCACAAGCTGCGGCCAGTGCCGCATCACGCTCGAGATGGGCTCCAAACATGCCAACTGGGACAAACCAGCCGAGAGCCTGCTCGAACTCGTGGCCGACAACCTCGCCGATTGATGCCTTGATCCGCAACAAACCGCAGGCCTGATCCGAAGCCACAATGGGGCTACGTTGCAGAACCAGGGAGAAGTGTCATGGCATCCGGAAAAATACTCGTGGCCCAGGGCGGTGGCCCGACCGCGGTGATCAACCAGTCACTGGTGGGCGTGGCCCTGGAGGCGCGGCGTTTTGGCCAGGTGGAGCACATTTACGGCGCGCGCCACGGTGTCCGCGGCATCGTGGATGAAGATTTTGTCGACCTCACGCAGGAGACCAGTCACAACCTGGAGCTGGTGGCCAAGACACCGTCCTCGGCGCTGGGCTCGACGCGCGACAAGCCGGACATGCATTACTGCCAGGAGATCTTCAAGGTCTTGCAGGCGCACGAGATCGAGCACTTCTTCTACATTGGCGGCAACGATTCTTCAGACACCGTGCGCATCGTCAGCCTGGAGGCGCAAAAAGCCGGCTATCCGTTGCGCTGCATCCATATCCCCAAGACCATCGACAACGACCTGGTGGGAAACGACCACACACCGGGCTTCCCGTCAGCCGCACGCTTTGTGGCGCAGGCTTTTGCCGGCGCCAATCTGGACAACGCGGCCCTGCCCGGCGTCTATGTGGGCGTGGTGATGGGCCGCCATGCCGGCTTTTTGACGGCCGCATCGGCCCTGGGCAAAAAATTTCCTGACGATGGGCCGCACCTGATCTACTTGCCGGAGCGCACCTTTGTGCTGGAGAAATTCCTGGCTGACGTCAAGAGCATGTACGAGCGATATGGCCGTTGCGTCATCGCGGTCTCGGAGGGCATTCACGACGCAAGCGGCGCACCGATTGCCACCTTGCTGGCGAAAGACCTGGAGCACGACGCGCACGGCAATGTGCAGCTCTCGGGCAATGGCGCGCTGGCCGATTTGCTGTGCGAAGAGATCAAGTCCAAACTCAAGATCAAGCGGGTGCGCGGCGACACCTTTGGCTACCTGCAGCGCTCGTTCATCGGCTGCGTCTCCGACGTGGACCAGCGCGAGGCGCGCGAAGTGGGCGAGAAGGCGGTGCAGTTTGCGATGTGGGGCGCGCGCGACGGCTCGGTCGCCATCAAGCGCACCGGCTTCTATTCGGTGGACTATGAGTTGCTGCCACTTGACGCCGTGGCCGGCAAGACGCGCGTGATGGAAGACGAATTCATCACTGCGAGCGGTACCGATGTGACCGACGCTTTCCGGATGTACCTCCGTCCGCTATTGGGTTCGGACATGCCCGATGCCTTCAGGCTGCGCAACAACCCGGTGGCCAAGGTGCTTCATACGTCAAAATGACCGCTGGCCATCGCCGGATATGCGTAGGCAGCTATTAATTTAATAGCGGACGGTTTCACACCCCGCGCGCGCGCTCCGCCTTGAACTTCGCCCGGAATTCACCGAAGCTGCCGGCGTCCAGTGCCTCGCGCACCTCGCGCATCAGGTTCAGGTAGTAGTGCAGGTTGTGGATGCTGGCCAGCATCGGGCCCAGCATCTCGCCGCAGCGGTCCAGGTGGTGCAGGTAGGCACGGCTGAAGCCCCCGCGGCCACCGTTGGCATATGACACCGCTGCGTCAGTGCCTGCCGGCCCGGCGGGATTGCCGGCGCAGGCGTAGCAGGTGCAGGTCTCATCCAGCGGCCGTTCATCCGTCTTGTGACGGGCGTTGCGAATTTTCAGGTCGCCAAAGCGGGTGAAGAACGTGCCGTTGCGCGCATTGCGCGTGGGCATGACGCAGTCGAACATGTCCACGCCTTGCGCTACGCCCTCCACCAGGTCTTCCGGCGTACCGACACCCATCAGGTAGCGCGGCTTGTGGGCAGGCAGGCGGTGCGGCGTGTGCGTCATGATGCGCAGCATCTCGTCCTTGGGCTCGCCCACACTCACGCCACCCACGGCGTAGCCGGGAAAGTCCATTGCCACCAGCTGCTCCAGCGACTCTTGCCGCAGGTGCTCGAACATGCCGCCCTGCACGATGCCAAACAGCGCGTTCGGGTTCTCCAGCCGGTCACATTCCGTCTGGCAGCGCCTGGCCCAGCGCAGGCTGAGTTCCATGGAACTGCGTGCCTCGGCCTCGGTGGTGAGCTGGCCCTTGGTCTTGGGCTCGACCGAGATATAGGGCGTGCATTCGTCAAACTGCATGACGATGTCGCTGTTGAGCACGGTCTGGATCTGCATCGAGATCTCGGGTGTCAAAAACAGCTTGTCGCCGTTCACGGGTGAGGAAAACTTGACGCCTTCCTCCGCAATCTTGCGCATCTCGCCCAGGCTCCAGACCTGAAAACCGCCCGAGTCGGTGAGGATCGGCTTGTCCCATTTTTCAAACTGGTGCAGGCCGCCAAATTGCGCCATCACGTCCAGGCCCGGGCGCATCCACAGGTGAAAGGTGTTGCCCAGGATGATTTGCGCACCCATGTCTTCCAGCGAGCGGGGCGTCACGCCCTTGACCGTGCCGTAGGTGCCGACCGGCATGAAGATCGGTGTTTCGACCACGCCGTGGTTGAGCGTGAGGCGGCCACGGCGGGCGTGGCTGGTGGGATCGGTGGTGAGGAGGTCGAATTGCAGCATGAAAGTTCCAGAAGGTGCGGCATTTTATGAGCCTCTCACCTTCCAGCCACCAGCACACCGCGCAAGGACTTACTTCGCAGGCAGCGTGTGAGAGAGCAATTCACCATCCAGAACGCCGGGACCCTGAGGATGGGTCGCTGGTCTGACCGTGTTGCGCTTGACGGTAGCCAACCCGTCTCTCGGACTCACCCAGCGGGCTTCCACCTCGCCTTCAGCGGTGGTTGACACCACTTTGTAGGCCTTGAAAGTCCCGGCTGGCACGGTAACATCATCATAGGATTCCACCTTCCAGCCAATGTTCAGGGGCACCTTTTTCCCGCTGGCATGCATGGTGACTGTGTGGGTCGAAGTCCAGGTCTTGCCCACTTCGAGTGGCCACTGGTACCCGACCGGGGGTTCAAATGACATCAAGGGCTTGCCGGCACGATCCAGTGTGGCGATCGTGGCGTGCGTTGTGGGGTCGAATACGGTTGCGCCACCTTCGGCCGAACTCATAACGACTGCCGGCTGGCCCTGCCACGTGGTATTGCTGAAAGTCCAGGCCACCTGGCCGTCAAAGTTTCCCAAGCTACCGGAACTCTTCCGATGGAATGCCATCTGGGTACCTGCCGGCGTCGCTGCCATACTGGTTGCCACGGGTGGAATGGAACTACAACCCGCGCCAAGTACTGTGCTTGCGGCCAAAGCGGACAGGACGATGGCACGGGTGATTTTTCCTTGTTTCATGAGTCGGTTTCCTTCAGTTGATGACGTTTGGCAGCGCAACCGGACAGACGGCAGACTCGAACCACAGCTGGCCTGAAGTCCACAGGCGCACCGCAACGTAAGTATGGTTCGCCCCCGGGCGCAGGAGTTGCGGTATATCAAAGTTTTCACCCAATACGGAACCCTGAGTCCCTGGCAAGACCCGGAAATCAGGGCGTCTGGATGGACCCAGTGGTTGTTGCTGCGGTCTGGCGCGTCAGGAGCATGGCGTCGCCATAGCTGAAAAATCGGTATTGCCCAGCGATCGCGTGGCGGTACAAGGCCATGATGTGCTCGTAGCCCGCAAAGGCACTCACCAGCATCATGAGACTCGACTTGGGCAGGTGAAAGTTGGTCACCAGCAGGTCCACCAGCTTGAAATGAAACCCCGGCGTGATGAAGATCCGGGTGTCGCCCGACGCCAGGCCGGTCTGGGCCCAGGACTCCAGTGTGCGCACGGTGGTAGTGCCCACCGCGACGATGCGGCCGCCGCGCGCGCGGCAGTCGGCAATCGCCTGCTGTGTCGCTGCGGGCACGTCGTACCACTCGCTGTGCATCTGGTGCTCCGCCAGGTTTTCGGTCTTGACCGGCTGAAAGGTGCCCGCGCCCACATGCAGCGTGACATGGGCGCGCTGCACGCCCATGGCGTCAATGGCGGCGAGCAGGGCTTCGTCAAAATGCAGTGCGGCGGTGGGGGCGGCCACCGCACCGGGGTTTTTGGCGAACACGGTCTGGTAGCGCGCGGCGTCTTCCGCAGAATCGGCGTGCGTGATGTAGGGCGGCAGCGGCACATGGCCGTGGCGTTCCATCAGCGTGTAGGGGTCGTCGCCCGCGTCGTTGGACAGCACAAAGCGGAACAGCGGCCCATCCGCATCGGGCCATCGGCCCAGCAGCGTGGCGCGCAGGTTGTCATGCATGCCGGGCGCGCCCACCAGGGCGACCGTGGCGCCAATCTCTGGCTTCTTGCTCACGCGCATGTGGGCCGCCACCTGGTTGCCGCTCAATACCCGCTCAACCAGCAGCTCCAGCTTGCCGCCGGTCGCTTTTTCGCCAAACAGGCGGGCGTTGATGACCTTGGTGTCGTTGAACACCAGCAGGTCGCCGGTGCGCAGCAGGGACGGCAGATCGCGAAAAATCCGGTCGGTTGGGGTGGCGCCTGTGCCGTCCAGCAGGCGCGAGCCGCTGCGCTCGGGCGCGGGGTGCTGGGCGATCAACTCAGGGGGCAGGACGAAATCGAAATCGCTTAAGGTGAATGCGCGCGGGGCGCTCGAAGATACAGATTGCATGGTGCTTGAGGGTCGGACAGACCCGTGCCAAGTGGGATGGGCCTGAATTTTCGCATGGCTACGGGTTGGTCCTATGCTGCTGGCGGGATGGGGGTGAAATAATCATTGACATGAAAGCATTTCGCATCGGATCAGGGGCTGGCTATTCCGGCGACCGGATCGATCCTGCGCAGGATTTGGCCGAGCGCGGCGAACTCGATGTGTTGGTTTTCGAGTGCCTGGCCGAACGCACGATTGCCCTGGCGCAGCTGCGACGCAGCCTCGATCCGCAGCAGGGCTACGACCTGTTGTTGAAAGAACGCATGCGTGCGGTGCTGCCGGCCTGCGTCCAACAGGGCGTCACCATCATCACCAACATGGGCGCAGCCAACCCGCGCGCCGCCGGCGAGGCGGTGCTGGAGGTTGCACGCGAGTTGCAGCTTCCCCGTTTGCGCGTGGCGGTCGTGCTGGGTGACGACGTGTTGCCCTGGATGCTGGCGCACGACGTGCCCCTGATGGACTCCGATCAAACCGTGCGCAGCCTTGATGGCCGGCTGATATCGGCCAATGCCTACCTCGGCGCGGATGCGCTGCTGCTCGCGCTGCAGTCTGGCGCCAATGTTGTGATCACGGGGCGGGTGGCTGATCCGGCGCTGTTCCTGGCGCCGCTCATGCACCACTTCGGCTGGGACGCCGGCGACTGGCAGCGCCTGGGGCAAGGCATCGTGGTTGGCCATCTGCTCGAATGCGCGGCCCAGGTCAGTGGTGGCTACATCGCCGACCCGGGGTATGTGGACGTGCCCGGGCTGGCCGAAGTGGGCTTTCCGCTGGCCGAGGTGCAGGCCGACGGCCGGGCCGTGATCACCAAGCTGGCGGGAACCGGCGGGCGCGTCGATCGCCTCACTTGCACCGCCCAGCTGCTCTATGAACTGGAAGACCCAAGCCGCTATCTGCAGCCGGATGTGGTGGCCGATTTTTCCGCTGTGCGTCTGCAGGAAGTCGGCCCCGACCGGGTATCGATTGAAGGCGCCAGCGGACACGCCCGGCCCGACCAGTTGAAGGTGACGCTGGGCTACCGCGAAGGTTTCATCGGCGAGGGGCAGATTTCCTATGCCGGCCCCGGTGCCCGCGCGCGCGGCGAGCTGGCGCTGGCCGTGCTTGAGCGCCGTCTTCAGCGGCGGGGCCTGGCGGCCCTGGACTACCGCGCCGAGCTGATTGGCGTCAATGCGATGCACGGCCCCTTGCTGGGCGCGGACCGGGAACCGTATGAGGTGCGGGTGCGGCTGGCCGTGCGAACGGCAACCCGCACGCAGGCCGGGCAGGTGGGCCAGGAGGTGGAGGCGCTGTACCTCAATGGTCCGGCGGGCGGCGGTGGCGTGACGCAGTCGGTGCGCGAGGTGATCGCGGTAGCCTCGGCGCTGATTCCCCGTGATGCTGTTCGCCCTGAATGCCAGATCCTGGAGTTGTGACATGAAAGTGCGCGACATTGCATTGGCCCGTTCGGGCGACAAGGGTAACCGGGCCACGCTCAGCGTGATCGCGCACGACCTGGCGGATTACCCCTTGCTGGAACGCACCCTCACGCCAGAGCGCGTGCAGGCGCATTACCGCGACATCGTCCGCGGTTCGGTGCAGCGCTACACGCTGCACCATCTGGGGGCTGTGCACTTCGTCATGAACGACGCGCTGGGCGGTGGCGTGACCCGCTCACTGGCGCTGGATGCGCATGGCAAGACCTTGAGTGCCGCCATTCTTGACGTCTCGCTCGACCTTGATCTGCCCTAAACTTGTCTGACAAAAACTTTGAAGGAGACTCCCATGCGTTTTACTTTCCGTTGGTTCGCCGTGCTGTCCGGTGCCGTGCTCTGCAGCTCTGCGGCCTTGGCCCAGCCCTATCCGAGCAAGCCCATCAAGGCCATCGTGCCTTTTGCCGCGGGCAGCGCCACCGACCAGATCGGACGCGCGTTCGCCGCCAAAATGTCGGAAACGCTGGGCCAGACCATCGTGGTGGAGAACAAGGCAGGCGTCAACGGCATGCTGGGCGCCGACGCGGTGGCCAAGTCGGCACCTGACGGCTATACCATCCTGATAGGCACCAACAGCACCAACGCCGCGCTCAAGAGCCTGATGAAAAAGCTCCCCTACGACCAGGACACCGCCTTCGCGCCGGTGGGCTACATGGGTTCGGTGCCGCTGATCGTTGCCGTCAACAACGATGTGCCGGCCAAGACCCTGCGCGAATTCGTTGACTTGGCCAAGGCCAAGCCGAACCATGTCACCTTCGCCAGCGCCAGTACCTCGCAACTGGTGTCCTCGGAAATGATGGCCGGCATGACCGGCATCCAGATGACCAATGTGCCCTACAAGAGCGGCCCTGCTGCCATGACCGACCTCATCGGCGGTCAGGTGATGATGTTCAGCGCCGACTTTGCCGTCATGTTGCCCCAGGTCAAGGGCGGCAAGATCCGCGGCCTGGCCGTGACATCGGCCAAGCGCTCACCTGCGGTTCCCGAACTGCCGACGGTCAACGAGGCGCTGGGCCTCAAGGACTATGAACTGATTGCCTACTTCGCCGTGTTTGCACCGGCCGGAACGCCGCCTGACATCATTGCCAAGCTCAACCAGGCCATCAATGCCGCGGCCCAGAGCAAGGACATCCAGGACAAGTTCGCGCCGATTGGTTTTGCCGTCGACCCCGGAACGCCCGACGCACTGGCCCAGCGCAGCCGCCTGGAAACTGCCAAGTGGGCGAAGGCCATCCGCGACGCCAAGATTGAGCCGCAGTAAGTCGACTCTGGCAGCAAGACCTTGCCGGTCCGGCCCGGCAGCGTCTTGCCGGGCAGCACAATCAGCCCATGTCCTCCGATAACGCCAAGACGAAAGCCGACAAACCCCTGTCTGCACCGCAGAAGGCTTTGCGCAAGCTGGGCCTGACACGCGACATCGACCTGGCGCTGCACCTGCCGCTGCGCTACGAGGACGAAACCCGCATCACCCGCCTGGCCGACACGCGCGAGGGCGAAGTGGCACAAATCGAGGCCACCGTGACCCACTGTGAAGTCACCCTGGGTGGCCGGCGCCAGCTGCTGGTGACGGTGGACGATGGCTCGGACACCTGCACGTTGCGTTTCTTCAGTTTTTATCCCTCACAACAAAAGGCGCTGGCAGTGGGCAATCGCATCCGGGCGCGCGGCGAGATGAGAGGTGGTTTCCTGGGGCGGCAGATGATGCATCCTGCGTTCCATGCCGCCGGTGGCGACCTGCCCACCGCGCTCACGCCCGTCTATCCGACGGTCGCCGGTCTGCCGCAGTCGTACTTGCGCCGGGCGGTGCAGAGTGGGCTGGCCCGCGCTGATCTGACCGACACCCTGGTGCCAGAGTCTTTGCATGAAATTGGCCTGCAGCCCTCGTGGAATCTGCGTGAGGCGCTATCATTTTTGCATCATCCGACGCCGGACGTGTCGCTGGCCACGCTGGAAGACCACAGCCACCCGGCCTGGCAGCGGCTCAAGGCCGAGGAGCTGCTGGCGCAGCAACTGTCGCAACTGCAGGCCAAGCGCGAGCGCGCCCGCCTGCGCGCGCCCGCCCTGCGCCCCGCCACGCACAGCCTGCACCACCGGCTGCGCGATGCCTTGCCCTTCCAGCTCACGGCGGCGCAGCACCGGGTTTGCATGGAGATCACGCACGACCTGGCCCGGCCGGTGCCGATGCACCGCCTGCTGCAAGGCGATGTGGGCTCCGGCAAAACCGTCGTCGCCGCGCTGGCCGCCGCGATTTGCATGGATGCGGGCTGGCAGTGCGCCCTGATGGCGCCGACCGAGATCCTGGCGACCCAGCATTTCGCCAAGTTGGTGAGCTGGCTGGAGCCCCTGGGGGTGAAAACCGCCTGGCTCACCGGCAGCCAGAAGACCAACGAGCGGCGCGAGATGCTGGCGCTGATTGAAAGTGGCGAGGCCGCGCTGGTGGTGGGCACGCACGCCATCATTCAGGACAAAGTGGTGTTCAAGAATCTGGCGCTGGCCATCATTGACGAGCAGCACCGTTTTGGCGTGGCCCAGCGCCTGGCCCTGCGCAGCAAGCTGACCGATGGCGAGCAGGAGCCGCACTTGCTCATGATGACGGCCACCCCGATTCCCCGCACGCTGGCCATGAGCTACTACGCGGATCTGGATGTCTCCACCATTGACGAATTGCCGCCGGGGCGCACGCCCATCATCACCAAGGTGGTGAGCGATACGCGGCGGGATGAAGTGATCGAGCGCATCCGCGCCCAGTTGACGCAGGGCCGGCAAATCTACTGGGTCTGCCCCCTGATTGAAGAGAGCGAGGCACTGGACCTGACCAACGCCACCGAGACCCACGCGCAGCTGAGCGCCGCCTTGCCCGGCGTCATGGTCGGCCTGCTGCACTCGCGCATGCCGGTGGCCGAGAAGAAGGCGGTGATGGCCTTGTTCACCAGCGGCCAGATGGGGGTTCTGGTCAGCACCACGGTGATTGAAGTCGGCGTGGATGTGCCCAATGCCTCGCTGATGGTGATCGAGCACGCCGAACGCTTTGGCCTGTCGCAACTGCACCAGTTGCGCGGCCGGGTCGGGCGCGGCGCGGCGGCTTCTGCCTGCGTGCTGCTTTACTCCACCGGCGACGCCCCGCGCCTGGGCGAAACGGCCCGCGCGCGCCTGAAAGCCATGGCCGAGACCAATGACGGTTTTGAGATCGCCCGGCGCGACCTGGAGATTCGTGGCCCCGGAGAGTTTCTGGGCGCTCGCCAGTCGGGTGCGGCGATGCTGCGCTTTGCCGATCTGGCGACGGACGCCGCACTGCTGGCCTGGGCGCGCCGCTGGGCGCCGGTGATGCTCGATCAGCATCCGGCGCTGGCCGAGAAACACGTGCAGCGCTGGCTGGGCGGCAAGGCAGAATTTTTGAAGGCGTAGCAGCCGAATGGTTGGCTATTGCATATGAGAAATTGGGCTGTAGCTCACGTCGTTATTGTGCCGCTTGCTACTTAAATGATAGCAAATCGCGCCACGATCATTCCCGACGTAGGACCCCGCTGTCAGCCCTTTGGTATGGCACCGATGACCCATCGCCCCGTATATCCTGTTGCGGGGGTGGGATCGTTTGCGCATGGTGGAATAGTTGCTGATCCTCAACCACGCGGCGGTGACGGGCTTTTGAAGACTGACATCTTGCACTCGCGTTACTCGATAGCTGTCGTACCCAGCCTTCACCAAAATCGAGAATTTCAATGCGTTGTACGCCATTTGCATCGGGTTGTCGATCACGAAAATATGCGCCTTGAAGGGAGTGGCTTTATGCCAGAATTGCCTGGTAATGAATTTTGACTCCTCTTTGCTATTGTTTGCGACCGCTATCAGCACTGTTGTCGCCTTCGTAGCATCGGCAGCCTATTGGCGTCTGAGGCAGCGTTCAATCTCCATTGGCGCCAAACTGGATCAGGTTTCCTTGGCATTACGCAGCGTCCAGGCAAGTGACCCGGTTACCGGTGTCTTCACACCTAAATGGTTTGACGAGGAACTTGAAAAAGCATGCTTGCGATGCGACGCATCAGGCAATCCAGCGTGCGTGTTGTACTTGGATATCGATCATTTCCGTTCGACCAATGATGCTTACGGGCGAGTTGCCGGTGATGTGGTTCTCAAAGAAGTAGCGAGGCGCATCACATCGGCCCTCAAAACAGGAGGCTCGGTAACACGGCTTGTTGGCAATGAATTTGCAGTGCTGGTCGAGCTGCCACTAGAAGGTGCCAAAGCGGTGGCAGCAAGTCTACTGGCGAGGCTTGCGATGCCAATTGCACTCCGGGTGGGCAAGGTCAGACTGACCTGCTCGATTGGTATTGCTGCCTATCCAAGCCAAGGGTCGAGACGCAACATCGTTGAAAAAGCTTCGGCAGCCATGCGCACTGTCAAGCTGCAAGGTGGAGATGGGTTTGCCGAGTACGACCAACAGGCCGCTGATGGGAGACGCGAGTCCGCACGGTTGTTGCATGATTTGCGTTGTGCCGTCGAACGAGACGAGCTGGAGCTTTTTTACCAGCCTAA
Organism: Rhodoferax sp.; assembly: GCF_030646845.1. Classification (GTDB taxonomy): domain Bacteria; phylum Pseudomonadota; class Gammaproteobacteria; order Burkholderiales; family Burkholderiaceae_C; genus Rhodoferax. The sequence continues at coordinate 20,318 of NZ_JAUSLE010000067.1, read as the reverse complement.
AGTCGATGCCCATACACTTCAGATCACTGCCGTTGAGGCGCTAGTGCGATGGTGCCACCCACAGCTTGGCATGATCAGCCCAGATCGGTTTATTGGTCTGGCAGAGCGTTATGGGGTGATTCAAAGCATTGGGCGTTGGGTGATCGAAGAGGCATGCCGGCAGGCAAAAACGTGGCGAGATCAAGGTTTGCGCATGAGAATTGCCGTCAACATCTCAGGTCATCAGATGCATCAGGATGACTTCATAGAGCACCTTGAAGCGGTGCTGATACGTACCCAAACGCCGCCGTCACGATTTACCTGTGAGATCACCGAATCAATCGCAATGGAGGACACATTGGCGACGGTGCAGACCTTTCGTCGCCTTGGCATGCTAGGCGTTCATGTATCCATTGATGATTTCGGTACTGGCCATTCCAGTCTCGCTTCGCTTAAGCGACTACCGGCTGGGGAGTTGAAGATTGACCGCGCCTTTGTCACTGACCTCGGCGTCAGTGAACACGCGGAGTTCATTGCCAATATGATCGTGGAAATGGCACATGCCCTTAACCTGAAGGTAGTCGCCGAAGGGGTTGAAACCCAAAAGCAAAGAGATATGCTGGTCAGTATGGGCTGCGATGAGTTGCAGGGGTATTTGTTCGCCAAACCGATGCGTGCCCATGACCTGGGCTTGTGGGCAGCGCGGGATCCTGGCGACGCAGAGCAACTGTTCCGGCCGTCGCTATTCTCTGAAACGTCAGTGGCTCGGCTGGAATGACCGTCTTTCCCAGCATCTGTTGAGTTTTCTGCCCTTTCAAACCGGAGGTCGGTTCTGTCGCCCGGCGCGACCTGGAGATTCGCGGCCCCGGCGAGTTTCTGGGCGCACGCCAGTCGGGTGCGGCGATGTTGCGCTTTGCTGATCTGGCAACCGACACCGCGCTGCTGGCCTGGGCGCGCCGCTGGGCGCCGGTGATGCTCGATCAGCATCCGGCGCTGGCCGAGAAACACGTGCAGCGCTGGCTGGGCGGCAAGGCGGAGTTTTTGAAGGCATAGCAGCCGAAGGCTTGCCTATTTAATATGAAGAACTGGGCTGTAGCCCACGTCGATATTGCGCCTTTCGCGATTTAATTGATAGCAATTCAGGCGGTTGCTATTCCTGATGCAGGACCCTGTGCCGGCCCTTTGGCATCGCGCCGATGAACCGCTGCCCTGTATATCTTGTCGCGAGAGTGGAATCGATTGCGCAGGGCTGGATGGTCGCTGAAGCCCAACCACGCCTCGGTGATGGGCTGCTTAAAAGCTTGGCGATCATTAGAGATGCTGATCTGCCTGCCAGATTGCCGACATTGGGTGCTACGGTTTCCCACTTGATTGATACAGGCGTTAAGTAAAGGGGTGGCGGGTTGCTTGCTGTTCAACAAAGGATTCGTTTACATACACTTTCTCAACGGCAAAACTTGTTGCGTTTCCTTCTGGAAGAAGACGGAGGGTGAAAGTTGGTTGTCGGGCGAAATGGACTTGCATTAGCACCTCTGGCAAACCAAAGGTGTGCTGGACGTGAGTCGCCCAAGATTGCATCAATCACGCTGCACTCGTTATCAACACGGTGACGGTCACAGCGGTCGGAACAAACTTTGCCAGTGGGAACCGCCGCTGTGCCCGCCTACTTTGGGGTGGGGCTATTACAGCCCAAGCGCTTGGCAGTCACGCATTGCTTCGCACAGCCGACTTCAAACCGCGCAGTCAAGCCAGGAATTCAGCGTTTCCCAACACCCGTTTACAACTGATAATGGCTGCTTTTTTTAAGTATTTTTCGCTGATGGATTCTGCTGCGGCAGAGGGAGCACAGCACATCATCCATGCACAACGCCCATCCTGTTTACCGGCCCGACATTGACGGCTTGCGCGCCATCGCCATTTTGTCGGTCGTCATTTATCACGCATTCCCCACCCACCTCCGTGGCGGCTTCGTCGGGGTTGACGTCTTTTTCGTCATTTCCGGCTTCCTGATTTCCAGCATCATTTTCCGGAGCCTGCAGCGAGGCGACTTCAGTTTTGGCGAGTTCTACGCCCGCCGCGTCAGGCGCATCTTCCCGGCCCTGATCCTCGTACTGGCAGCGTCGTACACCATCGGCTGGTTCGTGCTGTTGCCAGACGAATTCAAGCAATTGGGCAAGCACATGGCCGCTGGCGCCGGCTTCGTCCAGAACATTGTGCTGCACCAGGAGGCAGGGTACTTCGATACGGCCTCCGAACTAAAGCCGCTAATGCACCTCTGGTCTTTGTCAATTGAAGAGCAGTTTTATCTGGTCTTCCCCCTGCTGATCTGGGGTGCCTGGCGACTGGGTTTGAACGCCCTGAGCGTGGCGCTCCTGTTGATCCTTCTGTCGTTCGGCTTGAACCTCGGCGGCATCGAAAGAAACGCGACCAAGGTGTTTTTCATGCCGCATACCCGGTTTTGGGAGTTGCTGGCGGGGTCGGTGCTGGCGTATGTGCAGCTGTTCAAGAGCGCGCCGTTGGCCTATTGGCTGCAACGCTGTGTCTTCCATCCCCTTGTTTTTCGGCACCCGCCTGCTGCCGAACGCCGTGACGCGATCCTGAACAATTTGCTCGCGTTTGGCGGCCTATTGCTGATCGTGGCAGCCGTTTTTGGCTTGCACAAAGGCAAGCTGTATCCGGGCGGATGGGCCTTGTTTCCGGTGCTAGGCGCCTGCCTGCTCATTCTGGCCGGGTCGGGCGCCTGGGTGAACCGCAAGATTTTGGCCAATCGATGGGTTGTTTTTGTCGGGCTGATCAGTTACCCGCTCTACCTGTGGCACTGGCCGCTGCTGTCATTTGCCCGCCTCATGGAAGGCGAAACGCCTTCGCGCAACATCCGGATGGCAGTGGTCGCGTTGAGTTTTGTGTTGGCCTGGCTGACTTACCGAATGCTTGAGCGACCGCTACGCAGGGGCGAAAAAACTTGGCGAACAACCGCTGTTTTGTGCGCCTTAATCTCCCTCGTCGGATGTGTGGGTTACATGACCTTTAAACATGATGGATTCAGGTTTCGTTATCAGCAATTGACGGCCAACAATGCTCAGTTTGATTGGGGATCGAACAATGGAAACGCTGGCTGCAAAGAATCCTATCCAGATTTTTCAACGTCTTACTGCGCAAAATCGAAACCAACAGAACCCACAATTTTCTTAGTGGGTGATTCACACAGTAATCACTTGTACCCGGGATTGGCGGAAGTAACCCTTCCAACCAGAGACACTGTTTTGCATCTTTCGGAGCATTCATGCGTGCCATTTTTTGATGTAACCACAGCGATACAGGGGCAGCCTGTTTTTTGCACTCAACTTCGCAATCGTGCACTGGAATTGGCGGAGAACATCGAGTCTGTTCGTACTGTGATCCTTGCAGCCAGATGGCCCATCTACATTTCCGGAAAGGATTACAGCCCTCACGTGGAAGTTAAAAAGCACTTAGCTATCAATCTAACAGGCAATTCTGAAATTACCAACTCGTCGGCTGTTTTTGAAATAGCGATGAAGGCAACCATTGAGCGATTGTTAGCAAAAAATAAAACGATTATTTTTGTACTTGATGTGCCTGAACTTGATTTTGATCCCAAGTCGTGCGTCGACAACCGACCTGCGCGCTTGACTAACCGAATTAAGCAACCCTGCGCAGTACCGCGACAAGAGTTCGATGATCGCAACCGCGACTATCGGAGCCTAGTTCGTTCCATTCTAGAAAAATATCCACAGATCAAGGTGTTCGATGCTGCCACGGAACTGTGCGATCTCCAGTGGTGCTGGGCCATGAAGGACAATCAGATGTTGTATCGTGACAATAACCATTTATCCGTGCAAGGCTCGCTTTTTATCGCGCGTGGACTGGCGAAGATGATTCAAAAGCAGTAGATTGAATAGAAACTACGTTTATTCATTGGCAGAGAAAATGCAGGCTATTCCGAAACGGTTGTATTGTTGACGCCCAAAAACGAGGTGAGCGTGCCACCTATTTTTGAGCGTTTCGCATTGACCGCTATCGCCCCAGAACCACAAAGCGGCGTATGCTCGTTCCCCATGCTGCGCCTGACCCAAGCCTCCAACCTGGCGATTGCCACGCTGTGGGCTGACGCGCTCGTGGTGGAAGGCATCGCCGCCAGTGTGCAACGCCAGTATCTGGCTGGCGTGGCAGGCCAATTGCCGCCGGACCAGTGCCTGCCGGAGGTCTGGATTCATCATCCGGCCCAGGAGGCACGGGCGCGCGAACTGCTGCATCACTTGCAGCATGTGCCGCAACATCGCTGGCTCTGTACTTGCGGTGAACTGGTGGAAGGCGGCTTCGAGCAGTGCTGGAACTGTGCGGCCTGGATGCCGCGGTGATCTCTGACGGCCCGCACGCTTCACAGGCTGAATGACCAAAAATAACTCCATGTCCCCGGCACGCATTGTTCTCCTGACCGCGCTGGCGATGCTGGCGTTTGCCGGCAATTCGCTGCTCTGCCGCATCGCGCTGAAGCAGACCGCTATTGACGCCGCCAGCTTCACCACGATCCGCCTGATTTCGGGCGCGTTGATGCTGGGGCTGCTGCTGCGATGGCGCGGCCGCAGCGCGGTCGTTGGCGGCAACTGGCCGTCGGCGTTCGCCTTGTTCGTCTATACGGCGGGCTTTTCCTTTGCTTATGTCCGTCTGTCGGCGGCCACCGGTGCGCTGCTGTTGTTTGGTGCGGTACAGGCCACGATGATCGGTTATGGCGTGTGGCGAGGTGAGCGTTTGGCCCGGCTACAGCTCGCTGGTTTTTTGCTGGCACTGGGCGGGCTGGTGGGCCTGATGCTGCCGGGTCTGGCGGCGCCGCCACTGGTCAGTGCCTTGTTGATGCTGGGTGCGGGCCTCGCCTGGGGCATTTACTCCCTGCGCGGCAAGGGCGCGGGCGATCCGACGCAGGTGACGGCGGGGAATTTCCTGCGCGCCGTCCCGATCACGGCGGCTTTGAGCCTGCTCATGGTCAACGAGCTATCAATCGACCGTGCCGGGGTGGGGTATGCGGTCTTGTCGGGCGCGCTGACTTCCGGCCTGGGTTACGCCATCTGGTACCAGGCCTTGCCCGCCCTGAAAGCCACGCAGGCGGCGATCGTGCAGCTCAGTGTGCCGGTGCTCGCCGCCGTGGGCGGTATTGTCTTGCTGGGTGAGCCCATCAGCTGGCGCATGGCGTTGGCGTCCGGCGCCATTCTTGGCGGCATTGCCCTGGTCATCCTTGAGAAGAGGCAGACAAACGCCATCAGTGGCAAAACGGATGGTCTGAAGGATTAGTGCGGCTGCCGGCCGCCAAGGTGAATTAGACTGTCGCTGTCGTAGCTACTGGCAGCCAAGCACTGCAACCCTGATGGCCTCCGAACCCGTGAATCCCCTTGCAACTGGCGTGACCGCCGAGCTGTACAAGGCCGCCATTGGCCCCGAAGGTCAGGACTACTACCTGCGTCATTTTCTCAAGTTCGATGCCGACGGCAAGACGAGCGCAACCTGGCACTGGCCCGCCTATTGGGCCACGTTTGGCTGGCTTGTTTTCCGCAAGATGTGGAGCAGGGCGCTGGTCTATGCGGTGGCCTTGCTGGGGCTGGCCCTGATGATTTTTGGCGTCGGCAAGCTGGCGTTCAGCTATTCCGATGCCACGGCGCTGATGCTGTTCCTGCTGTTTCTCACGGTTGCATTTGTGCTGCCCGGCCTGTATGCCAATGCCTGGTACTACACCGATTGCAGCAAGAAGATTTCTGCCGCCCTGCGCAACGCCGCCACGGTGAAGGAGGCCTGTGAGGCGCTGTCCGGGCAGGCCAGCACGAGGCGGCGGATGGCCGGTGTGGCCGCGGTCAACGCAGCGGCCCTGGCGCTGGTTGCGGGCGGGGTGAACTTTGTACAGGACTTCGGTCAGGGGGGTGTTCCTCTGGCGCAGACGAAGCTGGACGCGCCGGCAGCCGGCGATCTGGCGGTTGCGGCGCAGCCGGCGCTGGCAGTGGTCAGCATGGCTGTGCCCGAGGTACAGACCCAGCCGGCCTCGGCGCCTGTTACGGGGATCAGCGCATCGGCCAGCGCCGCCAGTCCGGCAGTCACTGAAGAGTTGACGACGAAGGTGGCGCTGTCGCCAGCGTCTCTGACGCCCATGCCTCCCGAGCCAGTTCGGATGGCAGTCACCAACACCGACAAACCCGTCAGTACCACTGCGCAAGACAAACCCGTTGTCTCGGTAGCCAGTGCCGGCACAGATGAAAAACCAAAGGCAACCAATGCCACGCACAAATGGTTCGTCCAGGTGGGAGCCTTTGCCAAGGATGTGAATGCGCAGAACGTGCGGACGAAAGTTGAAGCGATAGGTCTGCCGTCAGCGGCAGAACCGTCTGACACGCCGGCCGGGCGGCTGATCCGGGTCCGGGCGGGGCCGTTTGACAGCAAGGGCGAGGCCGAGAAGGCTGCCCTTCAGATCAAGGCGCTGGAATTGCCGGCGGTATTGGTCAGGCAGTAGGCGTCGCCGGCTTCAACTCTTCAATTCTTCAGCGCTGGCCGATTCGCACGTCGCCAAAAATGGTTGCCGCTTCCCGCGGCAGGCAGCGCCAGTACGGCGGGCTGGCCGTCACTGTGCCGTCCAGCGCGGCAGCCGCTTCCCAGGGCCAGCGCGGCTTGTAGAGAATCGCCCGGGCCACGGCGATCAGGTCGGCGTCGCCGGCCTGCAGGATGGCCTCTGCCTGCTGGGGGTTGGTGATCAGGCCCACGGCCATCGTGGTCAGGCCGGATGCCTGGCGGATCTGACGCGCAAAGGGCACCTGATAAGCCGGGCCGATGGCTATCTTTTGCTGCGGCGACACCCCGCCCGATGACACATGGATGAAGTCACAGCCCATGGCTTTCAGGCGACGCGAAAGTTCCACTGTCTGGTCGAGGTCCCAGCCGCCATCAACCCAGTCGGTGGCCGATACCCGCATCCCCAGCACACCGTCAAAGACCTGGCGCACAGCGGCAAATACTTCCAGCGGAAAGCGCACGCGGTTGTCGAAGCTGCCGCCGTAGTTGTCGCTGCGCTGGTTGGCCAGGGGCGAGAGGAACTGGTGCAGCAGATAGCCGTGCGCGGCGTGCAGTTCGATGGCATCAATGCCCAGGCGGTCAGCCCGCTGCGCGGCGAGGACAAAGGCATGGCGAATCTGCACCATCTGCGCAACGGTCAACTCGGTGGGCGGCGGCTCGCTTGGCAGCTGCGGCAAGGCCGAAGGGCCCAGCGGCTGCCATCCGCCCTGCTCGGCGGACAGCAATTGCCCGCCGTGCCAGGGCGCCGCGCTTGACGCCTTGCGCCCGGCATGCGCGAGCTGGATGCACACCGGCATGGGGGGCGCCAGCTTGCGGGCGCGCTTCAGGGTGTCGCCCAGCGCCTTTTCGGTACGGTCGTCCCACAGGCCCAGACAGCCGGGTGTGATGCGACCCTCGGCCGTCACGGCCGTGGCCTCGATGGTGAACAGGGCCGCCCCGCTGTTGAGCAGGCTGGTCCAGTGCGCCAGATGCCAGTCGGTCGCCTCGCCGTTGACGGCGGAGTACTGGCACATGGGGGCGATGACAATCCGGCTGGCCAGCGCCAGGCCACCGCGCGGGGACGATAACTTCAAAGGGGAAAACAGTTGACTCACGGTGGGTTTCCTCAAGGTGTGGGCATGTGTCTCTGGTGTCTTGGTCAGCGAGCAGTCAAATTGTGTCACGTCAGTAGGGGCTCGAATCTGGCCGCCAAACTCAACCGTGGAACAATGGGCAGCATCATGAAACACCTTGCTTCAAAGCTCCTTGGTCTTGCCGCCCTTTCGGTGCTGTTGGCGCAGCCCGTCCTCGCGGAGTTGCCCCAGCGTGACCTGACGGTCGAATTGCGGCAGGTGCAAGACGCGACGGGCCTCACGGTCAGCACGCAGTCACGCGAGCCCATGCTCGCGCCGCAGCAGATCCGGGTGCGCAATGGCGCCAAGGCCAGCCTGCGCCTGGGGCAGTCGATGCCGATGCAGTGGGTGCAGGCCGCCAGCGCCAGGGGCACGGTGGTCAATGCGGTGACGTGGATGGATGCCGGTCAGGGCCTTACGGTCCAACCACGCTGGCCCGGCGCGAAACAACCTGTCACGGTGGAGATCGAGGTGCAGTCGGCCGCGGTTGGTGATCGCACCGGCAGCGAGCTGCCGACCCAGTCACGCAGCCAGCTGGCCACCACGGTCAGCGCGCCTCTGGGGCAATGGGTCACGATTGCGACGACTGGCGGCAGCGCGCAACCCGGGGTCTACAGCAGCGCGGCGGTAAGTGAGTCACGGCAGCTGATTCAGCTTCGGGTATTGGCGCCGTAAGCTGTTTTTCTGCGGCGTTGAATGCCACAATGACACCATGACACTGACCGAACTCAAATACATCGTCGCCGTCGCCCGTGAGCGGCATTTTGGCAAGGCGGCTGACGCCTGCTATGTGTCGCAGCCGACGCTGTCGGTCGCCGTCAAGAAGCTGGAAGAAGAGCTGGACGTCAAGCTGTTCGAGCGCAATGCAGCTGAAATTACGGTGACGCCGCTGGGGGAAGAAATCGTGCGCCAGGCCCAGAGCGTGCTGGAGCAGGCAGCCAACATCAAGGAAATCGCCAAACGCGGCAAAGACCCGCTGGCCGGGCCGCTCACGCTGGGCGTGATCTACACCATTGGCCCCTATCTGCTGCCCGATCTGGTGCGCCAGATGATTGCGCACACGCCGCAAATGCCGCTGATGCTGCAGGAAAACTTCACCGTCAAGCTCCTTGAGATGCTGCGCACCGGTGAAATTGACTGCGCCATCCTGGCCGAGCCTTTTCCGGATGCCGGGCTGGCCGTCGCCGCCCTGTATGACGAACCTTTCCTTGCCGCGGTGCCGATCAATCATCCGCTGGCGGCGCAAGACTCGGTCACGACCGAAGAACTCAAGCGCGAGACCATGCTGCTGCTGGGCAGCGGTCATTGTTTCCGCGACCACGTGCTGGAGGTTTGCCCGGAGTTCTCGCGGTTTTCCAGCAATGCCGAGGGCATCCGCAAGAGCTTTGAAGGCTCCTCCCTGGAGACCATCAAGCACATGGTTGCCGCCGGCATGGGTGTCACTTTGGTGCCGCGCCTGAGCGTTCCCAAAGAAGCGCTGCAGGCCAAGCCCCGGCGCAAGCGCGATGAAGATCCCTATGTCAAATACCTGCCGTTTGTGGGGGACCCGCCGACCCGCCGGGTGGTGCTGGTGTGGCGCCGCAGTTTCACCCGTTACGAGGCCATTGCGGCACTGCGCAATGCCATCTACGCCTGCGAGTTGCCTGGCGTGATTCGCCTGTCCTGAGGGGGTGGGCCGTGAGCGCACTTCGACCTCGCGTCGCGCTGTACCTTGATCTCATTCGCTGGAGCCGCCCGGCCGGGTGGCTGCTGCTGCTGTGGCCGACCTTGAGTGCGCTGTGGATCGCCGCGCACGGTTTCCCCGGCTGGCATTTGCTGGCCGTGTTCGTGCTGGGTACGATCCTGATGCGAAGCGCGGGCTGTTGCGTCAACGACGTGGCCGACCGTGAGTTCGATCGGCACGTCAAACGCACGGCCGGTCGCCCGGTGACCACCGGCGCGGTGTCGGTGAAGGAGGCGCTGCTGCTTGGTGCGGTGCTGGCGCTGCTGGCGTTTGCGCTGGTGCTCACCACCAACGCCGCCGCCATCGGCTGGTCATTCGCCGCGCTGGCGGTCACGCTGGTCTACCCGTATGCCAAACGTTTTGTCTCCATGCCACAGGCGGTGCTGGGCGTGGCGTTCAGCTTTGGTATTCCGATGGCCTTTGCCGCTGTGCAGTCCAGGGTGCCGCTGCTGGCCTGGGTGCTGTTGCTGGGCAATCTGTTTTGGGTGCTGGCCTACGACACCGAGTACGCCATGGTGGACCGGGACGACGACCTGGCCATCGGCATGAAAACATCGGCCATCACGCTGGGGCGGCTGGACGTGCCGGTGATCATGCTCTGCTATCTTGTTTATATGGCTATTTGGGCTGTAGCCCTCGCAGAATATGCGCTTGATGCTATGTTTTATATAGCGCTTGTACTCGCGGCGGCGCAGGTGGTGTGGCATTACACCCTGATCCGCACGCGTGCGCGCGCGGGTTGTTTCAAGGCGTTCCGCCTCAACCACTGGCTCGGGTTCACCCTTTTTGCGGGCATTGCCGCAAGTTATGCCCTGAAATGAAAAAGCCGCCTGTGGACGGGCGGCTTGTGTTGGTCCAGGCAGCAATTCCTGGATGCTGCATTGGCGACCCGGCGGTCAGATTTTCTTTTTGACCGCTTTCTTCGTGGTCCTGGGCTTTGCTTTCGCTTTCGCTCTCTTTTTGGGCTTCGCCTTCGCCTTGGACGTTGACTTTGACTTGGCAACCGCCTTGGCCTTGACTGCACCTTTGGCATGAGTGGCTTTTTTCTCACTCTTGACCTGCGTTGCGGTCTTGGCGGCAACGGGGGTGGAGATCACGGCCAGGGGCATGGCGATCAGGGCGGCGCTGATCAGCGCGGAAAACAGTTTCTTCATCAATGAGTCCTTTGGGGTGACGACGTGTCGCATGCTCGCTGGCGGATGGCCGCAGATCTGCCGTTTTTCAACGCGCTGCTGCCGGCGCCCGTTGACGGCCTGCTGGTGATCGGCTGACTTTCAGGCGTCGCCGAATTCATCGCCCAGTTCTTGCGCCCGGCGGCGCGCCGCGTGCATGGCCCGGACAAACTGGGCCTTGATGTTGTCGTCTTCCATGCTTGAGATGGCGGCGTGTGTGGTGCCGCCCTTGGATGTGACGCGCTGGCGCAGTATTTCGGGCGCCTCGCCGGAACTGCGTGCCAACTCGCCGGCGCCAATGAAGGTGGCCACCGCCAGTTGGCAGGCTTGCGCGCGGGACAGGCCCATGTCGGTGCCCGCGTCCATCATCGCTTCCATGAAATAGAACATATAGGCCGGGCCCGAGCCGGACAGGGCGGTGACCGCATCCAGCTGGTCTTCTGTTTCCAGCCAAAGAGACTCGCCGGTGGTGGCGACCACCTGGCTCACCCATTCCCGGTCTTCGGCCGTCACTGCGGGTCGCGCAAAGAGGCCGGTGATGCCTTTGCCAATCAGGGCTGGCGTGTTGGGCATGGCGCGCACCACCCGCTCGGTGCCCACCCAGCGTGCAATGCTGTCGCTTCGGATGCCGGCGGCGACGCTCAAATGCAGGGCATCTTTGGTGTGAGGTCGCACTTGCAGCGCGGCTTCCTTGAAGGTCTGGGGCTTGACGGCCCAAATCACCATGGCTGCCCCGGCCAGAAATGCACCGGACTGGGCCTGCGCCACGATGCCATAGAGGTTCTTCAGCTTTTCCTGGGCCTCGGCAAACGGCTCCACGACGTCGATGTGGTCCGGCGCGAAGCCCTGGCCAATCAAGCCGCCGATGATGGCGCTGGCCATGTTTCCGCCGCCAATAAATGCAATGCGCTTGCTCATGAATGTTCCCGCAGGTAGGTCGCCAACAACAATGTGGCCAAGCCCTTGAGTCTAATCAAACGTCTGACCCACGCCGTACCGGGGCAGGCAAACCGCGACGGCGCAAAGCGACACCGCTGGTGCTACAGCACCGTCTGCCTGACTGCGTGCTCCCACCGTTCCATCAGTTCCCGGGCGCGCTCGGTGGCGAGCGTGGGCAGGAAGCGCCGCTCGGATCGCCACAGATGAGTGAGTTCATCCGTGCTGTGATAGACCCCGGTTGCCAGGCCGGCCAGGTAGGCGGCGCCAAGCGCGGTGGTTTCTGTGACTGCTGGCCGGACCACCGGAATGCCGAGCAGATCCGCCTGGAACTGCATCAGAAGGTCATTGATACTGGCGCCGCCATCGACCCGGAGTTCGGCCACGGTGGCGCCGCCAGCTGCCACTGCGTCACGGCTCATGGCCTGCAGCAGGGCGGCGCTCTGAAAAGCAATGCTTTCCAGCGCGGCCCTAGCGATGTGCGCCACGGTGCTGCCGCGGGTCAGGCCGGTGATGCTGCCGCGGGCGTCCGGCTTCCAATAAGGCGCACCCAGTCCGGTGAAGGCCGGCACCACGATCACGCCGCCGGAGTCAGGCACGCTTTGGGCCAGTGCCTGCACCTCGCCGCTGTTCGGAATGGCGTGCAGGCCATCGCGCAGCCATTGCACCACGGCGCCACCGACAAACACGCTGCCCTCCAGGGCGAATTCGGTCTGTGCCGTGGCTTGCGCGGCGCTGGTGGTGATCAGTCCGTTGTGTGAGGTTTCGCACTTCTGCCCGGTGTGCATCAGCATGAAACAACCGGTGCCATAGGTGTTCTTGACCATGCCGGCCTTGAAGCAGGCCTGGCCGAACAAGGCGCTTTGCTGGTCACCCGCCACGCCGCCAATCGGAATGGCGTGGCCCAGCAGGTCGGGGTGGATCTCGCCATACAGCGCGCTGGAGGGCTTCACAGAAGGCATCATGCTGGCCGGAATGTCCAGCGCCTGCAGCAGCTCGGGGTCCCACTGGTTGGTGTGGATATTGAACAGCATGGTGCGTGACGCGTTGCTGACGTCGGTGGCGTGCACTGCGCCCCCCGTGAGGCGCCAGATCAGCCAGCTGTCAACCGTGCCAAAGGCGAGTTCGCCATTGGCTGCCTGCTGCCGGGCGCCAGGCACGTGGTCCAGAAGCCATTTGAGCTTGGTGCCGGAGAAGTAGGCATCGACCAGGAGCCCGGTTTTGGCCTGGATCATGCCGGCCAGGCCGCGTTCGCGCAAGGTGACGCAGGTGGGCTCGGCGCGGCGGTCCTGCCAGACGATGGCATGGTGAATCGGCACGCCGGTGGCCCGGTTCCAGACGATGGTCGTTTCACGCTGGTTGGTGATCCCAATCGCGCGTACGTCACGGGCCTGGATGCCTGCCTTGGCCAGGGCGTCGCGCGCGGTGGCGAGCTGGGTACGCCATATTTCCTGCGGGTCGTGTTCTACCCAGCCGGGTTGCGGGTAGATCTGCGCCAGCTCCTGCTGCGCCTGTGCCACGATATGCCCGGCGGGATCAAAAACAATGCTGCGTGAGCTGGAGGTGCCCTGGTCCAGGGCGAGCAGGTAAGTCATGGATGCCTCATATAGTGGCGAATAATACTTGCCTCTGCTAAAAGAAACATTCAATGATTCCGACTTATGCCCACACTGCCGACGCCTCTGCTCACCGAACGAAATGAGCTAATCGCGCGACTGGCCGCGAACCGTCACTATGACATTGCGATTGTGGGGGGCGGGGCTACCGGCCTGGGTGTGGCGCTGGACGCCGCGGCGCGGGGACTCAGTGTGGTGTTGGTGGAGTCCCATGATTTTGCCAAGGGAACCTCATCACGTTCCACCAAGCTGGTTCACGGCGGTGTGCGCTATCTGGCACAGGGCAATATCGGCCTGGTGCGCGAGGCGCTGCATGAACGCACGACGTTGCTGCGCAATGCGCCGCACCTCGCGCAGCCCTTGTCGTTCATCATGCCGTCTTATCGATGGTGGGAGACGCCTTTCTACGGGATGGGGCTCAAGATGTACGACGCGCTGGCAGGCAAGGCCGGCCTGGGAAAGACCGAATTCCTGACTCGCGACGAAACCCTTGCCCTGTTGCCAACGGCGCAGCCGAACGGGCTCAAGGGCGGGGTCAGGTATTGGGACGGCCAGTTCAACGATGCGCGGCTGGCGCTGGCATTGGCCCGCACTGCTGCAACCCACGGCGCCCTGTTGGTGAACTACTGCCGCGCGGTCGATCTTGTGCATGAGGCTGGGCGGCTCGTGGGGCTTGTCTGCGAAGACACGGAGACCAGCAAGCAATACCGGATCAATGCCCGGTGTATCGTCAACGCCGCCGGCGTCTGGGTGGATGAGCTCCGGCAAAAAGACGGGAGGGTCAATGGGGAGGGCGCCCGCGACCTCGTCAAACCCATGGTGGCACCCAGTCAGGGCGTCCATGTCGTGGTGGACCGCGAATTTCTGGGGTCTGATGTCGGCCTGATGGTGCCCAACACGGCGGATGGACGCGTTTTGTTCGCTGTGCCGTGGCTGGGGAAAGTCATCCTTGGTACCACCGATACCCCGCGCAAAGACTTGCCGCGCGAACCCCTGCCGTTCCGGGAAGAGGTGGATTTCATCCTGAATGAGTCCGCCCGCTACCTGCGTCGTGCGCCGGTCCGCGCAGATGTCAGGAGTGTCTGGGTTGGACTGCGCCCACTGGTCAAACCCCCTGACGATGACGGGGAAGGCACCAAGGGGTTGAGTCGCGAACACACCGTTCTGGTCAGTCGCAGTGGCTTGGTGACGGTCACCGGCGGCAAGTGGACAACTTACCGCGCGATGGCCGAAGATGTGCTGACGACATGCCTCGAAAAGTCGCTGCTAGACGGGCCTAAAGACAGTGTGACTGTTCACTTGAAGCTCATCGGGGCAGATTCATCAGAACTACACGGACATTCGATTTGTCAGTTACCCGGCCTGCATTCTTATGGTGACGAGCAGTCTGTGGTGCTGAATTTGCCGGGCGCCAGTACGACGCTCGCTGATGGCCTGACTGAAGCCATGGTTCGATTCGCTGCCCGTTTTGAGTACGCCATTCACGTGGAAGACGTCCTAGCGCGACGATCCCGACTCCTTTTTCTGGATGCACGACTGGCAAGTTCCCTGGCTGTTCGGGTGGGCGAGATCCTGCGCCAGGAAACAGGTCTGGACCCGCAAGTCGAAGCCTTTCAGGAGCTGGCGCAACAATATTTGCGCTTGCCCGAATAAATGCGGTTGACGGTCGGTCCAAAGTCATGCATAATTGTGGGCTTCGCTTGAAAAAGTATGAAGTGTCTGCCCAAAGAATGTAATGTGAGTGGTTCATGTTACGGACGACGGGCCCAAGACTGACTGGAAAGTTGTTAGGCGTTGGCTGCAAGGCTGGTGTTTGATGCTTCTGGTGCAAGTTGGGAAAAATTGAAATGATCCAAGCTGAATCTCGATTAGAAGTTGCCGACAATACCGGCGCCAAATCCGTTCTGTGCATCAAGGTGCTCGGCGGGTCCAAGCGTCGCTATGCAAGCGTTGGTGATGTCATCAAAGTTAGTATTAAAGAGGCTGCTCCGCGCGGTCGCGTCAAAAAAGGCGAGATCTACAGTGCGGTAGTGGTACGTACGGCCAAGGGTATTCGTCGTAGCGACGGCTCACTGGTCAAATTCGATGGCAATGCGGCAGTGTTGCTGAATGCCAAATTGGAGCCAATTGGCACCCGTATCTTCGGCCCAGTGACGCGTGAGTTGCGCACTGAGAAGTTCATGAAGATCGTGTCCCTGGCTCCTGAAGTTTTGTAAGGACGCGCCATGAACAAGATTCGCAAAGGCGACGACATTATCGTGCTCACGGGGCGCGACAAGGGTAAGCGCGGCAAGATTGCCTTGCGCAAAGACGACTCCTACGTGCTCGTCGAGGGCGTCAATGTAGTGAAAAAGCACACCAAGCCAAATCCCCTCAAGGGTGCGGTTGGTGGCATCGTTGAAAAGTCCATGCCAATTCATCAGTCCAACGTAGCCATCTTCAATGCTGCTACTGGTAAGGCTGATCGTGTTGGTATCAAGCTGGCGGCTGACGGTAAGCGTGTTCGCGTTTACAAGTCTAGCGGCGAAGAAATCAAGGTGGCATAAGCATGGCTCGTCTGCAACAACACTATCGCGAAAAACTGGCGCCAGAGCTGATGGCCAAGTTTGGCTACACATCTCCGATGCAGGTCCCGCGTCTCACCAAGATCACCCTGAACATGGGTGTGAGTGAGGCCGTGGCCGACAAGAAGGTCATGGACCACGCAGTCAGTGACCTGACCAAGATCGCTGGCCAAAAGCCCGTTGTCACCATGTCCAAGAAGGCCATTGCTGGCTTCAAGATTCGCGAGAATCAGGCAATTGGTTGCATGGTTACCCTGCGCGGCGTCCAGATGTTCGAGTTCCTCGATCGCTTCGTGACGGTGGCTCTGCCGCGTGTCCGCGACTTCCGTGGTATCTCTGGTCGGGCATTTGATGGTCGCGGTAACTACAACATCGGCGTCAAAGAGCAGATCATTTTTCCTGAAATTGAATACGACAAGGTTGATGCCTTGCGTGGTCTCAATATCAGTATCACCACAACGGCCAAGACCGATGAAGAGTGCAAGGCACTGCTCACGGGTTTCCGTTTCCCGTTCAAGAACTGAGGTGACCTGTGGCTAAGATGGCTTTAATACAGCGCGAAATCAAGCGCGACAACCTGGTTGCCAAGTACGCAAAAAAACATGCGGAATTCAAGGCAATCGCAAACGACGCAAAGCGCAGCGATGAAGAGCGTGCTGCAGCCCGCCTGGGTCTGCAAAAGCTCCCACGCAACGCGAACCCGACACGTCAGCGCAATCGTTGCGCCATCACTGGACGTCCCCGTGGTACGTTCCAGCATTTTGGTCTGGCGCGTGCAAAGATTCGTGAAATGGCTTTTGCAGGGGAAATCCCCGGCATGGTCAAGGCCAGCTGGTAAGCGGTAGGAGACATAGATATGAGCATGAGTGATCCCATCGCCGACCTGTTGACACGTATTCGCAATGCGCAGATGGTGGCAAAAACCACTGTCAGCGTGCCCTCTTCCAAAGTGAAGGTGGCGATTGCACAGGTGTTGAAAGACGAAGGCTATATTGACGGTTTCAAGGTGAATGCCAAGGATGGCAAGCCTGAATTGGAAATCGCCCTGAAATATTACGCTGGACGGCCTGTGATTGAGCGCATTGAGCGCGTCAGTCGTCCTGGTCTGCGCGTTTACCGTGGCAGTGATGCCATTCCGCAAGTTCAAAACGGCCTGGGTGTGGCAATTGTCACAACCCCTCAGGGCGTCATGACTGATCGCAAGGCGCGCGCTACCGGTGTCGGTGGTGAAGTGCTCTGCTACGTCGCCTAAAGCGTGACATTGAGGAGAAATAGAAGATGTCCCGTATAGGAAAAATGCCCGTCGCCGTTCCGGCCGGTGTGGATGTGTCAATCAAGCAAGACCAGATCAGCGTCAAAGGCTCTGGTGGAACCTTGTTCTTGACCCAGAATGCTTTGGTCAAAGTAACCACTGATGCTGGCGCGCTGAGTTTTCAGCCTGCCAACGACTCCCGTGAAGCAAATGCCATGAGCGGCACCATGCGTCAGCTGGTGAACAACATGGTGGTCGGTGTGACCAAGGGTTTCGAGAAAAAGCTGAGTCTCGTTGGTGTGGGCTACAAAGCTCAGGCCCAGGGCGCGAAGCTGAATCTGACGGTGGGTTACTCCCATCCGGTTAACAAAGACATGCCAGCTGGCATCACCGTTGCAACGCCCACTCCCACGGAAATCGTGATCAAGGGTGCGGATCGTCAGCGGGTGGGCCAAGTGGCTGCCGAGATCCGTGCAATTCGTCCTCCCGAGCCCTACAAAGGCAAGGGTATCCGTTATTCGGACGAAAAGATCACGATCAAAGAAACCAAGAAGAAATAAGGAGCTGCAACATGTTGACCAAAAAAGAACAGCGTCTGCGCAGAGCTCGTCAAACCCGCATTCGTATCGCCACTCAAGGTGTCGCACGTCTGACGGTAAATCGCACCAACTTGCATATTTACGCCAGCGTTATCTCTGGCGATGGCGGCAAGGTGTTGGCAAGCGCGTCAACTGCAGAGGTTGAAGTGCGCAAGGCATTGGGCGGTTCGGGCAAAGGTGGCAATGTTGCCGCTGCCCAAGCTATTGGCAAGCGTCTGGCTGAAAAAGCCAAGGCGGTTGGTGTTGAGAAAGTTGCGTTTGATCGTGCAGGCTTTGCGTACCATGGCCGCGTGAAAGCGTTGGCAGATGCAGCGCGTGAAGCTGGCTTGCAGTTCTAAGCAGATCGGAAATTAAGATGGCTAAAGTTCAAGCGAAAATGCAGGGTCGGGCTGAAGGGCCTGAAGATGGCCTGCGCGAGAAGATGATCGCGATCAATCGCGTTACCAAGGTGGTCAAAGGCGGCCGTATTCTTGGTTTCGCGGCTCTGACCGTGGTCGGTGATGGCGAAGGCCGTGTTGGCATGGGTAAAGGCAAGTCCAAGGAAGTGCCTGCAGCTGTGCAAAAAGCGATGGAAGAAGCCCGTCGCAACATGACCAAGATCTCGCTCAAGAACGGTTCGATCCACCACAAGGTGATGGGTCAGCACGGTGCTGCTGCAGTCATGATGGCGCCAGCCCCCAAGGGTACCGGCATCATTGCTGGTGGTCCTATGCGCGCGGTCTTCGAAGTTATCGGCATTACTGACATCGTGGCGAAAAGCCATGGGTCGACTAACCCGTACAACATGGTTCGCGCCACGCTGGATGCCCTGTCGCATGCGACGACCCCGTCGCAAGTGGCGGCCAAGCGCGGCAAGACCATTGAAGAACTCTTCGTTTAATCAGGAGTTTTACACATGACAACAAAACAAACAGTCAAAGTGCAACTGGTTCGTAGCCCTATCGGCTGCCAGGAATCGCACCGCGCCACCGTTCGTGGACTGGGTCTTCGCAAAATTCGCAGCACAAGCGAGTTGGTCGATACGCCCGAGGTCCGTGGCATGATTAACAAGATCAGTTATCTGATCAAAGTGCTCTAAGAGGTTGATGATGGAACTCAATGGCATCAAGCCCGCTGACGGTGCGAAGCACTACAAGCGTCGTGTCGGTCGTGGTATTGGCTCAGGCATCGGAAAGACTGCAGGTCGCGGTCACAAGGGTCAGAAGTCTCGCGCAGGTGGCTATCACAAGGTTGGTTTTGAAGGCGGTCAAATGCCTATGCATCGCCGTCTGCCAAAGCGCGGTTTCAAATCCCATCTGTTGAAGTTCAATGCTGAAGTGACTCTGGGTGCGCTGGAGCAGCTCGGTGCCGCTGAGGTGGACTTGGTGACCCTGAAGCAGGCTGGTTTGGTGGGTGAGCTGGCCAAGGTCGTCAAAATTATCAAGACGGGTGAGTTGACCAAGGCCGTGAAACTCACGGGCATTGGGGCAACAGCCGCTGCCAAGGTCGCCATCGAAGCGGCCGGCGGAAGCTTGGTTTAAGCCGGTAATTGAAAGATTTCACAAGTGGCAACTAACGCGGCTCAACTGGCAAAGACTGGCAAATTCGGCGACCTTCGGCGCCGGCTTGTCTTCTTGCTGCTCGCGCTGGTCGTGTACCGTGTGGGCGCGCACATTCCTGTTCCAGGTATTGACCCCGCGCAGTTGGCGCAGTTCTTCAAAGGTCAGCAAGGTGGCATTCTGGGCATGTTCAACATGTTCTCTGGTGGTGCTTTGTCCCGCTTTACTGTTTTTGCGTTGGGGATCATGCCGTATATTTCGGCTTCGATCGTCATGCAATTGCTGACTTATGTGCTTCCTGCTTTCGAGCAGTTGAAGAAAGAGGGCGAGGCTGGTCGGCGCAAGATTACACAGTACACGCGCTACGGGACGCTTGGTCTTGCCCTGTTTCAGTCGATGGGTATCGCGATTGCGCTGGAAAGTTCGGCAGGGCTGGTGATTGACCCGGGTTTCGGATTTCGCATGACCGCCGTCGTGACTTTGACTGCTGGAACATTGTTCCTGATGTGGTTGGGTGAACAGATTACAGAGCGCGGTTTGGGAAATGGTATCTCGATCCTGATTTTTGCTGGTATCGCGGCGGGTTTGCCGAATGCGATCGGGGGATTGCTTGAATTGGTCCGTACCGGTGCGATGAGCATCATCATCGCCCTGTTCATCGTCGTTCTGGTAGCTCTCGTCACGTTCTTTGTCGTGTTTGTCGAACGTGGACAGCGAAAGATTCTGGTGAATTATGCAAGGCGCCAGGTTGGCAACAAGGTATATGGTGGGCAGTCGTCGCACCTTCCCTTGAAGTTGAACATGGCGGGTGTCATTCCTCCGATCTTTGCGTCATCGATTATTTTGTTACCGGCGACGGTGGTAGGGTGGTTCAGTGCAGGTGAGTCGATGCGCTGGTTGAAAGATATCGCCAGTTCGTTGTCTCCAGGACAACCCATCTATGTGATGTTTTACGCCGCTGCGATCATATTTTTCTGCTTTTTTTATACCGCATTGGTATTCAATAGCCGCGAAACAGCAGACAACCTGAAGAAGAGTGGTGCGTTTATCCCAGGTATTCGTCCGGGAGATCAAACGGCCAAGTACATCGACAAGATTCTGCTTCGCTTGACGTTTGCAGGTGCAATCTATATCACGCTGGTGTGCTTGCTGCCGGAGTTCCTTATCCTGAAGTACAACGTACCGTTCTACTTCGGCGGCACTTCACTTTTGATCATTGTCGTCGTGACTATGGATTTCATGGCGCAGGTTCAGAATTAC
>NZ_JAUSLE010000059.1 GCF_030646845.1 Rhodoferax sp. | reverse complement strand
ACGATCTCGAAGCAGGGCATCACGCACTCGGTGGCGGCCAGCACATCGGCGTTGCTGATGCCGGGGCCCATCAGGTCTTTCTTCAGGATGAAGGCAATTTCGCCTTCGGCCTTGGGCTGGATCAGGGTGCTGGCCACGATGGACTGCCCTTCGTTGTAGATCATGCCGTCGAGCAGGTAGCCAAAGTCGGGCTGGTAGACGCCCAGCATGTTCATCACGGCGGCCGAGGTGACGCCAATCTTTTTGCCGACGATGCGCTCGCCCGCTTTCAGGCGGTTGGAGAGCATGCGCTGCTGGATCAGGTAGGCGTGCTCGATGGTGATGCCGGGGTGGCGGTTGGTCAGCGGCTCGACCACGGTTTGGGTGCTCATGGCGCGGAACAACTCGTCGCCCAGGGTTTCGATCAGTGTGGCATCCATAGGTAAGTAGGTCCTGTCGGTTGAATGGAAAATGGAAAATCGCAAATATTCAAGTGTTTTCGGCCTCTAGCCCTCGTGAACAGTGCCTGTATAGCTATCAAAACAATAGTGCCCTGGTTCTTGGGTCAGGCCGCCAGCGCATCCGCTTCGGTCAGGAAATTCCCGACCAGTTGGGCAAAGCGGGCGGCGTGTTCAATTTGCGTCCAGTGGCCACATCGGCCGAACACATGCAACTGCGAGCGGGAAATCCATTGCGCCAGCGTCAACGAGTTGGACAGGGGAATCACCTGATCCTCACGGCCGTGAACCACCAGCGTCTCGTGCGGCAGCGCACGGATGTCTTGTTCGCGGCTGGCCAGCGCCTCCACGCCGTTTTGCCGGGGCGCGGGAAACATGCTCTCAAACGCCTCCTGAAAGCCGGGCTGGATGCTGGCCTTGTACCGCAGCTCGGCCAGTTCGTCGGTCATCAGCGTGCGGTCAAAGGCGAAGACGTCGAGCAGCTTGCGCATGGCCGCAATCGAGGGCTGGTAGCCCCAGACCGCATCCAGACCGGGCGTGATCGGGAACGACACACCGGCCGCGCCCATCAGCACCAACCGCCGCACCCGCTTGGGATGGCGGATCGCCAGGGCCAGCGCCAGGCCGCCCCCAAACGAGTTGCCCACCAGGTCGGCTTGTTCAATGCCCAGGGCATCGAGCAGACCCACGGCCTGCGCCACCCAGGTGTCCAGGTTGTAGCGAACGCCTTTCGGCCGCTCGCTGTAGCCAAAGCCGACCATGTCGGGCGCAATCACCCGGCGCTGCTGCGCCAGGGCTGGAATCGTCAGGCGCCAGTTGGCCCAGGCGCTCACCCCGGGGCCGGAGCCGTGGATCAGCAGCACCGGAAAGCCGGTGCCGACGTCGTGGTAGTTGGTATTGATGCCATTGGCCACAATGGACTGGCCGATTTCAGCGTTCTGAGTCATGGATCGGCCTTCAGTACTTGATCATCACGTTGCGCAGCTCGGTGTAGAACTCGAGCGAGTGCACACCACCTTCACGCCCGATGCCGGACTGCTTGGAGCCGCCAAAGGGCGTGCGCAGGTCGCGCAGGAACCAGCTGTTGATCCAGCACAAGCCCACTTCAATCTGCGTGGCCAGGCGGCTGGCGCGGCTGATGTCCTGGGTATAGATGGAGGTCGCCAGTCCGTACTTGGTGTCGTTCGCCATGCGCACGGCTTCTTCTTCGGTGTCGAAGGGCTGGATGTGGCAGCAGGGGCCAAAGATCTCTTCACGCACCACCGAAGCCGTCTCGGGCAGGCCAGTCCAAATGGTCGGCTCCACCCAGCAGCCGTCCTTGAGATCGTCCGGCATGTCGGGCACGCCGCCACCAAACACAATGTTGGCGCCTTCTTCCTTGGCTTTGGCGTAGTAGGACAGCACTTTTTTCTGATGGATCTTGCTGACCAGCGGGCCGATCTTGGTGTCGGCATCAAACGGGCGGCCGGGCTTCATGGTTTCTGCCTTGACCTTCAGGGCGGCGACAAACTTGTCGAAGATCGGGCGTTCTACGTAGACACGCTCGGTGCCCAGGCAGACCTGGCCGGCGTTCTCAAAGGCCGAGCGGGTGACGGTGTTGACGGCGTTGTCGAAGTCGCAGTCGGCAAACACCACGGCGGCATTCTTGCCACCGAGTTCGAGCGACACCGGGCGGATGCCGTCGGCGCCGGCTTTCATGATGGCCGTGCCGGTTTTGGTCTCGCCGGTGAAGGTGATGCCGTTCACATCCGGGTGGGCCGTCAAAAAGGCCCCGGCGGAATCCATGCCAAAGCCGTTCACCACGTTGTAAACGCCGGGCGGCACGCCGACCTTGTTCATCACTTCGCCCAGCAGCGTGGCGGTGCTGGGGGTGGCTTCTGAGGGTTTGACGACCACGGTGTTGCCGCAGGCCATGGCCGGGCCGCACTTCCAGGTCATCAGCAAAAGCGGCAGGTTCCACGGGCAGATGATCGCGATCACGCCACGCGGCGTGCGCACGCCGTAGCTGCGCGCGGTCTTGCCGTCGGGAGTGCGCATCTCGAACGATTCGGTCGAGACGTTCTTGATGGTGTCGGTGAAGATCTTGAAGTTGGCCGCGCCACGCGGGATGTCGATGTGCGAGGCCAGGTGACTGGGCTTGCCGGTATCAAGAATTTCGGCCTGCAGAAAGTCATCAAAACGGCGGTTGATCTCGGCCACCACGCCATCAAGCATGGCGCAGCGGTCCACCACCGAGAGCTTGCCCCAGGGTCCTTTGAGCGCGGCCTTGGCCGCAGCCACCGCGGCATCGACTTCGGGCCTGCCGGCCTCGTAGACGTTGCCGATCAGCGAGTTGTCGACCGGGTTGCGCTTCTCGTAGGTCCTGCCGCTGACGTTGCCCACGTAGGCACCGTTGATGAAGTTCTTGATCTCTTTCATATCCAACTCTTCCAAAAAAGGCGCGGTAGCTCTTGCTCTGCGCCGTTAACGTGAAATAACTTTCATGGCCCCAGGCGCTTCGCCAAGGGCCAGGAAAGTTAGCTGCTCAATCCAATCGCGGCTAGCCCGGCTTGCGCACAGGCTTCGTCCTGCTCCTCGGAGCCACCCGAGACACCGATACCGCCGATGCGCTGACCGTTCTCCATCAGCGGCAGCCCGCCGCCAAAGGCCACAAAGCGCGGCCTGAGCACAAGGCCTTCGCGCACGGCGGCGGAGTGCTGCTGCAGGGCGGCCTGCCACTGACTGGTGGCCAGGCCAAAGCTGACGGCGGTGTAGGCCTTGTCGATGGCGATGTCCACCGAATGCAGCGGCGCACCGGGCATGCGCAGGAACGCCGCCAGCACGCCGCCGGCATCCACCACGGCCACATTGATGCACACGCCCCGCTCCCGGGCCGCCTGCACCGCCGCGCCAACCGCCAGGTGCGCCGCGTGCCAGTCGATGGACTGCAAGGCGACGCTGACGGGCAAGCCGGAAGCCGGGGGCTCGGACCGGGAGGCGGTCTCCGTTTTAGTCATGATTTCGCACAGCCCGTATCAGGTGTACACCTCAGTGAACGAAGGCACCAGGTCACCCGTGTGATAAAAAATGCCGCTGCCCAGGTGCGATTCGTCCCAGGTGGTCACGGGGCGGTCGCGCTGGGCCAGGTAGCCCAGACCCGCGAAGGTTTCGTTGCGGTTGCCGCTCGGGTCAAAGAAGTAGATGGTCTCGCCCCGGGTGATGCCATGGCGTGTCGGCGCCACATCGATCCGGGTCTTGGTTTTTGCCATCACGTCGGCTGACTTCAGGATGTCGTGCCAGGAATCCAGGAAGTACGCAATGTGGTGCAGTCCCATGCGCGGTCCGCCCACAAAAGCAATGTCGTGCGGCGTGGTGGTGCGGGCCAGCCAGGTGGCGGCCTGCATGTCGCCGGCCGGGCCAACCAGCACCTGCTCGGTGAGGAAGAAGTCGAGCGCCTCGATCATGAATTTGGTGTTGTCGGCGACCTTGTTCACCCCGGTTTCCGGGTTGAGTTCGCACATGAGCAAACAGTGGTCCAGCCAGTGCGCGCCCGCGCCCTTGATGTTGTCGGGCCAGGGGTCGGGGTTCAGGCTACCGACCTCGGTGCCCACATATTCTTTCATCGCATACAGCCGCATTTCGTGGCCGCTGGGCATGTTGAACTGAAGCATGCGCCCGGTCGAAGGCTGAGTGCCTTCGGGCAGGATCTTGGTGCTGATGCCGTAGGCTTCGACCTTCTTCTGCAGGTCGTCCAGGTCGGCGTCCTTCTCGACCTTGTAGGCCACGTGGTTCAGGCCCGCCTGGTCTGAGGGCGTCAGCACCAGCGAGTATTTGTCCCATTCGTCCCAGCACTTGAGGTACACGTTGCCGTGCTTGTCCTCCATTGTCTTTTTCATGCCCAGCACGTTTTCGTAGTGCTTGAGGGCGGCTGCCATGTCCATCACCCGAAGGCTGGCGTGACCAATTCTCATGATTCCCATTGAAGTCTCCTCGTGGTTAAAAATCAGGGCTTTGCCGCTGCGGCAAAGCCTTTTCGAAACGGCTTCTCGAACTTGCCCGCGACCTCCAGCCGGATGGCGGTGACGGGCGCCACACGGCAGGCCAACGTGAAGCCTTGCGCTTCCTCCGCTGCACTGACGTGCGCGCGACTGATGGGACCGAGGGGCCGGCACTGCCCTTCGGTCACGTGAACCTTGCAGACGCCACAACCACCATTGACGCAACCCACCGGGATGCCCTTGCGGCCCAGACGCAACATGGCCTGCAGCAAACTCTCGTCGCTGGCGCAGGGGAAGGTTTCGTTGGTCTGCACGACATGCACACTGACTTTGGGGCGGGTATCAAACAACATCGAGTGCGCTCCTCAAACCCGCTTGAGCAGCGGGCTGCGCTGCTGGCTGGCGCCGGTGCAGCGGTAATTGCTGCAGTCGTTTTCAATAGGAATGGTGTAGCTTGCCATGATGAAGTTGTCAGCGGATCTGTCCTTGGCTCGCGCTTTGCGGCTGGAATTTGCGCACGGTATCCAGGAAGGCCGTCAATATCGGCGAGGCATCATCCCGGCGGTACAGGCAAACCAGGTCCACCGTAGGCGGTGGATCGGCTTTGAGCGGTCGGTACACCACCCCCGGCAGTTGCAGGCTGCTGGCCGCCTCGGGCGTCACGCACAGGCCAAAGCCGCTGGAGACCAGGGCTACCGCGGTGACCACATCCTTCACTTCCAATTCCACCTGGGCTTGCAGCCCTTCGTGGTCAAACAATGAAATCACGTGGTCAGCAAAACCTTCGCGGGTGTTATTGGGGTACAGAATGAGCGGCTGCTGGCTGAGTTCCAGGATGCTGATGGCGGCCTGTTGCGCTAGCGGATGCCCACAAGGCAGCGCAACCAGCAGGGGTTCAAGGTACACCGTTTCCACCACGATGTCCGGCTCGGACCTGACGTGGCGGTTAAAGCCAATCGTCAGACGTCTTTCGCGCAGGGCCTGGATTTGTTCTACTTTGGTTTGTTCATGCAGGCTGATCTTCACATTGGGGTACAGGCTGCGAAACTGCAACAGCAAGCGTGGAATGTAGTGAAAAATCGCCGAACCGAAAATGCCCACATCCAGACGGCCAATTTCACCCCGGCCGGCTTGGGTGGCGCGGTCTTTGGCAGCGTCCACCAGCCCCAGAATTCGCCTGGCATCGTCCAGCAAGGTGATCCCGGCGGCAGTCAGCGCCAGACCTTTGGGCAGTCGGTCAAACAGTTGGGTACCGAGCTCGTTTTCCATCAGCTGAATCTGACGGGTCAAGGGTGGCTGCGAAATGTGCAGGCGAACGGCCGCCCGACCAAAGTTCAACTCTTCGGCCAGCACCGCAAAACTTTTCAGATGACGCAGGTCCATGGCTCAAACTCCAGGCGGTGTGGCGCCCAGCGCCATGATGCGCCGGTGCAGGTCGGCATAGCGCAAGCCGGGAGTCGCGCTCACCAGGGGGTCATCGTTGGCCATAAACGCCGCATCAATGGTTTGCCAATCGGACGCCAGCAAGACTTCTTCGGCTAGGGGAAACGCCTGGGTGTTCTCCACCTCGAGGTGGCGCTCCAGGTGTCTGGCGTAGCTGCCGGCCACTTCGGCCAGCTGTGCTGCGGCCCCGGGCGCTGAGTTCTTGTAGGCAGTCAGCGCGTCCAAAAATTGTGCAATGCTGTCGTCTTCTTTGCCATGGTCGGACAACAGTCGGTCCAGCAGCGCGGCGCAGCGTTGTGGCGCACGTTCGCGCATGGCGCGAAACAGAAACGCCTCTTCTTTCGGATGGTGGATGCGGTTCGGAAACTCGGCGATGTAGGCGGCGATGCTTTCCAGCAACGCGATATCAACCTGGCCACCGCGCGCGAGCAGAACCGCCTCCATCGCGATGATGCGGGCAACGGCGCGCAGCGCCAGGTGTTCCCGGCCCAAAATGCGCATCGCCGGTCTCATGGCTGTTTCTCCTGGGTGGACGCAAAGCGGACACGCCGCTGGACCGCGAAAAAATGCAGGTCAAAGCGGCTGCTCATCAGCCCCCAGACACCGCGCGGAATCCAGAGCATGAATGCCACCGCAACGCAACCCAGCACAATCATGTACCAGCTGCCATAGTCGCTCAGGAACTGGCGCAGCACAAAGTAGATGAGCGTGCCGACGATCGGGCCCTCAATGGTGCCGATGCCGCCAATGATGACGACAAAGAACATCGCGGCCGTCCAGTCCATGGAAAACGCCGCCTCGGGCGCAATGCGCAACTTGGTGATGAAAATCAACGCACCCACCATGCCACAGCCCGCGGCGGCGGCAATATAGACAAACCATTTCATGCGGGCGACCGACACCCCCAGGCTCTCGGCCGCGTGTTCGCTGTCGCGCACGGCGGTCAGGGCCAGGCCATGGCGTGAACGCAGCAGCCAGTAGACCGCCAGCGTCGCCCCGCCGCCCAGTGCTATCGCCAGCCACAGCGTGGTGGACTCGCGCCACCAGGCGGGAATACCGGTCACAGTCTGGGTGATGGACGTGCCCGAGCCGCCCCCAACACTGGCGGTGTTGGCCACGATCAGCCGAAACACTTCGGCTACCACCCAGGTCCCGACCGCAAAGTAAGCGCCCCGCAACCGAAACAGCACCGCTGCCGTCGGGATCGCCACCAGCGCCGTCACCACCCCGGCCAGCGGCACGATCAGAAACGGGTTCAGCCCGAACTGCAGCCCCAGCACCACCAGGCAATAGCCGCCCAGGCCAACAAAGCCCTGCTGCCCAACTGACAGCAAGCCGCCATAGCCCGCCAGCAGATTCCACATCTGCGCCAGCGCCAGGGTGTAGAGAATTTCGGTCATCAGGCGTTGCGATGAGCGCTCCGCCCACCAGGGGGCCGAGGTCGCCGCCAGCAACACGAGCAGCGCCAACACCAGACCGGCCTGGCTGGCCCGTGTGCTGCGCTCAACGGAGGGGGTTTGGGTGTTCATGATGTCAGGCCGGTTAGCGGTCACGGGTGCGCGGGAACAAGCCATTGGGGCGCACCACCAGCACCGCCAGAAAGGCCAGGTGACCAGCCAAAATGCCCCAGCCTGGGTCGGCCTTGAGCCCGATCGACTGCGCGACGCCGAGAATGATGCCGCCGGCCAGGGTGCCCCAGATCGAGCCCAGACCGCCAATGATGACTGCCTCGAAGGCGTAGAGCAGGCGCAGTGGCCCGTCGGCCGGGCTGATGTTAGTGCGCATCGCCAGAAAGACGCCCGCCACGGCCACGATGGCCATGGCCGCGGCCATGGCCAGAGCGTAAATGTGGCGGTTGTCAATGCCCATCAATTGGGCCGCTTCACGGTCGTCCGATGCGGCACGAAAAGCCCGCCCCAAGGCAGTGGCCGAAAACAGCCACTGCAACCCCCCCAGCACCGCGAGCGCCGCCGCAAAAGTGAGCAGGGGCAGCACGCCCACCGCCACCTCGGTGCCCAGGTTCAGGCTGGCGGTGGCCAGATCGCCCGACGGCAAGCTGCGCGTATCGGCGGAAAACAGCACCAGCAGCAGGTTCTGGATGATGATGGAAAAACCAAACGTCACCAACAAGGGCGGCAAGATGTCCTGCCCCAGGGTGCGGTTCAGCACCACACGCTGCAGCAAATAGCCCAGGCCACCCATCAATGGCACGATGAGCAACAGCACCACAAACGGGTTCCATCCCAGGGGCTGCACCACGGCAATGGCGGCGAAGGCGGCCAAAATGGCAAAGTCCCCATGGGCGATGTTGATCATGCGCATGACACCAAACGACAAGGCCAGGCCTGTGGCAAACAGGGCATACAGGCCGCCCAGGAGCAGGCCTTGCAGCAGGGTGTTGATCCATTCCGTCATGACCTAGATTCCAAAATATGCATATGAAATCTGTTCACGCGTCAGGTCCGCCGAGCCACCGGTCAGTGACACCCGACCTTCCTGGAAGCAGTAGACCCGGTCCGCCACTTTCATGGCCTGGCCGACGTCCTGCTCCACGATCAACAGCGAGGTGCCCGTCGCCTTGATGCCCGGCAGCGCGGCGTAAATGTCCTTGATGACAACCGGTGCCAGCCCAAGCGAAATTTCGTCGCACAACAACAGACGCGGGTTGGACATGAGCGCCCGCCCGATGGCCACCATCTGCTGCTGCCCACCCGAGAGCGCCGTACCCGGGGTGTGGCGCCGCTCGGCCAGAATGGGGAACAAGGCGTAGAGGCGTTCCAGGTTCCACGGGCCGGGACGACGTGAATACGATCCCACCAACAAGTTCTCTTCGACCGTCAGACTGGGGAACAGGCGCCGCCCCTCCGGCACCAGCGCCAGTCCCATCCCCACGATGCGGTGCGCCGCCATGCCGCCGATGGCCTGGCCCGCAAACACAATGCTGTCCGCCGCGGCTTTTTGCAAACCAGTCAGGGTCCGCAGGAACGAGGACTTGCCGGCGCCATTGGAGCCAATGATGGCCACGGTCTCGCCCTCTTCCACACGCAGGTCAATGCCGTACAGGGCCTGGAAAT
Source organism: Rhodoferax sp. (assembly GCF_030646845.1). Classification (GTDB taxonomy): domain Bacteria; phylum Pseudomonadota; class Gammaproteobacteria; order Burkholderiales; family Burkholderiaceae_C; genus Rhodoferax. The sequence goes on along the minus strand of NZ_JAUSLE010000059.1, from coordinate 53,338 downwards.
CGCCATAAAAGGCGGTCACGCCGGTGGTGTTGAGCAAGCTCATTCGACCGCCATCCCGAGGTAGATTTCCTGGACTTCCGGGCTGGCCATCACCTCGGCCGGATTGCCCTGCAACAGCAGCTTGCCAAAGTTGATCACCAGCAGACGGTCCACCACGGCCAGCAAAGCGTGCACGATGTGCTCGATCCAGATGATGGACGTGCCGCTGGCGCGGATGTCCTGAATCGACTCGATCAGTTCGGCCACCTCATGCTCGGTCAGGCCACCGGCAATCTCGTCAAGCAACAACAAATCGGGCTGGGTGGCCAGGGCGCGCGCGAGTTCCAGCCGCTTGCGGTCCAACAACGGCAGTGCGCCGGCCAGACGGTTGGCTTTGGACAGCAGGCCGGTGCGCTCAAGCGCTGCCAGGGCCAGAGGCGTGCCCCCGCGCTCAGAGCGGCCGGCGCCAAAGGTCGCCCCTACCAGCACGTTTTCAAACACCGTCATGCCGCCAAACGGGTGCGGCACCTGGTACGAGCGGCCAATGCCAAGATGGCAGCGTGCCGACGGCGTGAGACGGGTGATGTCACGGCCATTGAAATGGACCGACCCCCGATCGGGCTGAACATTGCCTGCAATCAGGTTGAACAAGGTGGTTTTGCCCGCGCCATTCGGGCCAATGATCCCCAAAGCCTCACCTTTGCCCAGCGTCAGCGACAAGCCGTCGGTGACCGTGAGGGCACCGTAGGCTTTGCTGACATTATCGAGTCGGAGCAGTTGCATGGCTTGGGGCAAAGGGCTTGAGTGCGAGGCTTGATGGGCGGCGGCTTGCTTACTTCAAGGGCTCAAATTTGGCCTTGACCGGCACCATAGGGGCCTGGCTGTTTTCGACCACCACCAGGTCAAAGCCTTTGGCGGTTTTCTTCCACTGGCCACCGACCAAAGGTGTTTTGGCCACATTGGGCACGGGACCTTTCTTGAAGTTGATCGGTCCGACGATGGTGTTGAGGTTGGTGTCGCGAATGGCGTTGCGGATCGACTCGGGTTTGAGGTCGGCCGAGCGCTTGAGCGCATCCACAGCCACTTCAAACAGCGAGTGTTTAAACGCCAGCGGCATGGCCCAGGGCCGGCCGGTGGCCTTGGTGTAGGCGTCGGCCAGAGCCGCTGACGACTGGCCATTGAGGCTGGAGCTGAACGGGTGCGTGGGCGACCACCAGACTTCGACCGACAGGCCTTCGGCACGCGGGCCAAACGACTGGATCGCTGCCGGGAACTCGGTGGCTTTGGCCGCCGTGACGATTTTTGGTTTGAAGCCCTGCTGCGCGGCCTGCGACCAGAAGTTGGCAAAGTCAGGCGGCGGCAACACGCCGGTCACGATTTCGACGTTGTTCTTCTTGAACTCGGCGATGTAGCTCGAGAAATCGTCCGCTGGCGACTGGAAGCGCCCCTTGTCGATGAGCTTGAAGCCTTTTTGCGCCAGCACCGGCGGGAAACCCATCTTGGCGTCACCCCAGGCATTGCCATCGGAATCATTCGGGAACAGCGCGCCGACAACCTTGTTGGTCGGTGTTTGCGTCCACAGGTTGGTAAACACACCAATCACATCTTCCAGACCCCAGAAGAAGTGGTAGGTCCACTGAAAGCCGACTTTGGGATCGCCACCACGGCCGAAGAAGTGGGGCTGCCAGGGTGTGTCGTTGGTGATGCAGGGCACACCATTGAGCTCGCACTGATCGGCCACCGGGTTGGTGGTCGCCGGGGTCGAGCCGGCCACCACGATATTGACCTTGTCCTTGAGAATCAGTTCCGAGGCCGCCTCGGCAGCGCGGTTGGAGTTGGACTGGGAGTCCTTCACCACGAACTCGACGGCGTAGGTTTTGCCGCCGACCTTGATGCCACCGGCCAGGGCTTTTTTCATCTCTGCCAGGGTGAACGCGTCGGGCTCTGCAAAGATGGCCAATGGCCCGGTTTGTGGGCTGACATAGCCGATTTTGATGGTGTTGCTGGCCGCATGCACCCAAGGCGTCTGCAGCAGCGTGCCGGCAGCGAGTGTTTTGATGACGGTCCGACGGTCGATGTTGCTGGTCAATTCGCGGTTCATTGTGTCTCCTGTTTGTAGGTAAAACCCCAGCTCTGAGGCAGGCTCAAAAGGTCCAGGGTCGGGCTATCGTAAAAAGTAGTCTTGATACCGTCCAATACCATTTCGGCGATATGTCGATACCTTTTTGGTATTGCCAAAGTCCTCAAACCCGCTTGAACAGCGGGCTGCGCTGCCGGTTCGTATCTGCCGCCGAGAGAAACTTCTCGGTGTAGATATCGCGCTCGTACAAACGTCCCTGCATCAGGGTGGAGATACAGGCCTCGATCATCACGGGCGGCCCGCACAGGCAGGCCTGGTGGCCCGCAAACGTGCCGCCAAAGTGGGCCTTGGCTACCTCGTGCACAAAACCGCGTGCACCCGGCCAGTCGGAGCCCTCAGCTTCGCTGGAGAGCGACGGCACGTAGGTGAAGTTGGGGTGCCTGGCGGCGAGTGCACGAAACTCGTCGTCGTAATACAGTTCTTCGCGCACGCGTTGGCCATACAGCAACGTGATGGGCAGTTGGCTGTTCTCTTCCAGCAGGTCATGGATCATGGCGCGCGGGCTCGACAGGCCCGATCCGCCCGCCATGAAGATCATTGGCACGTTGGCGGACTTGCGCACAAAGAAGCGGCCATACGGGCCGGAGATCTGCAAGCGGTCACCCACGGCCAGCTGCTGGTGCAGCCAGGTGGTGCCTGCGCCGCCGGCCACGATGCGGACATTCAGCTCGATTTCACCACTGGCCTGCACCTGCGCGGGTGAATTGGCAATCGAAAACGCCCGGCTGCCTTCAACGCCGGGAATCACCACTTGCACATACTGGCCCGCCTGAAAATGAATCGGCTGGTTCAGCTTGAGGAAGATGGCCTTGATCGTGGGCGTCAGGGTCTCGATGCGCGACACCGTGGTCAGGAAGTCGCGCACCGGGATCACTTGCGCATCGGGGTCTTCGTCAATGTCCGCCTCGATGGTGGCATCGCTTTGCAGCGTGGCGCAGCAGGCCAGCGTCTTGCCGGCATCGCGCTCAAAGTCCATCAGCGCAAACGGGTTGGCATGGCCGTGCTCCACCTCGCCCTCACTCACCTGCACCTTGCAGGTACCACACAGGCCGTGGCCGCAGGCGTGCGGAATGTAGAGCCCAGAGCGCAAGGCGGCATCCAGCAGGGTCTGGCCTTCCTCCACCTCGATGGTCGCGCCCAGCGGCTCAATGGTCAGTTGGTAACTCATCGTCGGATCGGTCAGGGCTTAGTTGCAGGAGCCGTTCAGGCCCGAGAGTCCGGGTGTGCGAAAGCGGATCACGTCCTTGTGCTTCAAGCCGTTTTCGGCCAGCGACTTGGCCGGATCGGGCTTCCAGGGCTGGCCCGATTTCAACCACTCGACCTTGTCCCAGTCGATCCTGGCAAAGTCCGGGTGGTAGCCATAGGTGCCGGGCAGCACCGCCGCGCCCAGTGCGCCAAAGGGCGTGTCTGGTGGCAGGGGCAGGGCAATCGGCGCGCCGAACATCAGGTGGTCTTCCCAACCGATGAACAGCAGCGGCGCGGGGAAGTTCTCCCGCACGTCCTTGGCGGGAAAGCTGTAGGGTTTGAGGGCGACAACGCTCATTTTTGTGCTCCTTCTACGGAATCGCCGCGCCAGGCGGCAAAGTTCTTCTGGTCTTCCGAGCCGTCAAAGTCGAAGTTGTCGCTACCGACCTTCATGTTGTAGTAGTCCAGCACGGCCAGCAGCGGATCGAAACCTTCCTTGGCGGGATCGACCTCGGGCTTGAAGCAGTTGCCCTGGTAGATCTGCTGGGGCGGCAGCCAGGCCTGCACATACTTCTCGGGCTCGTTGTCAAAGATTTCCTTGCAGTGGTCACTGCAGCAGTGGTACTTGTTGCCCAGGTAGTCGGACTCGCGGTAGGCGATCTTGGTCGCATCACCCAACTCGGTGAAGATCATCGGGATCTGGCAGGTCTGGCACAGCATGGGCAAGGTCTTCTGGTAGAAACGGTTGCCCTTGTCGGCCTGCTCGCGCCAGTAGTCCCAGCGCGGCTTGTAAACCTGGTCAAAGGTCTCGGGGTACTTCTCCGACAGCCATGCCATTTCCTCCTCCTTGGGAATCCAGGTGTGGATGGCGGCCGCCGCGTTGTAGTTGTAGAAGATGGCGTAGGTCTGGTGGCTGATGTGGTCCTTGCCTTCGCAGGCCTGTATCCAGCCCTTGGGCTTGCGGATGCCGTAGCGGGCCAGGTCCTTGAACAGGGCTTCGCCGTTGTCTTCCACATACATTTCCCAGCTCTCGCGCCAGCTCATCACGCGCTTGGGCAGCATGTAGTCCTGCATCATGGCCACGATGCTCAGCAGGCGGTAGCCGCGCCAGAACCATTTGTCGATCCAGCCCTGCACGATGGGAACGTTGTCCGGGTCCTGCTCCAGCATGAACTTGATGCACTCGATGCCCAGCGTCATGTGGCGCGATTCGTCCGATTGCGCGCTGAAGCCAAAGGTCACGGTAGACATGTCGCCGTTGTGCGCGGCCCCCGACATGAAGGGCACGAACAGCAGGTTGGTCAGCACGTACTCGAACGAAAAGCTGACAGCGGTGAGGAACTCGAACGGGCCCCCGGTGTAGGCATCTTCAAAGAAGGACTTGGGCACCGACAGGTACCAGACCCGGTCAAACATGTGCTGCGGGCTGTGCAGGCCATTGAAGTACTTGTTGTAGTGGCTCAGCGCGTGGGTTTCGGTCTGGTAGTGGCGCAACTCGTCAATCGACTGCATCTGGCAGGCGACGCGGGCACCGGCACCGGTGAACTGGCGGCCGGCATGGGCGAAGCCACGGTAGGCGTAGTACTCCAGCGGCGTGACACCGGTCAGAAACAGTTTGAGGGCGTTGATGTAACGCGCATCGGACACGCCGAGCTGGCCGTTGTTCTGGGCGAAGGCTTCGATCACCGCGTACAGCTTTTTCTCTTTTTCGCCCTGGTACTTCCAGTAGGCGTCCATCGTCAGACGGAACGGGTCCTCCCATTTGTCCCAGTCGTGGATCTTGATGCCCTCGTATTTGTCATACGGAAAGACCTTGTCCATGGGCTGGTAGGTGGTGTCCCAGGCCAGGTCGCGGGTCATGGCGGCGTAGCGGTCCTTCAGACCGAGCTTCTTTTTGATGACGGGGGTGTCCATGTTGTCTCCTTCTGTGGTTCGGGTCTAGTGCGTCCAGCTCAGCGAAAACTGGTCGTCGTCTTCGTCAATGTGGCCCGAGAGGGTGACCAGGTTGACGTGGATCTGCTGCAGATTGAAAGAACGTCCAATCAGCCCTTCAATGCTTTCGCGGCGGATCACGAGGCTGCCGGGTGCATTGATCTTCACCAGGCCGGTGGGATACGTGGCCTCGGCGCTGGCGTTGTCGGCCAGAATCGCCTCGATGATGGGACGCGAATCTTCGTTGTCCTGAAAGGCTATGAATACATCTGACATGAGGTGTCTCCTTTTATTTGGGGGGGCCGCTCAGGCGGCGATGCCAGCCTTTTTGCCGCGCTGGTCCAGGCCGTCGCGTGCTTCCTCGAGTGCCTGCTGACCTTGCGCGCCCAGGGCGAGTTCTGCCACCGGTGCCAGCGCCGCCTGCGCGCGATCCGCCCAGGTCTTGACCCAGCCTGCAATCAGTTGCCGGTTGTCTGCCGATTCGGCTGCGGCAACCTTGAGCACCGCGTCAATCCAGCGCGCGCTCTCAAGATGCCACTCGGGCATGAAGGCGGTGAGCATGGCAACCGCCGTGCCGCCCTGCGGCACGATGTGCTCGTCCACAAAGCTGCCAAAGATCAGTGGGTAAAGCTGGCCGTCCAGGGCAAAGTTCTGGGCGATGAAGAGTTCGAACGGGTCCTGCAGCACCAGCGTGTCTTCCACATAGCGGCGCAACTCTTGCCAGCGGGCATCGCCCAGCCAGTCGTTTTTGCCGGCCTGCAACACACCGGGCTCATCCAGCGCCAGGCCCAGGCGGGTGATGAATTGCGCGGCGCCCAGGTGGTCCATGGCATGGAACATGGCCGGCGCCGTGAACGGTGTGCCGTAGCCATAAGCACCAATCGAACTGTTGTTCATATTGCCGCCCCAGGCCACGTGACGCAGCGGCATCAGCACCTGACACACCTTGGCACGCAAGGCGTCGGGCATCCTGGCCACCAGTCCGCGTGAATCCACAAACTCGTAGCTCGCCTCGATGGCGTCCTGCTGGCGCGCCCGTGCCATGGTCCACGTCGCGTAGTAGTACTGGCGCGGGTCGCGCAGCACGTTCCAGTCAGCCAGCTTGATGGCGGAGCGGGAGGCATCAAAGATTTCGTGCGCCGGGTCCCAGGTGGGGCGGTAATGGAAGTTATCGGTCGGCTGGGTACCGAGGGTCGCCTCCTGGTAGCGCGAGGCCGGCTTGTCGTTGCCAGCGTATTTCGCCGTATGGGTAAACGTGTTGCGCAAGGGCTTGATTTCACGGGTGTGGAGATCTACTGACATGGGAACAATCCTTTTAAAAAGATACGACCTGGGACTCAATCATTCAGGCGCTGCACTTGCTGCGCAACGCAGAATTCTTCAAAGGCCGGCCGTGGCAACATCAGGTCCACCGACAACTCAGGCCAGCCAATGGCGAACTCGAAACTGACCATGCCGTCCGGACGGGTTTCCTTGATCCGGACAAACCGGCGTGCAATATCGCAAGCGGGCAACTCGACCGTGGGATTCACAGGTTGGGTCATGGGGTACATCCTGAAAAGCACGAGCGCATCGCAACATGGCGATGGAAGAAACAGGGGCGTGACAAGGCGGGCAGCATGTTCAGTCATTGCAAGTTGCTTGCCACAACCGGCTGAATCAGCCAAATTCTCGAGATTTCTAGGGAAAACCCTAATTCAGAAGACGGATGTTTGCTCTTTTTTGGCGCCAGTCAATCCGAGAATCGCGATCATGGATACGCAGTTTTACCTCCAACCCGGACAGATTTGCTGATTTGATCAACTGAAATCTGCCGGACTTCACCAAATGATCAAATTTAGCGCTGACTTCCGGATTTTTGGCCTCGCCAAAGCCAAATACCGTAATATCGAGAATTCAGGCATGCCACCGGTCACAAAACCATCCGCTTATGAACCTCAAATACCCCCCGGACAGTGACTTGCGGCGCTTGTTGCGCTTTGAGCCCGACAGCGGCGCCATCTGGCTGGGCGATCGGCGCATGGTGCTGATGCACACCATGGCGCTGGCCGCGTTGCGCCAGGACCTGGTCAACTCCATTGGCCCTGAGCACGCCCGGCGCATCCTCACCCGCATGGGCTACGCCTCGGGTCTGTGCGACGCCGAGTACGCCAAAAAGATCCGCCCTGGCGAGTCGCTGATGGACAGTTTTATGGTCGGCCCGCAACTGCACATGCTCGAAGGCGCAGCGCGGGTCATCCCGGTCAAGCTCATACTGGATGTGCCAGCGGGCCAGTTCTATGGCGAGTTCCGCTGGGACCATTCGTGGGAGGCCCATGCGCACCAGCAGAAGTTCGGCCTCGTGGACGACCCGGCCTGCTGGACGCTACTGGGCTATGCCAGCGGTTACACCAGCGCTTTCATGGGACGGCTGATTCTGTACAAGGAGACCCTCTGCGCCGCTTGTGGCGCAGACCACTGCCTGATCGTCGGGCGTCCGATCGAGGAATGGCCCGATGGCGAAGCGCATCGCGTCTACTTCACCGACGACTCATTGATGGAAAAGATGGAGGCCCTGCAGTCGCAGGTCGAAGCCCTGAAATCGACGCTGGAGCCTGTCAGTCAAGGCGGCAAGCTGATCGGCATCTCGCCCGCTTTCCGCAAGGCCTACGCGCTGATGGAGAAGGTGGCGCAGACCCAGGTGACGGTGTTGCTGACGGGCGAGACCGGCGTCGGCAAGGAGCGCTTTGCGCGCACGCTGCACGAGCTCTCCAGCCGTGCCGAGGCGCCGTTCGTCGCGGTGAATTGCGCCGCCTTGCCGTCCGAGCTGATCGAGGCCGAGTTGTTTGGCGTAGAAAAGGGTGCCTACACCGGTGCCCATGCCGCTCGTGCCGGGCGCTTCGAGCGCGCCGACGGCGGCACCCTGTTGCTCGACGAAGTGGGCGAGCTGCCGCTGGCGGCCCAGGCCAAGCTGTTGCGCGTGCTGCAAGAGGGTGAAATCGAACGGGTCGGCGGCGAGACCACGAAAAAGGTCGATGTGCGCCTGGTGGCCGCCACCAATGTCAACCTGGAGGAGGCGGTGCGGGCCGGGCGCTTTCGGCGTGACCTGTTGTATCGGCTCAATGTCTATCCCATTGGTATTCCGGCACTTCGCGAGCGCCAGGCTGACATTGAACTGCTGGCGCAGAGCATGCTCGCGCGCTTCTGTACGCTCCACAACAAGCGCCTCACGGGCTTCGGCGAGCGCGCCTTGCAAGCGCTGCATCAGCATGACTGGCCTGGCAATGTGCGCGAACTGGAGAACCTGGTCGAGCGTGGCGTCATTCTGGCAAGCCAGGGTGGCATGGTCGAAGGCGAGCACCTGTTTCCCAACCAGCCCGAGACGGTGCAGACCGGTCTGGACGCGCACGGCCACCTGGCTGCGCTGCCCAGCGCGCAGGACGACGACCTGAGTGCGCGCATTCTGGACAGCGGCAGCTCACTGGAAGAAATTGAGGCGCGCGTGCTTGACCACGCCGTGGCCCGCGCACGCGGCAACCTGTCGGAGGCGGCACGTCTGCTCGGCCTGACCCGGCCGCAACTGGCCTACCGCCAGAAACGGCGCAACACCAGCGTTGCGGACACACCGCCACCTGATTCCGAACCTCCTCTGGGAACACTGCAATGACCAATTTGAAACTCCTCGCTGGTGTCAGCTCCGAAAGCGCCAGCGCTGCACCGCGCACCCTGGTCGAGCGCGCCTACCTGGGTCTGCGCCATGACGTGGTGTGCGGCAAGCTCGCGCCCGGAGAGCGGCTGCGCGTCGAGCACTTGAAGGACCAGTACGAGGTCGGCGCTGGCACCTTGCGCGAGGCCTTGTCACTGCTGGTGTCCGACGCGCTGGTCACGTCGGAAGGCCAGCGTGGCTTCCGGGTGGCACCCATCTCGCTGGCTGATCTGGAAGACTTGACCAACACCCGTGTCATGCTCGAGACTGAAGCGCTGCGCCAGTCGATCCGCCATGGCGATGCGAACTGGGAGGCCGCGCTGGTGGTCAGTTACGAACTGCTGACCAAGACCGAAACCGACCTTGCGGAATCTGGTTCCGACCTCTGGGAACGCCGCAACAAAGCCTTTCATGAAGCATTGATTGCTGGCTTCGATTCGACCTGGAGCAAATATCTCCTGTCCATCCTGTACCGCCACGCTGAGCGCTACCGCAACATCAACTGGCGGCTCACCGCCGCCCACGCCAGCGGGCGCGATGTGCACCGCGAGCACGAGGACATTTTTCGCGCCGCCATCGACCGCCAGGAAGCGCGCGCGGCGTTGGCTCTGGAAGCCCATGTGCGGCTGACGCACGACATCGTCAAACGTCAGGCGTAGCCCGGATGAAGCTGGGGCTTGATCCGGCTAGCCCGTCACTTTGCGGACAATGGGGCGGCCCACGACGCGGCCGCTGCAGCTTTCAGGGCGCGATAGCGCTCTTGAGCGCCCGTGCAATCGGCTGCGGCAGGTTAGCCAGTGACTGCAGCAGATACGGCAACACGCGCAGCTTCAAGCCGGCCAACGTCGGCGGCACGATCGCCTCAATCAGGTGCGGGCCTGGAGTACGCAGTGCGTGCTCGAAGGCGGCCAAAAACTCTTCGGTGGTGGTGACGCGTCTGGATGCCACACCCATGCCTTCCCCCAGGTGCACGAAATCAATCGGTGGTGTACGCAGGTCGAGCTGAGCCTTGGCCTTGTCGCCAGCACCGACCGCGCCCACACGCTGCAACTCGACGTTGAGAATGGCGTAGGAGCGGTTGTTGAAAATGATATTGATGACATCGAGCTTTTCGCGCGCCTGGGTCCACAAAGCCTGGATGGTGTACATGGCCGAACCGTCACCGGCTAGCGCAATCACCTTGCGCTGCGGGCAGGCAATGGCCGCGCCCACGGCGCTGGGCAGGCCCTGGCCGATGGCGCCGCCCGTGAGCGTGAGCACATCGTGGCGCGGGGCACCCGCGGTGTACATCGCCAGCATGATGCCCGAGGTCTGCGCTTCGTCCACGAGGATGGCGTTTTCGGGCATGAGCTGTCCAATCGCCTTGCATACCTTGTCGGCCGTGAATTTGCCACGTGGCAGGCCCGGGCGCTTGAGTGCCTGCAGCACCGGTGTAGCCTGATCGGCGCCGACGGCCCTGGAGAGTTTGTCCAGACTGCCGGTCACGTCCTGTGTGAAGGATGCCAGGGTGTGCAACTGGCAGCCTTCAGGCACCAGGTAGCTCTCTTTCCCTGGGTAAGCGAAGAACGAAACAGGCGCTTTGGCATCGACCAGGATGAGATGGTCCAGCCCGCTCAACTGCACCGAAGCCAGTTCGGCCAGGTAGGCGATGCGCTCCACTGGCGGCAAACCTGCACCGCGCTCAAGGCGTGTGGGGAAAACGTCGGCAAACAGCTTGGCACCGGTCTTGGCGGCGATGCGTGCCACCGCCATCAGCGCCGGTGTGCGCAGCGCGCGGCCCCCCAGCAGGATGGCCTTCTTGCCTTCGCCCTGGAGGGCCTTGGCAATGGCTGCCACAGTGGCGTCGTCCGCCGCTGCCGGCGGGGTGATCACGGGTGGCGCTGCGGGCACGCCGCCTTCGCCCCACGACACGTCAGCCGGCAGGATCAGGGTCGCGACCTGGCCGGGTGGCCCCATGCAAGCGCCAATGGCCTCCGCCGCGTCTTTGCACAGGTCCTGCGTGTTTTTGGAGGTGCGCACCCAGGGCGACACATTGCGCGCCACGGTTTCAATGTCGGACTGCAACTGCGCGTCGTACTGCACGTGATGGGTGGCGTGGTCGCCCACGATGTTCAGAATCGGCACCCGGCCCTTGCGTGCGTTGTGCAGGTTGGCCAGGCCGTTGCCCAGGCCGCAGCCCAGGTGCAACAGCGTCGCGGCGGGCTTGTCGGCCATGCGGCCATAGCCGTCCGCCGCGCCGGTGGCCACGCCTTCGAACAAGGCCAGCACCGCGCGCATTTCGGGCACGGTGTCGAGTGCGGCGACAAAGTGCATCTCGGAGGTGCCGGGGTTGGTGAAACAGGTGGTGATACCGGCATCGACCAGGGTCTGGATCAGGGCATTGGCGCCGTTGGACATGGAGGGTCTCCTCAGAATTTTTATAGGGAAATGCGGACAGGTCTCAGAGGCCGCGACCTGTATTGATGGATCGTGCCGCAGCACGCGCCGTGAGAATGCAGCCGGGCAGGAAGGTGCCTTCCAGCGAGCGTTTGCCACTGGCACCGCCGCCACCAAAGCCCGCCGCCTCGCCCACGCAATACAGGCCCGGCATGGCTTGGCCTGCGGCATTGAGCACGCGGCTTTGCAGATCGGTCTGCAGGCCGCCCAGGCTCTTGCGGGTGATGAGCTGCATCTGGATGGCAATATACGGCCCGGCGCCCGGCTTTTGCAAGGGCGCGGGTTTGCAGGTGCGCAGTTTGTCCGGCCCCCAGTGGCGCGCGTGTTCGATGCGGCGAATCTGGTCGTCGTTGACCACCGAATCACCGCGCGAAAAGTTCGCGTCGAAGGCGTCGACGGTGGCTTGCAGTACCTCGGGTTTCACATCAGCGGTGCCGGTCAGTGCATTCATTTTGGCGGCCAAGCCGGCCAAGGTATCGTCCACCAGAAAGTTCTTGCTCTCGGCCGCCATCTGCTTGACGAGACGGTGGTTGCCCAACAGGGTTTCCTTCAGGAACAGGGGGAACTGCAAATCGCGGATTCGCTGGTTGTGCTCGGCACCAGAGATGGCGAACTCCTTGACGGCGATGCGCCAGTTCATCAGCTGCCAGGTGTAGGGCTTCTCCTGTGCGGCGACGCGCTGGCACAGCTCGTGGGTGTCAAAGCCGGTGACCAGCGGCTGCGGGCCGATACGCTCACCCCGGTGGTTGAGCCACAACGCCGACTTGGCAGGGATGGCCGACAGGCCATGGCCCTCGAAATGCGGCTGTGGATGGGGAAAACCGGCGGCGTAGTTCCACATCTCGCCCGCATGGGTGATGTTCCCGCCCAACCCGGCCACCAGGTGGTGCAGCTTGCCATCGGCAAACGGGTGGGCGCCATTCAACATGGTGGCAGGCAGGGGGCGGCTCTTGACCCAATTGGCACGCGTCTCTGCGTGGCTGCCGTTGATGCCGCCCATGGCCAGCACCACCGCCTGCGCACTGAAACGTACCTCCTGTCCCGTGGCCTCGTTGATGCCGGTAGCACCCGTGACAACCCCATTTTGGGAATCCAGCGCGGTAATGCGGTGGCGGCTGAGCAGGTTCAAACGCTCGCCCGTGTTGGCCTGCTGCAGCGTCGCTATCATGCGCCGCGTGAGCTGGCGCGAAGTGCCCCACACCACGTGGTAGCGCGGCAGCGTGTTGCCGTCGCCCTGCATGCCACGCTCCACCCAACTGACGGCGGGCATGAACTTGAGGCCGTGGGCTATCACCCAGTCGTATACCTGGGCGCGCGAGTGTTCCACGTAGTAACTGGCCCACTGCCGCGGCAGCACATCGTCCTCACCCAGTTCGCCAAAACGCAGCCAGTCGGCCAGCGCAAGTTCGGGCGAGTCCTTGAGCTTCATGCGCCGCTGCAAAGGCGTATCCACCAGGGCCATGCCGCCAAAGGCCCACAGCGCCAAGCCGCCCAGGCGCTCGGGTGTGTCGCGGTCCACCAGCGTGACACTTTTACCGGCACGCAGGCATTCAATGGCCGTCACGATGCCGGCCAGACCACCGCCAATCACCAGCACATCCGACTGAACACAGGGGGAAGTCATACAACAGGGCTCCTCGGTTGGACCGCATGGGGTGAATCAAAGGTGCAACGATAGCGGCTTATTATGGCGAACCCCTTGACCTCAGGAGCCACCCATGTTGACCGCACAAGCCAGTGTTTCCATGAGCTGGATCAACACCGTGCTCGCTGCCGCCGAACGCCATGGCCTGAGCCGCACACAACTGCTGGCCCATGCCGGGGTGGGTGCCCAGCAGCTGAGCGACGAGCGCTGGCCCATCGACGACATCACCCGGCTGTGGCGTGCTGCCGCCGAGCTGACCCAGGACCCTGGTTTTGGCCTCAAGGCCGGCAGCCTGGTAGGGCCGGCCAGCTTCAATGTGGTGAGTTTCATCTTTCAGTCCTCGCCCACTCTGCGCGAGGCGATTGCGCTGGTACAAAAGTTTCAGCGCCTGATCAGCGACGGCGGGCGCTTCCAGATCGTGGGTGGCGACGACAAGAGCTGGCTGATTTACCACCCGCAGCAAGGCGAGCTGGCCTTCAGCCCGCACCAGATCGAAGCCGTGCTGGCCGCCGTGGTGAGCTTCAGCCGCTGGGTCACCGACCACCGCTTCGTCCCGGCGCGGGTGCAGTTCAGCCACAGTCAACTGGGGCCGCTGGCGGGCTACCAGACGGTGTTTCAAACCGGGGTGGATTTCAACCAGGCTTTCAGCGGCCTGCACCTGGACAACGCCTTGCTGGACCGCCCCCTGCCGCAAGCCGACACCCAACTGGCCGCCCTGAGCGACACCCCCGACTTCTCGGCCCAGGTCCGCCACTGGCTGGGGTCGAACCTGGCGACCGGCGTGCCGGAGCGCTCGGCCGCCGCCGAGCAGTTTGCCTTGAGCGACCGGGTGTTTGCCCGCCGCCTGCAGAGTCAGGGCCTGAGTTACTCCGATGTGGTGGATGCCGTGCGCAAGGAGGCCGCATGCACCGCCGTGGCCGACACCGATGACACGTTTGTCGACATTGCCCAGCGCCTGGGCTTCTCGGAGGCCAGCGCGTTCAACCGGGCCTTCAAACGCTGGACCGGGCACAGCCCCGGCGAATGGCGGCTTACGCAGCAAAGTCGATAGGTTTCGCTATTGTTTTTATAGCTGCTTGCACAGTATCTGCGAGGGCTATAGTGATGAACTGCATTCGGGTGCGGTTGCGCACGGGTAGCGGCACACCGGGAATCCGCTATCCCGCGGCCACGATCACATGCGCCTGAATTTTGCCGGCCACCGGGCCAACGCCATGGCGGCTGGCGATCGCCTCCGTCGCGCGGTCCGTCGCGAGCGCAAGCAAGCTGGCGTCGCGTGTCTCGATTTCGTTGCGCAGCGGCGTTCCCTGGCAATAGGCGGTGGCAACTTCGCGTGCCGAGGGCGCGCGACTCACCTTCTCGCGCGTCTCGATCCTGATGTCGGCGAACCCGGCGCGGCTCAGTTCCTCGCGGATCAGTGCGATGTCGTGGTAGCCGTGCGGCGTGCGGGCGAGGAATCGCGGCGGGTCGTGCGGAAACACCGCGGCGACAGCGTTGGTGACGTCGTCGGCAAAGGCGTTCTCTTCGATGCGGTCCCATACACTGAAGACAAAGCGCCCGCCTGGCCTCAGCACGCGACGCGCCTCGGCATAGCCGGCGACCCGGTTGGGAAAGAACATCGCGCCGAACTGGCAGCACACGACGTCGAACGACGCATCTTCGAACGGCAGGTCGAGCGCGTCCGCCTGCCGCCATGTGATGTGGCTGTCAAGCCCCTGCCGCGTGGCGGCATAGTCGAGCATGGGCTGGTTGAGGTCGGTCACCACGTAGCACGCGTCGAGCTTAAGTTTTGGCGCAAGCAAGCGCGTGACCGCGCCGCTGCCGGCCGCCGTTTCAAGCACCGAGCCGGGCGAGGAGGCCGCGACCAGCTCCGCCATGTCGGCGGCATAGGCCTCGAATATCAGGGGGACCATCAGCGTGTCGTAGAACTTCGGGATCGAGCCCGTGAACACCTTGTCGCTCTCAGCCATGAGACCTCCTCAAAATCTCTGAGAGGCGCCCTTGACCACCCATTCCAGAGCAGGCCAAGCCTCTCCAACGAGTCCGCCGCCTGATTGGGAATTGGCGGTGATGCGTTATTTTGGCCGCGCAATCCAGCTTCGTCAAACCCATCGCAACCGAGGGCATCGGATCACCGTGATTCCTTGGAACAACGAAAATGGGACGAATGCAAACACCATCCCTCTTTCCAGCATCAGCCCGCTGCAGACTTATTCCCGCCTTGCTGGCGATCTTCGTGCTTGCGGGGTGCGCCTCCACCCCGTCGGTCGATACCACAGTGCCGGCCCCATCGGTAGTCGGCACTGTTCCGACGCCGGCCGAATCCATGGAGGTCGAACACAGCCAGAAATTCGCCCGCTGGGTGGCCGAGTTCAGCACCCGCGCACGCGCAGCCGGCATTGATGAGGCAACGCTGCACATCGCGTTCGACAACGTCCGCTTCGTCCCCAGTGCCATCGCGTCGGACCGGGCGCAGCCCGAGTTCACCCGTCCTGTGTGGGACTACCTGGACAGCGCGGTGTCGCCGCAGCGCATCGCGCGGGGTGAGGCCAAGCTGCAGCAACTGCGCTCCGCCGGGAATGTCGACGTAGATGCCATTGCGGCGCGCTACGGTGTGCCAGCCGAGGTGCTCGTCGCAATCTGGGGCCTGGAGAGCAGTTACGGCAGTTTTATGGGCGACATCCCCACCATCGACGCCTTGGCGACGCTGGGTTTTGAGGGCCGCCGCGAGGAGTGGGCGCGTGGCCAGTTGCTTGCCGCTCTGAAAATTTTGCAGAACCGCGATATCGACCGCGCGCAGATGATTGGCTCGTGGGCCGGTGCCATGGGGCAGACGCAGTTTCTGCCATCGGCCTTTTTGGCCTATGCGGTGGATGCCGATGGGGATGGCCGACGCGACATTTGGGGCAGCGTGCCCGATGTGATGGCGTCCACCGCCAATTTTCTGGCACGCTCCGGTTGGCAGACGGGTCAGCCCTGGGGGCTGGAGGTGCGCTTGCCACTCCGTTTTGACTACGCGCGCGCCGATGCCGATGTGCGCCAGCCAAGCGCCCAATGGGCGGATGAGGGCGTGCAAACCCTGGACGGCGCGCCGCTGCCGACCTTGCTTGAGAGTTCCATCCTGCTCCCGGCGGGCGCTCGCGGGCCGGCCTTTTTGGTGGGGCCCAACTTCCGCACCATCCTGCGCTACAACAACGCGACCAGTTATGCGCTCGCCGTCAACCTGCTGGCGCAGCGGCTGGCCGGCGGCGCCGTGGTGCAGGCCCCCTGGCCGCGCGACTTGCAGCTACTGTCGCGCAGCCAGTTGCTGGCGTTGCAGACCGCGCTGAACGCGCGGGGCTTTGACAGCGGCACGCCCGACGGCATGCTGGGCCCGGCCACGCAGCGCGGCGTTCGCCAGTACCAGCGCAGCCTGGGCCTGGCAGCGGACGGCTATCCGACCCTGGACCTTTTGCAGCGCCTGCAGCATGGCGAAAGTTTGCATTAAATCGGGCTGTAGCCCACGTGGAATATGCGCAGGCAGCTACCAAAACGATAGCGAATAGACGCTAACCAGCCGCCAAGCCACAGCCCCGCAAGATCAGCGACACCACATGTTCGGTCGCGCGGGCATGGTCTGGCGCACTCAGGGATTCCTTTCCCAACACCGCGCACACCTGCACATCAAAGTCGGCATAGGTCTGGGTGGCCGCCCAGATGGTGAAGAACAGGTGCACCGAATCCACCGGCGCCATGCGCCCGGCGGCAATCCAGCCGTCGATCACGGCGGCCTTGGCCAGCACCATCTTGCGCAACTCGGTGGCCAGCAGCGCTTTGACCACCGGCGCGCCATGCAAGAGCTCGTTGGCGAACACTTTGGAGGCATGGGGCCGCTGCGCGGACAGGGCCATTTTGTCGCGGATGTAGCGCTCAATCGCTTCCCGCGGGTCGGCCTTGGGCGTGATGCCATGGGTGGGCACCAGCCAGTCTTTCAGGGTGCGCGCCAGCACGGTGCGGTAGAGCTCCTGCTTGCTGCCAAAGTAATAGTGCAGATTGGCCTTGGGCAGGCCCGAGGCTTCGGCAATGGCCGCCATGGTGGCGCCGCCAAAGCCGGCGCCGGCAAACACGCCCTCAGCGCCGGCCAGAATCAGGGCCTCGTTGGCCTGGCGAATCTGGCCTTTTGTCGCGTCATCGGATACGCGCTTCGATTTGCTGTGGGAGATAGGAATCATGGTGTGAAGAAAAAAGGGGTCGTACCCGTCAGGATAAGACCCCTGTTCGCAAGAAACGGTAGCTTACTTGCTGGCGGCTTCCCACACGGCATGTGAGTAGGCAGCTTTGCCCGGATCTTTTTTGATCACCGGTGAGCTGCCCGCGGCCAGCAAGACCTTGACGGTGCGCTCATACGCGGCGGGCTCCAGGTAGCCCATCTTCTTCGTACCCGCCGTGGTGATCAGTTTGGCCACGTTTTCCATCTGGCGCTTTTGCACCTTCTCGGATGCGCTGCCGGAGGTGTCCGCGGCGACCACGATCTTGGCGGCTTCCGCGGGGTTCTTCACGGCATCGTTCCAGCCCTTGAACGTGGCCTTGAGGAACTTGCCCATGCGCGCCACAAAGACGGGGTCTTTCAGCTTGGACTCCAGCACATACAGGCCGTCTTCCAGCGAGGCAACGCCTTCTTTTTCATAGAAGAAAGTCACCAGGTCGCTTTCCTTGACGCCCGCATCCACCACCTGCCAGTACTCGTTGTAGATCATGGTGGAGATGCAGGCGGCCTGGTTCTGCAGCAGCGGGTCGACGTTGAAGCCCTGCTTGAGAATCTTGATGTCGGTGTCGGTCTTGTAGCCGAGCTTGGCCATCCAGTTCAGGAAGGGGTATTCATTGCCGCCGTACCACACGCCCAGGGTCTTGCCCTTGAAGTCTTTGGGGCTGGAGACACCGCTGGCCTTCTTGCAGGTCAGCATCAGGCCCGACTGGTTGAACACCTGGGCGATATTGACCAGCGGCACACCGGCTTCGCGCGCGGCGAGTGCGTCGGGCATCCAGTTCACCACCACGTCCGCGCCGTTGCCGGCGATCACCTGCACTGGCGAGATGTCGGGGCCACCGGGTTTGATGGTCACATCCAGCCCCTCCGCCTTGTAGTAACCCTTGCTTTGTGCCACGTAGTAGCCGGCAAACTGCGCTTGCGGCAGCCACTTGAGCTGAACGGTGACCTTGTCCGCCGCGCTGGCGTTCGCGCCGACGGTCACACCGCACACGGCCAGCACCGCAGCCAGCAGGCTGTTGGTGAACTTGGAAGAACGAATCATGGAAAGCTCCTTGGGTTGGAAAAGAACAAAGAAACGGTCAGCCGGGAATGGCTGGCCACACGGCAGGAAACACGATCATCCTTCACGCACCGAAGGATGCCAGAACGCGGCACGGCGTTCCAGCTGAACCAGCACGGCATAGGCGACCGACCCGGTCACCGCCGCCACCACAATGGCACCCCACACCAGCGGCATGTTCATGCGAGACGCCTCGGTCGAAATACGAAAGCCCAGCCCCGACGTGGGCGAGCCAAAAAACTCGGCCACGATGGCACCGATCAGGGCCAGTGTGGCATTGACCTTGAGCGCGCCGAACATGAAGGGCAACGCGGCCGGCAATCGCAGCGCCAGCAGGGTGCGTGTGTAGCTGGCCGCGTAGCTGTACATCAGCTCGCGCTCCAGCTTGCCCGAGGCTTTGAGCCCGGCCAGCGTGGACACCAGCATGGGGAAGAAGGTCATCAGCACCACGACCGCCGCCTTGGACTGCCACTCGAAGCCAAACCACATCACGGCGATCGGCGCCACCGCCACCAGGGGGATGGTGCTGGTCAGGGACGCCAGCGGCAGCAAGCCGCGTTGCAGGAAGGGCATGCGGTCAATGGCAACAGCCACCGCAAAACCCAGGCCGGAGCCCAGCGCCCAGCCGATTAGCACCGCCTTGAGCACGGTTTGCACAAAGTCGCCCCACAGCGTGGACCAATGGCTGGCGATGGATTGCAGGATCAGACTGGGCGGCGGCAGCAAGACCCTGGGCACCTCAAACGCGACCACCAGCAACTGCCAGAAATAGACCACCCACAGGCCAAACAGGGCTGCCGTCAACATGCCGTAAATGCGGGCACCATCGAGAGCGGCCATGCGCCGGATCGACTGCACGGCCAATACCGCCAGTACGACCGTGGCCAGCCAGAACAGCGGCGTCGGCGGCTCGTCACCGGCGGCAGACGCCAGCGGCATCAACAGTACCGCGCCGGCCAGGCAGGCCAACACCAGCAGCGCGGTCAATTTTGTGGTGCGCGTCATGCCTGGCTCCGGTGTCGCAGCACCAGGCGCTCAACGCCGGCCACGACCGTGGTCAGCGTCAGGCCGAGCAAGGCCGACATCACCAGCGCTGACCAGATTTGCACCGTGTTGCCGTAATAGGAGCCGGTCAGCAGACGCGCGCCCAGGCCGGCCTGCGCGCCCGTGGGCAACTCGGCCACCATGGCCCCCACCAGGCCGGCGGCGATGCCGACACGCAGGGCAGGAAACAGAAAAGGCAAGGCAGCCGGCAGGCGCAGCAGCCACAAGGCCTGCCAGCGCGTGGCGGCATAGGTGTGCAGCATCTCGGTCTCGATGCGCTGGGGCGAGCGCAGGCCCTGCACCATGGCCACCGTGACCGGGAAAAAGCACAGGTACATGGCGATCACCGCTTTGGGCGCGACACCGGCAAAGCCCAGGCTGCCCAGAATCACCAGCACGATGGGCGCAATCGCCAGCACCGGCACGGTTTGCGAGGCCACGATCCAGGGCAACAGGGCCCGGTCCAGCGTGCGCGAATGGACAATGCACACCGACAGGATCAGGCCCAGCAGGGTGCCCATGACGAAGCCCCACAACGTGGACTCCGCGGTCACCGCCACGTGGTACAGCAGGTTGCGCGGAGAGTCCAGCGGCCAGTCCACCAGACTGGACCAGAGATCCAGCGCCACCTGATGGGGCGCGGGCATAAGGGGGCGCTGCATCGACATGGTGGCGCCCAGCAGGTCTTGCCAGTTCCATGCACCGTCCTGGGGCAGCACGCGTTCGATCGCGCCCGGGGCATTGAGCCACCAGGCCGCGCCATACCAGGCCAGCAATACCGCCAGCAGCATGACGGCCACGGGCAAGCCCTGCAGCCTGAGCCGCGCCATGCTGCTGGTGCCGAGGGTGTCAGTCATGGTGGCCATCAGCCAGGGCTTCGCGCACCGCGTGCGCCACTTCGATGAATGCCGCGGTGTCGCGCAGCCCCAGGTGCCGCTCATCCGGCAGGGGTGAGTCAATCACCTTGACAATGCGCCCGGGACGCGGCGACATGACCACGATGCGGGTGGACAAATAGACCGCCTCGGCAATGGAATGGGTGACAAACACGACAGTGCGGCGCTCCCGCTGCCAGAGCTGCTGCAACTGCTCGTTGAGCCGGTCACGCGTGATTTCGTCCAGCGCACCAAAGGGTTCATCCATCATCAGAATACGCGGCTCGAACGACAGGGCCCGCGCGATGGAAACGCGCTGCTGCATGCCGCCGGACAGCTGCCAGGGGTACTTCTGCTCGAAACCCGTCAACCCGACGCGGGCCAGTTGTTCCAGCGCAATCGCCTTGCTGTCAGCCCGGGAGCGGCCCTGAATCTGCAGCGGCAAGGTGACGTTGGCCAGCACGGTGCGCCACGGGAACAGGGCTGGCGCCTGAAAGACATAGCCATACGCGCGGGCCAGACGAGCCTGGTGCGGGGTGACGCCGTTGACCAGGACCTCGCCGGCGCTGATTTTCTCCAGATCGGCAATCACGCGCATCAAGGTCGTCTTGCCACAACCCGAGGGACCGATCAGCGCAACGAACTCGCCCTCACGGATGTCCAGGTCAATGTCGCTGAGGGCGTGAACGGGTGAATCCGTAGCCTGGTAAATCACACTGGCATTGCGGACTTGGACGGCCAAGGGGGAGGCAACCGACAACCTTGACGACACTTCAGGATTTTTCATTGACACGCAAAAATTAAGCGGGGCTGCACCATAAAGAAGAAACTAACCAATTGGTCAAGTTATTCTATCGACACAAGCTAGTTTCGTGCCAAAAATATCACTAGGGTTTGTACCGCCCGGCGTCACCACTTTGCGTGACCGTTGCCCGGGTGTCTTTCGCGTTTGCACAGACCCCGCTGATAAAATTGGCCGGTCACTGGGGAGCAGTCGGATCTCGACTTGGCAAGACCTTTGGCCGCACCCCCTTCGGATGGGCCGGGGGAGTTGAGTGGTCATTGTTTTGTCCGGCCCGGGAATTCATCATGGAAGCTCTCTTCATCTCAACCGGCGTGGTTGCGCTCGCCGAAATCGGCGACAAGACCCAGCTGCTCGCGTTCATCCTCGCAGCGCGTTTCAAAAAACCAATACCCATCATTGCGGGCATCCTGTGCGCCACGCTGGTCAATCATGGCCTGGCAGGCGCGTTGGGGGCGTGGATCACGTCGGTGGTGAGTCCCGAGACCATGCGCTGGGCGCTGGGCCTGTCGTTTATCGGCATGGCGATCTGGACCATGATTCCCGACAAGATCGAGGAAGAAGAAACCCAGGTGGCGAAACATCTGGGCGTCTTCGGGGCCACGTTCATCACGTTCTTTCTGGCTGAGATGGGTGACAAGACCCAGATTGCCACGGTAGCCCTGGCAGCGCACTATGGCGCTCCGCTGCTGGTGATCGCCGGCACCACGCTGGGCATGCTGCTGGCCGATGTGCCTGCGGTATTTCTGGGCAACAAGTTCGCCGCAAAGATCCCCATGAAACTGGTCCACTCCATTGCAGCGGGGATCTTCGCGCTGATGGGATTGTTGACGCTGCTCAAAGTCGAAAAGCTGTTTCAGTAGAAGATCAGCCACAGGACCAAGTCGCAAAGGGCCGAAATAAGATATCGCTTGCTACCGTTCAAGGACCACCATGCGACCCACAGCCAGAATCATCGCCCCGATCATCTTCACATTGGCCCTCCTTTCCAGCAGCCTGTGTCTGGCCGGTCGCCCGCTGGCGGTAGACGATGCCAACGTCAACGAGGTGGGCTCGGGTCATGTAGAAGCCTGGTATGCACAGCAGCCCGGTGGGGCCGATGTGTGGACCGTGGCGCCTGCCTACGGATTGACCGAGGGCATGGAGATTTCCGCCTCCTGGGCACGCGACGCAAGCAACGAGGTCAACACCACCGCACTGCAGGCCAAGTTCCGTCTCACGCCGTCCCTGAAGGACGGCTGCAATGTGGGGGCTGCCATCGGCGCCTCACGGCCCAATGACGGCAGCGGCAACACGCCCTTCATCAATGGTCTGCTGAGCTGCAATATGGACGCGGGCTCCCTGCACCTCAACCTGGGCGCGAATCGCCCGCCTGATGGCCCAACACTGAACACCTGGGGCGTGGCCTTTGAGCGCGAGTTCGGCGCCATGACCGCTCATGTCGAGTACTTTGGCCAGGAACAATCAAGCCCCACTTTCCAGCTGGGGCTGCGCACCGAGCTGGTCAAAAACGTTCAGATCGACGGCACCGTGGGCCACTCCAGTGGTGACGCCCTGTTCAGCCTGGGTCTGAAATTCCAGTTCTAGCCCGTAGTGCAACCACACCCACCCTGCCCTAGCGCAATCAACCCATCACTCCCCCGAGATCATGAACAGACTCCAATTCTGCATAGGGTTCCTGGGCGGGCTGGCGTTTGCAGCGTCGCCATTGTCTGTGCATGCACAAGCGTCCCCAGCGGCGGCGACAAGGATGGATACCGCCTCCGCCGTGAATATGGCCGGGCGTCTGCGCATGCTCTCGCAGCGCATGGTGAAGGCGTACCTCCTGCTGGGACAGGGAATCGCGGCCGATGACGCCCGGACCATCCTGCAAGGATCGATCAATCAGTTCGAATCCGAACTCGCGGCGCTGAAAACGTTCCAGCCGACCCCGATGGTGCGCAGTGCGCTCGCGAAGCTGGAAGGCGCATGGCCAAAATGCAGGGCGCTGCTGTCAGCTGCACCGGGCAAGGCGGGTGCGACTGAGCTCTACGACGCCAACGAGGCGCTGCAGCAAGCGGCACACAGCGCGACGCTGGCCTACGAGCAGGTCAACGCGACGCCACTCGATCACCTGGTGAGCATCGCGGGACGCCAGCGCATGCTCTCGCAGCGCATGGCCAAGTTCTATTTCTATCGCACCTGGGGACTCCATGACGATGCGGCCGATATGGAATTGCACCTCAGCCGCGCGCATTTCACTGCCGTGCTGATCCAGATTGAAAGTTCGCAACTTCCATCGGCGCAGAGCAAGGCAGGCGTTGCGCGAATCCGGCGCGAGTGGGAACCGTATCAACAGCTGCTGTTCGCGAGCCGGGAGCCCGCGAAGATGCGCGGGGATGCCGCGCGCGTCGCCGAGTTGAGTGAGCGCGTGCTCGCGGCCACCGAGGAACTGGTTGCGCAGCTCGTGGCCCAGGCACAGGCTGTGCCCCGTTAGCGGAAGTTGCCGATCATCACCGTGGCGCCACTGCAGCCAGAACGGCTGCTGGCGTGACGTCCTGGTTTCAAGTTCGGCAGACTATTCACTCGCCCCTGACTGACGCGAACGCGCCAGTGCCACATACCACTCCAGACAACCCGGATTGGCCATGGCCTCGCGGTTGACCACCTTCTCCAGCGGTTGGCCCAGCAGCAGCTTCTTGATCGGCAGTTCCTGCTTTTTGCCCGAGAGGGTGCGCGGAATTTCTGCCACCTGAAAGATCTCGTTGGGAACAAAGCGCGGTGACAGGGCAGTTTTGATGGCCTCATTGATCCTGCTGCGAACCGTGTCGTCCAGCGTCACGCCCTCGCGCAGCACCACAAACAGCGGCATGTAGCTCTCGCGCCCCAGGTACTCCAGATCGACCACCATCGAGTCCAGCACTTCGGGCAAGGCTTCCACCGCGCTGTACAGCTCGCTGGTGCCCATGCGCAGGCCGTGCCGGTTGATGGTGGCGTCACTGCGGCCATAGATGATGCAGCCGCCGTGGCGCCCGACCTTGAGCCAGTCGCCATGGCGCCAAACGCCGGGGTACATGTCGAAGTAGCTGGAGAGGTAGCGCTGGTTGCCCTCGTCGCCCCAGAAATACAGCGGCATGCTGGGGATGGGCTGGCTGCACACCAGCTCGCCCACCTCGTCGATCACCGGCTGGCCCTGCTCGTTCCAGGCCTCCACCGCACAGCCCAGCAAGCGGCACTGCATTTCACCGGCGACTTGCGGCAGCTCGCGGTTGCCCCCAATGAAAGCACCGGCAAAATCAGTGCCGCCCGAAATATTGCACCACCAGATGTCCTTCTGGGCCTCGGTGCCGGCCAGCCGGGCGAACTGCTCGGTGCCCCAGCGTTGCGCTTCTGCACTCAGGGGGGAGCCGGTGGTGCCCAGCGCCCGGACGCTGGAGAGATCGCCGCAAGTTGCCAGGTCCACACCCGCCTTCAGGCAGTTGGCAAAAAATGCGGCACCAGCGCCGAAGAAGGTCACACCCAGCTCGGCCGCAAACCGCCACAGCGTGGTCCAGTCGGGCGCCACCTTGTTGCCTGCGGCATCGACGGTGCTGCCACCCGGGTTGCCGTCAAAAATGCAGCAGGTGGTGCCGCTCAGCAGCCCGCTGATCTGCGCGTTCCACATCACCCAGCCGGTGGAGCTGTACCAGTGGTAGCGCTCGCCCAGGGAGTTGGCGTCGTAGCTGCAGCCCACATCGTTGTGCAAGCCTTTGAGCGCCTGCGCCACGATGACCGTACCGCCATGACCGTGCACGATGGGCTTGGGCAGGCCGGTGGTGCCGCTGGAATAGACAATCCACAAGGGATGGTCAAACGACAGCCACATCGGCTCGAACGCATTGGTTTGCGCATCATTTCGGGCTGTAGCCCCCGTGAAATCAGCGCATGTCGCTATCTTTTTAATAGCACTCGTGTCCAGGCCCAGGTTGTCGTGCAGGATCACATGCCGTACCGAGGGCAGTGCCGCACACAACTCGGCCACCACCGCAGTGCGGTCAAAGTCGCGCCCACCATAGGTGACGCCATCGCAGGCGAACAGCACCTTGGGCTCGATCTGCCGGAAGCGGTCCAGCACCGCGTGGGTCCCCATGTCGGGCGCGCAGATGCTCCACACGCCGCCGATGCTCACGGTTGCCAGAAACGCGACCGCGGCCTCGGGGATATTGGGCAGGTAGGCGGCCACGCGGTCACCGGGCTGCACGCCCTGCGCCTGCAGGTGCAGGGCGAGCGAAGCCACCTGGCGGCGCAGCTCGGGCCAGCTCAGATGCCGCGCAGGCGCGGTGCCCAGGCTTTTCTCGTTGTGGCTGATGATGGCTGAGAGACCTGCTGCATCAGCCGCCCCGACATGCCGCAAGACCTGCTGCGCATAGTTGTATTGGGCACCGACAAACCACTTGGTGCGCGGCATGGGCGCGCCGTCACACACCACGCTGTGCGGCGTGGGCGACCGCAGATCGCCGTAGTCCCAGATGCTTTGCCAGAACGCGTCCAGATCGGTCGTGGACCAGCGCCAAAGGTCGTCATACGAATCAAACGACAGGCCGCGCTGCTCGCGCAACCAGTTCTGATACAGGCGAATCTGCGGAACGAAGGGCGGTGTTGTGGGTTGAGTCATATGCCAAGGGTAGCGCGACTCGGCGCATTCGGGCAAGCGCATGTGCGTCAGGGTTTGCACGGATGTTCAATTTCTTGTACGGTTGTCCAATGGCGTCATGAGCCCGCTTTCACCGACCGCTCCCGCCAGCCCACGCCAGCCTCCGGCACGCGCGGCGCGCCGAACCGTCGCGCGCCCCGATCGCAAGGCGGCCATCTTGCTGGCGGCAGAAAAACTGTTTGCGCAGCGCGGCTACCACGCCGTCAGCATCCGGCAAATTGCCGAGGAGGCCGGTGTACCACTGGCCCTGGTCGCTTATTACTACGGCCCGAAGCATGAGCTCTTCTACGCCATTTTTGAGCACTGGAACGACACGATTGAGGAGCGCCTGGCGGCGCTGCGCCGCATCCCGCATGACCCACAAGACCCGCGCACGCTGGCGCGCATTGTTGAAGCCTTCACCGGGCCGGTGCTGCGGCTGCGCACCAGTGCCGAAGGCGAGTACTACGCGCTGCTGGTGGCACGCGAGCTCTACCATGCGACCGCGGAAACCGACCGGGTGCTGCGCGCCTACTTCGACCCGCTGGCCAATGCTTTCATTGACGCCATGCACGGCGTCCTGCCCCATGCCGCACGCGGGCAGGTCGCCTGGTGTTATCAATTTGTCCTGGGCGCGTTGTTGCACCATCTGAGCGACACCCGGGTAGAGCGCCTGTCCAGAGGCGAGAGTGTGCAGGGTGACCCGGCCGCCGGCGTCCTGCTCAACAAGTTCATTGTGGGCGGCATACGCGCTGCCTTGCCCACGCCGGCCCCAACTACAACCAGGTTTCATAAACCGACGAGGAGACAAGCATGAAGAAAAAACTGTTCCAGAAAACTCTGCTGATCACTGTCCTGGCCCTGGTCGCCAGTAGCGGCGCTCACGCGCAGCAGGTGATCAAACTCACCGCTGCGGCCGGCCACCCGCCGGTGTTTCTGTGGATCAAGACGCTCGACGAAGTGTTCATTCCCGAAGTGGACAAGAAGCTCGCCGCGGGTGGCAAGTACAAGATCGAATGGACCAAGGCCTGGGGCGGCACGCTGATGAAACTGGGCAGCGAGTCCAAGGGCGTGGCCGATGGCGTGGCCGATGTGGGCGTGGTGAGCACGCTGTTCGAGGCGGCCAAGTTCCCGCTGCAAAACATCTCCTACTACACGCCCTTCGGCAGCGACCGCATTGACCTGGTGAGCAAGACAATCGCCGACATGCAAAAGAACATTCCCGCCATGTCCGACGCCTGGACCAAGAACGGCCTGGTTTACCTCGGCGGCATGGCGCTGGACTCGTACCACATCTGGTCCAAGTTCCCGATCACCCGGTATGAAGACCTCAACGGCAAGAAGATCAGCGCGCCCGGCCCTGCGGCCAACTGGATCCGCGGCACCGGCGCAGTGGGCGTGGCCGGCTCGCTCAACACCTATTACGAAGACATCAAGTCCGGCGTGTCGGACGGCGCGGTGGTGTTCACCACCGGTGCCTGGGGTGCCAAGCTGCACGAAGTGGCGCCTTATGTGACCAAGGTCAATTTCGGTGCCATGTTCGCCGGCGGCGTCGTCATCAACAAGAACCGCTTCGACCGCCTGCCCCCCGAGGTGCAGACCGCCATCCGCGAGGCCGGCGACACCTGGACGGCGCAATATGCCAAGGCCCAGAGCGCGCTGGTGGACACACGTGTGAAGGAGATGACCGCGGCCGGCGCCAAGTTCAGCGAACTCAGCGACGCCGAACGCAAGCGCTGGGCCGACGCCCTGTCGCCGGTGGCCAAAACCTGGGCGGCCGACGCTCAGAGCAAGGGCCTGCCGGCCAATGAGGTGCTCAACGCCTATATGTCGAGCCTGACCAAGGCCGGCGCCAAGGTGCCGCGCGACTGGAGTAAATGAGGTGACCCAAGCCGCGCAACGGCAAGCCCACGCCGCGCCTGCCGCAGGCGCGATCGCGTCCGACTCCTACGGCACGGCGCTGCCGTTTGGCCTGCACCATCTGGTCAGCGGCATGAACGCACTGGGAACCCTGTGGATCCTGGCGCTGATGGTGCTGATCAACCTGGACGTGTTCGGCCGCAACCTGCTGGGTGTGCCGGTGCGCGGCGTCACCGAGCTGGTGTCGCTGTCCATCGTGGGCATCGTGTTCCTGCAGCTGGGTGACACCCTGCGCAGCGGCCGCTTCACGCGTGCCGACATTCTGCTGGACCGGCTCAAGCACACCCGCCCCGCCCTGACCGATGCGCTGCACGCGCTGTACCACCTGGTGGGCCTGGCGCTGATGCTTGTCATTCTCGCGGCGAGTTGGGAGCCTCTGGTCGAGTCGATCCGCATCCGCGAATACGTGGGCGCAATCGGCGACTTCCAGGCACCGGTGTGGCCGGTGCGGCTGATCACGCTGCTGGGCCTGGCGGTCACGGCGCTGTGTTTTCTGATGCTGGCCTGGCTGGACCTGCGCCGCATGGCCAGCCGCCGCACCACCGGAGGCCGTTCATGAGCAGTGTGACGATTGCCCTGGGCTCGCTGGTGCTGATGCTGGTGTTCATCTACGCCGGCCTGCATGTCTCCATCACGCTGGGCCTGATCAGCTTCGTCGGGGTGTGGCTCATCCGTGATGACGCGGGCGTCGCCGCCAACCTGCTCGCGCAGGCGGTGAGCGACTCCATTGCCAGCCACATCTTCGGCGTGGTGCCGCTGTTCGTGCTCACCGGCTTTCTGGTCGCGTATGCCGACATCGGGAAGGATGCGTTTGACGTGGCCAACCAGGCGTTCCGGCGCATCCGTGGCGGGCTGGGCGTGGCCACGGTGGCCGCCAACGCGGTGTTTGCGGCGATCACCGGGATTTCCATCGCCTCGGCGGCGGTGTTCACCCGGGTGGCCGTGCCGCAGATGCTGCGCTTTGGCTATCAGCCCAAATTTGCGGTCGGCGTGGTGGCAGGCTCATCGGTGCTGGGCATGCTGATTCCACCCAGCTTGCTGATGATCCTCTACGGCTTCCTGGCCGACCAGTCGGTGGGCGACCTCTTCACCGCCGGCATCGTGCCCGGCCTGCTGCTGGCGGTGGCTTTCGCCGTGGTCATCGTCGCGATGGCCCACCTGCGCCCGGATATGGTGTACCGGGACGGCACGCCGCAGGCCGTGGAAGACGACGCGCTGATGCCGGTGAGCGAGATGCTGCTCAAGATCGTCCCTATCGTGCTGCTGATCGGCTCCATCCTGGGCGGCATCTACGCCGGCCTGTTCACCGCCACCGAGGCCGGGGCCGTGGGCGCGCTGATGGCGTTGTTGATCGCCGTGGTCCGGCGCAAGCTCACACTGCGCAGCTTCTGGGGGGTTTTGACCGAGACCGGCCACGTCACCGTCTCGGTGAGCTTCCTGATCATCTGCGCCAACATCTACACCCGTATGCTGGCCATGAGCGGCACACCTCAGGCCCTGCTGGAATGGATGTCGGTGGCCGGCTTCGGCGTGGTGGCGTTCCTGCTGATCTATGTGGTCATCATCATTCTGCTGGGCACCATCATCGACTCGTCATCCATCCTGCTGATCGTGCTGCCGCTGATGCTGCCGATCGCGCAGCAGTTTGGCTTGAACCTGATCTGGTTCGGCGTGATCACGGTGGTGGCGGTGGAGATCGGCCTGCTGACGCCCCCCTTCGGCCTCAGTGTCTACGTCATCAAAAGCACGCTGGGCAACACGCTCGATATCCGGCTGGGCGACATCTTCCGCGGCACGGCGCCCTTCACGCTCACCATGCTGGCGGTGCTGGCGCTGCTGATGGCGTTTCCCCAGATCAGCCTGGTGCTGCTTAAATAATTCCCAAGAGAAAGCGGAGCAATCCATGACACGCAAATTTGTTGATCTGTCGATCTACCTTGAAAACGATGTGCTGAGCGATCCACCGGCCTTTGCGCCCAAGATCGAGTACTTCACGCACGAAAACACCTTCGAGCAGATCGAGCCCTTCTTCCCCGGCCTCAAGAAAGAAGACCTGCCCGATGGCGAGGGCTGGGCGGTCGAGCGGGTGGCCCTGTCGACCCACAACGGCACCCACCTGGACGCGCCCTACCACTTTCACAGCACCATGAACAAGGCGCTGGGGCACCAGGAGCGCGCAATTGCCATCGACGAGGTGCCGCTGGAATGGTGTTTCCAGCCCGGCGTGAAGCTTGACTTCAGCCAGTTGCCTGACGGCTATGTGGTGACCGCCGCGGATGTGGAGGCCGAGCTCAAGCGCATCGGGCACACCATCTCGCCACTGGAGATTGTGGTGGTCAACACGCGTGCCGGTGCGCGCTACGGCGAGCCGGACTACGTGTCGTCCGGCTGCGGCATGGGCTATGAAGCCACCATGTACCTGCTGGAGCGCGGCGTGCGCCTGACCGGCACCGACGCCTGGAGCTGGGACGCGCCCTTTGTGCACACGGCCAAGAAATACGGCGAAACCCATGACGCCTCGCTGATCTGGGAAGGCCACAAGGCCGGGCGCGACATTGGCTACTGCCATCTTGAGAAGCTGCACAACCTTGAATCCCTGCCGGCCACCGGCTTTTACATCTCCTGCTTCCCGCACAAGATTCGCGGCGCATCGGCCGGCTGGACCCGCGCCGTGGCCATCTTCGATGACCGGCTGAACGCCGCCTGAAACCCCATGAGCCCGACGATGCAACTCAACCACACCCACGATGTCACGGCCACGAGCTGGCTTGAATCGGCCAATGCCGCCGGCTGTGACTTCCCCGTCCAGAACCTGCCGTTCTCGGTGTTTCGCCGCACTGGCAGCAACGAAGCCTTTCGCGGTGGCGTCGCCATTGGCGACCAGGTGATTGACCTCGCCGCCTTGAACCGTGCCGATTGCCTGGAGGGGCTGGCGGCCAAGGCAGCCGGCCAATGCACGCAGTCCGTGCTCAACGACTTCCTGGCCATGGGACCGGCGGCCTGGCAGGCGCTGCGCCACGCCCTGTTTGCGCTGCTGCAAAGCACCGCGTCCGCCACGTCGGTGGCGGCCGTGCGCGCCTGCCTGGTGCCGCAAGGCACGGTGGAATACGCGGTGCCGACCCGCATTGGCGACTACACCGATTTCTACACGTCGATTCACCACGCGCTCAACATCGGCAAGATGTTCCGCCCGGATGAGCCCATCACGCCGAACTTCCAGTGGGTGCCGATTGCCTATCACGGCCGCGCCTCCAGCATCGGTGTCAGTGGCCAGATGTTTCGCCGGCCCATGGGCCAGGCCATGCCGCCTGGCGCCAGCGCGCCGGTGTACGGCCCCTGCGCACGCCTGGACTATGAACTGGAGCTGGGCATCTACATCGGCCAGGGCAATGCGCAGGGCGAACCGATTGCACTGGACCAGGCCGAGCCCCACGTCTTTGGCATCTGCCTGCTCAATGACTGGTCAGCACGGGACATCCAGTTCTGGGAGATGGCGCCACTGGGTCCCTTCCTGGGCAAGAACTTTGCCACCACCATTTCGCCCTGGATTGTGACGCTGGAGGCGCTTGCGCCCTACCGCCAACCCTGGAGCCGCCCGCCCGGCGACCCGCAGCCGCTGGCCTATCTGGAATCGAAGGGCAACCGGGCACAGGGCGCCATTGATATTCAGCTGGAAGTCTGGCTGGAAACGGCACAACAGCGCGCGCGGGGTCTGGGTGCGGCCCGTCTGTCGCATACCAGCTTCCGGCACCAGTACTGGTCGGTGGCGCAAATGGTGACGCACCACACCATGGGCGGCTGCAACCTGCAGCCGGGCGACTTGCTGGGCAGCGGCACCATCTCCGGCCCCACCGCGCAGGAGGCCGGCGCGCTGATTGAGCTGACCGAAGGCGGCCGCAAACCGGTGATCCTGGACGACGGCGAGCAGCGCGGCTTTCTGCACGACGGCGACGCGGTCATCCTGAAGGGCTGGTGCGAGAAACCCGGCCATGCCCGCATCGGCTTTGGTCAGAGCCAGGGAGAAATCCTCCCCGCCCTCGGCAACTGAAAATCGGCCTGGCGCTTGCCATGAAACCAACAGCTGGTGACACCTGTTTGACAAGGGAGGGCATCCGGTTTTGTTTATAGTTCCACCAACGAATCTGCCTGGAACCTTGATGCGCATCTGGAAAAAACCAATCTCTGTGGACGAGCTCACCACGATCAGCCTCAACACAGCGACCTCCCATTTAGGCATTGAGTTTCTGGAGGTGGGCGACGACTTCATCCGGGCCCGCGTGCCGGTGGACAAACGCACCGTACAGCCCTACGGCCTGCTGCACGGCGGCGTGAGCGTGGTGCTGGCCGAGACGCTGGGTTCCTGCGGCGCCGCCTATGCCAGTCCCGAGGGTCATGGCGCCGTCGGACTGGACATCAACGCCAATCACCTCAAGGGCGTGAGCAGCGGCTGGGTCACCGGTACCGCACGCCCGGTGCATATCGGCCGTACCACGCAAGTCTGGCAGATCGAGATGCGCAACGACAGCGGCGAACTGACCTGCGTGTCGCGCATCACGATGGCGATGCTGACGCCCCGTTAGGCATCAAATCGGGCCCTAGCCCCCGTCGAATAAGCGCCACATGCTATCTATTTAATAGCAATTGCGTCGGTTCGTTATTCCGAAGCGGCTTGCGCCAGCTTCTCACTCTTCCAGTACACGTCATCACCTGCCGTGCCGTCGGTGCGGTAGCGGTTGAGCACGCGCGCCAGCACAAACATCAGGTCACTCAGGCGATTCAGGTACTGACGCGGCGTGTCTTTCAGTGCCTCCTGGCCTTCCAGCGCCACCACCGCACGTTCGGCGCGGCGCGCCACAGTGCGGCAGACATGGGCCAAGGATGCGGCGCGGCTGCCGGCGGGCAGGATGAACTCCTGCAAGCGCGGCAGTGCGGCATTGTGCTCGGCCAGTGCGACGTCCAGCGCCAGCACGGCCTCCGGCTTGAGCAGCTCGAAACCGGGAATGGACAACTCGCCACCGAGGTTGAACAGCTGGTGCTGGATTTCCACCAAAAGTAAGCGCACGCTCTCGGGCATGACTTCGCACAGCAAGACGCCGATGTTGGAATTGAGCTCGTCCACGTCGCCCATGGCGTGCACGCGCAGGCTGTTCTTGGATACCCGCGTGTTGTCGCCCAGCCCCGTGGTGCCGTTGTCGCCGGTGCGGGTGGCAATTTGTGTCAGTCGTTGTCCCATGATGGAGCGCTCCTTTGTGGCCGCTATTGTCACGCCAATCGCGGCACGACGGCGCCGCAGCGCGGGGCTGCGCCGTGGCTCTGCGTCAGGTCAGGACACAGCCCGCCGTGGTCAGCGCGGCCGCAGCGCCGGCCACTGCGTTTTTGACCTGCACGATCTCGGCCACGATGGACACCGCGATCTCGGCCGGCGTTTTGGCACCCAGTGCCAGTCCGACCGGGCCGTGCAGGCGCTCCAGCTCTTCGTGGCTCAGGTCAAAGTGCTCGGCCAGGCGCCGCTTGCGCGCGTCCTGGTTGCGGCGCGAGCCCAAGGCGCCGACGTAAAACGCATGGGACTTGAGCGCTTCGAGCAAAGCCATGTCGTCGAGCTTGGGGTCGTGCGTGAGGGCCACGATGGCCGTGTGGGCATCGGGCGCCATCTCGCGCACGACGTCATCCGGCATGCCCTCCACCCGGCGGATGTCCGCCATTCCCGGCAGGCCCGCCATCAGGGTGGCGGCGTATTCTTCGCGCGGGTCGCACACCAGCACTTCAAAGTCGAGCATGAGCGCGATCTGCGCCACGGCCTGCGACAGCTGGCCGGCGCCAATCAGCAGCAGGCGCCATTTGGGGCCAAACACGGTGCTCAGCGTGGCGCCGTCAAAGGCCATGGTCTGGCCGCGCACGGCGCTGGAGAGTTGCACGGCGCCGCTGGCCAGGGTGAGGGTGCGCGCCACCAGCTGGTGGTCTGCCGTGCGGGCCAGCAGTTGCGTCACCCAGGCGGTGTCGAGCAGCGGCTCCTGCACCAGGCGCAGGGTGCCGCCACAGGGCAGGCCGAAGCGGGCGGCTTCTTCCTGGCTGACGCCGTAGACGATCATGGCGGGTTTGCGCAATGCGGACGTATCACGATCGGTCGCCTTAAAGCCGGCCTTGGTGCGGGCAATCAGGTCGTCTTCGACGCAGCCACCCGAGACGGAACCGCTGACCACGCCGTCATCGCGCACCGCCAGCAGGGCGCCCGGCGGGCGCGGCGCGCTGCCCCAGGTTTGCACCACGGTGACCAGCGTGACCGCGTGGCCGGCCGTGCGCCAGGCCAAGGCATCGGCCAGCACGCGGAGATCAAGACTTTCCATTACGCCGCCTTTTTAGTCTGGGCGCGGTTGCGCAGGGTGAAGAAGCCGCGGTACAGCGCCACACTGATCACCATACCCCAAGTCATGCCGACGAACATGCCGCCCAGCATGCCCGGCAGTGTGCTGGTACCCGCAGCAAGTTGCCAGCGCGACAGCCACAAGGCACCGGCGGTCATGCCCACCAGCATCCAGCTGGAACACATCAGGTTCTGGGCAAAGAGCGAGCACAGGTAGCGACCGCAATGGGCCCTCAGCAACCGCAGGCTGGGGATCGCCAGCAGTCCGCCGACCAGCATGCCCGCGTGCATGCCGGGCAGGAATTCAAGGTGAAGTTGCAGGCTGTCCATGAAGCCCAGGTTCGCGGACTGGGCACACAGGCTGTCCAGCCGGGCGGGGCCCGCGTCATAGAAGTCGTACAGCAGGCCCAGCAGCATGCCGCCAAACCCGAGCGACAGCATGACATGCGGGGGCGACAGCCCGGCGCGCTGGGGACGTATCCAGGCCAGGGCGGCACAGCCCGCGGCGACCGCAGCCAGCGTCAGAAGGATGACAACGGTCTGGTGACTCTGGGTGCCGACCGCACCGGATTGTCCGACCGCCCACAGCGTGAGCCCCACCAGCAAAATCAATACGGCGGGTGTCAGGGCGGCAGAACCGATGCCGCGGGCCAGCCAGTGGGGAGGGGCATTCATGGCAATCGTTCTATTCACATTAACAAACGAAAAAATGATTCATTAGGGCAAACCCCATATTCACCTGGACCTTGCGACCGCAAAATTCGGCGGCAGACGCGCAAGAGCCGGGTGAGCTTTTTCTTCACAAACCGACCAGTTCAGGCATGCGACTCTAGCGGCGGGTCCACGGGACTGCGCGACCCATGAACGAAGCGCGCCTGAAATGCATGAGCGTCCGTATTCCGGCACGAAGGCGCCCGCAGCGAATCGCACTTAATCTCACGAGCACTTTTTTGATGAAAACTTGCCCCATCGGTTCCCCTTCCGCCCCGCCTTCGAGTTCATGGCTTTATCTGCTGGAACGATTTGACGTCGGTGTCGTTCATCTGGACCTTGAGTTGCGGGTGATGGGGATGAACGACTACGCGCGGCGCAGCCTGCCGCTGCAGGACAAGATGCCCTTTGGCAAGATCGTGACCTCGTTCCATCCGGAGGCGGCACAGACCAAAGTCAAGTTCCTGCTGGGTCAGGCCGAGTGCCCGGTGAACAACGCACCGCCCATGGCCATGATGATCAACATTCCTGATCGGATGCTGCTGATCAAGGTGTCCAAAATCGGGGATGCGCAGGGTGCAACCACCGGGTATACCCTGGTCTTCTATGACATCACCGAGGTGGTGAGCCATGAGACAGAAGTTGGCACGACCGCCCGTGGCGCGCGCGAAGGCGGCGACAAGCGGCAATTGCGCAAGATACCCACCATCAAACAAAACCGCGTGCTGCTGGTGGATGTGCCCAGTGTCTCGTTCATCCGTTCCGAAGGGCACTACACCTGGGTTCACACCGGACAGGGCAGCCAGTTCTGCAACCTCAACATTGGGGACCTGGAGAGCCGGCTCGATCCGCAGCTGTTCCTGCGGGTGCACCGCAGCTACATCGTCAACCTGTCCCACGTCGACGAGATCGTGCGCAACGACGGCCGCATGACACTGCGCATGATGGGATCGGCGCCGGTGGAGATTCCGGTGTCACGCGCGAGTGCGCCGCTATTGATGGAGCAGCTCGGGCTGGGAGACGCCATTCCGGTCAAGCCAGGAACCTGACGCATGGCGGGCCTCGGGCTTATGGGTTCTGCGGCTCCCGCTTATCGTTCGTGCAACGTTATTGCCATTCGTGCAACGTGAGCGACCGTTGATTGCTTAGCTTCCCCCGCCGGATTGGCTGGCGCTAGAGTCGCGCTCCTAAAGGTCAACAAGGCCGTACAGGAGACAAAGTGATTCCACCCTCATTCGCGTACCACGCGCCCCGCTCCATTGGCGAGGCACTCACATTGCTGACCGAACTGGGCGACGACGCCAAGCTTCTGGCCGGCGGCCACAGCCTGTTGCCCATGATGAAACTGCGCTTTGCGCAGCCGGGCACGCTGATCGACATCAACCGCATTCCCGAACTGCGCGGCATCCGCGAGGAAGGCGGCCTGATCCGCATCGGCGCCATGAGCAGCGAGAGCGACCTGATCGCCTCCAAACTGTTGCAGGAACGCCTGCCTTTGCTGCCCGAGGCGGCCCTGCTCATTGCCGACCCGCAGGTGCGCAACCGCGGCACCATCGGTGGCGACATTGCCCATGGCGATCCCGGCAACGACCACCCTGCGATCGCGATGGCGCTGGACGCCACTTTTGTGTTGCAGGGGCCCAAAGGCGAGCGGCAGGTGAAGGCGGTGGACTTCTTCCACGGCACCTACATGACGGCGCTGGCCGAGAACGAAATCCTCACTGCCATTCTGGTGGCGCCGTTCCAGGCCGGCACCGGCTACGCCTACCAGAAGCTCAAGCGCAAAACGGGCGACTGGGCAACGGCCGGCGCTGCCGTGGTACTGCGCATGGCCGGGGGTCTGGTGACGCAGGTCAGCATCGGGTTGACCAACGTGGCGCCCACCGCACTGCGCGCCCGGGACGCGGAAGCCGCCCTGCTGGGCAAGGCAGTCAACGACACCACGCTCAACGCAGTGGCACAGGCGGTGCGTGCGGTGTGCGAACCGGCGGAAGACCTGCGCGGCGACATTGAATACAAGACCGCCATGGCAAGCGAGATGGTCAAGCGGGCGATTCGTGCCGCCGCTGCCCGTTGCCACTGAAACCAGACAAGAACGACAAGGAGACTTTCAATGAGCAAAACACTAGTGTCAATGACCCTCAACGGCCGCCAGGTGGAAGAGGCGGTCGAACCGCGTACCCTGCTGGTGCACTTTCTGCGCGAGAAGATGAACCTGACCGGCGCCCACATTGGCTGTGAGACCAGCCACTGCGGCGCCTGTACCGTGGACATCGACGGGCAGTCCGTCAAGTCCTGCACCCACCTGGCGGTGCAGTGCGATGGCAGCGACGTCAAGACCGTCGAAGGCCTGGCCAATGTCGGCGTGCTGCATGCGGTGCAGGACGGGTTCTACAAGGAGCATGGTTTGCAGTGCGGCTTCTGCACGCCCGGCATGCTGATGCGCGCTTACCGCTTCCTGCAGGACAACCCGACGCCCACCGAAGAGGAAGTGCGGGTTGGCATGGCGGGCAACCTGTGCCGCTGCACCGGCTACCAGAACATCGTCAAGGCCGTGCTGCACGCAGCCAACGCATTGCAACAAAACAAGGTCGCCGCGTAAGCGCGCGCCCACAAAGGAGACATGCATGAACGCACCCGCAAGTGATCGCGAAAAAGCCCTGATGGGCATGGGCGAGTCCCGCCTGCGCAAGGAAGATGCGCGCTTCATCCAGGGCAAGGGCAATTACGTGGATGACATCAAGCTGCCCGAGATGTTGCACATGGATATCGTGCGCTCGCCGGTGGCCCACGCCCGCATCCTGCGCATCAACAAGGAAGAGGCGCTGAAAGTACCGGGCGTCATCGCCGTGCTGACCGCCGAGGACCTCAAGCCACTCAAGCTGCACTGGATGCCCACGCTGGCGGGCGACGTCGCGGCCGTGCTGGCCGACGGCAAGGTCCATTTCCAGATGCAGGAAGTGGCGGTGGTGATCGCCACCGACCGCTATGCGGCCGCCGACGGGGTGGAAGCGGTGGAAGTCGAATATGAAGAGCTGCCGGTGGTGATTGACCCGTTTGAGGCCCTCAAACCTGGCGCACCCGTGATTCGGGAAGACCTGGCCGGCAAGACCGAGGGCGCACATGGCAAGCGCTACCACCACAACCACATCTTCACCTGGGATGCCGGCGACAAGGACGCGACCGATGCCGTCTTCGCCAGCGCCCCGGTCACCGTGAAGCAGGACATGCATTACCCGCGCGTGCACCCGTGCCCGCTGGAAACCTGCGGCGCGGTGGCGTCTTTCGACCCGATCCGCGGCGAGCTCACCACCTGGATCACCAGCCAGGCACCGCACGTGGTGCGCACCGTGGTGTCCATGCTGTCGGGCATTCCGGAATCCAAGGTCCGCATCATCTCGCCCGACATTGGCGGCGGCTTTGGCAACAAGGTCGGCATTTACCCCGGCTATGTGTGCGCGATCGTCTCGTCCATCGTGCTGGGTAAGCCGGTCAAATGGATCGAGGACCGGATCGAGAATCTCTCCAGCACCGCGTTTGCGCGTGACTACCACATGACAGGTGAACTGGCGGCCACCGCCGACGGCAAGATCCTGGCGCTGCGCACCAATGTGATCGCGGATCACGGCGCCTTTGATGCCTGTGCCGATCCGACCAAGTTCCCGGCCGGCATGTTCCACATCGTCTCCGGCAGCTACGACATCCCCACCGCCTATTGCCGCGTCGATGGCGTCTACACCAACAAGGCGCCCGGCGGCGTGGCTTACCGCTGCTCGTTCCGCGTGACCGAAGCGGTGTACCTGGTCGAGCGCATGGTCGATGTGCTGGCGCAGAAGCTGGGCATGGACAAGGCCGAGATCCGCTCGAAAAACTTCATCAAGCGCGAGCAGTTTCCCTACACCTCGGCCTTCGGTTTCGAGTACGACTCGGGCGACTACCAGACCGCGCTCGACAAGGTGCTTAACGCCGTCGACTACAAGGGCTTGCGCGCCGAGCAGGCGGCCAAGCGCGCCGACCCGGAGTGCCCGACGCTGATGGGCATTGGCCTGGTCACCTTCACCGAAGTGGTGGGCGCGGGTCCGAGCAAGATTTGCGACATCCTGGGCGTGGGCATGTTCGATTCGTGCGAGATCCGGGTGCACCCCACCGGCTCGGCCATCGCCCGCATGGGCACGATCTCGCAGGGGCAGGGCCACCAGACCACCTATGCGCAGATCATCGCCACCGAGCTGGGCATCCCCAGCGAAGTGATCCAGGTCGAAGAGGGAGACACCAGCACGGCACCGTACGGACTGGGCACCTACGGCTCACGCTCTACGCCGGTGGCGGGTGCGGCCATTGCCATGGCCGCGCGCAAGATCCACGCGAAAGCGAAGAAGATCGCCGCCCACCTGCTGGAAGTCAGCGAGGCCGATCTGGAATGGGAAATCGACCGCTTCAAGCTGCGCGGCAACGACGCCAAGTTCAAGACCATGAAGGACATCGCCTGGGCCGCCTACAACCAGCCACCGGCCGGGCTGGAGCCTGGCCTGGAGGCCGTGCACTATTACGACCCGCCCAATTTCACCTTCCCCTTTGGCGCCTACCTGTGTGTGGTGGACATCGACAAGGGCACGGGCGAGACCAAGATTCGCCGCTTCTATGCGCTGGACGACTGCGGCACCCGCATCAACCCGATGATCATCGAAGGCCAGATTCATGGCGGCCTGACCGAAGGTTTTGCCGTGGCGATGGGCCAACTGCTGTCATTCGACAAGCAGGGCAACATCCAGGGCAATACGCTGATGGATTACTTCCTGCCCACCGCGGTGGAAACGCCGAAATGGGAGACCGACTACACCGTGACCCCGTCACCGCACCACCCGCTGGGCGCCAAGGGCGTGGCCGAGTCGCCGCACGTGGGCAGCATTCCGACCTTCACCAGCGCCATGGTGGATGCCTTTGCCCACCTGGGCGTGACCCACTTCAACATGCCGCACACCGCCTACCGCGTGTGGCAACAACTCAAGGCTGTCGGCATCGCCAGCTGAGATCCGATTGACCAGGGCGGGTGCATTGCGGTGCACCCGCCCTCTTGTATTTTCAGAAAGTTTCCATGGAAGTTGTGCTCGATAAACAGTACCCGGTCGCGGCCGGTCTTGATGCCGGTTGGGCTGTGCTCTCCAACATGCATGAGCTCGCCACCTGCATGCCGGGCGCGCAAATCACTGAAGATATTGATGCCACCCACTACAAGGGCAGCGTCCGGGTCAAGGTCGGGCCGGCGGTGGCCGCCTTTGCCGGCACCATTGACGTGCTGACGCTGGACCCGGCCACCCGCACGCTGAAGATGATGGGCAAGGGTGCCGACAAGAGCGGGTCTTCCGCCTCGATGGAACTGACGGCCACGTTGGTCGCGGCAGAGAACGGCCACAGCACCCTGCAAGGCCATGCCGAAGTGATTGTCAACGGCAAGTTCGCCCAGTTTGGCGGGCGCATGATGACCTCGGTCTCGGACATGATTCTGGCGCAGTTCGCCGAGGTCTTTTCACAAAAGGCGCAGGCGCTGCAGGGGGCTGCGGCACCCGTTGGCGGTGCCGAGCCGGTGCCAGCACCCAGCGCGCCAGTGGTGGCCAAGGAATTCAATGCGCTGGCCTTCATGTGGGCCATGATCCGCAAGTTCTTCGCCGACCTGTTTCGCCGCAAATCCTGAGCTCTTGCTGCACCATGTCTTCAACTGCCACTGACGCGTTGACCACACCCGAGGGCTTGCGCGAGCGCCTGTTCAAGGCCG
The DNA here is from genome assembly GCF_030646845.1 of Rhodoferax sp. GTDB lineage: Bacteria > Pseudomonadota > Gammaproteobacteria > Burkholderiales > Burkholderiaceae_C > Rhodoferax. The sequence continues at coordinate 12,890 of NZ_JAUSLE010000059.1, read as the reverse complement.
GCTACATTGCCGACGAAGACCTGGCCAGCCTGATCTGGATGGGCCTCACGCTGGAGCGCCCGCTCTTGCTGGAGGGCGAGGCTGGCGTCGGCAAGACCGCCATTGCCGGCGCCTGCGCGCGTGCGCTGGGCCGGCCCTTGCTGCGCCTGCAGTGTTATGAGGGGCTGGACCTGAGCCAGGCCGTTTACGAGTGGAACTACAGCCGCCAGTTGCTGGAGATCCGGCTGGCCGAAGCGGGGCAAGGCGACCGCGCGGCGCTGCGCGACAACCTTTTTTCAGAGGCCTTTTTGCTGGAGCGGCCTTTGTTGCAGGCGATCCGTTCGCCAGAGCCGTGCGTCTTGCTGATCGACGAAATCGACCGCGCTGACGAAGCCTTCGAGGCCTTCCTGCTGGAGATGCTGTCGGAGTACCAGGTCACTGTGCCCGAGATCGGCACGCTCACGGCGCGCAGCAAGCCGCTGGTGATTCTGACGAGCAACGGCACGCGTGATTTGTCGGATGCGCTGCGGCGGCGCTGCCTGTTCCACTATCTTGATTTTCCGACGCTGGCGCGCGAGACGCAGATTGTGCGAACGCTGGTGCCCGAGGCCGCCAGCCGGCTGGTCGAAGAGGCCGTGGCATTCGTGCAGCGCCTGCGCCGGGAAGACCTGGAAAAAGTCCCGGGCGTGGCGGAGACGCTGGACTGGGTCCGGGTTCTGTTCCACATGGGCCATGGCGAATTGCCGCTGGATCCGCAGTCGCTGGTGCCGACGCTCGCCGCCCTGCTCAAGACCCGCAGCGACCGCTGGCAGGTGACGGCCGAACGGGTAGGCAAGCTGATTGACGGGCCACGCATCGCGCAGGATGTAGGCGTGGCCGGCGCCATGAAATGAATGGCCCGCCATGAACGCCGCCGATCCGCGGGCCATGGACCCGAGACAGCGTCTTGGTGAGTTCGCCCACTATTTGCGCGAGCATGGTTTTGCGCTGGGCTATGCCGAACTGGAGCTGATGGTGCGTGCCGCCGCCGCATTGCCGCTGGCGCAATGGGCCCGGGTCGAGGCGCTGTGGCGCGGCATCGCAGCAGGCAGCCACAAGCAGTGGCTCAAGTACCCGGAATTGCACCAGGCCTTCTGGTTCCCGCACCAGGTCCGGGCGTCGACGCGCAGCTCGGGGCTGACGCGGCGCGGCCGAACCCTGCCCGAGCTGGTGCAGCAGCTGCACGATGAACTGGGCAACTCGCCGCCCGGGCAAACCACGCCAACGCAGGGCATGGCCGAGCAGCAGGCCGAAGGCGACCTCGAGGCCAGTGAGTCCCCGCCCCGCGCCCAGGGCGGCGCCAGCCGCACCGACCCGCTCGACCAGCGTGATTTCGCCGACTGGATGCCCTCCGACATGGACCGTTTTGAGCCGCTGGTGGAAGCGCTCAAGCGCCGCCTGCGCTCCCAGCTGTTGCGTCGGCTGCAAAGCCACCGTGACAGTGGCGCGATTCATTTGCGGCGCTCCCTGCGCGCCGCGCTGGCAACCGGCGGCGAGCTGGTGAAGTTGCACCATGTGCGACGCCAGCGGCGTCCGCCGCGCGTGGTGGTGCTGGTGGACGTGAGCCGGTCCATGGAAGTGCATGCGCAGTTCTTCTTGCGGTTGACGCGGGCCTTTGTCGAAGTCATGGACGCACGGGCCTTTGTCTTTCACACCCGGCTGGCCGATGTGACGCCGCTGATGCGGCGGCGCAGTGAGCGGGTGCAGGAAAAGGTCAACGCAGTGACCTTCGGCTTTGGCGGCGGCACCCGCATTGCCAGTTGCCTGCACGAGGCGCTACACCAGCATCTGGGCCGGTCCCTGGGGCGGGGCGACCTGTTCATGGTGTTCAGCGATGGCTTTGACACCGACGAGCCCGAGGCCCTGGCCGGGGTGCTGGCGCAGGTGCGCGCCCGCGGGGCCCGCGTGTGCTGGTTGCACCCAACGGTGCAGGTACCCCAGTCGGCGGCCATGGCACTGGCGACGCGCCATGTCACGCGCTTCATGCCGGCGCACAATCTGGCCAGCCTGTCGCGACTGTCCGAGCTACTGGTCTGAACACTTTTTCAACAACGCTCACAACTCCAGGAAACACGACCATGGGATGCTTGCTTAAACAGGGGGGAGGCCTCTTCCCCCGCCTGCGCATTGGGGCGGTCGTGCTGGCCGCCGGCGAGGGTGCGCGCATGGGTGGCGTGGCCAAGTCCCTGATCCGCCTGCAGGGCGTGCCGCTGATCAATCGGCAACTGATTGCGCTCAGCGGTGCCGGGGTGGATGAAGTCGCGGTGGTCACGGGCCACGCGCGCGAAGCCGTGGAATCCCAGGTGCAGAGTTTTCCGATCACGCTGGCCCACAACCCCAACTACCGCGAGGGCCAGCAAGGCTCGGTGCGGGTCGGCCTGGCAGCACTCAGTGGCAACTTCGATGCGGTGTTCATCGTGCTGGCCGACCAGCCGCTGATCGGGACCGGGGATTTGACCGAGTTGATCGCGGCGTTCAAGAAACGCCCCAGCGGCAACGTGGTGGTGCCGGTGGTGAACGGCCAGCGCGGCAATCCGATCCTGCTGGATGCGGACGCCCGGGCACAAATCCTGGCGAGTGACACGAATCTGGGCTGTCGTCACCTGATCGAGCGCCAGCCCGAACTGGTGCATGTGCATGAAACGGCCAACACCCGTTTTGTGACCGATCTCGACACACTGGAGGACGTGCAGCAACTGGCGTTGCGGACCGGCTGGAAGCTGGAACTCCCCGCCAGCGAGGCGACCGCGTGAGTCCGGTGGCAGCACCGGGTGCGCTGCAGCAACACTGGCCGGTGCCGATGGCCGTGCACCGTTTCGCGCGGGCATCGGAGGTGAATCCCGTGCTGGCGCGCGTCTTTCAGGCCATGCGCGTAACCGATCTCCCGGCCGCGCAAGGCAGCTTCTACGCCAGCGCCGATGACTTGCTCAAACGGGTGGACCTCCCTGAATTCACGGCCCTGCTGCAATTCATCGCCGCCTCCTTGCAGACCACGGCAGCCCAGGCGAATGCGGGTGTGTGGCCGGCGGGGCGTCATGGGCTGCAGCTGGAGCTGATGGGGGTCTGGTTCCAGATCCAGAATGGTGCCGCGTTTCATGACATCCACACCCATGGCAATTGCTCCTGGTCCGGGGTGTACTACGTGCAGATTGACCCCGTCGAGCAGCGCCACAGTCACGCCGAGTTCGGCGCGCTCAACGGCGCCACCCGCTTCTACAGCCCGATGTTTCCCCTGCTGGGCGGTGCCCACATCGACATGGGCAATGCCTGGCTGCAGCAGGCCACGCTAGATGTCACCCCGCAGGAGGGGGACCTGGTGCTGTTCCCCTCGTTCCTGCCCCACAAGGCCATGCCCTATGCCGGCGAACGCGACCGCGTCATCGTGTCCTTCAATGCGCAGATCCGCGCGCCGGGTGGTGATCAGCTCTTTCGCTACGCGGGGACTTGACGCCGGGTCGCCGCCCGCGCGACAGTTCGGGATAATGGACCCAATTCCTGGAGAACCCCGATGAACGCTCCCACTGCTCTCGCTCACCTTGTACCTGACATTCACCAACGGGACGTCCCCGCCGCGCTGATTGACGCGCTGAAGAAGCGCTTCAGCGAGCGCTGCTCCACCGCGCTGGTCGTGCGTGAACAGCACGGGCGCGACGAGTCCTCTTTCGAAGCCCCGCCGCCGGCGGCCGTGGTGTTTGCCGAGAGCACGCAGGACGTGGCGGATGCCGTGAAACTTGCCAGCGACTTCAATGTGCCGGTGATTCCCTTTGGCATCGGCTCCTCGCTCGAAGGCCATTTGCTGGCGGTGCAGGGCGGCATCAGCGTCGATGTCAGCCGCATGAACCAGGTGCTCTCCATCAACGCCGAAGACCTGACGGTGACGGTGCAACCCGGCGTGACGCGCAAGCAGCTCAATGAGGCGGTCAAGTCCACCGGCCTGTTCTTCCCGATCGACCCCGGCGCCGACGCCACCCTTGGCGGCATGAGCGCCACCCGCGCCAGCGGCACCAACGCCGTGCGCTACGGCACCATGCGCGAGAACGTGCTGGCGCTGGAAGTGGTGACGGCACAAGGCGACATCATCCGCACCGGCACGCGCGCCAAAAAGAGCAGCGCCGGTTACGACCTGACGCGCCTGATGGTGGGCAGCGAAGGCACGCTGGGCGTGATCACCGAGGTGACGGTGCGGCTCTACCCCCTGCCCGAGGCAATCTCGGCGGCCATCTGTTCGTTCCCGAGCATCGAGGCGGCGGTGCGCAGCACCATCCAGATCATCCAGATGGGTATTCCGATTGCGCGCGTGGAACTGATTGACGCCAACACCGTGCGCATGGTCAACGCCTACGCAAAATTGGGCCTGCGCGAAGAGCCGCTGCTGCTGATGGAGTTCCATGGCTCGCCGGCGGGCGTGAAGGAGCAGGCCGAGCTGGTGCAGGAGATCGCCAGCGAGTTTGGCGGCAACGCCTTTGAGTGGGCCACCACACCGGAGGAGCGCACGCGGCTGTGGACCGCCCGCCACAACGCCTACTTTGCCGCCATCCAGTCCAAGCCCGGCTGCCGCGCCATTTCAACCGACACCTGCGTGCCGATTTCCCGGCTGGCCGACTGTCTGCTGGACTCGGTGGCCGAGGCCGATGCCACCGGCATCCCCTACTTCCTGGTCGGCCACGTCGGCGACGGCAATTTCCACTTTGGCTATCTGATCGACCCCAACAAGCCGGAGGAACGCGATATCGCCGAGAAGCTCAACCATGCGCTGGTGGCACGTGCGCTGCGCCTGGAAGGCACTTGTACCGGTGAGCACGGCGTGGGCTTGCACAAGATGGATTTTCTGGTAACCGAGACCGGCGCGGGCGCGGTGGAGATGATGCGCACCATCAAGCGGGCGCTGGACCCGAAGAACATCATGAATCCGGGCAAGATCTTTACGCTATAAATAGAATAGCTACTCAGGCATACTGCACGCGGGTTGTAGGCCAATTCGGCTTATAACCTGACTTCCTCGGCAATGGCGTTTGCCATGTACTCGATCTTGCGCTGCAGGTCCGCGTCGGTGTCAGCGAAGCGCTGTGCGATGGCGTGGAATTCATCCTGGATTTCAATGAAGGCGTCGACCATGTCGGGATCAAAATGGCTGGCGCGCCCCTGGAAAATGACGACCACTGCCTGGTCGTGCGGCACGCCGGCTTTGTAGACGCGGTCGGTGATGAGCGCGTCGTAGACATCGGCAATCGCCATCAGGCGCGCCGACGCCGGAATCTGGTCCCCTGACAGCCCCTGCGGGTAGCCGCTGCCATCCCACTTTTCCTGATGGGAGTACGCCAGCTCCTTCAGCGTCTGCAGTTGTTCTGCCCGGTAGCCCAGGGTTTTTTCAGCGAGCTCGATCGCATCGCGTGCCAGGGTGGTGTGCGTTTTCATGATCTCGAACTCGGCTGGCGTCAGGCGGCTGGGTTTGAGCAGAATCCGGTCCGGAATGCCGATCGTGCCCATGTCATACAGGGGCGCCGACTGGAACAGATCGCCGATGAACGAATCGGTCAGCACCGCCGAAAAACGCGGGTGCGCCTGCAGCCGCTGCGCCAGCGTCCTGACGTAGTGCTGGATGCGCACGATGTGGTTGCCGGTGTCGGAGTCGCGCGTTTCTGCCAGCGAGGCCATGGCAAAAACCGTCACGGCCATGGCGGCACGCACGGGGTCGGCCTCAAGGTGCGGGCTGCTGTCGGGTGAATTCAAAATAGTGCTCCAGTGTCCAAGTCTTTTCAAATCTTGTTCCGACCGCCAGTTTAGGGGCGACGGGCGCAAACGCAGTGTGATTTCCGCCGTCGCCGTGAACAGCGCCGTTTCAGGCGTTGCGCGTCTGAAACGGTGCGCGGTACAGCCAGACCGGGCGGCCATCGGCGCACTGCAGGGTCGCCTGGGCCTCGAGTTGCGGCGCCTCGAACTCCAGGCTCACCAGCCAGGCGCCCGGCTGGAGTTGGGCCCGCGCTTTGTCCACCGCCCGTGCCATGCTCTCGGGCCGTTGAAACAGATAGACCAGGGCGTAGGGGCGCCAGTCGGCGCGCCAGATATCGCCGTGGCGGATGCGGGCCCAGGGGCAGCGCAGGGCGGCCAGACCGCGCAAGGGCCAGCTCCACTCCAGACCATGCAGCTGGGCCGCCGGGTAGGCCTCACGCAAGGCCTTGAGCCCATCGCCCAGACCGCACCCGGCATCCAGCACCCAGGCACCCGCCGGCAGCGGTGCCTGCGCGGCCAGATCGCGCAAGGCGTGGGCCGGGGTGGGAAACAGGGGGGCGTCGCGCCAGGCGTTCAGGGGATAGATCAGCAGCAACAGGGCCAGCGGCAACAACCAGGCCCAGGCCGGCAAGGTGACCACGCCCGAGAGCGCCAGCGACAGGGGAAAGCCCAGGCCAATCAGGGCACGGCGCCACCAGGTGCCCCCCCACAGGCTGAGCGCCACGCCAAAAGCCGAGGCCACCGCCAGCGACACCCAGGCCGACAGGCCCAGTCTCTGCAAACCCCAGAACAAGGCCCAGGCGCAAGCCCAGGCCAACAGCGCCGGTGCCGGCCAGGGCAGTCGGGCAAGCATGGTTGCGACGCGCCCGGCCTTCAGCGCGTTGCGACGCGCTGAAGCTTCTCGATCAGGCCATTGAGTTCATCGAGCGATCCAAACTGGATGCTGACTTCGCCCATTTCTTCCATGCGCCCTGCCCGCTTGACGCGCTTTTTCACGCGCACCTCGACCTCGGCGGTCAACAGATCGGACAGCTCTTCTTCGACGCGTCGCATGTCGCGCGATTTTTCCTGCCGGGGCTTGGTCGAGGTCAGCGTGAAGTCGGCACTGAGCTTTTTGACCAGGCTTTCGGCTTCGCGCACCGACATCTTTTTGGCGCTGATCTGGCTGGCCGCCGTGATCTGGGTCCCCCGGTCCAGCGCGAGCAAGGCGCGGGCATGGCCCATGTCCAGGTCGCCCGCCATCAGCATGGTTTGCACCGGGTCGGCCAGATTGAGCAGACGCAGCAGGTTGCTGGCGGCACTGCGGGAGCGCCCCACGGCCTGCGCCGCCAGTTCGTGAGTGAGTCCAAACTCCTTGACCAGGCGCTGCAAACCGTGGGCTTCTTCCAGCGGATTGAGGTCTTCGCGCTGAATATTCTCGATCAGTGCCATCGCCGCCGCGGCCTCGTTGGGCACATCGCGCACCAACACCGGCACACTGTCCAGCCCGGCCAATTTGGCGGCGCGAAAGCGCCGCTCGCCGGCAATGATCTCGTACTTGCCCTGGTTCGCGCCGTCCTGGAGCTGACGCACCAGGATCGGCTGCAGGATGCCCTGCACCTTGATGGACTCGGCCAGCTCGTACAAGGCGCCCTCATCCATGCGGGTGCGCGGCTGGTACTGCCCCGCCACCATGTCGATCAGCAGCAGCGAAGCCGGCAGCCCGGGGCTGGTGGGATTGCCTTCGGAAGAGGCAAATGAGGCCATCTCATTCACAATGGGTCCGAGCAGGGCTTCAAGTCCACGGCCCAGGCCTTTGGGTTTTTTGGTAACCATTCAATCTTCCTTTTTTGATTCCTGGCGGGACAGCTCTTTAACGCTGCCCGCCACTGTTGAGGGGGCCAACCGGCGCAGCAACGCTTGTCCGTCGGGCCAGGCGCCCAGACCCGATTCGGCATTGATGTGGCCACGGTCGCCATAGTCGATGAACTCGGAGCCCCAGGCGCGGGCGAAGACCCTGGCGCGCTCGGCACTGCAATACGGATCGTTGCGGCTTCCCACCAGCATGCTTTTGAATGGCAATGTCTGCAGGGCGATGGGCGACCAGCTGGTGAGAACCGGGCGCATTTCCTCGCGCTCGGCGTCACCCGGCGCCACCAGCAGCGCGGCGCTGACGCGGTCGGTGTGGCGCGAGTGCGCCGCCCAGGCCGCCACCAGCAGACACCCCAGACTGTGGGCCACCAGCACGGCCGGCCCGTCCCGTTCCAGATCGCGCTGCAACAGCACGTCTTCCAGCCGGGCAATCCAGTCGCCACGCAGCGGGCGCAGCCAGTCGTGCTGCTCGACCCGCTGATAGCCGTGCGCCGCCTCCCACCGGCTTTGCCAGTGGTCGGGCCCGGAGTTTTGCCAGCCGGGCAGGATGAGGACCGGAGAGACGTTCATTTGCTATAACTTTGGTAGCTACCAGCGCAGATTCGACGTGGGCTGGAGGCCAATTTGTTCACATTTTTTCGATGCGCTCGACCATCTCCTGGGCAAAGGCCACATAGGCCTGTGCCCCCTTGGACGAGGGATCAAACACCACGCCGGGAACCCCATAGCTGGGGGCCTCGGCCAGTCGGACGTTGCGCGGGATCACGGTGTCAAACACCTTGTCGCCGTAATACTGTTTGAGCTGCTCGCTCACCTGCTGCTGCAGCGTGATGCGCGGGTCAAACATGACGCGCAGCAAACCGATGATGGCCAGATCCTTGTTCAGGTTGGCGTGCACCTGCTTGATGGTGTTGACCAGATCGGTCAGGCCTTCCAGGGCAAAGTACTCGCACTGCATCGGCACGATGACGCCGTGCGCGCTGCACAGGCCATTAAGCGTCAGCATCGACAAGCTGGGCGGGCAATCGATCAGGATGAAATCGTAATCCTGATCCACCTCGGCCAGTGCCAGCTTGAGGCGTTTTTCCCGCCGCTCCACATCCACCAGTTCCACCTCGGCCCCCGCCAGTTCCCGGTTGGCACCCAGGATGTCGTAGCCACAGCCGCCTTCGATCAGCTTGTCGCTTTTGACCCGTGCTTCGGCCACCGAGGCCGACTCCAGCAGCACGTCATAGATCGTGAGCGCGAGCTTGCGTTTGTCGACACCCGATCCCATGGTGGCATTGCCCTGCGGGTCCAGGTCGACCATCAGCACGCGCTGGCCGACCTTGGCCAGACCGGCCGCCAGATTGACCGTGGTGGTGGTCTTGCCGACACCGCCCTTTTGGTTGGCGACGCAGAATATTTTGGCCATGGATTGCTTACCTGCTATGGGAATGGATACGGAACGAAAAAATCAGTGTTTCACGTGAAACTATTCAGGCGTGCGCACTCAGCGCGACAGTGCGAGCTTGGCGCCAAAGCCGATGAGAAACAGACCCGCCACCTTTTCAAGCACGCGCGCGATGACCGGGTTGGCGCGCACACGCTCGGCCAGAAAGTGCGTCAGCAACACCACCGTCAAGCCATAGGCAAAGGTCAGCGCGGCAATGGTCACGGCCATGAAGGCAAAGGTCGTCAGGCCCTGATGGCGGGCCGGGTCCACGAACAGGGGGAAGAACGCCATGTAAAACACGATCGCCTTCGGATTGAGCAGCGTGATCGTGAGCGCCTGGCGCAAATAGTGGCGCGGCCGGATGTGCAGGATCGGTGCCGCCCCCGGCTTGGCCAGCAGCATCTTGCCGCCGAGCCAGGCCAGATAGAGGGCGCCCAGCCACTGCACTGCATGGAAAGCGGTGGGATAGGCCGTCAGCAAGGCGGCGACACCGGCGACCGCCAGCCACAACAAGACCTGATCGCCCAGGATCACGCCCAGGGTCGCCGCCAGCCCGCCCTTGATGCCGCCTTTGCCGGTCGAGGTGATCAAGGCCAGGTTGCCCGGGCCGGGAATCAGCAGGAAAACGATGATTGCGACGACAAAGGCGCCGTAGTCGGCTATGCCAAACATGGGGATTCTCTTTCTGGTTGAGGGGTGAGTTTACGTTACGTTTTTGTTCGCTTACTCCGTTTTGCCGGGAGGTTCTCCCCCCCCTATCCCCCCGGCCCCCTTTCCACCCCCGCCGGGGTGGAAAGGGGGAGCCTTCATTTTGATGTTGGTCTCCGGCAACGGAAATACCGGGGGCTGTTACGACTGCGTCTGGTGCGGCCAGATTTCGGGGTGTGAGTTCCGAGCGCCGGAGGTGGACTGGCTGAATGGGAATTTCGCCTCTGCTCTTGCTGCCGGATGAGCCCAGGATCGGATGAGCTGCTGAGCTAAGCTGGGCAAATACTGGAGCTAAAGCGGCGTTTGCCCCAATTATTTCAGGACAAGGTCAACCATCAACCCAAGCCGCCTCCGGCGCTCGGAACTCGCCCCCTGAAACCTCAGCACCCCAACCAAGGCGGCAACCTGTCCCGATATTTCCGTCACCGGCGCGGGTGGTCAAATGAGGCTCCCCTCTTTCGCCCGGCGGGGCGAGAGAGGGGCTGGGGGAGTGAGTGGGGAAATTACGATTTATGCATCCACACAATGCACCGCTCGGCATCCAGCCCCGGCACAGCCAGCTGTTCCACGTGAAACACCCTGACATTCACAGGCAAGACGGCAATTTCATCAGCAGGATGCTTGCCCTTCATCGCCAGCCAGACGCCCTGCTCTGCCAGCGCCGCCGATGACCAGCGCGTGAAATCTACCAGTGAGGCGAACGCCCGGGAGCTGATGACGTCGTATTTCTCCGCCAGACTCTCCACCCGCGCATGCAATCCCCGCAGGTTGGGCAGCTTCAGGGTAGCGGCCACTTGCCGGATGAAGGCGGCCTTCTTGGCCACCGTGTCCACGCAGTCCACCGAGACATCCGGACAGCAAATCGCGATCACCACGCCTGGCAAGCCGGCACCCGACCCGACATCGAGCAGCCGCACTTGGTGGGCATCCGCCACCCCCGCCTTGTCCGCCTGCACCGCCAGCTGCGCACGCAAGGGACCGATCACCGCCAGGCTGTCCAGCAGATGGTGCGTCAGCATTTCCTCGGGATCGCGCACCGCCGTCAGGTTATAGACCTTGGTCCACTTCTGGATCAAGCCCAGGTACGCCAGCAGGTGGTCAATTTGCGCATCGTCCAGCACCAGCGCCAGATCCGCCAAACCCTGGCGCAAGGCCTGGTCCAGCCCGCGCATCAGGCCGCCACCTCGTTGCCGCCACCCAGCTCCGGGGCGACTTTGCCGGCCGCGGCGAAGCCCTTGAAGTTGCCCTTTTTCAGATGGATCAACAGCAGGGAGATGGATGCGGGTGTAATGCCCGAAATGCGCGAGGCCTGACCCAGCGTTTCCGGCCGGTGCTTGGCCAGCTTTTGCCGGGCTTCGATGCTCAGCGCAGACACCTGCAGATAGTCCAGCTCCGCCGGCAGCTTCAGGTTTTCGTAATGCGCCGCGCGGCTCACCTCGTCCTTTTGCCGATCGATGTAGCCCGAGTATTTGGCCGAAATTTCGACCTGCTCAATCACCACCGCCACAAACGCCAGCTCGGCTGTCAACGCGTCACCGGCTTCCAGCGCGGCACTTGGCTTGAGTTCGGGTTCGGCGTACTTGCCACCAGCCAGCGACATCAGACCGGCATAGCTCACATCCGGGCGGCGCAGCAAGTCGGCCAGACTGTATTCATGTTCAATCATCTTGCCCAGCACGCGCTCCGACTCGACCGCAGCCAAATTCTTGGGGCTGACCCAGATCGAACGCAAGCGTTCTGTTTCACGTGAAACAGCATCGCGCTTGCGACAAAAAGCATCCCAGCGGGCGTCATCCACCAGGCCCAGCTGGCGCCCGACTTCCGTCAGGCGCAGGTCGGCGTTGTCTTCCCGCAATTGCAGGCGGAACTCGGCCCGGCTGGTGAACATGCGGTAGGGCTCTGTCACGCCCTTGGTGATCAGGTCGTCCACGAGTACCCCGAGGTAAGCCTCGTCGCGCTTGGGCAGCCAGGCTTCCTTGCCCTGGCATTGCAAGGCGGCGTTGATGCCGGCAAACATGCCCTGGGCCGCCGCCTCCTCGTAGCCGGTCGTGCCATTGATCTGTCCGGCGAAGAACAGGCCGCCGATCTGGCGGGTCTCGAAACTGGTCTTGAGTGAACGCGGGTCGAAGTAGTCGTACTCGATGGCGTAGCCGGGCCGCAGGATGTGGGCGTTTTCCATGCCGGCCATGGAGCGCACCAACGCGTACTGGATGTCGAAAGGCAGGCTGGTCGAGATGCCGTTGGGATAAATCTCGTGGGTGGACAGGCCTTCCGGCTCCAGGAAAATCTGGTGGCTGTCCTTGCCAGCAAAGCGGTTGATCTTGTCTTCCACACTCGGGCAATACCGCGGCCCGACGCCGTCGATCTTGCCGGTAAACATCGGGCTGCGGTCAAAACCCGAGCGGATGATCTCGTGGGTGCGCTCGTTGGTGTGGGTGATCCAGCAGGGCATTTGCCGGGGGTGGGCGATCTGCCCGCCCATGAAGCTGAACACCGGGACCGCGCCCGGCGTGCCGCCGGGCATGCCGTCACCGGGCTGTACCGTGCATTGGCTGAAGTCGATGCTGCGCCCGTCGATGCGCGGCGGCGTACCGGTTTTGAGCCGGCCCTGTGGCAGCTTGAGCTCTTTCAGCCGCGCCGAGAGCGACACCGCCGGCGGGTCGCCCGCCCTGCCCGCCGAGTAATTCTGCAGGCCCACATGGATCTTGCCGTCCAGAAAAGTGCCGGCGGTCAGCACCACGGTGCGCGAGCGGAACCTGATGCCGACCTGGGTGACGGCGCCGACCACCCGGTCGCCCTCCACCATCAAATCGTCCACCGCCTGCTGGAACAGCCAGAGATTGGGCTGGTTTTCGATCATGCGGCGAATCGCCGCCTTGTACAGGATGCGGTCGGCCTGCGCCCGCGTGGCGCGCACGGCCGGGCCCTTGGAGCTGTTGAGGATGCGGAACTGGATGCCGCCTTCGTCGGTGGCCAGCGCCATCGCGCCGCCCATGGCATCGACCTCCTTGACCAGGTGGCCCTTGCCGATACCGCCTATCGACGGGTTGCAGCTCATCTGGCCCAGGGTCTCGATGTTGTGCGTCAGCAGCAGGGTCTTGCAGCCCATGCGGGCAGCAGCCAGCGCGGCCTCGGTGCCGGCATGGCC
>NZ_JAUSLE010000052.1 GCF_030646845.1 Rhodoferax sp. | reverse complement strand
CTCGAGGCGCAGGCAAAGGCGTGGACAAGCAATCGCCCACCGCCGCCAATGGGGAGAACGGCGGGAGCGGTGGCCTCCTCGCTGGTGCGGCCGGCGCCGGCAGTCGCGACCCCCGCCGCCGCGAGGCTCTCGAGCGTCTCGAGCAGTCCAGCTTCGCGCCAATCGAGGACGTGGTTGTTGGCCAGCACGCAGCAATCAATCCCGGCCGCCGTGAGGCAGTCGATGTTCCCCGGATGCATGCGGTAGTTGATCCCCTTCGGCCAGGCTTGGGCGGATCGCGTCACGGCCGTCTCGAGGTTGACGATGCGCAACTCCGGACGAAACGGCCCGACGGCGCCGGGCATGTCGCCCCAGACATAGGCCGCCGGCACGTCCCGCGGGATCGGCCCGTTGGCAGCCTCGGCCAATCGGACATAGTCCAGAGCCGACTTGACATAGTCCTCGTGCAGCTCGGGCGGCGACGGATGACGCATTATCTGATCAATGCCGCGCCCCGTCATGACGTCGCCGGCAAGCATCAGGGTGATCACTGCCATCCCCACACACCTTTCTTGGTCGCGCCATCGGAGCACGGCAAGAACGAGATTCCTGTGTGACGCCATCGGTATCGTCCCCCAACAGTTAGGCTCAACTCGCGCGCGGCGATTGATTTGGCTCAAGATGCGTGGGCTTTGGTTCGGCAGGATGCCCGCGGCGGGTTGGCTGGACTACACCGAGATGCGAGGCCACAGCCGACGGTGCGCAATGCGCAAGCCGATGTAGAGACGCTCTCGCCGATCGCTCGATCGCGCACCTTCTCGCCAACCAGACACAACCCGCGGAGAACGCGAATGAACCGCCTGACAATCCCCTCCAAAAGCTGGATCCTCGTATGCGATGGCGCCAAGGCGCTGCTGTTTCAGAACGCCGGCGACGGATTGGCTCTGAACCTCAAGGTCGCCGAAGTCCTGCACGAGCCGCACCCGCCGACACGTGAAATGGGTACGGACCGGCCGGGGCGGGCCTACGATGCGATGGACGGGTCGCGCAGCAGCGTGGAAGGCACGGACTGGCATCAGGAGGCCGAGGCGACTTTTCTGCGCGGCATCGCGACGAAGCTCGACGACCTCGTGCGGTCGCGAGGCCTCAAGGCTCTGATTGTCGTCGCACCGCCAAAGGCACTTGGGATTCTCCGCGACGCAGTCACGCCCGCGGTGCGGGCGGTGCTCTCGGCTGAGATTCCCAAAGACCTCGTGAAGCTGCCCACGCTGGAGATCGAACGTCACCTCGCGGCGATGCGCGAGCTGCCCTGATACGTCCCGGTCCGATTGACCTGTATCAAGCCGCCCGTGGGACTGGGCGCTAAGCTGCTCGATGGGACACTGGGGTCTGTTCTTCGTGGCGAGCGGCGGAGGTGCCTGGAACATGGAGACGATCCACAAGCGTTCGGACCAAGTCGTCCGTGCCAACCTCAAGGACTACGACGCGGGACGCGCGAGCTTCACGTGGGATGCGGCGCGGACCTTGCTCGACGGCCTTCCCGGTGGCGGCCTGAATATTGCGCACGAGGCGATCGATCGGCACGTGGCGGCCGGGCTCGGTGACAAGGTGGCGATCAGATGGATCGCCAAGGACGAGAGCCGCCACGACTTCGCCTATGCCGACCTCAGGGCGAGAACCAATCGCTTTGCCAATGCGCTCCAGTCGCTCGGCGTCGGGAAGGGCGACCGCGTGTTCTGCCTGCTCGGCCGCGTCCCCGACCTCTACATCGCGGCGCTGGGGACGCTGAAGCTTGGCGCGGTGTTCTGTCCGATGTTCTCGGCGTTCGGACCCGAGCCAATCAAGGCACGCATGTCGATCGGCGAGGCCAGGGTGCTGGTCACCTCGGAGGCGCTGTACCGGCGCAAGGTCGCCGGCTGGCGGGCCGAGCTCGCCCATCTCACCGACGTCCTGATCGTCGATGCAACCGGCGATCCGCCCGAGGGCACGCGCGATCTCGCGGTGCTGACGGGCACGGCATCGCCCGAGTTCGAGATCGCCCGCACCCAGCCCGAGGACATGGCTCTGCTCCACTTCACCTCGGGGACCACCGGAAAGCCCAAGGGCGCCGTGCATGTGCATGAGGCGGTGGTCGCCCACAATGTCACCGGCCGCTACGCGCTCGACCTCCATCCCGACGACATCTTCTGGTGCACGGCCGACCCCGGCTGGGTCACCGGCACCTCCTACGGGATCATCTCGCCGCTCACCAACGGCGTGACCATGATCGTCGACGAGGCGGAGTTCGATGCCGAGCGCTGGTACCGCATCCTCGAGGCCGAGAAGGTAAACGTGTGGTATACTGCCCCGACCGCCATCCGTATGCTGATGAAGGTCGGCACCGATCCGCTCAAGGGCAAGGATCTTTCGAACCTGCGGTTCATGGCCAGCGTCGGCGAGCCGCTCAACCCGGAAGCGGTAGTGTGGGGCAACCAGACGTTCGGAATGCCGTTCCACGACAATTGGTGGCAAACGGAAACCGGCGGCATCATGATCGCCAACTATGCCTCGATGGACGTCAAGCCCGGCTCGATGGGCAAGCCCCTGCCGGGCATTGTCGCCGGCATCGTCGAAAAGACCGGGGACGGCGTGCGCGAGGTCGGCCGGCCGATGGTCATCGGCCAGCTGGCATTGCGACCCGGTTGGCCCTCGATGATGCGCGCCTATCTTCACGAGGAGGAACGCTACAAGAAGTGCTTCGTATCTGGCTGGTACATCTCCGGCGACCTCGCGATGCGCGACGAGGACGGCTATTTCTGGTTCGTCGGCCGCGACGACGACGTGATCAAGAGTGCCGGGCATCTGATCGGCCCGTTCGAGGTCGAGAGCGCGCTGATGGAGCACCCGGCGGTGGCCGAGGTGGCTGTCATCGGCATTCCCGACGAGATGGTCGGAGAAGTGGTCAAAGCGTTCGTCGCGCTCAAACCCGGCTTCGAGCCGAGCGACGATCTGAACCTCGAACTCCTTGGCCACGCCCGCAAGCGCCTCGGCCCGGCGGTCGCCCCCAAGGTGATCGCGTTCCGGCAGAACC
Source organism: Rhodoferax sp. (assembly GCF_030646845.1). Classification (GTDB taxonomy): domain Bacteria; phylum Pseudomonadota; class Gammaproteobacteria; order Burkholderiales; family Burkholderiaceae_C; genus Rhodoferax. The sequence goes on along the minus strand of NZ_JAUSLE010000052.1, from coordinate 48,125 downwards.
TGCCCAAGACGCGCAGCGGCAAGATCATGCGCCGGCTGCTCAAGGCGCGCGAACTCGGGCTGCCCGAGGGTGACATTTCGACGCTCGAAAGTGACGAGAAATGACCGACACCGCCGCCAAGCCTCACCTCACCCGCGCCCATTCGCTGGAGCTGTTGCGGCAGATGATCCGGATACGGCGCTTCGAGGACAAGTGCGCCGAGCTCTACACGCAGGAAAAGATCCGCGGCTTCATGCATCTCTACGATGGCGAGGAAGCCATCGCCACTGGAGTGATCCCGGTCCTCGGCGACGGGGACCGGATCGTCGGCACCTACCGCGAGCACGGCCACGCGCTGGTCCGCGGCGTGCCGATGAACGAGGTGATGGCCGAAATGTACGGCAAGTCGGGAGGCTGCTCCGGCGGGCGCGGCGGCTCCATGCACCTGTTTGACCGGGCCAGGCGTTTCTATGGCGGGCAGGGCATCGTGGGTGGCGGCCTGCCGCTGGCGGTCGGGCTGGCGCTGGCCGACAAGATGGCCGGGCGTGCAGCCCTGACCGCCTGCTTCTTCGGCGAGGGGGCGATCGCCGAGGGCGCATTTCATGAGGCCATGAACCTGGCCGCGCTGTGGCAGTTGCCGGTGCTGTTCTGTTGCGAGAACAACGGCTATGCCATGGGCACGGCGCTGGCGCGTTCCGAGTCGCAGACCGATCTGTGCGCCAAGGCCGCGTCCTACGGCGTGGCCACGGTGCAGGTCGACGGCATGAACGTGGTGGCGGTGCTGGAGGCGGTGCAAGGCGCCGCCCAGCAGGTGCGTGAGGGCAGCCGTCCTGTCTTTGTGGAGCTGCGCACCTACCGCTTTCGAGCCCACTCGATGTTTGACCCTGACCTGTACCGGGTCAAACAGGAAATCGATGCCTGGAAGACGCGCGGGCCGATCCACACCTACAGCGCCCGCCTCAAGGAACAGGGCGACCTGACCGAGGACGAATTCCTGGCACTGGATGCGGCAGCGCAGGCCGAAGTCGATGCCGCCGTGGCCTTTGCCGAAGCCGGCACCTGGGAGCCGGTCGAAGACCTGCTGCGCGACATACACACCCCTGAAGGAGCCACCTGATGGGCCGGCGCATCAGCTACCGTGACGCCCTGCGGGAGGCGCTGCGTGAAGCGCTGCAGGCCGACCCGCGCGTGTTCTTGATGGGCGAAGACGTGGGCTGCTACGGCGGCACCTACGCCGTGTCCAAGGGGCTGCTGGAAGAGTTCGGCCCCGAGCGCATTCGCGACACGCCGCTGTCGGAGCTCGGCTTTGTCGGCGCCGGTATCGGCGCCGCGCTGGGCGGCATGCGCCCCATTGTGGAGATCATGACGGTCAACTTCAGCCTGCTGGCGCTGGACCCCATCGTCAACACGGCAGCCATGCTGCGCCACATGTCGGGCGGGCAGTTTTCCGTGCCGGTGGTGATCCGCATGGCGACCGGTGCCGGGCGCCAGGTGGCCGCCCAGCACTCCAACAGCTTCGAGGGCTGGTATGCCCATGTGCCAGGCCTGCGGGTGCTGGTGCCGGCCACGGTGGAAGATGCGCGCGGCATGCTCAAGCCCGCTCTGGCCGACCCCGACCCGGTGCTGATTTTCGAGCACGCCCAGCTCTACAACATGGAAGGCGAACTGGCTGACGACTACGAGGTGGACATCTGCAGCGCCAAGGTGCGGCGTGCTGGCAGCGATGTGAGCCTGATCACCTTCGGCGGCAGTCTGCCCAAGGCCTTGCGCGCGGCCGAGGAACTGGCGGCCCAGGGCGTGTCAGCCGAGGTGATCGACCTGCGGGTGCTGCGCCCGCTGGATGACGCGACCGTGATGGCCTCGGTGCGCAAATGCCGGCGCGCCGTGGTGGTAACTGAAGGCTGGCGCTCGGGCAGCTTCGCCGCCGAGGTGATGGCGCGCATCAGCGAACAGGCTTTTTTTGACCTGGATGCCCCGCTGGCCAGGGTGTGCAGTGAAGAGGTGCCGATCCCCTATGCCCGTCACCTGGAAGAGGCCGCCCTGCCCCAGGTGCCAAAAATTGTGGCGGCGGTGAAGGCCTTGATGGGGACCAGCGCGTGATCGAGTTCAAGCTGCCGTCGCTCGGCGCGGACATGGACGAAGGCACGCTGCTGAGCTGGAGCGTGGCGCCGGGCGATGCCGTGAAACGCGGCCAGGTGGTCGCGGTAGTGGACACGTCCAAGGCGGCCGTCGATGTGGAGATCTGGCACGACGGCCGGGTCGGCGAGCTGCTGGTGCAGCCCGGGAGCAAGGTGCCGGTCGGCACGGTGCTGGCCACTGTGCTGGAGCCGGGTGAAGTGGCGGCACCCCCGGCAGTTGCGCCAGCCAAACCGGTTGCCGCAACGGCCCCGGTCGCCACGGCGGCGCCGGTGTCGGCAGCGCCGCAGCTGGCGCAGCCTGAGCAGGCTCCGGCGGGGCGGCGTCCCGTGTCACCTTCCGCGCGCAAGCGCGCCAGAGAGCTTGGCATCGATCCCGACAGCGTGCGCGGCACGGGTGTACAAGGAGCCGTCACCCTGGCCGACGTCGAGGCAGCGGCGCGCACGCCGCCGGTGCCTGCCACCGGTGTTGCTACAGCCGCGCCACCCACGACGCCAGCGGCAGTGCCCGATCGTCAGAAGGAAATGCGCAAGGCCATTGCTGCCGCCATGAGCCGCTCCAAGCGCGAGATTCCGCACTACTACCTGTCCGAGAAGATTCCGATGCAAGTGGCGCTGACCTGGCTGCAACAACGCAACGAAGGCCTGCCGATCACCGAGCGCATCCTGCCCGCTGTGCTGCTGCTCAAGGCCGTGGCCATCGCGCTGCGGCGCACCCCCGAGCTCAACGGGTTTTACCTCGACGGGCAGTTCCAGGCCAGCCCGGCGGTGCATGCCGGGGTCGCTATTTCGCTGCGCGGCGGCGGGCTGGTGGCGCCGGCCATCCACGATGTCGGTGACAAGCCGCTTGCGCAGCTGATGCGCGAGCTGGCCGATCTGGTCAAGCGCGCGCGCGCGGGTTCGTTGCGCAGCTCCGAGATGTCCGACCCCACGATCACCGTCACCAATCTGGGCGATCAGGGGGCAGAAACCGTGTTTGGCGTCATCTACCCGCCGCAGGTGGCGCTGGTGGGCTTTGGCAGCATCGTTGTACGCCCCTGGGTGCAGGACGGCGAGGTGCGCGCGCTGCCCGTGGTGAACGCCACGCTGGCCGCCGATCACCGTGCCTCGGACGGGCACCGCGGCGCCCTCTTTCTGGTCGAGCTGCGCGACGTGCTGCAGCGGCCGCAATCGCTGGCGGACGCGTGCACGGCGCCCGCCACCAACCAGGGAGCTCAAACATGAAGCCCGACCGACAGACGCTGGTGGAGACCGTGGTGACCCTGCTGCGTTCCATCGCCCCGGAAGTGGAACCCGACACGCTGGAGCCCGAGCGGCCCTTGCGCCAACAGGTTGATCTGGATTCAATGGACTGGCTCAATTTCCTGGTGAGCCTGCACGAGCGCTTCGGCGTGAACATCCCGGAGGCGGACTATGCCGGGCTGGTGACCCTCGACAACGTCGTCGACTACCTGCAAGCCCGGCTCGCCTGAAGCCGGACCGGGGCGAGCCCTGCGTGGCAAGTGTCAGCGTGCGGCCGCCGCCTTTGGCCGCCCGACCGTCTGCGACAGCAATACCTGCTGGTCATTGTTCAGCCCCATGGCCTGCGCCAGCGCACCGCGATTGATCCAGGCACGAATCACCGTGGCCAGGCCAGTCGAGGCGCAATACAGGTAAACGTTTTGCGCCATGGCACCGGCCGCCGCCGACGCATAAGACTCCCGCTGCGCCGCCGGCACCAACTTCATGCGGGAATAGTCGGCAACAAACACCAGGTCCAGCGGCGCGTCCTCCACAAAGTCCTGGTAGCCGGTGACGCGGCGGGCATCGATGGCGCTTACCAGATCCAGCGTGTGGGTCGTTGCGGCGTAGCGGTACAGGCCAGCGGGCAAGGCGACGTACACGTCCACCTCTTGGGCATTCATCGCGCTGGGCGCTGTACGGCCACCCAGCGCGACGCGGTTGATGCCAGCGGCCGCCCACAGCAGATCAGAGAGCATCTGCTCCGGCAGCGGCGCCGGATCGAACTCCCGCAGTGACTGGCGTTGCGCCAGCGCCTGCATCAGTGGCATGCCGCCCGTCAGCCTGACTGGCGGCAGGTGCATCGTGCTGGCGGCGTCACCCACAGCGGGCTCTGGTTTGAGCTGCCCGAGCAGGCCCAGCGCCATTTTGGTCAGTGTGTTCATGTGTACGCTCCTGTTGAATGATTGGCGATCAAGGCTACTTGCCCGGAAAAACCGCCCGCACCACCCGCCCATCGGACAGCTGACACTCGCCCTCGCCACCGCCCGACATGCCCCGCACGGGCTCGACCAGGTGGAAGCGGCAGCGCAGTCGCTGGTTGTTCTGCGATTCCAGGGTGGCGACCACCTTGCCGGAGTAATGCGTGATGAACTGGGTGGTCGGGTAGGCCGGAGAGAAAGGACTCCCCCAATACGGCCAGTCGTACCAGCCGCGGTGCCAGTGCGTCCACAGCGGGTCCAGCACCTCACTGCGCGTTTGCCGGGTGATCTGGAAGAACCGGCCCTGAAAGACCGAATCTGGAAGCGCTGCTGTCATGGTGCCCGATATGCCGCCGTCGGTGCTCTTCCAGTTGAACGCCACCAGCTGTTCCTGCGCCCCGACGCCGGTCACTTGTCCGCCGCCGGTGCCGGTGGTGGTGCACGCGGCCAGCGCAGCGAGGCACAGCAAAAGCGCTGTCAATAGTCTTGTCGTTTTCATGAGGTCAGTCTAGACACGGCAGAGCCTGACGCATTGCTTTTTCTCAAGCCACAAGCCCAGGTCATGAAAGTGGCCGCCTCGCCAAGCGCCCCTGAGCGGCGGCAGTGCGAACAGGGGGGATTTCCACGCGCTTTTCTCACTTTAGTTTGCGCCTGCCGCGGCCCACAATCCACCTAAACGAGGAGATTCCATGACATTGCAGTACCAGCTCAAAGAGGGCAACTACCATTTGTACGACATGAGCACGCCGGCCAGCAAGGTCACCGGAGAGCATCGTCTGCGACTCAAAACCGACAACGTCGCCATTGCGTTTGACGTGCGCACCGGTGTGCTGCATGAGCATGGCAGCCCCGTTCGCATCCAGTCCTGGGCCACCACGGCGCGCCGCCGGCTGCGCGCCGCCGGGGCGCTGGACAGCGCCAATGACATCGTCGTGGTGTCCGGCCCGCTGCCGGTCGACGAGATCAACAAATGCTTGCAGATCAGCGGCTACTGCCGGCGCATGTTCACACGGCTGGCCACGCTGCCCCACGGGAAACGGATCGAGCGCACGCGCGCGGCTTGATTGCTATTGTTTTTATAGCTGCTTACGCATATAACATGTGGGCTAGAGGCCTATTTGTTATATAGACCCGCCGTCTGATCGATTGATTTATGCGCCTGCACCAGGCACTCCTGGAACGCCCGCGTCACGCGGGATGGCTGCGGCGAGCGCCGCACGATGCTGAAAAAACTGCAGTCATAGCGAAACAACGCCGGCTTGACAGCCCGCATCTGGCCATTGCGCACAAAGCCTTCGGCATAGTGATCGGGCAAAAAGCCCAGATACCTGCCCGACAGGATCAGCGTCGCGATGGACTCCTGGTCATAGCCGGTGGCCTTGCGCGGCAAGCGCAGCTGCTGGCTGATTTCCATATTGGGCGAGTGGTAACCCAGGCCCGCAAAGTGATGGGCGCGCATGTCGTCCCACGTCATGTCGGCAGGCTCGGCCTTGAACAGCGCATGGCGCGCACCGCAGTACAAGAACATGGTCTCGGTGAACAGCTCGTCGTAAGCCAGCGTCTCCGAGCTGCGATGGCCCGGAATGACCCCGACCTGAAACTGCCCGTCGATCACGCCACGCTCGATGGTGTTCAAAGGCGCCACATGCAAGTGCAGACTCACTTCTGGCGCAACATCCGAAAACAGGGCGATCGCTGCACCGATGTGGGCGGCCGGGTTGCTGGCGGTCTTGTCGAACACCGCGATGTTGAGCTGACCGCCCATGCGGCGATGAATCTCGTCCACACTGCCGCGAAACGCGTCCACCCCGGCCAGCAGGCGCAGGGTCTCGGTGTAAATCTGCTCACCCTCGGTTGTCAGGGCAAAACCGGCCCGCCCCCGGCGACACAGGGTCAGCCCGACGCGGGTTTCCAGATCCTTGATGTGGCGGCTGACCGTGGAGGTGCCGATGTTGAGCTCCAGCTCCGCGGCGGCCATGCCCCCGCACTCCACCACGCTTTTGAACACCCGTAGCAGGCGAATATCCATGTCGCTCAACTGGCCCAGGGCGGCCCGGCTCTTTACTTGCATAGATTGATAACTGAATAGTGATACTTATACATTTATAAGAGTAACAGAGCCCATCAGAATCGCAAGCTCTTTCCCCCATTCAGGAGACACCATGGATATGAACGATGCACAGCAGCTGGCCGCCCCTCGCACCGACGCCGCCTGGCTTGAGGCGCACTGGATGCCCTACACCGGCAACCGCGAGTTCAAGGCCAACCCGCGCATGATGGTGAGCGCCAAAGGTTGCTACTACACCGACAACCATGGCAAAAATATTTTTGACGGCCTGTCCGGCCTGTGGTGCTGCGGCTTGGGCCACGGGCGCACGGAGATCACTGATGCAGTGACCAAGCAGATGGCCACGCTTGACTACTCCCCCGCATTCCAGTTCGGCCACCCGCTGTCGTTCGAACTGGCCAACAAGCTCAAGGAACTCACCCCCGCGGGGCTCGACCATGTGTTCTTCACCGGTTCCGGCTCGGAATCCGCTGACACCTCGCTCAAGATGGCACGAGCCTACTGGCGTACCAAAGGCCAGGCCAGCAAGACACTGCTGATCGGACGCGAAAAAGGCTATCACGGCGTCAACTTTGGCGGCATCTCGGTCGGCGGCATCGGGGCCAACCGCAAGATGTTTGGCCAGGGTATTGCGGCAGATCACCTGCCCCACACCCAGTTGGCCAGCAACGCGTTTTCACGCGGCATGCCGGAGAAGGGCGCGGAACTGGCGGACGACCTGCTCCGGCTGATCACCCTGCACGACGCCAGCAACATTGCGGCCGTGATTGTGGAACCGTTCTCGGGCTCGGCCGGCGTGGTGATTCCGCCCAAGGGCTACCTGCAGCGCCTGCGCGACATCTGCACCGCCAACAATATCCTGCTGATTTTTGACGAGGTCATCACCGGCTTTGGCCGCGCCGCCGCCTACACCGGCGCCGAGGCCTTTGGCGTGACGCCCGACATCATGAACGTCGCCAAGCAGATCACCAATGGCGCGCAGCCGCTGGGCGCCGTGCTGGTCAAAAAAGACATCTACGACACCTTCATGGCGCAGGGCGGGCCGGACTACATGCTGGAATTCGCCCACGGCTACACCTACTCGGCCCACCCGGTCGCCTGTGCCGTCGGCCTGGCCGCGCTGGACCTGCTGGTGAAAGAGAACATGGTCGAGCAGGTCAAAGCCGTGGCGCCGTATTTTGAGAACGCCGTGCACAACCTCAAGGGCACCAAGCACATCACCGACATCCGCAACTACGGTCTGGCGGCAGGCTTCACCATCGACGCGGTGCCTGGCGAGCCCGCGCGGCGCCCTTATGAGATTGCCATGGCCATGCTGAAAAAAGGCTTCTATGTGCGCTACGGTGGCGATACCATCCAGCTCGCACCGCCCTTCATCACGACCCCCGCCCAGATTGACAGCCTGATCAACGCGCTGGGTGAGACCATCAACCAAACGGCTTGAAGCCACTTTTTACTGATATCTCTTATGCAAACCCTCCCAACGATTCATCACCTCATTGACGGCCAGCTGGTGGCTGGCGGCAGCCGCTATTCCGAGGTGTTCAACCCGGCGACCGGCAAGGCGGAGAAACGCCTGTTGCTGGCGGACAAGACCACCGTCGAGCAGGCCATTGCCTCGGCCCACGCCGCCTACCCCGCCTGGCGCGCCACCACGCCACTCAAGCGGGCGCGGGTCATGAGCAAGCTCAAGCAGTTGCTGGAAGAAAACGCTGACCAGATCTGCGCCCTGCTCACGGCCGAGCATGGCAAGGTGCTGGGCGACGCCATGGGCGAGCTGCAGCGCGGCATTGAAAACGTCGAATACGCCAGCTACGCCCCCGAATTGCTCAAGGGCGAACACAGCAGAAACGTCGGCACCGCCGTCGATTCGTGGAGCGAGTTTCAGTCGCTGGGCGTGACCGCCGGCATCACCCCGTTCAACTTCCCCGTGATGGTGCCGCTGTGGATGTGGCCAATGGCTATTGCCTGCGGCAACACCTTTGTGCTCAAGCCATCCGAGCGCGATCCCAGCAGCGCCTTGCTGGTGGCAGAACTGGCACTGCAGGCGGGTCTGCCGCCCGGTGTGCTCAACGTGGTGAACGGCGACAAGGAGGCCGTGGACACGCTGCTGCATGACAAGCGCGTGCAGGCCATCAGTTTTGTGGGCTCCACGCCGATTGCCGAGTACATCTACGCCACCGGTTGTGCCAATGGCAAGCGGGTGCAGGCCCTGGGCGGCGCCAAGAACCATGCGGTCGTGATGCCCGACGCCGACGTGGCCAACGCCGTAAGCGCGCTGATGGGCGCCGCCTACGGTTCGTGCGGCGAGCGCTGCATGGCCATTCCGCTGGTCGTGGCGGTAGGCGACGCCACTGCCGATGCAGTGGTGGCGGGGCTGAAGGTCGAGATTGCCAAGATGAAGGTCGGCCCCGGTGTCGACGCCAGCAACGACATGGGGCCGCTGGTCACCAGGCAGCACTTCGAGAAGGTCAAGGGCTTTGTGGACCAGGGCGTGGCCGAGGGCGCCACGCTGGTGGTCGATGGCCGCGGCATCAAGGTGCCCGGCCATGAAGAAGGCTACTTTCTCGGCGCCTGCCTGTTTGACCACGTCAAGCCCGGCATGACGATTTACCAGGAAGAAATTTTCGGGCCGGTGCTGGGTGTCATGCGCGTCAACAACCTGCATGAAGCCATGGACCTGATCGATGCCCATGAGTACGGCAACGGCACCTGCATTTTCACCCGCGATGGCGAGGCCGCGCGTTACTTCACCGACCACATCCAGGTCGGCATGGTCGGCGTCAATGTGCCGTTGCCGGTGCCGGTGGCGTACCACTCGTTTGGCGGCTGGAAGCGCTCGCTGTTTGGCGACCTCTCGGCCTACGGTCCGGACGCCGTGCGGTTTTACACCAAGCGCAAGACCATCACGCAACGCTGGCCGTCAGCCGGTGTGCGGGAAGGCACGGCGTTCAGCTTTCCAAGCAACCGCTAAATCGTCTGATGTCGTCAACACCCGCTTGACTCTGGAGAGTCAAGCGGGTGACGCCATGCCGCATCGATCTCCGCGCGCAGGTCCGCCTCACGGTCGGCGTAGCGTGGGGAAAAATGAAATGGAATAACCAGTTTTGCCCCCGCCTCACGCGCGATGCTGCCCGCTTGGCGGGCGGTGAGATGATGTTTCCGAATGGCGTGATCCGCATCCTGCTCAAGAAATACGCATTCAATGAATAGCTGCGCTGCATCCGCCGCCAGCGCCGTGATGCGTTGCACGTTGTCCTGCTGAAAAGCGACGTCGGTCACATAGCCGATCTTGCGTCCCGGCACCAGACGCAACACCTCGGCCTTGAGCGCCCCCAAAGGGAAAATGCGCTCATGCTCGCCGTTGCCGTCACGCCACCAAGCCCGCACCGGGGTATCGTCGGGGGCGCCCCGGATCACCGCATCCTTCAGTTCCTTCAGCCACGGCCCGACCGCCAGCCCCAGCTCGGCAAGCCGGTTCTTCCACACGTTGACGTGGGTTTTTTCCTCGACCGCGAAACCGAGGCAAGGCGTACCGTGATCGAGGAATGCCGCGCGCACGCGAAACGCCGGCTCATCAAGCAGCACACCGTCCTGCAATCGCGGCGCTGCGAGCGGCTCGGCTTGAAAGCGGTTGTGACCGCGCAGGCGGGTGCCGCGGGCCAACCATCCGGCATCGACCTCCCAGACATCGACCGTAAAGTCGCCGGGGTAGTGCTCCACCAGGTTCCAGGTATAGGCAGCCAGCTTGTGCCCAACCTGCTCTGCAAAACCGGGCGGACCGTACAAGCGGATGCCCGTGAGGCGGCCGAGGCAGATGCGAAGCAGCCGGTCGAAACCGGAGAAGTGGTCCATATGGGTATGTGAGACGAACACATCCGAAATCCGCAGTATCTTTTTCGGCGGCAACGCCGTGAGATCGCCGAGATCAAACAGCAGGGCCCGTTTCTCGAACTTGAAATCGACGTAGAGGCCGGGGTCGCCGAACGCATCGTTCACGAGTTCGGGTCGGAAAATCGGACGCATGGCGGCAGGCTTGGGCAGGACGGTATATGAATGTCCTGTTTCGTTCAGTTGAGGAGCAACACAGGCTATTCTTCGCGGATGGCCCGTGGGTCGATTGAGTTTTGTCAATCGGGCCTCGCTTGTCCACACACTGCACGTTGCACAACAGCAAACCAGGAGACCCGCATGCACATCGGCGTACCCAAGGAAATCAAGAACCACGAATATCGGGTGGGGCTGACGCCCGCCAGCGTGCGCGAACTGACCGCGCATGGCCACCAGGTCCTGGTGCAGACCGGTGCCGGCGCCGCCATTGGCCTGACCGACGAGCAATACCGGGCCGCCGGCGCCAGCCTGGTGGCAGACGCGGGCGACGTGTTTGCCCAGGCTGACATGATCGTCAAGGTCAAGGAGCCCCAGCCGCAGGAGTGCGCCATGCTGCGCCCGGGCCAGATTCTGTACACCTACCTGCATCTGGCCCCCGACCCGGCGCAGACCGCCGCACTCATCAAGTCAGGCGCCGTGTGCATTGCCTACGAAACGATCACCGGCCCTGGCGGCGGCCTGCCGCTGCTGGCGCCCATGAGCGAGGTGGCCGGCCGCATGGCAGTGCAGGCGGGTGCCACCCACCTGGAGCTGTCCAAGGGTGGCATGGGCGTGCTGCTGGGTGGCGTACCCGGTGTGGCGGCGGGCCATGTGGTGATCATCGGCGCCGGTGTCGTGGGGACGCACGCACTGCAAATGGCGGTCGGTCTGGGGGCGCGGGTGACGGTGCTGGACAAGAACGTGGACCGGCTGCGCCAGCTGGACCTGGTGTTTGGCAACCGTATCAACACGGTGTACTCCGGCCCCCAGAGCGTGGAGGATGCGGTACTTGATGCCGAACTGGTCATTGGCGGGGTGCTGATTCCTGGCGCGGCGGCGCCCAAGCTGGTGACACGCAGCATGGTGTCCCGCATGAAAAAAGGGGCGGTGGTGGTCGACGTGGCGATTGACCAGGGCGGCTGCTTCGAGACCTCGCACGCCACCACACATACCGAACCCACGTTCATGGTGGACGGTGTGGTGCACTACTGCGTGGCCAACATGCCGGGCGCCGTGGCCCGCACCTCAACCTTTGCGCTCAACAACGCCACGATTGGCCATGCCGTGGCGCTGGCGGACAAGGGCTGGCAGCAGGCCCTCAAGGACAACGCGCACCTGAAGAACGGCCTGAATGTGGCCAGCGGTCACGTCACGTATGAAGCGGTCGCCCGTGCGCTGAGCTACGACTTCGTACAGGCCGACATCTTGCTGGGCTGAGGTGTTTACTGCTTGATCGCTTCGATCTGGATCAGCAGGCGCACCTCTTTCGGAAAACCATAGGCGAGGCCGTAGTTCATGCCGAACTGGGTGCGGTCAATGGTGGTTTCAAAATCACCGCCGCAGACTTCGCGCTTGACCATCGGGCTGTCGTAGCAATTGAAATTGGTCGCCTTGAGCGTGACCGGATTCGTCTTGCCAAGCAGGGTCAGGGTGCCGGCCACTTCCGACACCTTGTCACCATTGAAGCTGAACTTGTCGGCCACGAATTTGGCGGTGGGGAACTTGGCGGCGTCAAACAGTTCTGCGCTTTGCAGATGCTTGTTGAAAGGCGCCGTGCCGGTGTTGATCGACGCGATGTCGATCACGATCTCAACCTTGCCGTTTTTGCCGGCGCGGTCAAACTGGACCGTGCCTTCTTTTTTGTCAAAGCGACCACGGTTGGTGGACGTGGCGAAATGGCCGATCTCGAACGTCACGAAGGTGTGCGTTGGATCAATGGCGTAGTTGGCCGCTTGGGCCTGGCTAGCGCCAGCCAGCAGGGTGGCAGCAGCGGCAACAGAGAGAAGGGAAAAACGCATGTGAAGACTCCTGAGATGGATGTTGAGGAAGGGGGTGAGAAAAAGGAAGGGTGAGAAGCCGGTCAGACCTTGCCCACGCCGCTCAGGGCCAGCTTGAATTTGACCTGCACGTCGTCAGCCACCATGGAAGTGTCGGCCCATTCGTCTTCACCAATCTTGAAGACCAGGCGCTTGATGGGGAGCATGCCAGTGGCAACCGTCACAGCACCGGCTTGCGTCATGCTCAGCGGCACCACGACATCGCGGGACTGACCCTTGATGCTGAGCTTGCCGGCCACTTCGTATTTGCCGCCACCCAGGGCCTTGAAGCCGGATGAGACAAACGTGGCTTGCGGGAATTTGGCGGTGTTGAACCAGACCGCTTTGGGCAACTCGGCGTCCACCTCGGCAGAACCCAGGGTGGCACTGGCAATGTCCACCGTGAAGGCGACCTTGTTGCTTGCGGGCTTGGCGGCATCAAAGCTGATTTGGGCATCAAACTTCCTGAAATGACCCTCCACCGGAACGCCCATTTGCTTGACCACAAAGCCGACGTTGCTCTGCGCCGGCAACAGCTTTTGCTGCGCAAATGAAGGCAAGGCCGTGACTGACAGCAAAGCGGCCGCCAAGGGCAAGAGAAGGGAAGCAAATTTCATGGTGAACTCTTTGAAAATTTTCAGGAACGGCCCGGCAACATGCGGGACAGCAAGCCGTCGCGGTCGATCCAGTGGTGCTTGAGCGCGGCGGCAATGTGCAGGCTCGCCAGACCGACCAGCGCAAAGGCGGAGAGCTCGTGCAGCGGCTTGATCATGTCGGCCAGCGCCTTGTCAGGCGCCAGCAAATCAGGCAGGGGAATCTGGCCAAACCAGACAATCGGAAAACCGGCGGCCGAACTGTAGGCCCAGCCAATCAGCGGCACTGCAAAAAACAGCGCATACATCAGGTAATGGGTGGCATGGTAGGCGCGCGCCTGCCAGGTCGGCATGGCTTGCGGCAAGACCGGGGGGCGATGGGTCACACGCCACAGCAGACGCAGCACGGACAGCGTCAGAACGGTCACACCCGCCCATTTGTGCCAGTTATAGAGCTTCAGGCGCAGCGGCGAGATGGGCAGGTCGGTCATGAACACCCCGACCGCAAACATGCCCAGAATGGCCAGCCCCAGCAACCAGTGCAAGGCAATCGCCAAAGGCGTGTAGCGGGACACGGCATGGGCCGGGCCGGAGGATGGTGATACCGTCACGTCAGGTTTCCTTGAGTTGGGTCATCAGGGGTCAGCCCCTGAAGTGAGCGAAGTTTAGGGGTCGGCCAGTGCAACCGTGTTCATTTGAATTGAAGCTTTGGTTCAAATATTTTGAACACGTATACCTTCGAGACTTCAAATTCGAAGTCTGCCTCATTCTTCATGCCGCGCAAATCCAGGGCCGGCGGGTCGTTGGACCTATAGTCAGGCGATCATCCTGAAGCTGAAGGAGCCCGATCATGCGAAGCCTATGCCAGAAGTCCCTGACCGCCTTTGCTGCGGCCATTGCGGCGGCGTCATCCCTGGCCCAGGAAGCGGGCGGCCTGCCGCTGTGGGAAATTGGCGCGGTCGGCGTCGGGGTGGCACAGCAGGCCTATCCCGGTGCCTCGGCGCGCGTCAACACCGGTCTCTTGCTGCCCTATCTGATCTACCGTGGCGAATATTTGCGGGCCGATCGCAGCGGCGTGGAGTTGCGCGCGGTCAAGACCCCCAAGTTCGAGCTTGACATCGGTTTCGCGGGGGCATTCGGGGCCAGCTCCGACGACATTGAGGTCCGCCGCGGCATGCCCGATCTCGGCACGCTGGGCCAGTTCGGGCCGCGTGTGAAGTGGCACCTCGGAGCAGGGCCGATGCAGGGCAAATGGCGGGCCCAGTTCCCGCTGCGCGGCGTGTTTGACCTGAACGACCACCTGGCCTACAAGGGCGTGGCATTCGAGCCGGAGCTGATTTTCGAGCGCTCGGGCCTTGGCCGCTGGAACTACAACGCCAGCATCGGCGCGGTGTGGGGCAATCGGCAGCTGGCTGACACCTACTACGGCGTGGCACCGATCTATGCAACGCCACAGCGCGCCGCTTATGTCGCTGACAGCGGAATAATCAACTGGCGACTCTGGGGGGGCTTCTGGCGCGACCTGTCACCGGACTTGCGGCTGTTCGGCTTCGCCCGGTTAGACAGCGTGGGCGGCACTGCCAATGCATCCAGCCCACTGGTGCAGCAGCAAAACGGGGTCTCGGTCGGTCTGGGCTTCACCTACACATGGAAACGATCCGACCGTCGCGCCGCTGACTGAGCGCGCCACTCAGAGTCCCAGCGTGTAGCGGTGCGCACCCCGGCTCAAACCGGGGAGCTTGCGCGCGGCGTCGAGCATGATGCGCGCCGAGAAAGCAACCGGATCGAAGCGCGCCTCCAGCAGCAAACTCTGGTGCGGGCCGTGGGTGCCGTTGCCGCGGCGGTCCAGCACCACGCCGAGCCCTTCCTCCCCCTCGAAATCGGACAGCTGGTCCACCTGGAACACCTGCGTGACCTCCCCGGCAAACAGCGGATCAGCGGCAATGACCGCCTGCACCTGCGCCAGCTCGACGCCACGCTCCAGCTCCACATACACATAGTGCTGCGGCGTACCGTCGGCGCCACGGTATTCACCGGCCAGCGCGCCCTTGACGCCGCGCACGCCTTCCACCACCGCGGTGTGGTGCAGGCTCAGGCCGGGGTGCCGATGAAATACGGTGTGGCCGTGCGGAATCAGCATCTCGAAGGCGCTGCGCAACAGCGGCAGGACACCGGGATCCCAGCCAGCGCCCACCACCGCCGCCACGTGATGGTTGTCCGCCGCCTCGCCCAGCTTGCTGTAGTGCCACTCCAGTGTCCGGCTTCCGAGACAGGCGCATTCAACGATCGGAATGCGCGCCTGCAGGAGCTCGAACGCCACGCCCAGCACGGCATCAGCCGGCACGCAGACCAGGGCGGCCCGCACCCCTGCCAGCTCGCTCACATGCGACGCGACGGGGAAGCGCTGCAAACGGCCGGGCAACGTGCCGGGTGCAGCACCCGGCGCATGCGGACGGCGCACCACGCCAGCCAGCGCCAACTCACCGTCGTCAATCAGGGCCTCGGCACACGCACGGCCCAATTGACCCAGACCAATCACCGCCACCTGTAACTTAGTCATCGCCTCTCCACGGGTTACTCTTGCTCTTTCTTTGTTTGCAGGGTCTCTTCGGGCAAACGTGCGAACGCTTTGCGCAGCGCGCTCAGCTCGGCCACCCGCGCCGCCACCCGGTGATTGATGCTGTCCGCCGGGTATTGCCCGCTGGCATCCGCTTCTCCCGCGGGCACACCGGTCAGAAGTGCAATGGCCTGATCCACGTTGTCGACGGCATAGATCCGGAACTGCCCGGCCTGCGCTGCCGCCACCACATCCCGGCGCAACATCAGGTGTTTCACGTTGGCCGCCGGAATCAGCACGCCCTGCTCGCCAGTCAATCCGCGCGCGGCGCAGATGTCGAAGAAGCCCTCAATTTTTTCATTGACGGCCCCGATGGCCTGCGCCTGGCCCAACTGGTTGACGGAGCCGGTGATCGCCAGCGACTGAAAAACCGGCGCATTCGCCAGGTTGGACAACAGGACACACAGCTCTGCCATCGACGCGCTGTCCCCCTCGACCAGGCCATAAGACTGCTCGAACACCAGGCTTGCGGAAAGCGCCAGTGGCTGGTTGCGCGCATAGCGCGCGGCCAGCAAAGAAGACAGGATCAGCACGCCCTTGGAATGGATGGCACCCGAGAGCTTCACTTCACGCTCGATGTTGACCATCTCCCCGGCGCCCAGGCGGCTCGTCGCGGTAATCCGGGTTGGCTGGGCAAACGCGAAGTTTCCGAGGTCGATCACGGAAAGGCCGTTGATCTGCCCGGCGACCGCGCCCTGCGTGTCGATCAGAAGCGTGCCGCGCAGAATCGCTTCCTGCAGCTGGTTTCGCAAACGGTCCTGGCGGTGGATCTGGGTGTCGATCGCCTGCTGCACATTGCTCGCTGTCACCGCCTGGAGACTCGCCTCGCGCGCCCAGTAGTCAGACTCCTGCAGCAAATCGGCCACACTTCGCATGTGGGTCGACAGCCGTTGCGCATCGCCGACCAGCCGCGCGCTGTACTCGATCACGCGCGCCACCGCGCTGCGGTCGAACGGCAACAGTTTCTCCTTGGCGGCCAGGGTGGCAATCAGGCGGGCATAGAGCAGGTGGGTGTCGGCGTTGCGCTCAATGCGATCCTCGAAGTCTGCCGCCACCTTGAACAGCTCGCCAAAATCAGGGTCGTATTGCTGCAGCAGGTAATAGAACAGACGGTCGCCGAACAGGATGATCTTGACCTCCAGCGGGATCGGCTCCGGCTCCAGTGAGACGGTGCTCACCAGGCTGTACATCTGGCCCAGCGATTCGATGCGGATCTCGCGCGATTGCAGGGCCCGTTTCAGGGCGTCCCAGGCGAACGGCTGCGTCAAGACCTTGCGCACATCGAGCAGCAGGTAGCCGCCGTTGGCGCGGTGCAGGGCACCGGGCTTGATCAGCGTGAAGTCGGTGACCAGTGCACCCAACTGGGCGATATGCTCGACGCGCCCGATCAGGTTGCTGTAGGTCGGGTTGTCTTCGCTGACGATAGGGGCCCCGGCCTGTTCGCCGCTCGTGACCAGCACATTGACCTGGTAGCGATGAAAGGACTCGCGGGTGACGATCGTCAGGCCGGAGACGGTAGTGGATTCCTCCTGCTTGCGAAAGTCGTCCGCATGCTCGACCATGTCCTGCTGCACGACATCGAGGTAGGTCTGTATCGCGGGCAAGTCGGAAAAGCGGGCCCGCAGCTCGTCCATCGCGTGCTTGACGGTCGACAGGGTGGTTTCCCGGTTGAGCTGCTTGACCCGTTCGCTGCGCTCCTTCCACCACTGCGGTATGTGGCTCATGATCTTTTCCAGGCGCGCCTGCAAATCGGCGATGGCGGTGGCGATCCGCTGCCTTTCTTCTTCCGGCAACTTGGCGTATTCGTCCGGCGGAATCACCTCACGATTGCGGGTCGGTGCAAAAGCGAAGCCGCCGGGGGTGCGCAGCAGGACGATCTGCTGTTTCGCGGCGTCGTCCCCCAGCTCCGCGAAAACCTTCTCCTGCTGCTTGTTGAACTCATCCTCGATAGCGCCTGTCTTGGCGCGGTAGTCATCGCTCTCGAACAGCGCCGGGATGGCGGTACGCAAATAGTCCACCAGCTGCTCCATCTGGTGGCGCAGTTCCGCCCCCCGGCCCGATGGCAACCGGACCGCCTGGGGCTTGTGCGGCTGGGTGAAGTTGTTGAGGTAGCACCAGTCCGCCTGCTCCTGTTCGTTCACCGCCCTTTTTGCGAGAAACTGGCTCACCATGCTGCGCTTGCCCATGCCGGAGGGGCCGAGCACGTAAACGTTGTAACCGTCATGGCGGATCCCGGCGCCGAAACGCACGGCGTCCATGGCGCGCAGCTGGCCAATCAGCTCGGTCAGGCCCTCCAGCTCCGCCGTGGTTTCGAATCCAAATTGTTCAGGGTCGCAAGTGTGGTGAAGCTGCTGCGGTGCCAGCGGAGGTAGCATCAGAAGTGGCTCAGACACGGCCATGCCTGCCTGCTACTTGACATGCCGCTGGTACAAACCGATCAGTTCGGTCTGCGCAAGGACGTGGCCCTGCATGGCCTGTTCCAGCGCCGCCTTGCCTGGAATTCTCAAATCCGGGAGTATGCAATCCAGCACGAAAAGCTTATGGAAATAGCGATGCATGCCAACCGGCGGGCATGGTCCGCCGTAACCGGTGCGCCGCCAGTCGTTCAGACCCTGCAAGGACCCCACCGGAAGATCAGCGGCGGGGATGCCCTCACGCAATTCCCGGAACTGCGGGGGAATGTTGTAAAGAAGCCAATGCACCCAGGTCATTCGTGGCGCTTTCGGGTCCGGCGCATCGGGGTCGTCGACGACCAGCACCAGGCTCTGCGCGTTGGCCGGCACACCGGTCCAAGCCAGCGGCGGCGAGCGATCCTCTCCATCACAGGTATGGCGGGACGGAATCATGCCCTTGTGCTCGAATGAAGCGGAAGTGAGGGTCAGAGACATGGAATGCCTCAGGACACGGGGATGGATTTGACCTCACTGCTGCGGCTCAGCAATTCGCGCCAGCCTTCTGACAGGTTTTCCCATGCGCGACTGATTTCGCGGCCAATGGTTTTACCGGTCTGTTTCAAGGAGTTCAGCATGGTCGAATATCTCAAAAAGGTTGCTAGTGGAGCCCGCCGCCAGAACGCGTCCGGATCAACAATTTCCCGCAGGACAGACTGCAGCGGCAGAACAACTTCACTCTATGACGCCGGGTCAACCGTGGCTTGATATTTCTCAAGCGCCACGCCCATGCAGACGTCAACGACGCATGCACCTGCCAACGCACGGTGGCATGATTTATTCCATCACAGTGTTCTTCTTGCGAATTCTCAAAGTACCCGGCGCCGCGAGTCGTACAGTTTGGCCGTGCCTGAGTGAATGCTTGATTCAAACACTGAGCCACAACGATGAGGTTCCCCTTCACGGGGGAAGTTTCTGGTGTTTTTGACACCAGAAAGGACGAAGGCATCCTCAGACTGACCGGGCGGTCAAGCGCATGGTTAGGGGTCTTCGCCAGCCCGTCAATTCGCAAGGATTGGCGGGTTTCTTTTTTTCTCAGCCCGTTGGATCAAGGGCCATGACCCGATTTGAGAAAGCGCAAGACCGCCTGGTCGGTCTTTTCTAGACTGGGGGTGCCTGCCGGACAAACCCTCAGATGGCACCATGACCCAATCCCGAAAGAAACCGCCCAATCCCACCCGCAAAGCCGCATTGCCGAGTGCCGGCCAAGGCGCACGGCCTCGTCCGCCCGTCGGGCCTGTGCGCCGTCTGCGGCGCGGCGCACCCGATGCGGTCGCGCAGCTGGCCGCCCCGGCCGACGTGACGTTTTCGACCTTGCCCCCCTACAGAATGGGCCCGTATCAGCTCCGCATTGTTCCAGCGACAAGGGAGATGTTCATGGACAAGCGACGCAAGGTCGAGACCGACTGGAACGCCGGCATCGTCCACATTCGCCAGGACGCGAACGAGTCTTTCGCCCTCACCCTCATCGTGCGTCAGCTCATCACGGCGATCCATTACCGAAGCGGACTGAACGACGCATCGGACGAGGAAAGCTACACCCACTCCTGCGCCTCGGGACTGGTGGAGCTGGCGCTCAGCCAAAGGGAGTTTTTTGTCGAACTGCTGACGCTGATCGAAAAACAGGTCAAGCCCGGCGCCGGCTGGCGCAACGCCTACCTGAGAGGTCGCGCCGTGCCCGCGCCAAAGCGCATCGTTTGCGGATCCCGCACTTGCACCATTGGCTTTGTCGCGTCCGACGGCTGCAACAAGGCCCGCGCCTATGGCTTCTACACCATCGGCGAAGGGATCATCGAACTCTCGGACAAGCTCCAAGGCGCCAATCTGGCGCTGGTTGCGCTGCATGAAAAACTGCACTTCCTGCATGAGTGTGCCGGTCTGGAAGACAAGTCGACCGAGGCCATGTTCAAGAATGCGCAGACGAGACTGCTACTCAACAGCCTGAGGGACAACCCGGGCTACTGGCGCTGGTGGTTTTCGCTGCTGTCTCAAGGCCCTGTCTGACAGGCGCGACTGCATAGCGCAGCAAGTCGACCGCACGGCTGGCACGAATGTGGAGCACCGCCGCGAGCGGCGCAGGATCGCTTCAATGATGTCGAAAAACACCTGCGCCGGCTGCGCACCCTCAACGATCTGCCCATTGATGATGAAGGCGGGCACGCCGTCGAACTGGTAGCGCTGCGCCTCCAACAGGTCGGCCGCCAGGCGGTCGCGAACCACGGGACTGCCACGATCCTGTTCAAGCCGTGTCACGTCCGCGCCAAGGTCGCCCGCCAGCTGGCGCAGGTAGAGCTCCCCACCCGCAAGCGCTTGCGGGTTGCCGAAGATGCGGTCGTAGAAGGCCCAGGCACGGGCGGCACTTTGCAGGGACAGCGCCTCGAAGTATTGCGCCGCCGGTTTGGCCATCGGATGAAACTGCAGCGGCAGGTGCTTGACCACAAGCCGCGCCTGCCCTTCATAGCGGGCCAGGACCTCCTCCACCGTTTTCGCACCGGAACCGCAGTAAGGGCACTGGAAATCCGTGTACTCCACGATGGTGATGGCGGCTTCAGGCGAACCCCGGACCAGGCGGCCGGGGTCGATGGCGGGCAGACGAGCAGGCGCGAGCGGTGCAGGAGCCACGCGGGGCAGTGCCGTCGGGCGCTCCGTGCCGATCCGGCTGACACCGGCGCTCTGCTCCACCAGCATCCGCGCGGCAGCCTCATCGTTGCGGCTGGTGGCCCACATCAAGGCGGTCCAGCCGAGGTTGTCGGTGCGGTCTGGCGCTGCGCCGGCCTCCAGCAGCAAACGCATGGCTTCGAGATTGCCGGTCTGAGCTGCTGCTATCAGTGGCGTGATGTCATTTTTGTTGGCGGCGTTCACGTCGGCACCGCGTGCCAGCAGCCGGCGAATGGCCGCCGTGTTTCTGAGCTGGGTGGCCACCAGCAGCGGCGTGCGACCCCAGGCATCGGTCAGCGTAATGCTGGCGCCCTGGTCAAGGAGCAAGTCCACCACGGCGGCCTTGCCCTGCTGCAGCGCAACGATCAAGGGTGTTCGGCCCCAGTTGTCTGGCGCGTTGACATTGGCGCCTGCCATGGCGGCCTGCCGCACGGTCTGCACATCACCGGTCCGGATGGCTGAATGGATGTCCACGGCGGTCGAGGCCGACTGCGCGTGAGGCTGCCCGGCTGAGAGAAGCAGCATGAAAGTCAGCATCACTGCCCCGGCGGACTGCCACACCCGATCGCGCGCCAGGCGAAATACCGCGTAGGCGTCTTGGTTGATCATGCTGTTCTCCTCTTCGATTGCGCCACAGAAAGGCATAACAAGACTCAGAGGGATTCAATTTTGTGACAGCGCTTGCTGCCACGCATTGACACAGCGCAGTCCACCTAGCTCACGCCCACTGCGCCGGTTTCGAAGCGCGGGGCCGGAGTTGCGAAATATCAAGCCAATGGCCCGTGTGACCCGAATACCTGGCTGTGCCGGGACGGAGTACATCCCACCACCGCAGGCCCCTTGTCCATGCTGTCAGCGGGGATCTGCTGACTGCCGGCAGCAACAAGCCGGCGCGGTGCAAAATGGCACCCATGAAACCACCCAAAAGATTGCAGACATTGGTCGAAGAAGGCCTGATCGACACGGTCGTGCGCCAGTTGATGAGCGGCAAGGAAGCCATGGTCTTCGTGGTGCGCTGCGGCGACGAGACACGCTGCGCCAAGGTCTACAAGGAAGCCACGAACCGCAGCTTTCGCCAGGCGGTGGACTACACCGAGAACCGCAAGGTCAAGAACACGCGCCAGGCCCGCGCCATGGCCAAGGGCACGCGCTTTGGCCGCGAGGCGCAGGAGGCGGCCTGGCAGAGCGCCGAGGTCGATGCGCTCTACCGCCTGGCCGACGCCGGCGTGCGTGTGCCCAAGCCGTACAACTTTTTTGAGGGCGTGCTGCTGATGGAGCTGGTGACCGATGAGAACGGCGACGCCGCCCCGCGCCTCAACGACGTGGCGATGACAGCCGAGCAGGCGAGGCAATACCACGGGATGCTGCTGACCGAAGTCGTACGGATGCTATGCGCAGGTGTCGTGCACGGAGATTTGTCCGAATTCAATATCTTGCTGGCACAAGACGGCCCCGTGATCATCGACCTGCCGCAGGCGGTGGACGCGGCCGGCAACAACCACGCGCAGCGCATGCTGCTGCGCGACGTCGCCAACCTGCGGAACTTCTTCGGCCAGTTCGCGCCTGAGTTGCTGGCCACCGACTTTGGCCCCGAAATCTGGGACCTGTATCAACGCGGCGTGCTGCGCCCCGACACCGTGCTCACCGGCCACTTCGAGCACAAGAAAGGCACGGTCGACGTGGGCGGCGTATTGCGCGAGATTGACGACGCCCGCGCCGAGGAGGCCGCGCGCCGCCTGCGCCTGCAGCCGGTCCAGTGACAGGTCGACGGACCCGCCGGGGCCGCAGCCCAGCGCCACAGATGCTATTGTTTTAGTAGCTAACAGCGCTTATTTTACGTCGGCTACAGCCTGTTTTAACCAATATTCATAGCCGCCGTGCCGCTTGAGTCCTGACCTACAATTTGCCCATGAATACCCCCACCCTCACCATCGACGTGGTGTCCGACGTCGTCTGCCCCTGGTGCTACATCGGCAAACGCAAACTCGAAGCGGCCCTGGCCTTGCCCGATGCCGCCGACCTGCCCAATGTGGTGATCCGCTGGCACCCGTTTCAGCTCAACCCGGACATGCCAGCCGAAGGCATGTCGCGCCAGCAGTATCTGGAAGACAAGTTTGGTGGCCCACAGCGCGCCGCCGAGATTTACGAGCGGGTGCTCGCGGCCGGCAACGCGGTCGGGTTGGCGCTGAACATCGACGGCATCACGCTGCAGCCCAATACGCTGGCGGCGCACGCCCTGATTGCGTTTGCCCAGCTGGGTGACTTTGATGCCAGCGACATCAAGGAGCGTTTGCTCAAGGCCTATTTCGTGGAAAACCGCTTCATTGGCAGCGCGAATGTGCTGGCGGAGATCGCCGAAGAAGCGGGGCTGAACGGCGAAGACGCGCGCGCCTTTGTGACCGACCCTGACCAGCTGGCGGCGGTGGCGCAGGCCGACGCCCACATCAGAAGTCTGGGCGTCAGCGGCGTGCCTTTTTTCATCTTCAACCAGAAGTTGACGGTATCAGGGGCGCAAGACCCGGCGGTCTTGCTGGCGGCGATGCAGCAGGCAGCAGCGGGCACAGACTGAGACGACGACGATTCGCCACGCGCTGTCTTGAAGCGGCGCTTATTCGTAGTGCGCCGCATCAAAGCGGCGCGTCTGCAGCCAGTATTGCCAGGTGAAGCCCGGCCACAGCGTGTCAATCTGGCCCGCGGCGTTCTGGTACCAGCTCCTGCAGCCGGAGGACCAGACCGTGCCCTTCATCTTGCGCTGCATGGCGGCATAGCTGTCCTGCTGCACCTGCGGGTGCAAACGCAGCGTCGTCTGCCCGCGCCGACGCAGGTGCCGCAAAGCGGCCACGATGTAATCTACCTGCGCCTCGATCATGAAGATGATGGAGTTGTGGCCGAGTCCGGTATTGGGGCCAACCAGCAGGAACATGTTCGGAAAGCCCGCCACGGTGATGCCCAGCCGCGTGGCGGCCGGCTGGGTGCGCCACAGCGCGCTGAGTTCAGGTGCTTCATCAGCCGCGCTGTGGCTCTCGCCATAAATGCGCATCGGCGTCACCAGTTCGGCGGCCTTGAATCCCGTGCCCCAGATGATCACATCGCAGGGGTGCAGCGTGCCGTCGGCGCTGACCACGCCCTCTGGCCGGATCTCGGTGACCGCTTGCGTGACCAGGCGCACATTGGGCCGCTGCAAGGCCGGAAACCAGGTGTTGGAGATCAGCAGGCGTTTGCAGCCGGGGTTGAAGTCCGGCGTGAGCGCGGCCCTCAGGCCATCGTCCCTGATTTGCCGACGCATATGGTGCTTTGAGAGACGACGCAACATGTTCTGCATCCGGTCCGAGCCCATGAAGCCCATGCCAATCCACTCGTTGAACCAGTAGACACGCCAGCGGCTCAGGCGCTGCACGCCCGGCACATGGCGGTACAGCCAGCGTTTGAACGGGCCATAAGGCGCGTCCTGCCGTGGCAATACCCAGGCCGGGGTGCGCTGAAACACATCCAGATGCGCCGCTGCCGGCGCGATCTCCGGCACGATCTGCACCGCACTGGCGCCGGTGCCGACCACGGCGATGCGCTTGCCCGCCAGCGCCACATCGTGGCGCCACAGGCTGGAGTGAAAGGTCGGGCCGGCAAAACTATCGAGACCAGGCACATCGGGAATCAGGGGCTTGTTCAGGGGCCCGGTGGCCAGCACCACATGGCGCGCCAGCAAGGCCGGCTGGCCGTTGAGGTCAATCTGCCAGCACTGCGCATCGGGCAGCCAGCGCATCTGCTGCACGTCGGCCTTGAGGCGGATCACGGGGCGCAAGCGGTACTTGTCCACCACCCGCAGGATGTAGTCCTGGATTTCCTGTTGCTGGGGGTAAGGCCGCGTCCACTCGGTGTTGGGCTCAAACGAAAAGGAGTACAGGTGCGAAGGCACGTCACAGGCGCAGCCCGGATAGACGTTGTCACGCCAGGTGCCACCCACTTCACTGCTGCGCTCCAGCACGAGCAGCGACTGCACGCCGCTCCGGCGCAACCGGATAGCTGCACACAGGCCGCCAAAGCCGGCCCCCACAATCGCCACGTCAACTTGGTTCATGGCCGCACGGTAGCACAGCCCTTCGCGGCACCAAGTACCCGTGGCGACGGGGATGCGGGCAAAACTCGGGTAAATTCCATGCATGTCTTCGTCTGATTTGCGCCCCACGGCACAAGCCCCCAATTTTTCCCAGCCTGAGTTCCGCACCGCACTGGGCATGTTCGCCACCGGTGTGACCATCGTGACCGCCCGCACCGCCGAGGGCGACCTCATCGGGCTCACCGCCAACTCATTCAACTCCGTGTCCCTGGACCCGCCGCTGGTGCTGTGGAGCCTGTCCAGGGCGGCCGCGTCGCTGCCGGCATTCAGCACCGGCTCGCACTACGCCATCAACATCCTGGCCGCTGACCAGCATGAGCTGGCCCGGCGTTTTGCCGCCAGGGACGTGGACCGTTTCGCTGACGTGGCCTTCGTCGAAGGCGTCGGCGGCGCGCCCCTGCTGGCCGGCGCGGCGGCCACCTTTGAGTGCTTCAACCGCAGCCGCTATGAAGAAGGCGACCACGTGATCTTTGTCGGCGAAGTCGAACGCTGCTCGCACCGCGCCGGCGCTTCACCCTTGTTGTTTCACGGTGGCAAGTTCTACACCGAGCACCCCTTGTAGGGCGACAGCCTGACCGATGAACCCAAGGGCGCGCGCATGATTCCACGCAAAGACCACCTGGACGGCCTCGCCGTCAGCCTGCTGCTGGGCTGCTGCCTGTTCTGGGGCTTTCAGCAGGTGCTGGTGAAAGCGACCATTCCCGAGCTGCCACCCGTTTTTCAGGCGGCCATCCGATTCGCGGGGGCGACGGTGCTGTTGTGGCTCTGGTGCCGGTGGCGCGGCGTGCGCATCTTTCAGCGTGACGGCACGCTCGCGGCCGGGCTGCTGGCCGGCACCCTGTTTGCCCTTGAATTTGCCTGCCTCTACGCGGGTCTGCAGTTTTCTGCCGCCTCGCGCCTGACGGTATTCCTCTACACCTCGCCGTTCTGGGTGGCCGTCTTGCTGCCTCTATTTGTCACTTCCGAGAAGCTGCGCCCCCTGCAGTGGGTGGGACTGGCCATGGCCTTCGCCGCCGTGGTGTTTGCCCTGCGTGAAGGCTTGAGCGCTGCCCACCAGCCGCAACAGTGGCTGGGTGACTTGCTGGCGCTAGCGGCCGGCATGTTCTGGGGCTTGACCACCGTCGTCATTCGCGGCTCGCGCCTGACCCGGGCCACGCCCGAGAAACTGTTGTTCTACCAGGTGGGTGTGAGCACCGTGACGCTGCCATTGCTGTCGCTGCTGCTGGGCGAGCAGTGGGTCTGGACCTTCAGCGCCTTTGCCACCAGCTCCCTGCTGGCGCAAACCGTGGTCGGCGCATTCGCCAGCTACCTCGCCTGGATGTGGATGCTGGGCCGCTACCCGGCCACGAAGATCTCGGCGTTTGTCTTTCTCACACCCGTCTTTGCGCTGCTGTTTGGTGCGCTCTGGCTGAACGAACCGGTGACGGTCAATTTAATAGCTTCCTTATCCATGGTGGCGGGGGGTATCGTGCTGGTGAACCGCAAACCTGCGGGTTGACAGCGGACTGAACGAGGCAACGTATGCAGGCATTGAAGCTGTCGGAACTCATGGGCGCGCTCAGTCACGCGCTGGACATCACGGAAGGCCAGCCCGAGGGGCACTGCGTGCGCTGCTGCTGGATCGGCATGCACATCGGGCAGAAACTCGCCCTGTCAACCGAGCAGTTGTGGGAGCTCTACTACACCCTGCTGCTGAAAGACTTGGGCTGCAGCAGCAACGCGTCGCGCATTTGCCAGTTGTACCTGACCGACGACCTGGCTTTCAAGCGTGATTTCAAGTGGGTGGATGGCAGCCTGCCGCAGGTGCTGCGCTTTGTGCTGCGCAATACCGGGCCGGCCTCGGGTTTGATGGACCGGCTCAAGGCGCTGGGCGGCATCCTGTCCAATGGCGACGAGATCGCCCAGGAGCTGATCCAGACCCGCTGCACGCGTGGCGCCGATATCGCCCGGCAGTTGCGTTTTTCTGAAGGGGTGGCGAATGGCATTCATTCGCTGGACGAGCACTGGAACGGCCAGGGCCGCCCCGAAGCACTGGCCGGTGGCGCCATTCCGCTGTACGCGCGCATTGCGCTGCTGGCGCAGGTGATGGACATCGTCAACAGTTCAGACGGACAGGCAGCGGCCACGACCGAAGTGCTGCATCGGCGCGGCAAATGGTTTGACCCGGACGTGGTGGACGCTTTTGTGGCCGTGGCGGACTCTGCCCCGTTCTGGGACACCCTGAATTCGCCGGACGTGGAGTTGCGCGTGTTTGCGCTGGAGCCCGGCGGCCATGAAGCCTTGCTGGACGAGGACTATCTGGACGACATTGCCGAGGCCTTTGGCCAGGTGGTCGACGCCAAGAGCCCGTACACCGCCGGCCACAGCGCCCGAGTGGGCCTGTACACGGCGCTGCTGGGTGAGTCGCTGGGAATTCCTGAGCCTCGCCGGCGCTGGCTCAAACGGGGCGCGCTCCTGCATGACGTCGGCAAACTGGGGGTGAGCAACGCCATCCTGGACAAGCCGGGCAAACTGGATGAGACCGAGTGGGCCGCCGTCAGACAGCATGCGGTCTACACCGAATCCATCCTGGGGCGCATCCAGATCTTTGATGAGCTGGCTCGGGTGTCAGCCGCGCACCATGAGCGGCTCGATGGTGGCGGCTATCCGCGTGGCCTGAAGGCCGCCGACATCGCGCTGGAAACCCGCATCATCACGACCGCCGATATCTTTGATGCCATCACGGCCGAGCGGCCGTATCGGGGCGCGGTGCCGGTAGAAAAAACGCTGGCCATCATGGCGGACACGGTGGGTACCGCGATTGATGCCGACTGTTTCGCCCACCTCAAGAAGATCATCCACACCAGCCCGGAGTTGTTTCCGGGCATGTAATCCCAGCAACGCGCCGCTCAATTTTGTGGCGATGGGGCGCGCCAGGGGCGGGGTGAAAACCGGAACACCTGGGGATCTGCGGCATCGACGGTCGCCTTGATCCAGCCAGGAAATGGGTAGCCAAAGGTTTCAACCCGGGTGAAGTTGCTGACCAACTCTTTTCCCGTGTCATTGAGCAGCGGCTGGTCAATACGGTGCCAGTGCGTATCCCCATGCACCAGGACCACACGCCCGGCAAAGGCCTGGGTTTCCGCGCGCAACTGCATCAGGAATTCCCGGTAACCCGGCCGGGTCCGGTCCGCACTGAAGGCTTCAAATCCGGGATTGGCCTGGATCACGATCAGGATGCCTGCCAGTCTTTTGACCCGGGCCAGGGCAAAGGCCTGGGCCAGCCAGGCCCGATTGGCTGCGCTGCGTTCGACAAACTCCGGCACCGGACCACCGTTGTGCGTGCTGCCGTGGTAATTGTTCTCGCTGCCGGGCAGGTTCAGGCCGACAAACAGGGCGCCGCCCGCTTCCCAGCGCACGTTTTCGCGGTAGCTGGCAAAGGCCGGGTTGCGGCTCTGGCGCTCCAGTGGCAGCGTGCGCTGGCCGAGCGCGGCGTCCCCCACAAAGAACAGTTCACGCAGCTTGGCCAGACGCTCCAGCGGGTCGTAGCCGCCATTGCTCTTGCGATGGCAATCGGTCCACTCGTTGTCGCCCGGCACATACACCAGCGGTGTTTTTGAAGCCTGGAAAACGCCCAGGATGTCGCGCAGCACCTCATCACTGCACACACTCCCACCGCTCTTGATGTCGCCATCATGGACGACAAAGGCCAGGTCCTCGCTGTCCATCTCACTCATCAACTCGGGCAGGCGCGCTCGCTCCCAGTGGCTGTAAGGCGTGTCCCCAAATAATCCGAAAGAAACGGGCTGTGCACCGGCCGCACCGGCCAATGCGAGCAGCAACGAGAACAAAGAAACGAGCGCTGTTGTTCTTCTTATCGCCATGAAAAGTATCGAGAAGTCCGCCGTCAGGCGTGGGATGGTGGGCTGCGCTTGCGTGAAGCCAGCGCAGCCTGCGCCACCGCGTGCAGGTCCACCCGGGCCTTCAGTCGGATGGCCAGCAAATACAGTCCGCCGAACTTGCGCTGAAGAAGCATGGCGTCTGCAGGCGGCAGTTGCCAGAACGTCTTGTCCAGGCCCAGTGCCATGCCGCCGTCGCGAATGCGGGCCGGCAAGTCAGAGCCACCAAAGTCGTACTCGCCCGCCAGGCAGAACGGCTCGAAGGCCTGCTCCCCCATCTCCAATATGGCCTGTCGGTGTTTCTCCTGCGTGGTGTCATCGAAATAGCCAATCGCGATGGCAGCCGCGCTCATGGCGGCACGGTCACCGGTGATCGCGCCCTTCATGAGACGCCGGAATTCATTGGCCATGGTGGCTTTGTAGGGTCGGGTGGCACCGAAGTCCAGCAGGATCAGCTGCCGTGAATCGGTGTCGTAGCGGTAGTTGGCAAAGTTGGGATCGGTCTGGACCAGCCTGAACTCAAAGACCTCCCGCAACAGCAGGGCAAACAGCAGCGCCACGGCGCGATCACGCTCCGTCTGCGGCGCGTCCACCAGGGATTCAATCGGCACCCCGCCCACGAAGGACATGGCCAGCACGCTGTGCGTTGTCAGATCGGCATGCAGTTGCGGCAGCAGATACACGGGCTCGTCGGCCAGCAACTCGCCGTAACGGCGCAGGTAGTTGCCCTCGCGGACGTAGTCGGCCTCGTCATGCAGCTGGCGCTTGGCATCACGCAGCAGCGGTTTGATGTCCATCTCTTTGGGCAGCAGCCCTGACATGCGAAACAGGGCGGCCACATTGTCCACATCGCTGTCGATGCTCTCGCGCACGCCGGGGTACTGGATCTTGATGGCCATGTCCCGTCCGTCCCGGGTCTGCGCACGATGGACTTGCCCGATGGAGGCGGCGGCCAGCGGGGTGAAGGAAAAGTGTTTGAACTGCTTCTCCCAGCCTTTGCCCCAGTTGGCTTCCAGCACACTCACGACCTGGGACTTGGGCATGGCTTTGGCATCGGAGCGCAAGCGCCCCAGGATGTCGCCAAGCGCGGGCGGCAGCAGATCGCCCGAGTCCATCGAGATCAGCTGGCCCACCTTCATCGCCGCGCCACGCAACTTGGCCAACTGGTCGGCGACCCGGCGCGCATTGGCCGGCGTGAACAGCAGGTCGCTTACCTTGGGGCGATTTCCCTGGGCCAGTTGGCGGGCGCCTTCAGCCACCATGCCACCGGCAATGCCCGTGGCCATCCATCCCAGTCTGACCAGCCGCGACCCGCGCCCGCTGGGCACCGCCAGAGTCGGTGAGCGGGCATCCGTGCTGTTGTCCTTGTTCAAATCGGTTTTCCTTTAGTCGTTCGAACGCGGCATTGTGTTGTCGTCACAGGCCCCGTCGTTGCGCGAATGTTGCCAGACCCGCGGCCCGCGTGCCGGTGGCGGGTCTTTGCGCTGCACCACAAAGGCCGCTTGACTTCAATGTAGAGTCGGCGCCAGCAGCCCACGTTTTACCAAAGAGCACCCTGGTGCCATTCTGAAAAAGCCACGAAGTGAATCAAGATTTCCCAATTCGTTATGTCAATCCTGTCTATCGCCCGCCCAGCGAATCGGAGTCGCTGATCCTGCCGGTGACCGATGGCTGCTCGTGGAACAAGTGCACTTATTGCGAGATGTACACCGCGCCGCAAAAGAAGTTTCGCGTCCGCGATGAACGAGAGACCCTGGACGCGATCCGGCGGTGCGGCGAACAGTTCGCCGGCGAGGTGCAACGGGTCTTTCTGGGTGACGGTGACGCCATGGTCTTGTCAACGCGACGCCTCATGACCCTGCTTGCGGCGATCAAGGACCATCTGCCCAGAGTCCGGCGCATTTCAAGCTATTGCCTGCCCCGCAATCTGCGCCTGAAATCGGCACAGGAACTGCTGGCATTGCGCGCAGCGGGCTTGTCGCTGGTCTACGTCGGCGCGGAGTCGGGCGATGACGAGGTTCTGCAGAAGGTCAGCAAGGGCGAATCGTTTGACACCACCCGGGACGCCCTGGACAAATTGGGCGCGGCGGGAATCACCCGCTCGGTGATGCTGCTCAACGGACTCGGCGGTCGCCTGCTCTCCCGACAGCATGCAGAAAATTCTGCCCGTCTGGTCAATCTGACCCAGCCTGAGTTTCTGGCAACGCTGGTGGTGAGCTTTCCGCAGGGTGAGGACCGGTTCCGCCGGGGTTATCCGGAGTGGCAGCCCCTCAATCAGCAGGAACTGTTTCAAGAGATGGAACAGTTCCTGTCGGCCCTGGAGCTCAAGCGCACCGTTTTTCGAAGCGACCATGCGTCGAACTGGCTGGTGCTCAAAGGCGTCCTGGGAGCCGAGAAAGAGCGCCTGTTGCTGGAAGTGAGAAACGCCATCGGCCACCCAGAGTCCAGCCGGCTGCGCCCCAAATGGGCGCGGGGTCTTTAGGCGACCTGCTTGCGCCAGTGCGAATTTGACCAGAGGTACCGCGAATCATTGACAGGCGTGAAACAAGTGGCACTCCTGATCGAAATTCATTCCGCCAGCAGCACCTGAAGGGACGCGAGCGCAGCGGATGATCAACGCGGCCCTTCCACCGGACGGCCTCGATAGGGGTGGTTTTTCAGGCGCGTGTCGCTGCGCTCATGCGGCTTGACTATGACCTTGCTCGGGTCGATCCAGTCTTCCCATTTGAAATTCTCAATCACCTGCGCCTGGTAACTCTCGGCGAGAGGACGATCGAGTATGTCGTTGATGTGCACCCACTGCTGGTAGCGCATCAGGTCCACCTGGTAGGGCGTGGGATTGCCACCTGCCAGCTTGACCACTGCTTTGAGCGCCTCGACATCCTTCATTGTGATTTTGGGCTGCCAGGTGATCTTCCCCGGCAGCATCACTGGCTCGCCCGGGATGTTGTTGACGCCTTCCTTCCACGTCGCCAGTACGGCTACCTTCGTGTCCTCGCGGTACAGGATGATGGCATGGCTATAGCGCTTGTCCTTGAAAAATCCAAGGTTGCCATACTGCAGGCGCGCACCGGTGAGAAATGCCACGGCGTCGGACCAGCAGGGCGACTCGCCACTGATGCCCCACAGCACGCTGCGATCGACGATGCCGTCTGGGAACAAAATCTTGAAAGCCATCCAGGCCGAATTTGCTGCCGTGGAGGTCCCCTCGCAATCATGGCCATGGAACCGGACCATGTCCTTCAGCGTAACGGGGTAGGTATAGGGGTAGTAGCGACCCTGCGTACCCTGAGTGGCCAGCATCTCGAACACCGGCGCATACGGCTTGGCCACGATGGAGGCATACCAGGTTGGGGTGCGGTCTGGTGCCTCTACCCCCGTCTCAACGAATATCGTTTCGCCTTCTTTGTAGGTCGGCTCGGCAGCCAAGGCGCTCGCACCGGCTACAAATAGCGAAAAGGCCAAAGTAAGCCCTGTGATCGTCATGAGAATCTCCTACAAGTTGCACGGCCTGTGCCCAGCCGAATCAAGGACCCCTGTCACGGTCTGCCACCCTGCGCACTTGCGGATGTCGAAACAACCCATGACGCTGCAAGCGTAAGAGTCAGTGTGGTTTCCAGTTTTGATAAAAAACAAACGAAGAGGAATCTCAACCGCATGAGGCGAGGTATCACACCCAGGCTCAGCGTCAGAACTCGGACATCCGACCGTAAATGTCAGTTGCGGGTGTCGCTGCCGGTTCAATTGAACGCCACATTGCCAAGGGACAAACGGCGAATGTCCATGTCAGGCTTGGAGAAGGCAGATCGAATCTCGGGAGTCAGTCTGACACGGCCTTCCGCTATGCAGCGGTAGCCGACGGTCACGAATACCCGCTATGCGGCTATGCGGTAGTCCAAAGCGATGCCGGTGGATGCGCGCGGGGCAATGCGTGGCGATGCGCTCGATCAGTCCAGCGGCGTGAGAGTCGCGTTGCATGAAGTAGTGCAGTCGCTTCGGGACCGACAGCAACCGCTGGCGTACCGGCAAGCGGGGAATACGTGATTGGTCAGGTGTGCTGCCTTCTCCACCATGCGCCACGTGTTGCACGAGGGGCAGACACCACCGCCTTTGCAGGAATAGGCAACAAAGTAGTCGCGGCCGCAGTCATCACACCAGGCCCGGGCAAAGCCATGCGTAAAGATGCTGCATTCCAGATCATTGCGAAACGCCTGGCGCACGTAGGGGCGCGGTGTGTGGTGGTCGCCCTGGCCGTCGAGCTGGCCTGCACTTGCGAGTTCGAGCCAGGTCTCGAAGTGCTCGGCAATCGTTTTGTGGAGCAGCGTGCGCTCAGGGTGGTGCGGGTTGTAGAGTTTAGGTTGGGGCGTTGATGTTGGTTGAGCGGTATTGATCTAGCCACTCGTGCTAAGCAGCCAGGCAGCAAAAAGCCCGAACCGTTGCCAGTTCGCGCGTCGTGTGCAGGTTTTTGGCTTGGCCTACTTGCGCACTGGCGGCACATCCGCGCAGCTGCCATGTGCAATCTCCGCCGCCATGCCGATGCTCTCGCTCAGCGTGAGACGGGAATCGATGGTCTTGCCGATGTCCACAGCGTCGGCGCCCATCTCGATGGCCAGTTTCAGGCCTTGCCGCGCTGCACCGTAGTAATGGCGATCAGCAGCTGGCCGCCCCAGTAGGTAAGCAAGATGGGGTATGACACCCCCGACAGCGAAATGGCAAACTTGTTCACCCCAATGAGCGTGTCTGAGAAGGCAAAAAGAAGCGCCCCGGCTAGCCCTCCCCAGCGACTAAATCCGTTCAGGGTGTCGTCCGCAGCAATCGCCGCCGCACGCCAGATCATCGCGCCGATGATGCCGACATAAAACACCACCGGCACGGTGAGCGGTCCGGCACCGGGGCCAGGCCCTGCCAACATCAGTTTCAGGATCACCGCCAGATAGGCCACGATGGGTAGGAGCAGCAAGGGTGCCGGGGTGCGCTGCCAAGACCAGAAGGTTGCCACATACAGTCCATGGCCAATGGCAAAGGCAATCATGCCAAACAAAAAGCCCCCCTGTTGGTTTAGCAGATAGCCGCCAGCCGAGCCTGCCAGCAGACCAAGGGCAACCCGCCGGTCACCGCGTGGCCAGACCCAGCACGCCAGCGCCAGCATGGGAAGCGCTTGGGTGAGCTGGCGCACGGTATCCATGTCTGTGGCAATGCTGACCAGATTCATTGCCATGGCGAGTGCTCCGGCCAGTGCGAGAAACGCTTGTGTCATTGAGAGAGCTCCTGTTGAATTCGGTCATTGTGGCAGGATGGGCAGCGACAGCCAGGCCATGGGCCGCGTGGATGAGGTCATCATCCGCACCTGACAGACCGCTCACAAGATGAAGTCGCGGCGTGGTTCGTTGCCGCAAGACAGCGCCCGCAACGACAACTTCCGCGCCAAGCGCAAAATCGCCAAGTACACCATCGACCCTGCCCTTGCGCACGGCTTCAGCCACGAAGTTGGTAGCATCGAAGTCAGGAAAGGGGGCCGAGCTGATGGTGTGGAAACCGGCCTTCTTTGCGGCAAAACCCGCGCTAATTCTAAAAGTCGGGTTTTTCGCGTTTACCGCAAGTGTGGCTTGGGAGTGTCAAAACGCTCACCGCACCTGTAGCCTGATCCGTCGAACCACTTGATTGGACATGCCCTTGGTCGCAAAACTGCTCGGGGTCAGTCGCGCAATCAGCATCAACCCGCGGAGAGAGAGAGAACCGACGCTTTGCTACCTCACCAACTGATGCGCTGATCGACATCAAAGTCGGGTGCCGCTTGCGCCCCGTCATCCATCTGCGCATCACAGCCCTCCCACAATGGCGGCCCGCGTACCGTGGCAATGCCAGCGCCAATGGCAGGTTTGGAGCGAACAGTGCATAAATCTCTGCACCCGCTCCCAGTCTTCAAGAGTCATTCAACATGGAAAGCGCCATCACCCAGGCCAACGGCTTTAGAAGCCTGACCGCAGGCATTCGAGTTCCCCAAGCCAAGCGTCCACCATCGCGATTCACCTGTCACCAAAGCCGGTCCGACGCAATTGCGGGTTCGGCTGCAACGCCTGGTTAGCTTCGACGGCATAGGCCTGCCTTTCGAAGAAGTTGCTGCGGTACCCACTGCGGCCCTGAGCGACTTGCCAGACACTCGACAGCGCATAGGCCGGCAAGAAGAACAAGCCCCACTGTTCGTACTGTCGAACGTGCACATGCTCATGCTCCCGGAGGGCGCAAAGTTCCGTCGGACTGATGCCAAGGATGACATGGCCCAGTGTCATGGCGCCAAAGCGAAACCGGCCCGGAAGACCGGCGCAGCAACGGCCAGCCCAGCCACCATGAAACTCGGCGACGCCCGCCACGAATCGCACCCGTCCACCAAGGCACAGCATGGCGAGACCCGCCAAAGCGCCAAGTGCCGTATTGGGCGCGGCCCACGTGTAGGCGATGAGGCGGGAAATCACGGGGCAGGCTGGCGGCCGGCGAAATGCCTACTTCTCGCCACCGAGGACGAATGTGACCTGCATGTTCACCCGATAGGCGGAGATACGACCGTCTTCAACGGTGACTTTCTGTTCCTTGATCCACGCACCGCGCACGTTGGAGACGGTATCGCAAGCGCGGGCAATGCCCTGGTTGATGGCATCCTCAAAACTGACCTTGCTGGTGGCGCTGACTTCAATGACTTTGGCGACGCTCATGGGAAGACTCCTTAAGGGGTTGAATGAGCCTTCATGCTAGCCATGCCGGTCGTTTTCCGATGTAGGAAAGTATCCCCCGGCGCTGTAGTCTTCGGGCGCATTTCCCTAATGCGTTGGGGCACGAAACAGGATGTGCGCCGACCGGTCTTTATCGGGTCGCCGCCCTCTGTTTGGCCGCATCTTTCAACGCGGACTGAAGCATCTCCTCGATGCTGGGATGGTAGTAGGGCATCGCCAACAGCGCCTCGACCGTGTCGCCCCGTTGCACCGCCCAGGCCAATGCGTGCGCCAGATGCTCCCCCTTCACGGCGACAAGAGCGGCGCCAAGCAACATGCCGCTGTGACGGTCCACATACACCCGCAACAGGTTACCTTCTGCGCCCAGAATTACCGAGCGGCCGTTGCCTGAACCCTGGGCCGTACCAATCACCGTGCGCGACAGATCGAGACGGTCAAAAGGCAGCCCCACCGCTGCAACGTCGGGGTTGCTGAACACGATCGACATGGCCGCACGGCGGGCCGGCAATGCTTTCTCAATTCCCTTGCCAATGGAATGCATGGCGCCACGCGCGGCCATCACCCCTTCGTCGACGGCCTCATGCATCAGCGGCCGATCCGGACTGACATCGCCAGCCAGGAAAACGGCCGCCTTGCCTGCCGCGCGCAGGCTTGCAGCATCGACGACAGGTTGCCCATGGCTGTCCAGCGTGACGCCGGCCCTGGCAAGGTCGAGCTGCTCGACGTTGGGCTGGCGCCCGAGCGCCGCGAGCACCAGGTCCACCGTGGCCGACGCGTCACCGCTGTGCATGCGCAGCGCTTCGCCGGCGGCCTCCACCTCAACCGGTCGGCCCAGCCAGGTCGTCAGTTCTCCGCTGAAAAGCTCAAGCGCACGGGCCCGGACTTCGGGGTCCGTGATGCCCGCAGGCGTGGACTTCAGGTCGCCCGCCACCACGCGCACGCCGAGTCTAGCCAATGCCAGCCCCATTTCCAGGCCGATCGCGCCAAGCCCCAGAACGCCGATGCTGCGCGGCAGCTTGTCGAGTTCAAACAAGCTGTCCGTGGTCACGACGCGTGCGCCGAGTTCGGCCAAAAATTTGGGCACGACGGGTCGTGACCCGGTCGCAATCACCAAAGCCCTGGCAGTGATGCGCTGGCCACCAACGTCGAGGGTCCCGGCGTCCAGGAAGCGTGCGTCTCCCATGACCAGCCGATCGCCGGCATCGGCGATGGTGCGCTCGACCGTTGCTTGGGCAAGGCGGTCGCGCGTGGCGCGGGCGTGTTGCCACAGGCGGTCTGGCGTCTGGTCGGCCGCAGCTATGCCACCGGGGGCGAGCTGGGACAAGGTCGCCCATTGCTCGCCCGCATGCAGCACCGCTTTGGAGGGCATGCAGCCCACGCGTGCGCATGTGGTGCCCAACGGACCGCGATCGATCAACAGGACGGAGCAGCCGGCGCGTGAGATTTCGTGGAATGCCGTCAGACCTGCGGTGCCGGCGCCGATCACCGCGATGTCAGTAGTGATGGTGGCGTTCAAATTCGTTCTCTGCATGCGATTCGCTCCTGAAACTCAAAGAGAGCTGCCACGGGCAGCAGGCAGCCGCTAGATCACACCACGCCGGCCTGGCGCAGCGCCACCACCTGTGCCGCATCCAGGCCGAGCCCGGCCAGCACCTCATCAGTATGCTCGCCCAAGGCCGGCGGCGCACGGCGCAGCACGGGTGGCGTGGCCATCAGGCGCAGCGGGCTTGCCACGGTTGCTATTGATTCAATAGCTGTCTGCGCAATAACGGCGGGGGCTACAGGCTGATTTATCACCAAACCCCGGGCTTTCACCTGCGCATCGACAAAGGCTTGGCCAATATCGTTGATGGGGCCGCAGGGCACGGCCTTGTCTTCCAGCAGGGCCACCCACTGGGCGGTGGTGCGTGTGCGGGTGACTGCTTCCATCGCCGGAATCAGCACCGCACGGTGGGTGACACGCGCGGCCATGCCGGCAAAGCGCTCGTCATCCGCCCACTCCGGCTTGCCCACCGCGTTGCAGAAGCGGCGGAACTGGCCGTCATTGCCAATGGCCAGCAGCATGGCACCGTCCAGCGTCGGAAAGTCCTGGTAGGGCGCGAGGCTGGGGTGGCTGTTGCCCTGGCGTTTCGGCACGTTGCCGGTGTTCAGGAAGCCGGCCGCCTGGTTGGCCAGAATGGCCATGCCGACGTCGAGCAGGGCCATGTCGATATGCTGGCCCTCGCCGGTGCGGTTGCGCACCTCCAGCGCCGCCAGAATGGCGGTAGACGCATAGACCCCGGTGAACAGATCCGTCAGCGCCACGCCAACGCGCTGCGGGCCGCCGCCAGGCACCTCGTCAGCCTTGCCGGTGATGCTCATCATGCCGCTCATGGCCTGGATCATCAGGTCGTAACCGGCGCGCTCGGCATAGGGCCCGTCCTGGCCAAAGCCGGTCACCGAGCAATAGATCAGACGCGGGTTGATTGCTTTCAGGCTGGCATAGTCGAGCCCGTAGTGCGCCAGGCCGCCGACCTTGAAGTTCTCCACCAGGATGTCGCTGCTCAAGGCCATCTGGCGAATCAGCGCCTGGCCCTCGGGCTTGGCCATGTCGATGGTGATGGAGCGCTTGTTGCGGTTACAGGCGGTGAAATAGCTGGCCTGATCGGTGTCATGGCCCTGCGCGTCTTTCAGGAACGGCGGGCCCCAGTGGCGGGTGTCGTCCCCGGCGCCGGGGCGCTCGACCTTGACAACATCGGCCCCGAGATCGGCCAGTATCTGGGTACACCAGGGACCGGCCAGCACACGGGAAAGATCGAGAACCTTGAGGTGGGCCAGTGCCCCGTCTTTTGCTGCGGTGCTCATGTCGGTTCAGTTCGCAAATGCGGCAATGCCGGTTTGCGCCCGTCCCAGAATCAACGCATGGATGTCGTGCGTGCCTTCGTAGGTGTTGACGACTTCCAGGTTCACCAGGTGGCGGGCCACACCAAACTCATCCGAGATGCCGTTGCCGCCCATCATGTCGCGCGCCAGGCGGGCGATGTCCAGCGACTTGCCGCAGGAGTTGCGCTTGAGGAGGGAGGTGATCTCGACCGAGGCCGTGCCTTCGTCCTTCATGCGCCCCAGGCGCAGGCAGCCCTGCAGGCCCAGGGCAATCTCGGTCTGCATGTCGGCCAGCTTTTTCTGGATCAGCTGGTTGGCCGCCAGCGGGCGGCCAAACTGCTTGCGGTCCAGCGTGTACTGGCGGGCCCGGAACCAGCAGTCTTCCGCCGCGCCCAGGGCGCCCCAGGCGATGCCGTAGCGGGCGGAGTTGAGGCAGGTGAACGGCCCTTTGAGGCCCTGCACTTCGGGGAAGGCGTTTTCTTCCGGGCAGAACACGCCGTCCATCACGATTTCGCCGGTGATGCTGGCGCGCAGGCCGACCTTGCCGTGGATGGCGGGGGCGCTCAAGCCTTTCATGCCTTTTTCCAGTACGAAGCCGCGAATCGGGCCGACCTGGCCGCTCTCGCTCACTTCTTTGGCCCAGACCACGAACACGTCGGCAATCGGGCTGTTGGAGATCCACATCTTGGCGCCCGACAGCTTGTAGCCACCAGCGACCTTGTGGGCGCGGGTGGCCATGGAGCCGGGGTCGGAGCCATGGTCCGGCTCGGTCAGGCCGAAGCAGCCGATCCACTCCCCGGTGGCCAGTTTGGGCAGGTATTTGCTCCGCTGGCCTTCGGTGCCGAATTCGAAGATCGGCACCATCACCAGCGAGCTCTGCACGCTCATCATGGAGCGGTAGCCGGAGTCGACGCGCTCGACTTCGCGCGCGATCAGGCCGTAGGCCACGTAGTTGAGACCGGGGCCGCCATAGGCTTCGGGGATGGTGGGGCCGAGCAGGCCGAGTTCGCCCATCTCACGGAAGATGGCGACATCGGTCTGTTCCTTGCGAAACGCTTCGATCACGCGCGGCTGCAGTTTGTCCTGGCAATAGGCAGCGGCGGCATCGCGCACCATGCGTTCGTCATCACTGAGTTGGCTGTCGAGCAGGAACGGGTCTTGCCAGTTGAATGTTGCGTGGGCCATGGGATATCTCCGGTAATTCGTTGACCTTGATGGTAATGGCCCCGCCGGCGACATACAAGCGATGAGTTTTCATCCAGACATGACTAAAAATCATAATTAATTGAGATTCTTCACCGCCGGAATTGCTGCCGTTATTGGTAACGGACAGTTCCTTTGAGTCAAGTTGTGTATATTTGGCACACCATGCGCAGAAAAATCCCCTCACTGCAAGCCCTGGCCTGCTTCGACGCCGCAGCCCGGCACGAGAGCTACACGCGGGCGGCACAGGAGCTGGCGCTGACGCAGAGCGCGGTCTCGCGCCAGATCACGGCGCTGGAGGAGTTTCTGGGGCTGGCTCTGTTTCGCCGCACCCGGCATGGCGTGGCCCTGACCGAGCGCGGTGCCGAGTACGCGTTGCAGGTGGCACCGCGCCTGCAGGGGCTGGAGCAGGACACGCTGGACGTCATGTCCACCCAGGGTCGTGGCGGCAGCATCCATCTGGCTGCCGTGCCCACGTTTGCAACGCGCTGGCTGATACCACGCCTGCCTGACTTGAATGCGCTGCATCCGGAAATCACGGTTCACATCGAGACGCGCACCCGCCCCTTCATGTTTGCCGACACGCCGTTCGACGCGGCCCTTTATTCAGGCACCACCGCCCAGGTCAGCAATTGGGCCGGCACCCGGTCCGTCCAGCTGCTGGCGGAGGACGTGGTGCCGGTCTGCAGCGCCAGATTTCTGGGCGCCCAGAAGACGCTGACGCCCCAGGCCATCGCCCAGTTGCCCCTGCTGCAACAAAGCACGCGCCCGGATGGCTGGCGGCAGTGGTTTGAAGTGGCGGGCGTACCCGCTCCGCTGGCGTTGTCCGGGCCGCGCTACGAGCTGTTCTCAATGACCGCCGCCGCGGCCGCCCACGGCCTGGGGCTGGCGCTGGTGCCACGCCTGCTGATTGAGGCCGAACTGGCACGCGGCGAGTTGGTGGTGGCGTGCCAGCAGCCCCTGCGCGGCGAGCGCGCCTATTACCTGGTCACACCGGAGCGGGGTGACGAGCGCCCCGTCATGAAGAATTTTCGGGCCTGGCTGCAGCAAACAGCGACGCAGGCGGCGTAGCCGCTGCGTCAGTCGAACGAACGCGCCTGCGCCAACGCACCCAGCCGCGCCGTGATGGCAAAGAACTCGGCCACCGTGTCGTCGATGATCTGCTGCGCCGACTTCACCGAATCGATCAGGCCCACGGTCTGGCCGGCTAGCGCCGGCGCGGCTTCCATGTCGCCGTCGAAGTAGACGCCGAGAATGCCCTTCAAGGCATCGACCGACATCAGGCCTTCGTCATGAATGGCCTGTGTGCGTTGCGACTTCAGGGCGCGAATGCAGGGGGAAGATTTGGTGTTGAGAACCCAGGTGCCGGTTTCCTTGGCATTGACGATGGCGTTCTTGTAGTTGGCGTGCACCGGGCTCTCGGTACAGCTCACAAAGCGCGTGCCCATCTGGATGGCCTCGGCCCCCAGCGCGAACGCCGCCGCCATGCCGCGACCATCGCAAATGCCGCCGGCGGCGATCAGCGGCACGTCCGTGCGGGCGCGAATCGCCTGCAGCAGCACCAGCGTCGAGACCTCTTCCGGGTTCTTGAAACCGCCGCCTTCGGCGCCTTCAACCACCAGGCCATCGATGCCGGCGTCCACGCACTTGAGCGCGGCATCCACCGTGGGCACGGCGTGGTAGACGATGATCCCGGCGTCTTTGAGCGGCTGGATGAACTTGGCCGGGCTGCCGGCTGAAGTGGTCACAAACTTCACGCCCGAGGCGCAGACAAACTTGAGCATGGCGTCGTCGCGCAGGAAGCGAATCGGTAAATTCACGCCGAAAGGCAGGTCCAGCGCGCGCATCCTGGTGATCTCGGCCTGGCAGTTCTCGGTCTCGCCGGACGAGGTTTCGATGATGCCCAGACCCCCGGCGCGCGAGACGGCCGAGGCCAGCTGCGTGCGCGCAATCCAGCCCATCGGGGCCTGCAGGATGGGGTATTTGGCGCCGGTGTGGGCGAGTACGCGGTTCATGGAGTTCCGATACAGCAGAGGGACAGGGCTGCGATTATTGCGAGCTGACCTGGGCGCACGGTGTCGCCGGCGTTACCGCGGCGCGGCCGCTCAATTTGAAACACCCATTCGGGCAAACCCTGTATCTGTGGTGGCACATCTATTGCTAATATCCCTTCAAGAAGTTGACTAAACGGTCAGTTTTTAAAGTTCCGCGTGTCTTTGAGTTCACCATCACAGGAGTTGCCAGCGTGTCCATCCCCTCCTCACCCGATGTTCGCCCCGGCCGTCTGAGCGCACCTGAGTACGCCCAGCACTTTGCCGACGCCTCACCCCGCATGACGCAGGCGCAAGCCGTGCTGGAAGCCGAGCGTTGCCTGTACTGCTTCGACGCCCCTTGCGCCACAGCCTGCCCCACCAGCATTGACGTGCCGTCCTTCATCAAGCGCATCGCCGACGGCAACCTGCGCGGTTCGGCGCGCGCCATTCTCGAAGCCAACCCGCTGGGCGGCATGTGCGCCCGCGTCTGCCCGACCGAAAACCTGTGTGAAGCAGTGTGCGTGCGCAACACGCAAGAGGGCACACCGGTGGCGATTGGCCGCCTGCAGCGCCACGCGGTGGACGCATTGATGGAAAGCGCCCAGCCGCAACTGTTCACCCGCGCCGCGGCCACTGGCAAAACGGTGGCGGTGGTGGGCGCAGGCCCGGCCGGCCTGGCCTGCGCCCACACGCTGGCGCGCCTGGGTCACGACGTGGTGGTATTCGACGCCCATGCCAAGGCCGGCGGCCTCAATGAATATGGCCTGGCCAGCTACAAGACGCCCGACAACTTTGCGCAACGCGAAGTGCAGTGGCTGCTGGACATCGGTGGCATCGAGATCCGCACCGGCTGGAAGCTGGAGTCCGTCGCCCAGCTCGATGCCCTGCGCCAGGGCCATGACGCCCTGTTTCTGGGCATGGGTCTGGCCAGTACGCACCAGCTCGGGGTGCCGGGCGAGGAATTGAAAGGGGTGCGGGATGCGGTCGACTTCATCGCCACGCTGCGCCAGACAGAAGACCTCTCCACCCTGCCCATCGGGCGG
This sequence comes from Rhodoferax sp., assembly GCF_030646845.1. Taxonomy (GTDB): domain Bacteria; phylum Pseudomonadota; class Gammaproteobacteria; order Burkholderiales; family Burkholderiaceae_C; genus Rhodoferax. The sequence continues at coordinate 5,657 of NZ_JAUSLE010000052.1, read as the reverse complement.
CGTGTGGTGGTGATTGGCGGCGGCATGACGGCGGTGGACGCCGCCGTGCAGTCCAAACTCCTCGGCGCGCAAGACGTGCACATGGTGTACCGGCGCGGCCCCGCGGCCCTGTCGGCGTCCACCGCCGAACAGGAATGGGCGCAGACCAACGGCGTGACGATTCACCACTGGCTGGCACCGGTTGAAATCATGGGCACAAACGGCCATGCCAGCGCGGTGCGCTTTGCCCGTCAGGCCCTGATGAATGGCAAGCTCATGCCCACCGGCGAATTGGAGACTTTGGCCGCCGACATGGTGTTCAAGGCCATCGGCCAGCAGTTGGGCAACCCGGTGCTGGCGCAGGCGGGCCTGATGCTCGAAGGCGGACGCGTCGCCACCGATACCGTGGGCCAGACCAGCCTGCCCGGCATCTGGGCCGGTGGCGACTGCCGCGCCGGCGGGCTGGACCTGACCGTGGAGGCCGTGGAACACGGCAAGCAATCGGCCCGCGCGATCCACGCCCAACTCACTGGCGCCTGAACCGGCCCGCCCCTACAACACCCTGGATTCGGAGATCACCATGGCCAATCTGCACACCACCTTTGCGGGCATCCAGAGCCCCAACCCTTTCTGGCTGGCCTCGGCGCCACCGACCGACAAAGCCTACAACGTCAACCGCGCCTTTGAAGCCGGCTGGGGCGGCGTGGTCTGGAAAACGCTGGGCGAAGCCGGGCCACCGGTCGTCAACGTCAACGGCCCGCGTTACGGCGCGCTGCTCACGCCGGATCGGCGCCTGCTGGGCTTTAACAATATCGAGCTCATCACCGATCGCGACCTGGAGCTGAACCTGAAAGAGATCACCCAGGTCAAACGCGACTGGCCGGACCGCGCCATGGTGGTGTCCCTGATGGTGCCCTGCGTGGAGGAATCCTGGAAAGCGATCTTGGCGCGCCTGGAGGACACCGGCGCCGATGGCATCGAACTCAACTTCGGCTGCCCGCACGGCATGAGCGAGCGCGGCATGGGTGCCGCGGTGGGCCAGGTGCCCGAGTACATCGAGATGGTGACGGCCTGGTGCAAGCAGTACAGCAAACTGCCGGTGATCGTGAAGCTGACGCCCAACATCACCGACGTTCGCCTGCCGGCCCGTGCGGCAAAAAAGGGTGGCGCGGATGCGGTGTCGCTCATCAACACCATCAACTCGATCATGGGCGTGGACCCGTACACGCTGACTATGAGCCCGTCCACCGGCGGCAAAGGCTCGCACGGCGGCTACTGCGGCCCGGCCGTGAAACCGATTGCGCTGAACATGGTGGCCGAGATTGCGCGCGACCCGCAAACCGAGGGCCTGCCGATCTCGGGTATTGGCGGCGTGGGCAACTGGCGCGATGCGCTGGACTTCATCGCCCTGGGCGCCGGCAACGTGCAGGTGTGCACCGCCGCCATGGTCTATGGCTTCAAGATCGTGCAGGAAATGAGCGACGGTTTGTCCAACTACATGGACGAGATGGGCTTCAAGTCGGTCGGCGAGATTGTGGGGAAGGCGATTCCAACCGTATCCGACTGGCGCTACCTCAACCTCAACCACATCAGCAAGGCGGTCATCAACCAGGACAGCTGCATCCAGTGCGGGCGCTGCCACATCGCCTGCGAAGACACCTCGCACCAGGCCATCACGGCCATGAAGGATGGCAAGCGCCACTTCGAGGTCAAGGAAGACGAATGCGTGGGCTGCAACCTGTGCGTGACGGTGTGTCCGGTGTCGGAGTGCATCACGCTGCGTGACCTGAAACCCCGCGAGCTGGACCAGCGCACCGGCAAAACGGTGAGTGCGACCCATGCCGACTGGACCGGCCACCCCAACAACCCCATGCGCACGGCTAGCCCGGCTTGACGCATCGGCGTACTATCTTTCTTCGTCACTCATTCATCTGAGGAAAAAATCATGACAAGCCTGTTGATTCGTGGTGGTACGGTGGTCAACGCCGACCGCGCTTTTCGTGCCGATGTATTGACTCAGGACGGCAAGATCAGCGCCGTTGGCGACAACCTTGCAGCCCCGGCCGGCGCCACGATAGTGGACGCCGGTGGCCAGTATGTGATGCCTGGCGGCATTGACCCGCACACCCACATGCAGCTGCCCTTCATGGGCACGACCACGATGGACGACTTCTTCACCGGCACGGCGGCCGGCATGGCCGGCGGCACCACCACCATCATCGACTTCGTCATTCCCAATCCGCAGCAGCCGCTGATGGAGGCCTACCAGACCTGGCGCGGCTGGGCCGAAAAAGCGGCCAGCGACTACTCGTTTCACATGGCCATCACCTGGTGGGACGAAACCGTCAGACGCGACATGGGCACGCTGGTCCAACAAGAAGGCATCAACAGCTTCAAGCATTTCATGGCCTACAAGAACGCCATCATGTGTGACGACGAAACGCTGGTGAACAGCTTCAAGCGCTCGCTCGAACTGGGCGCCATGCCCACCGTCCATGCCGAGAACGGCGAACTGGTGTTCCTGCTGCAAAAGGAAGTGGCGGCAATGGGCATCACCGGGCCGGAAGGACATCCGCTGTCGCGCCCACCGATGGTGGAAGGCGAAGCCGCCAACCGCGCCATTGCCATTGCCGATGTTTTGGGCGTGCCGATCTATGTTGTGCACGTCTCGTGCATCGAGGCGGCTGAGGCGATTGCCCGCGCCCGTGCGCGGGGCCAACGGGTTTACGGCGAGGTGCTGGCCGGACACCTGGTGGTGGACGACAGCGTCTACCGCCACCCCGACTTTGCCACCGCCGCCGCGCATGTGATGAGCCCGCCGTTCCGGCCCAAGGGCCATCAGGAAGCGTTGTGGCGCGGCCTGCAATCCGGCAACCTGCACACCACGGCCACTGACCACTGCACCTTTTGCGCCGCGCAAAAAGCCGCCGGTAAAGACGACTTCTCCAAAATCCCGAACGGCACCGGCGGCGTGGAAGAACGGCTGGCGGTGATCTGGGACGCCGGTGTCAACACCGGGCGCCTGACCCCCTCCGAGTTCGTTGCCGTTACGTCCGCCAACACGGCCAAGCTGTTCAACATCTACCCGCAAAAAGGCAGTGTCTCGGTGGGGGCGGACGCCGACCTGGTGGTGTGGGACCCGCAGGGCAGCAAAACCCTGTCCGCCAAAACGCAGCACAGCAAGGGCGACTTCAACATCTTTGAGGGCCGCAGCGTGCGCGGCATTCCCAGCCACACCGTGAGCCAGGGCGAGCTGGTGTTTGTGCAGGGCGACCTGCGCGCCAAGCAGGGCGCCGGCCGCTACATCAAACGCCCCGCGTTCGGCCCCAACTTTGCAGCCGCCAAACAGCGCGCAGAAACGCTGGCGCCCAGCGCCGTGCAGCGCAGCCCGGCCTGAACACCCATCGCGACAAGGAGACTGACCATGGACACCGAAACCCGCATCGACATCGATTCATTGCGCATCAACGGCGAGCGCCTGTGGGCCTCGTTGATGGCGCTGGCAAAGATTGGCGCCACGCCGAAGGGCGGCGTCTGCCGCCTGACCCTGACCGACCTGGACAAGCAGGGGCGCGACCTCGTGCTCGGCTGGGCCAAAGAGGCCGGCATGACCGTCACCATCGACAAGATCGGCAACGGCTTCATGCGCCGCGCCGGGCGCAACAACAGCCTGCCACCGATCGTGACGGGCAGCCACATCGACACACAGCCAACAGGCGGCAAGTTCGATGGCAACTACGGCGTGCTCGCGGGTATCGAGGTGGTGCGCACGCTCAACGATCTGGGTATCCAGACCGAAGCCCCGATTGAAGTCGCGTTCTGGACCAATGAAGAAGGCTCGCGCTTCGTGCCGGTGATGATGGGCTCGGGCGTGTTTGCCAAGGCCTTCACGCTGGAGCACGCCTACGCCGCAAAGGACACCGAGGGCAAGTCGGTGAAAGACGAGCTCACCCGCATCGGGTACGTGGGTGAGCAGGAGCCGGGCGACCATCCGATTGGCGCGTATTTCGAGACGCATATCGAACAGGGCCCGGTGCTCGAAGACAACGACAAAACCATTGGCGTGGTGCAAGGCGTGCTGGGCATTCGCTGGTTCGACTGCACCGTCACCGGCATGGAAGCGCACGCCGGCCCGACACCAATGGCGCTGCGCAAAGACGCCATGCAGGTCGCCACGCATCTGATGCAGGAAGTGGTGGCAGCCGCCCTGCGTCACGCGCCGCACGGCCGCGGCACCGTGGGCATGGTGCAGGTGCACCCGAACAGCCGCAACGTGATCCCCGGGCGCGTGAAGTTTTCCATCGACCTGCGCAACAGCACCGATGCGCTGGTGGACCAGATGGCGGATGAGGTCAAGGCCTATGCGGCAAAACTCAGCCAGGACACGGGCCTGGGCATCCAGATTGAGCTGGTGTCGAGCTACCCGGCGCAGGCCTTTCACGGCGACTGCATCGACGCCGTGGCGCGCGCCGCCAAGAAGCTGGGCTACTCCAACATGCCCGCCGTCTCCGGTGCCGGGCACGACGCGGTCTACATGGCCCGACTGGCGCCCAGCGGCATGATCTTCATCCCCTGCAAGGACGGCATCAGCCACAACGAGATTGAAGACGCCAAACCCGAACACATCACCGCCGGCTGCAATGTGCTACTGCATGCGATGCTGGAGCGGGCGGGCACGTAAGACGCTGGAGAATATATAAGAAATCAGGCTCTAGCCCACGTCAATATTGCGCTAGCAGCTACTATTTTGATAGCGACCAACATCCAATCCAACGCCCATGCTTGATCTGCTGATCCAAAACGCCACGCTGCCGGATGGTCGCTCCAACATGTCCATCGCGGTACAGGGCGAGAAAATTGTGGAGATCAGCGCGGGGCTGGCTGGCCCGGCACGTGAGGTGGTGGATGCCCACGACCGGCTGCTCAGCCCACCCTTTGTCGACGCCCACTTTCACATGGATGCCACGCTGAGCTACGGTTTGCCGCGCGTCAATGCGTCCGGCACGCTGCTCGAAGGCATTGCCGTGTGGGGCGAGCTCAAGCCGCTGCTGAAAGCCGAAGCCATTATCGAGCGCGCCCTCACCTACTGCGACTGGGCCGTGGCCAGGGGCCTGCTGGCGATCCGCAGCCATGTGGACACCAGCGACCCCAGCCTGCTGGCCGTGGACGCGCTGCTGGCGGTGAAGAAACAGGTCGCGCCCTACATCGACCTGCAGCTGGTGGCTTTTCCGCAAGACGGCGTGCTGCGCACCAAAGGCGGCGTGGACAACCTCAAGCGCGCGTTGGACAAGGGCGTGGACGTGATCGGCGGCATCCCGCACTTTGAACGCACTTCTGAACAGGGCGCCACCAGCGTGAAGCTGCTGTGCGAGATCGCGGCCGAGCGCGGTCTGCTGGTGGACATGCATTGCGACGAGTCGGACGACCCGCTGTCGCGCCACATCGAGGCGCTGGCCTTTGAGGCCCAGCGCCTGGGCCTGCAGGGCCGGGTGAACGGCTCGCACTGCACCTCCATGCACAGCATGGACAACTACTACGTGAGTAAGCTGCTGCCATTGATCGTCGAGAGCGGCGTCAGCGTGATTGCCAACCCGTTGATCAACATCACCTTGCAGGGCCGCCACGATACCTACCCCAAACGCCGCGGCATGACCCGCGTGCCCGAACTGATGGCCGCC